>JBLFWX010000044.1:0-42801 GCA_047611805.1 Gammaproteobacteria bacterium
GCGATATTAGAAACTGGAAACCGGTTGGTGATGTACATCTCAACCCGGCAAACGATGCGACTGAAATCAAGATGAATAAGGCGGCGTAATTTTAATCTTCAGGCGACAACTACCTTGAAATCCGCCGCACCCAAACCCAATGCCCTAGTTTGTGCCGCAATCTGAATTCGCAGACGTAATATTCTGTTTCTCCTGCGAAATGTTTCGCTATTTCGTCCATAGTCGGCTGCTCGTCATCCGGATGCAAGATCGAACGCCATGTCTCCAACGAGAGCGGTGCAAGTTCATCGAGGCGATAACCGGCCATCTCCGCCCAGCGCTCGTTAGCCGTTATTCTCCCGTTTGATAGGTTCCAAGACCAGGTCCCAATGTTGGCAGCTTTGATGGTGGTATTGAGATGGATACGTTCTTCGTTAATGGTCTTTTGACGTAGCAATTCATCCGTCACATCGCAAAACACTATCCCGATGCCGGCCCGCGGATCATCTTCATCATGAGCCAGGGTCACCATCCAATTGATCTGCCGAAGGTTGCCGCACTTTGACTCAAGCGAGACTCTTTGGGGCAACGTGGCGCGCAGTCCCGCCCTAAGATCGTCAACAGATGGAATGCCGATCGGCACTGATCCGCGGGTATCTAAGACGATCATCACTTCGTTGAGGGATCGGCCGATGGCGTCGCTTGCAGACCAACCCGTCAGTTGTTCAGCGCCAGCGTTCATCCAGATAACGTTTGTGTCGGCATCCGCTGCTAAGGCCGCTTCCCCAATAGAGTCCAATTCGATTGTCAATTTACGGTTAGTATTTTTCATTTCAGGCTGGCGCCGATCCTTGAGTTGGGTGCACGTTTATAGAACGTTGGCGCACTCAATCAACATTGAGGCGGCTGGTTTAGAGCGCGTGGCTATTTAGCTCGTAGTCGACCGTCTTTAGCCATTACTTTAATGGGACATTGCTGGGACGACCAGATGAGCTCGATGGAACGCAATCGAGTGGAGAAGAACGCGGGTCTAACTTGATCCACTAGCAATTTTAATGGCGCTGTAGATGCTACTTGCCACGGGCGACCCGTTTCGTCCGCAATGACCGCTGGAGGACAATCCATTCCCCAAGTCCAGTGCCACAAGCGTTCGCGGCGACACACTGCAGCGACGGGGATGCAGCTACTACTGCGTCAGGGAGATGAAGAATGCGTTCCGCGACCGAATACGGATCTACCCTTGACTAAATTATCCGACCGTTGACCCCACGCAAGCGAGTGGTCGCGCAACTCGGGGGAACCTAGCGATTGACCTCATTTAGCCCATTATTGCTTGGGCTAATTAGGCCGGGCGTCGACCGCTCTGCTGCCTTTCGGGCGTAAATTGTCAACATTCTTTACAAAGTCAGGGTTAAGATACCCGGTATATTCTTAGGTTCTTTACAGTTGCGGTGTCTGTTTTTCACTAAGTCATTGTTTGGGCAGCATGTCGCTCCGTGGCACGAAATGTGCCACGCATATCGCAACGAAACAATTTTTAATAGCGAAAGGGAATTGGTAATGCGATTCAGTAAACTTTTGGGAGTGTTAGCGCTCACCATTGGAACGTTTTGTTGGCAGACAGCGTTTGGAACCACCGTTAACGGGGACATCGAAGGTGGCGCGGTTAACCAAACCTACGTTGGTGACGATGGTGTCCTGAGCTCAGCCGGCGGGACCGTATGGAATTCAATACCGCATTTCGTGAATACGGCCGGGCTATTGGACGAATTCGGTGTCACTACTGGGATTAATGTTACATGGGTAGGAGACGAATTCGGCCCCGCTTTTGACATCGATTCAACGAACGCTCTACAAGATTCGGGGTCATTTGGCGATGGCTTCGAAATCGCCGGCCTCCAGGCCAGTAGTGTCTACAACCTGGTCATTTACGCGACGGATGGTTCGTCTGGAACGGTCACCCATGCCACGGCTTCTATTGGCGGGTTCTGGAATAGTGGATTTGGCGGACCAACTTATTCCTTACCAGGTGGCGAAGGTCAAGATTACGCGCTCTTTAGTGGCTTGGTTCCGTTCGACCTAGGTGGTGGCGTACTTGGAATTCGAATTGATGGCCTTGACGGTGCGATAACCGGTTTCCAATTGTCAGCCCCCGTGCCCCTCCCTGCCGCCGTATGGCTGTTCGGTTCTGCGATGGCTTTGATTGGATGGAAGCGACGTCGAAAAACCGCGTAGCCTTATCCGAGACAAGCAACTTAGAAACCCGTCTCGGCGGGTTTTTTTCGAATATGGTGCGAGCTTCATTTTTGCACGACGCCCATCCGGATATGCGAATACGATGCCTGGCTTGTTTTGACGTGACACCCTGTCGCCGTCATTTGTTGGACCTGCCCGGCGGTGTATGGCTGCTGCGCCGGTCCAGTTTCTACTCGATCTCGGCGCGAAACTGGCCGTCCACCAGCAGCTGATTCCAATTAACCGCCATCCTAATTGAATCGTCCAGGGCATTTATTGCTAATCCGCTCGCCCAGTCTCTGTTCAATTTCGATGCGAACCGCCTTGGTTCCTTCGGGTTGAATTCAGTTATCCGTCGTTCTGATTAAACCGCTCAGTCCACATTCACAATGATCAATAAGGGGCGAATGAAGGGTTGAGGAGAACCTTCTAGAATGGTGCGCAAGTACCTCGGATTGGCCGAAGCTCCTTAGTAGCTCGTCACGACACGTTAGAATCCTTTCGGATAAATATTAACGAATATTGCCGGCGCCGATTTATGAGTCCGATAATATGCGAGCCGGCTGCGAAACAAGTACTCGATTCGACGCGCATTTTCCGACACAGGCGTTTAAGGTGAAATGATGAATAAAAGTAACGACGACAATATTATCGAATCAGTAACGGCGTTATCTTTCCCGTGGCAAACGCGCGACCCGTTTCTGTTTTGCGCCTACCACAACGATCCTTACCCGGCCGGCAATATCAAGCTCGGACCGGCCGCCTCTCTGGCCGGCCGCCAAATCGGTCAAGATTTCGACCCCAGCAACGGCTGGCGCATGTATCACGGCGATACCGTTCCCGGCTTCCCGCAACATCCCCACCGTGGTTTCGAGACTGTAACTATCGTGAACCAAGGATACGTTGATCACGCCGACTCATTAGGTGCAACGGCGCGCTTTGGGCCAGGCGATGTGCAATGGTTAACGGCTGGCAAAGGCATCGTCCATGCCGAGATGTTTCCGCTGATTCATGAGCAGCAAACCAACCCGCTAGAATTGTTTCAAGTGTGGTTAAACCTGCCGGCCGCCGACAAGATGGTCGAGCCGCATTTCACGATGCTATGGCGCGATTCAATTCATACCGCCATACAAACGGACGACCAGGGACGGAACACGTCCGTGCGCGTGATCACGGGGAGCTATCTTGATCGCCGCGGTGCGCAAACGCCGCCCAATTCGTGGGCCGCGAAGGACGAAGCGCACGTCAATATTTGGACCATCGATATCGACGCTGGAGCGACCTGGACCTTGCCCGCAACTATTCGTGAAGCGAATCGGACGGTGTATTTCTATGAGGGAGACGAGCTCGAGGTTGCCGATACGATCGTTCCAGTTGACCACATGATCGCGCTCAAAGCGGATGCCCAGACTCGCGTTAGCGCCGTTAGAAAAGCGGCGCGCCTATTGCTATTAGAAGGTCGGCCGATTAACGAACCGGTCGCACATTACGGACCGTTTGTGATGAACACACGCGCTGAGCTCGAACAAGCGTTCAGCGATTATCATCGCACGGGATTTGGCGGTTGGCCATGGCAAGACTCCGCACCCGTCCACGAACGCGAGGCGGGTCGCTTTGCCGTTCACGCGGACGGCAAGAAAGAACAGATTGGCTAACAAGTTACCTCGCCGTGCAAGCTTAGACTTGCACTAGCGCCGCCGCGATCTCTTTGAAATGGCAATTGAGTTAATACAATGTTGAATATTGTCGTCTGGCAGTACCAAAGTGACGGTGGAATTCAAAATAGGCCGCACACTAAATTTCATAATATTTTTATCCTTATGCTCGTCTCCCTTAAGCTCAACTCAATCTGTACTAAGCACTGCGCCTAGCATCAAGACACGGTGCTGGCGAGGTTCTGTAGAACGGTGTCACACTGCTGCATTGAGCTCGTTTTTATCGCGTTTAAACATTCAACGTGACTCGCTCTGGTCGCGAGTCATAGGAGTCGCACGATGGAATTCGGAATTATTTTCCCCACTCGGATTGGCGATTGGCGACTGATCGCCGACGCCGAAGCGCTTGGCTACGATCGGGCATGGGTTCCCGACTCTCAGATGATATGGTCGGACTGCTACGCAACGCTGGCGCTCGCGGCCGAACATACTTCGCGCATTAAGATCGGGACCGGTGTATCCATCCCGCGCACGCGAATAGCACCCGTCACCGCACATTCAATAGCCACGATTAACCAGTTGGCTCCGGGTCGGGTCTTCCTGGGGTTAGGCACCGGACATACGGCGATGCGCGTGATGGGCATGCAGCCGCAAAAGATTGACGCCTTCCGTGAATATTTGCGTGTCGTGCGCGCGCTGTTACGCGGCGAAGAAGTCGACTACACGCTCGATGGCGTCACCCGACCCATCCGTTTCTTACACCCCGACCAGGGATTTCGCGAGTTAATGCCGGAAATACCAATCTACATCGCAGCCAATGGGCCGCGGGCTTTAGCCGTCACCGGGGAGTACGGCGATGGGTTGACCACCTTGTTGTATGAGGATCCGACGGTACTTCAAGATCATTCTAAATTGGTCAAAGCAGGTGCGGAGCGCGCGGGTCGACGGCTTCCCGATCCTTTCCATCTCGCCGCAGTGAGCTCAGTAGTCGTCTTAAGAGCCGGGGAAACGCTGGCGTCCAAGCGGGTCGTTGATGCCTGCGGGGCCTGGGTGACGACTGCTTTGCATTTCGTTTATGAAGTTTATGCCCAAACCGGACGAGAAGAAGTCATCCCAGAGGGGTTTCGCGATAACTGGGAACAGTATTGCGCTTACGTCGAGAACATGGAGACCCCTGCCGACAGGCGTTACCTACAATTGCACGAGGGACATAGCACCTACCTAGTTGAAGCAGAGCGACAATTTGTTACACCTGCGGCGATCGAAGGGACGTCGCTGGTTGGCAGCGCAAGCGAAATCATTGAGCGCATTCGGGCAGCAGAACGCGCGGGAATGACGGAGCTGACGATACTGCCGCCTACCAACACCAGCCGTGAAAATCTTAGCGAGTTCGCGGCTCGGGTGATGAAGCGTTACTAGTCAGCATTTTTCTCGACGGGTCGGTTAGGTGAATTGGTAGTGTTCATAATTCTGTGTCATTTCATTAATAATTACCGATAACTATTATGGAGTGACTCATGTCCCACACATTTGACTTCGATAAAGCGCTAGAAGACCTACAAGCAGGGAAGGATTTAACCGGTAAAGACGGTGTTCTAATGCCGTTGGTCAAGCAGTTAACAGAAGCGCCATCACCGCTGAACTGGACCATCACCTGGCAGATGATGACGAGCCGAACTGAAAGAACGGATCGGGTTCAAAAATAATTAAAACGGGCTCAGGCAGTTTCGAATTGAATGCGCCGAGAGATCGGGCAGGCCGCTTCGAGCCGCAGCTGATCAAAAAGCATCAGACTCAGCTAACGCCAGAAATCGATCGTAAAATTATTTCCGTTTTTAGCCACGGCATGAGCTATCGCGATATCCAATATCATATTCAGGATCTGTTATGGCATTGAGACCTCGACAGGCCCGCTGACGGCGATTACGGATCAACTTTTGCCGGCACTCGAAGAATGGCAGCAAAGGCCACTGGAGCGGGTTTATCCTATTGTCTGGATGGACGCGGGGCATTGCAAAATCAAAGAAGACGCCGAAGCAGCTCTCGATAAGCTAGACGA
This sequence comes from Gammaproteobacteria bacterium, assembly GCA_047611805.1. GTDB lineage: Bacteria > Pseudomonadota > Gammaproteobacteria > UBA11873. Next base: position 5,929 of record JBLFWX010000044.1, read on the forward strand.
ACAATGGGGTGATATTTATCCGCTGGTGATCAAATCCTGGCGACAGAAATGGATCCATTTACCGCTTACTTTAAATATCCAGAGCCGATCAGGAAGATCATTTATACCACCAATGCGGTGGAGGCCGTCCATCGACAGTGACGAACTTATCCACGCGATGTCCCCGGAACGCCTTGATTTCGGAAGAGCACCTGTTGCTCCCCTCCACGCATCGAAGCTGCCAAGAGGCTTTCGCGACTCGATAAATTATGTCTGTCGGCCCGGCGGCGGCCAAGTCGCCGACTTCTCAGGTAAGATCCACATCGCGTTCCGCTGAACTGCATCGCTTGCGGCAATATTGCGGCAACTTAACCCTGCGTTGCTAGTCGCATCCTACCAACGCGGTCGCTTCTTTCTACTACGGTCCGATGACGAGCGCCGAGTCATCGCAAGCCTGCATGTAGCAACGGGCCCGGCGACTTCAAGTGTATCGAACGACATTTTATGGTTGCCCTCTCGGAACTAGATCGATGGCGGACGGGGATCTCGCTATGCGTCCGCCGGTGCGCACCGGCGCGCCTCACCTCGGGTGGATTCCAACGTAGCGGTTCCAACAAGCAGCATTCTCGATTTTACAAGTGCCGGTAACTCGCTCCTCGTGGTTAATACCTCACATTTGACCATAGATCGAACGTTAGCATTCTCCGATACGGCTGTGCGCTACGTCGTCCTGCCTCCCTCGTCGAACCGAGGCACATTGTCTACGCGCAAGGACTGCCGTAACTGCGGCGTTGGCTAGAGTTAAGGAGTCAGCCCTCACATTCAAACATTGAAGGATTGCAATGCCCGAACTTTAGATTGCGAACCCCTATTTACCTTTCTGCTGAATATCACGCTTCGCATAATCCCGTCGCCGCTGGATCCGATCCGAGTACATGCGGAACATTTTTCGATCAGCAGCGTAGTCTGGAATTCCATCTACGGCGACTTGCTGCTCAAAAATATCAACGCAACGTTGAAATTCACGATCGATGCTGGCGTAGACCTGCCGTGAGGTGTGTTGCTCCGCGAGTAAGCTCCCGATCGCAGCCACCGTATTGATTAGCCGATCGTGTAGCTCTGTGGCCTCCTCGGTTCGCGCGAGCATAAATGCACTGGCCGCTAAGGTGACGAATTTTGCTTCGCTGCGACCGAATTGACGGATCGCTTCGAACTCGAATATTTCGTTTGGTGCGATCTGCACATCATTGAAATTCGCGAAGCCTTGGCTCATTGCACTGAGGAACCCGGGCTTGTCGCGATGCGTTAACCTAACGCCTGCACGATCTCGTTCTACGATAAGTCCGCGCGCTTTGCACTTGTCTCCCGTCGGATCGTTAACCGTAACGATGAGATGGTCGACAGCGGCCGAATGAGCCACCCAAGCTTTGGTTCCGTTGAGCTTGTAGGCACCGTTGGCTGACGCTAAAGTCGTACCGGGATGGGCGGCGGAATCGACAGTATCTTCCGTTGCGGCGAACGCGGCCCAACCACCTTGCGGCAGCATCGGGAATGCGCTGCGTAAGGTCGCTTGGTAGCCTGCCGTAAAAACCCACGGCAGGCGATCCGCGAGCATTGCGCCGGCAATCGCGCAGGCTTGCTGTGGCAAGTCCCCGATATTGCGCGCCGCCCACAGGGCGTAGTAATCCGCTTCTGTTTCGCACGGCGTAATTTGATAGTCGCCACCAAGATATTTTTCGATTGTTTGAAGTGCCGTCATATCAGCTAGATTTAATATTTCGAAATTTGGAACGGCCATCTTAACGTTTAGCGAAGGTCGCGTTGTAGTCGAATCAAGTTCGCTGATCTAGCGGAAATAATCCGGTCCGGTGTTTTTAGTATCTCGATTTCTAGTCGCCTTGGAACAAACCATTTTCGCGCCTTGATTTCGGTTCCATTCGGCATTGTCTCGCGTGATCATTTCCACTAGTGTGCAGGGTACTCATCTATCTAATAGGCGGTAATCGCGATGACTGATCTCGGACTTATTGGGCTTCTAATCATTGGTGGAACGGCCGGGGTGTGGTTCGCGCGTGCCTGGCGAGTCCATATTCCAAAAACCACGCCCTACCCTTTTATCGCCCTGCTGGTTATCGGCACGCTACTAGGCGCGTTCGCTCTGTTTCAAGGGGCCGCAAGTTCCTACGCGGGATGGGCCGTCGGAGTCGGCTTATCGCTGTTATATCTCTTTATGACGGGCGGGCAAAAAGTTGGCGACCAGATGGTTGGTGTCGGCGACTCGATACCAGCGTTCTCGGGTATTGATGCCGATGGTAACGCCTTCGATAGCGTGGATTTAGCCGGCAAACGAATATTGATTAAGTTCTTTCGTGGCTACTGGTGACCTTACTGTGTCGCCGAGTTACGGCGATGGGAAGAATTACGACCCAGTCTCGATGCGGCAAATGTACAGATCCTAACTATCTCAACTGACAAACCGTCTGAGGCGCGAATGAGCCGCGCCATGAGCGGATTAAAAGCGACCATGTTGTCGGATCCGAAACTAGAGATTATCGATCAGTTTGGTTTTCGCAATCAGAATCTCAACAACTTTAGAATGCCTGGGCGCCCCGGGCTGCCTGTGCCAACGAGCTTGTTAGTTGGCGAGAACGGAAAAGTTGTGTGGAAAGATCAGTCGGACAACTACACCCGACGCTCCGATCCGGACTATGTCGGCGCAGCGCTAAGCGAACACTTCGCTTGAGAGCGTGACTTAGAACTGCGCTGCCGCAATTGAAAACGGCGGGATTAGACCCCTAGTCCCGCCGTTACCCGTTTTAATGCGCTGAATAGATACTATCGAAAGAAGCGCTTAATCACGCAGCATCCGTTAAGCGCTTGTAACCGATAGAACCCTACTTAAGCGGCTCAATTTTATAAAAGCCGGTCGCCGTGCCGCGGAACATCGCATCTTGTTCCGGCTCCGAGTAATTCGCCGCTATCTTTTTAAACGCGTTCCACAATACGGTGTAGGACAACGCGCATTTATCGACGGGAAAATTACTCTCAAACATACACCGGTCCGCGCCGAATACTTTAATCGCATGCTCATAGTAGCGCGCTTGTTGTTCCACGACCTCGTCCGAGGTGGGAGGCTTGGGATCGTCATCGAAACCGAATCCATTCCATGGCATCGCCAGTCCGCCGAGTTTGATCGACACATTCGGGCAGCTCGCGAGTTCGGCCAGATCTTGCGCCCACTCGGCAAACACGGCTTCCCTTTTTCCCGCGTAAGGTCCAACGCCTAACGGCGTACCAAGATGGTCGTTGACGATGTTCACGCTCGGAAATGCACGCGCCAATGCCGTCAAACCTTTCGTCTGCGGGTGGTATTGATACGCATCAAAACAGAGCCCCATATCTGCTAGAACTGCAAACCCTTCACGGAATGCGGCGTCCTCATACAAGTTGCCGTCGTCAACCCCAGGCATGGACATAATGTTCTCATCCGCGTCCCAAGCCGCCCCCAAGCGAATGCCTCGGAACAGCGGGCTGGCCGCAACATGCGCTTCCAGGACTGCGCGAACCTCCGCGCCGAGTCGCAGTTCTGCCGTACCCATAATTGCGCCAATTTGAGCCATAGCGGGACGTTTTGCTGCTAATTTCGCGATGCTATCGACCCACTCGGTTTCACCGACCGGCATCATCTCCTCCGGCCCGTCTGTTCGGTAGCCTTCCCAGCATTGTAAAAATACCGTTTGCTCGACGTTGTGCGTCTCGGTGTCGCCCCACAGGGAATCTAGATCGTAGAAAGGGAAATCGCCGCCAGCCACGAAGAAGTGATGATGCGGATCAATAATTCGGCGGTTCGGATCAACGATCTCCTCGGGCACCTTGGCCAACCAATCTTCACGGACTTCTAACGGCATATCGAATTCTCCCATCGGTTATGTTTCTAGACTCAGGCGCAGCAGCAATTTCGAGCCCGAGACTTGCAGCGCTGCGTTTCGTTGAACGAGCATACACTGCTTAGCGCTATTGTTAGACAGATACTGCCATAATTGTGGCACGGGTCGGAGCGGAATTTTCGAATCCGACCGCTTTCCTGTGGGGCTCGGTCAATCGATACGAATTTACACATAATCTCATGGACACTTTTGTCTCTCACCTGAAAGCAGATTGGGGTTCTCGGCCTCGCTGGATGAATCCAATCTTCTACTTCTGTCTCTACATGACGTTCGTCTATATGCCGTTCGACTTGTTCTTTAAGCCGCTCGCGACGGATCATGAAATTTGGTTCGGCTTCGCGTTAACCGGCTGGTGGGCGAAAGCCACCGAGCCAGTGCACTGGATCATTTACGCGGCCGGGGCCTATGGCTTCTGGAAAATGAAGGCTTGGATGTGGCCATGGGCTGCGGTGTACCTAGCGCAAATCGTGATAGCGATGTTTGTGTGGAATATCGTAGGCGACCATGGAAACGGCATCGCTGCTGGTCTTGTCGCAGCAAGCTTATTCGCCGTGCCGATGATCGCTTTGTGGCGCGCAAAAAAATCATTCGGTGCCGATTCTGGTGATTTGACAGAGCCGTAGAATCAAGATCCATCTTAGCGGGCTGATTGAAACTTATTCATCATCGTCTAATTCTTAGGCGCGTTGCGCACTCAAATTATGGCGAGCGTTCTAAGCGGATCGCAATGCTACTTTCGCGGCCAATCAGTGCACCGATATAGTCGTCAGCCCAGCCATACTTCGCGTTCATTAGCGCATTGATAGTCTCTCGCTCGCTTACCTCTGGCTGCGCATTCGCAGCAAAAGTTTCAGACCCGCGTCGCGCCGTAATTTCGGCATTTGAATTAGCGCGCTGGTACCACTCGGACTTTGGTGAGCCAGCCCGTAACCACGCGCTACCCTCATAGTCTACAACCCATAAACGGGTTTCATGCGTGCTCCCGTTTGAATCCGTTGTGGTTATTACGATCACCTCGCCGCTTTCCGATGCGACGATCTGCGCCCCGACAACTAACGCTGCCAGCAACATGAGTATTGCGATAAGTCGAACTAGGTGTTTCATTGAGGCCTCGCAATTTTTCGACGATTTATCCCCGCCAGGCAGACACGCTAACGGAAATTCCCCTCCTATTGAACCAAGCGCGCCGCGCTGCGTCTTAGAATCCACCGCATCCGGCTTCCTAAACCGGCCTCTCGGCAGCCGTAGAACAACCGGTTATTCTTTAAGTTCAGCAAACTAGGAGACAACTCGATGACGGTAAACCGCAGAAAAGTTCTAAAAAGCGCTGCAGCAGTTCTAAGTACGGCCTGGTTAGCACCGCAATCAGTGCTGGCCGACGTTTCGCCGTCCGTATCCGCATTAGATAAATCGAAACTCATTTACCTGACGCCGATTGTCTCAGGCGGCAAGGAAAGCGCGTGTCATGGTGAAGTCTGGTTCGTGCACCACGATCAGGAGATTTTTGTGGTCACTCAAGCCGACGCTTGGCGCGCAGAGGCCACGCGTCAGGGCTTTAATAAAGCGAAGATCTGGATCGGCGAATTTGGGGCGTGGAAAAAATCTAAAAACCATTACTTATCCGCACCCTATCTCCGAATCGAGGGCAAGCTCGAAAAAGATCCGACGGTGCACGCTTCACTGCTCGAAGTCTTCGGCGCGAAATATTCAGATGAATGGTCGTCCTGGGGACCGCGGTTTAGCAATGGCCTTGCAGATGGTTCGAGAGTGATGCTCCGGTACAAAGTCGCGAGCTAATTGAAGCACGGTCGCGCTTGATAAAGCGCGACACCGTTTAATCTCGCGCTAGGCGATTGACTACACAGCGCCGCAGCATGGTATCTAAGCTTGTCAGGGTGATGCCTAATTCACGGGCGGCGGGCTGCGGATCGATTAGGTCGTCGTGGTCGAGCAGGTTTAGCATGCTCGCGGTGATCGGCGGTCGCTTGAGTAACGCTTGCGCCACGCCGGCTAGCATAAGGCCAAGCGGCAGCGGGAGAGACCATATATTAGGCGTGCGGTTTAGTATGGCTGCTGCGCGCAAAACGAGTTCACGTCGTGGCAAGGATTCAGGACCTGCGAGGTCGAACGTTTTAGTTTCAGTTGCCGGGATCGTTAACCGGCGCTCCATCGCCGCAACGACGTCACCAGCGTAAATCGGTTGTTCGAGACTTTCCGCGCGAAACAAGATCGCCTTTTTCGATGACGCACGTTTTGCTAGCGAAAAACTTGCCCGATCGGTCTCACCTAATACCATGGGCACTCGGATGATTGTCGCCGGCGCACTTGTGGACTTTAGAATTTCCTCTGTTGCGGCTCGCGAGCGTAAGCAACGACTCGTGCTCGAGGCATGCGCGCCCAGAATACTGATCGTAAGTATATGTCTAATGTCGCAATGTTCGAGTGCTTGCATTAATGCACGAGCGGGTCGCTCATGGGCATCGAAATAACTCGCTGATCGCGTTTCCTTGATCGTTCCGATTAGATGCACGACCTGATCGCAACCGTCCACCGCCGCGCGGATAAATGCCGCATCGCAAGGATTGCCGACGGAGATGTTTAAGCTAGATCTCTCCCCGATGTAGCTAAGCAAGGAAGAACGCGCCCGTTCGCTACGCACGACGGCGGCGACGGGAATGCCATTAGGTAAGGATTTGATCAGGCGACGACCCAATTGGCCGTTCGCGCCGGTGATTAACACGCCCCTCACCGGATCCATTTCCTGGTCTCGGATGGACGCTCGCTTAGCGTTACACTGTTTGAGACGCTAATCAGATTCTTATCGCCGATGCCCATCGTGACAGTTCCGAACTTGTTGAGCTTATCGCGGATCGCTTGCGTTCCCGTGTTGATTACGGCCCTTGCGCATCGCGCAGAATTGTTCGCCGTTAGTATTTTTTGTTTCGTTGTCATTAGCGATTTCTTAGACGGGTTCATTGCGCGGCGCTCAAACCAAATGTCTTCACGCGGCGCGTTAATCGACCACGGATCCGACGCCATATTTGTCTCTGCAATGACTGCATACTTTGCCTATCTAGGAGCACTGCCCTCTATCTTACCGGCGCTCATCGTGGTCGCTTTTATTCAATATTCGATCGATTCTGGAAAGCGAAGCAACACAGGGTTGCGGGCGTCGCGAATCGGGCGCTGGAATGGGATCGCGTATTTCGCGATCACAGGCTTAGCCGTCGCTGTGTATTTGTTCGTCGTCGATGCTGTTGTTCGCGATGTGTTGTATTCATTCGCCTATCTACTGTGCGCAAGCACTGTCGTGTCCATTATTTCGCGTGCCTCGCATTTCTTTTCTCGACAGCACAAAGGCTAAACGTTTTCAAACCCGAAGAACACTACATGCTCATCTCTCGGCGAATAGTTCCCGATTCGCAGTCGGCAAGAATAACAATCCTATCGCCGCATTGAACAAGACGAAGAATGTGTGCATCACCAAACTGAACGCGCCGATCTCTGGGTAATCGGGAAATAGAACGGTCCACAACAATAATGCGCCGGCATGAAACGGTAACGGCAAGGCAGCAGCCAGGAAAATGACGGGGAGAAAAACGAGCATTTGCCCGAACGATACGTCGACGTTAAACAGCGCCAAAGACAGCGTGTAGATCATCACCGCCGCGAGGAGGTTCGGCGCCTTGAATAACAGTACGAGTAGGTAGTGACGAAATTTCGCGAGCCGAAATGCCCTGAAAATTTGCCTCTCGCGTAAATTCGAGCGCGGTAATATCGTGCCGGAGAAGAAAGCCAAATGCAGCGGGAAATACAGTGCCGCGATAACGAACACGACAATTAAGATCTTAGCCAAGGGCAAAACGCTCGATGCCGCAGTGACGAGATCGAAATAGACAACCGTGCCGATCGCAGAAAATAATAACAGCTGATAAATCTCCATCATGCCGAGCAAGACCATGCTCGATAAGGCTTGCCATGCAGGTACTGAATGACGTCGCCATAGATACAAAGTGATAGCGCCTTTGCCAACCTGCTCGTTTAGCAATGACAAGATGTAGGCGCTCGCTCGGATCGGGAGAATTCTCGCGAACTTGAATTCTGGCACGTTAAACCAGCGTACGACTCGCCACGTCGCATGTGAGTCGACAAAGAAGAAAAAGAACGAGTAAGGGATCATCATGGCCAGCCAAGCGAGCCAATTCGCATCGCCGATAAATCGCGCCAAATACTCAAACGCACTCAGCTCTTCGCGAGCGGCCGCCCCTTGAATTTTGCCGAACACCAAATAAAAGCACCCCGCCGCAAGCAACCAAGTGGTCACTTGCAGTAGCCTCGATCGGCGGCTTGATGCTTTTTTTATGGGGGCTGATTCGGCTGTTGATGTCTCGTTCATCATGCTGGAGACAATAACACGCCACACGCGAATTCATGCGGCTCGGGACCGCACGTAGCCTTGGCGCTAAGGTTCGGTATTAGCCGCAGTACGTCAAAGTGGCAAAAGACAAGGGGCGCTAACCGTTCGGTTCGTCGACGACCTCACGAACGTTTTCGCCCGGTGCTGCGAGTGAGAGTAACTCCCAGACCAGGTTGTTGTCCCCAATTGACCCCGCTCGCTGTTTGGTTCGCGGACGGGCTCGCGAGAGTTTTCGTCGTGAGCTGGTGAATATGACGCCCAAACTCGGTTCTTGACCTCGATGGATCTCGCTAGCCGGTCGGTTCGCCGTATATCTCGCGGATTTTTTCATCCTGGGCGGTTGGTGAAAATAACTCCCAAACTAGGTTGTTCACGTCACTATCAGATGAGAATCCTTCGACCGCGTCGTCTTCAAAGCCAAGATGCCTCAATTCCCCTGTTCGCTCTGGGATTTCATTGATTGAAAAATTCATTTGGTCCGTGCGCCACAGGGCGTATTTGCCGCCGACGACCACTGTCGGCGGTGTGCCAATTCGAACCGAATAATCTTCTACTGAATCGGCTATGGAACCCACTGCCAATGCAATATGAATGCGCCGCATTGCTTCACTCCATAAATATTAAAATATAATGATATTGATAATTATCGGTTACGGAAGTGCTGTAAAATTACAATTTTAAGGAATTATAATTATTTTTTGTAATATCAGGATAAATAATGAGTAACTCGCTGCCACATCTCAGGGGACTGCAAATCTTCGAAGCCGTCGCGCGCCACCGCAGCATGACTCGGGCCGGTCGTGAGCTAGCAATTGGGCAATCCGCGGTCACCCAACAAATCGGACGCTTAGAGGATTACTTCGATAGGCGTTTGGTCGAACGAAGCGCTTCAGGGATCCGGTTAACAGAGTTCGGCGAGCGTCTTGGTCGCCAGCTGCGCCCACCCATGGACGACATTCGAGCGGCAATTGCTGAAGCGCTTGAAGACCGCCACGATTCGCTCAGCGTTAGCGTTATCGTACTTGGTGCCTTCGCATATCGTTGGTTGATACCCAGGCTCGCGAGTTTTCATCGCTCGCATCCAGGAATAGATGTGCAAGTCATTACAACCTCGTCGCCAAACGATTTGTTGCGCGACGACGTGGATGTTTCGATCCGCACGGGTGCGGGAACCTGGCCTGGTTGTAGGGCAGAGTACTTGATGGCGAACGAGTTGTTTCCAGTGATTAGTCCGCGTCTGCTAAGGAAATCGAGTCAGCCGCAAATAGCGGATCTGTCGAAGCACGCATGGATACATATCGATGCCGAATCTCGTCAGTTAGATTGGCAAACATGGATTAATGCTGCTGGCCGAATTGATCTTCACAGCCAAAACGAACTGCATGTTGCTAGCTCCGTACACGCACTCGAAGCCGCGATCGCCGGACTCGGGATCGCCATCGCACATAGCCCGTTTGTCGCGGATGCCCTGCAGGCCGGACATTTAGTCGCGCTCGAACCGGCGTTTCCTGCGCCCGAGGGAGATTATTATATCGTCTCTACGGAGCGACGAGCGGACGCGGCTCAAAACCGGTTGTTTCGATCGTGGTTATTAAGGGAGGCGTTGTAGTCGGCATTCGATCGCCTAAACGATGTCGACTCTGCATAGGACAGGCAGCCACGAAGAAGAATTTATTATCCACAGAAGTGTGATTGACGAACTAAGGTCCAGACTGGGTCATCTGGCTGCTGGTAAAAAGTAAAACCGAGCGTCTTGGTACGCGAAACCGTTAGCGTCAGACTCGATTGGAATCAAGTTAGGTGCGATTAGTAGGAATCCCCCCCTCCCCCACACATGAAACGCCCTTCAAACAAACCGTTACGCGCATCCGGGCCCGATTAAATCGATTTAATGCGAAACACGTTACAGTCATCAATCAATTACTGATGCGAGACGCTGTCAGGCATGACTTAAGCCGCCGGCCTTTTTATAGTACTAATGGCCTGCGTCGGACTATCGGCAATCGCTGGGAAGCACGGGCATTAAAACAACGGAGGTTTAACAGGCATGCGCATTCATTCAATCGCCTTTGGGGCGATATTCTTAACGATCACTGGAATTGGTACCGCACACGGCGTTGTGGTCGCGGATTCGATCGCGGAATTTTCAAACATCCAAGGCCAGGATAGCTGGACCTACGGCGTATTCGTTGCCGGCACTGACGCATCCGCGCTTACACCCTACTCGACCGCCGGATTTCAGCATTTCGACGACTTCGATATCGTCGGGAACAACTGGTTGGCAAGCGATGCTTTGGTTGGGGCGCAGAACAATGCGTTCTTGAATCTTGGAGCTACTGGGGCGCACCCCACCGGACTCGAGCCTGGCGCACAGGACACTATCATCTGGGCCGTGCGTCGCTATGAAAGCGAAGTTGCCGGTCTTTATGATTTAAATATTGACCTGAAAAAAATCAATTTGGACAACCCTGTAGGTGGCGGCATTACCGGCCGGATCTTCCTAGACCCAACTGAAATCTTCATGCAGTTCATCCCCAATGACGATAACATCCGCGTTCAGTTGAAATTATTAGTCGACCTAGAGGTCGGTTCATTCATTGATTTCACGATCGACCCTACGGGCGTAACGCCGAGTCTGGGAGGAGGGGGGGGGGGACGGTATTTATTCGGCACGGGCGGATAGGTCTCACTTCGCCGTCATTGTCGAGACCCCTACCATCGTCCCATTGCCCGGCGCCATGCTTTTGCTCCTGCCTGCTTTAGGCATATTAGGAGGTCTAGGTCGACGCCGATAATCTGATCGCGCTACGAGAAAGTCACGAGCGCAACTCAATGGAAACGGTTGGGGTCATGTTCAATCGAGTCTGACCCTGAGGGATCCCCACAAAACTAACAGAAACCGGCGCACGCTTCGCGGGCGAGCGTGTTTAATTCGAGGATGGCTTGTCGTAACTGGTAAACCCTGAATCGTATTGTCCGATCAGCGACGACCCTTAAACCGAGAAAAGGTAGAGACAACACGTTTTTATGACCGTTGTGTTGGCTTGATACTGACGATGGTGACCGGAGACGATTGCGGCCATGCCGAGTATCATCAATATCCAGTTCGCGAGCGTCGTAAGTAAGATAATGATCGTCATTCGTTGTATCTGCCGTGTGTCGTTTTGTTCAAACCCAAGACCGAAGCGCGAGCTTTTCATGTCGCGGAACCCTTCTTCGATTTGCATGCGAGTACGATAAATTTTCACGACACGTTTAGCCAGTCGCGAATGCCGGGGCAACGACGTGCTCAGCAGCCAGGGATCATTCGCTGATTTTTTGTGTTTTAGCGCCTTGGCAGAACGCCTCGGTTGCCCCTGACGAGTGAGATCCGCTCGGCCCTGACGTTTCCCTTTGTACAGCACCATCGTGCAGTTCAGCGGGTTACTCTGATTGATGTAACCAGAGAAGGCTTTCGCAGTCGCGGTGGCCTGCTCATACAACACCGAAATGCTTTGCCAATGTTCATCGTCCAATGAGTAATAATTAGGCTTTCGTGAGCGTCCGACAAAATACCAGTTCAACGCCAACACCTCACGAAACCACGGCGTTTTAAATCCCGCATCCGTGACAATGATCGGACGGCAATCCGGACCCACTATAGTCGCCAAACGGCGAAGATATTGTCAGTGTGTCTTCGGCTTCTCTTTCGTTGTCACCTCGTGGACTTCTTCGTAGAGCGTTAAACAGCGCCCATTCATCGCCACGGTCGCCCGGATCAAAAAATGTCGCTTGCTGGAATCCAGATCCGACCAGTCGATAAGAATAATCGGCCGCGTTATTGCCCCCAGTACCGTCCGATCCATTGAGGTGTAGATCGTCATCGCTTCCCCGTGTAGTCGGTGATTCGACATCAACCGTTCCGCCCGTTTGATGTTGTGCTTCTCTTTCGCGTTCGACTGTAGTCCTCGACCCCGTTGCGTCACAGTTGCAAATGAACCTCGTAACAAACTGTGTACGCAGGCGGATAAGGCCCTGCGTCAGAACTGGTGCATTTGCGGCGTGACACCGACTAAGCTTTTGTTCAAAATACCCGTGACATTCATGGTGTTTCCTTGGTTTGTGATGTTTGGCGATTGATCAGTTCACCAAATGCCATGAATGTTCCTTTCGATTTAACTTATTTTACTGATCCTTATCATTTATTTGTGGGGATACCTCAGGGTCTGACCCTAACGGTGCGCTGAAGCTCAGCGCGGATTTGTCCCCGTTGCAGTCTGCGTGAGGCTCGGTTGCGACTCAGAATCCGCGTTCGAGAACTTGAAGCCCGTGTAGCCATTCGCGACAACCTCTTCGCAGATCTCGCGGTAAGTTCCCACACCACCAGCGTAGGGCGTGAACATCCGAACCTTCCCTTCAATGTTCGTGCCGGTGTACCAAGATTTCGTCAACGGGTAGAGCGTTGTGTGGCCAACTTCGTGCACGCTCTGGACCCAGTCTCGCTCCGCCTGCTCTGTGGCCTCAACTTCCATAGCGCCACACTCGCGCATGTGTTCGATGCATTCCCCGATCCACTCGACGTGTTGTTCGATCGACATAAGCATGTTGCTGAGTACGCAAGGGCTCCCTGGGCCTGTGATCGTAAAGAAATTGGGAAACCCCGCGCTCGCGAGACCCAGGTAGGTGCGTGGGCCGTTGGCCCACTTTTCCTGTAAACACACGCCACCGCGACCACGGATATCGAGCTTCAACAGCGGACCCGTGATGGCATCGAACCCGGTAGCGAAAACGAGCGTGTCGAGTTCATAATGCGAATCGGTGGTCCGCACGCCGTTGGCCGTGATGCGCGTAAGCTCGGCCTTCCTAATGTCGACCAAGGTGACGTTGTCACGGTTGAACGTCTCGTAGTAACCCGTATCGACACACATACGCTTCGTGCCAATCGGGTGATCGTGTGGGGTGAGTAGCGTCGCCACCACGGGATCATTCACCTTCTCGCGGATCTTGCGCGCGACAAAGTCGGCTGCCGTGCGATTCGATTCGAGATCCGTGAGTAGGTCCGGATACGACATAACGAAATTGAAACCACCGTCCGCCCACGCGGCCTCGTACTCGCGCTCACGCTCGTCAGGCGCGACCGTTTTCGCCGACTTGCCGTTACTCTCAAACGGAATGCCGATCTGCGCGTAACGGGAATCGGCGCGCCATTGTCGATAGTTTGCCTTGTGCGCGTCGAGCGCGGCTGGTTCCAAGGGACCATTCCATGCCGGCACGCTATAGTTCGGCGTGCGCTGAAATACGAACAAATGCGCTGCCTGAGGCGCGATTGCGATAGTCGATTGCACGCCGGACGAACCCGTGCCGATGATACCGACGCGCTTGCCACTAAATTCGACCGGCTCGTGCGGCCATTGGCCCGTGTGATACAGCTCGCCAGAAAAGTCTGACAGACCCGGGTAGTTCGGCAGCGCCGCCGAAGATAGGCAACCCATCGCGGAAATCAAAAATCTTGCGGTGACCTGTTCATCGCGATCAGTACGTACGCGCCAGTAGCAAGCCACCTCGTCATACGATGCGCTCTGCACTGCTGTTTCAAGTTGAATATCGCCTCGCAGATCGAATCGATCCGCAACGTGGTCTGCGTACTTTAGAATCTCGGGTTGCGCCGCGTAACGTTCGGTCCACACCCATTCCTGTTCGAGCGCTTCAGAAAACGAATACGAATATGTCACGCTCTCGGTGTCGCAGCGCGCACCAGGATAACGATTCCAATACCAAGTTCCACCGACGCCATCACCGCGTTCATAGACCCTCACGGATAGCCCAAGCAAGCGCAGTCGATGCAGCATATATAGACCGCCGAAGCCGGCGCCGATAACGATGGCGTCGAAATCCGCTTGCCGCTCCGATGCGGGAACGTTTGATTCTGTCGAGGTTGGCATATGGTTCGAATACTCCTGTTGTCGAGTAACCGTGAAAGTGACATCAGTGGAACAAACTGTCCGTGCGCAGCCAAAATGCGAGTCTTGAACGACGTTGTCAAACCGTATGGAAGAACAACCATGAGCCGGTTCTTCTCGTCCAGATACCGCTAGCCCGGATCCCGAAACCACATTATATCCGCACGCGCGCGGCGCGTGGCGATTCGCCAATTAACGTTGTCTCAGGTTCCGCTCTAGGAAGATTCGGTATCAGCCGGCCCTGACGGTTAACGTGTCGATCAGAGGCTGTTTTCAACCTGTCGTGTGTGACGGGCAACAATTACCGCGGCATCGGGGCAGCGGAATTAATTACGGCGATACCCGCGAATTGGGTGACATCGTTTTGATGCAATTCTGTTCAGAATTACGATTTTCCATTTACCTCGAGGTGAGTTTTTTAAGTTCAATTAAGCGACGCGGCACTGTCGTTCGATTAGATCTCGGGTCGCCTGGGTATGGTCGACAGCTATCTCGACGTTTCGCCTTGGAACGATTCTGTTCGTCGTTTCCCGCGCTCCGGTTCAATGCATCAGATACTGATAAATGGCGAACTGATTTAGCGGCGTTCGGGTTTCGTTTAAGTGGACACGCTCCAGTCGATCGGTTGGACTACTATGAAGGTACAGACAGGTGGTGGCCATCAATGATCGGTCGTTTTGAGTGTTATCCCGCCACTCTTCGTCGCGTAACTTCGGGCCCTCAGTATCCAGGCGGCGGCGGTGCGTCCGGCGGCGGATATCCGTATGCAATATTCGAACGCGGCTGGGCTTGTGGCCCGGCTGCCGCACTGAGGGCAGCAGCCACGTTTGCTGGCACCGGAACTTGATGACCGTTGCCGTACATGCATTGCACATAACTGGTGTCGTAACGCTCTTGAGAGCGCGAGCCAGAAATTCCGTAGGCGTCGGTGCCCGCAGCGCTACCTAGTAGCAATCCACTGCCGCCGCCGATCGCGGCACCTGCACCTGAATTACCTGAAGCCGCGCCGATCAACGCACCTGCCGCGGCGCCAACTACCGTGCCGACCACGGCGCTATCGATCGCGCCTTTGTGCGCTGCTTGCCCCGCGCTTCCGCCGGCAGATTGCTGTGCATAGTGCTGACAGTTCAAATCGTCGACCCGGAATTTATCAAACGTTGAACCCGTACCAGGTAATGCCGTCACACTCGGGCCGCTTGGATAGCTTGCACATCCACCAACAACGAACGCGAGCGTAACAATTGAATAACGAGATAATTTCATCACAAGCGGTCCTTTCACTAAAACCAGTTAACGACGTGCTGATTGAGCGACGTTGCGCGGATCAACGCTCACCCATGGTTCGGGACAATTCTGAACGTGCGGGTAGTATCCCGCAGGATTCGGACAATAGAACCAGACCTGGGTTGTAGGGGCGATTGGTACGTTGGGTGCGGCGGCGGCCGCCGGCTGTTGAATGTAAACCGGCAGTTCCCGTTCGATTACGATAGTTCTGGGCTGGTAGTAAAATGAATCGTAGCCGTAGCCGATACGAGGCCCCCACCCAAAGGAGCTGCCACCATAGTAGCCACGATTTCTGTAATTAGAGCGGTGACCATAACCATGACCATAACCATGACCATAACCATGGCCGTAACCATGGCCGTAGCTGTGACCGTAGTTGTGGCCATAGCCATAGCCGTTACCATATCCACCGCGCGCCGCCACGTTGCTTGTTAAGCCCACGAGCGCGAATCCGAAAACAATGACAGCAGTAAGCTTTTTCATGTCCAATCGTCCACCTATTCGACATCGTCCTAACGACTGTTCTACACAGTCCAATGGTTTAAACGCAAGCACACCTTAACTTTAACTGACGCTGTGTAACTAAGAGTAACTAGAGTGTAAAAAGTAGCAATAGTTCCTCTGCAATTTCGGAAACTAAATCGGTCACAAGTGCGTCACGATCGCTTACTTCACGTTTTCTAACGTGCTAGCGATCCGATCAATATGCCTGATGGTTTTGCACTTAATGTTGGTCGCGAAACAACTTTGTTCGGATTGCCCATTGTGAGTTAAACCGTTACGTTTAACGTATGCCACCGAACAATAAACCAAAGAAAGTCTCTAGACGTGAATTCATTCACGGATGCACCACGATCGGCGGATCGCTTGCGTTACAAAGCTTTATCCCGGCATGGGCTCGCAGCGGCACGGACACAAACCTCGCCGGATTGGCCGCGCTTGCAGGAACGAATTTCGATCTTAATGTCGCAAGCGCGCGTTCCATCGTCGATGGCAGGTCGACTCGCTCGGTATTGATCAATGGGCAGTTACCAGCGCCGCTGCTGCGCTGGCGCGAAGGTGACAACGTTACTCTACGCGTGACAAACAACTTAGATGTCGACACATCAATTCATTGGCACGGGATCTTGTTGCCGTTTCAAATGGACGGTGTTCCAGGGGTGACGTTTCCGGGCATAGGGCCTGGCCAAACATTTGTTTATCAATTTCCGCTCCGCCAAGCCGGCACTTATTGGTATCACAGCCATTCGGGTTTTCAAG
Source organism: Gammaproteobacteria bacterium (assembly GCA_047611805.1). Classification (GTDB taxonomy): domain Bacteria; phylum Pseudomonadota; class Gammaproteobacteria; genus UBA11873. The sequence goes on from JBLFWX010000044.1 coordinate 22,755, forward strand.
AACAATTGGGTCACTACGGTCCGATCATCATTGAACCCAAACACGCCGATCCAGTGACCTACGATCGCGAATACGTGATCGTATTATCCGACTGGACGTTCGAAGATCCGCACCATGTGTTTGCCAAGCTTAAAAAAATGGGCGACGTTTACAATTTCCAACAGCGCACGCTCGGTGATTTTTTCGCCGACGTTAAATCATTAGGGCCAAAGCGTGCACTAAAGGAACGCATGATGTGGGGCGCCATGCGGATGAACCCAACCGACATCGCTGATGTGACCGGCGCGACCTACAAATACCTTATCAATGGGCACAGCGCCTCTGATAACTGGACGGGATTATTTACTCCCGGGGAAAGCGTGCGGCTGCGTTTCATAAACGCGAGCGCCATGAGTATCTTTAACGTTCGCATACCCGATCTGCCGATGACGGTTGTACAAGCCGATGGTCTCGATGTGCAGCCAGTCGAAATTGATGAATTCCAGATAGGTACGGCCGAGACCTACGACGTGATTGTTAAACCGACGCAAAACCTTGCCTACACCGTAGTCGCCGAGAGCAATGATCGCAGCGGCTTCGCGCGTGCAACGCTAACGCCCAAAATCGGACTCACCGGGCCGATTGTGCCCTTACGCAAGCGTCCGACATTAAGCATGAAAGACATGGCCATGGACCATATGGCGGACGATGGGGGTGAATCGTCGCTGCATACCGTGCACAAAATGGATCATGCCAAGATGGACCATTCGATGGGGTCGATGGACAACAGCCCGAGCGAGCCACAAGTTCATCTACATAAGCGAGGTGCAGGAGTGGTTGGACTCGCCGTGAATCCAGTTAGCCGTTTAGGCGAACGGCCGCTTGGATTAGAGGACGTTCGCCATCGCGTACTCGTTTATACCGATCTTAAAAGTCTCGCTCCGAACTCAGATACACGAGCACCGTCGCGTGAAATGGAGTTACACCTCACTAGTAACATGGAGCGCTACATGTGGTCGTTCGATGGGGTAAAGTTCTCTGAAGTCGAAGGGCCCATCGTGTTCCACAAAGACGAACGCTTACGCCTCACGCTCGTGAACGACACGATGATGCCACACCCGATCCATCTACATGGGATGTTCTTCGACGTGGTCACAGGTGACCACCTGCATCGGCCCCGCAAACACACGATCGTCGTCAAACCGGGTGAAAAATTATCTGTTGATATCACGGCCGATGCGATTGGTGAGTGGGCCTTCCACTGCCACCTGCTCTACCACATGCACGCCGGCATGATGAGGGTCGTATCAGTTCGAGATACGCAACCGCCCACATGAGCGTGCTTACCATCGTTCTAATGTGCGCAGCAATTTCGTTTTCACCATTAACCGCTGCACAAACCGCTACCAGCCTGAATTACGCCGCGACTGAAATGGCCGCCGCCCGTGCCGCCATGAAGAAAGGGGCCGGCGGCCATACTAACTATTTCGTGCAAGGCGATCGCTTCGAATACCGTTCGAACGACGGCGACCCGGCGGTTTTTTGGGACGGACAAGCGTGGATAGGTAAAGACTTACACAAACTGTGGCTTAAAACCGAAGGCGAATTTGCCACACGGGACGGGCAATTTGATGATGCCGAAGTGCAGGCGCTTTATAGCTACGCGATTGCGCCCTTTTGGGATGCGCAGATTGGCGTTCGTCACGACATAAAACGTGACCCGTCGCGAACTTACGCCACCATAAGTCTGCAGGGGATCGCGCCTTATTGGTTCGAGCTCGATAGCGCGCTGTTCATTAGTAGTAAGGCCGATGTGTCTGTACGCATCGAAGCGGAATACGACCTTCGTATAACACAGCGATTGTTACTGCAACCGCGGGTCGAACTAAATATCAGTTTCTCCAATGACAAGGAAATTGGTGTTGGCTCGGGCTTCGGTAGCGGGCTTGCCGGCCTACGCCTGCGATACGAAATATCCCGTCAGTTTGCGCCTTATGTTGGCCTCAGTTGGCAACGCGACGTGGGTCGTACGGCCGATTTCACGCGCAGGGCAAATGATGACGTTGATCAACTTTCGCTCGTCGCTGGAATACGATTTTGGTTTTAGTTCGGACGTTGCTCGATGTTGATTCGCGGGGCAGGCCTGCGACACGCTTTTAGACTGAGCGGTTTAGAGTTGGACACGACTTTCTTTATTCTGCAACGATGGGGACTTTCATTGAGCCTTCGATGATCGGTCGCGAACCATCCGGGTGGCCGTCGAACAGTGCACGTAAAAGTACCGATCTGGACGAATATCGCGCGGGATAAGTAAACAGTGTCCTGCGCCCCCGGTGCTCAAAAAGTCATTCGCAAACGCACACCGACTACCAGCGCATTATCAACCGCAGAATCGATTCCCGGATCAATCACATAGTGAATATTGGGCTGGATGGTGAACCATCTAGTTAGCGCAGTCAGGTAGCTCAATTCCAGCGCAGTCTCAGCGCGGGTCACGCTTGGGTTCAGGCGTCGGAACTCTTCGCCGTTGCGAGCATGCGCGAACGCGAAGCCTACAATATCTTGTGGCCGTGAGGTGAACGGGCCGGTCCAGGTAAAGCCGCCGCCGAAATAGCTACGCATCTGATTGCGCTCACAATCAGCGAAGCCGATCTGCCCAAACACCCCCACGCCGCGGCCGGCCTCGTCACGCCACACGTCGTGCTCACCGATCAAGCAGAAACCGCCGTTAGCGCTGCGTGCTTGCCCCGCGATATCGTCGTAACTTGCAGTGGGGTACCAACCTCCGAGGCCAAGCTTGTAATAGGAGCCCTCGTCACTGCTAATACCGACTTCAGTAATAACGAACACGCTGTCACCTTCATCAATACTGATCTGGGTAGCAATGGGATCACCCGGATCGCCGGGGATGCCATCGTATACCGCGCTCGTCAGATACCCATCTGACGCCCAACTGACGCGCAGGCGCGCTGCCAATGCGGTAGTTGGAAAAAACGACGGACCGACCTGCGATACTTCAACACCGTTTCCGAACGAACTATGCACGAATAGTCGGGCATGTTCCAAGACATAGAACTCGGAATTCAGATCGTGCAAGCCGACTAGGATGGACACCCGAGCGTCGACGAAATGATGCTCGTAGGAGGCCTCGAAGAGCTTGAATGTATTGTCCGCTTCAATGTTGCTCGTCACCTGCAGATCGCCAACTCGCGCACTCGGGTCGCCCCGCTATTGCCGAGGAAATAGACGAGAAAATTGCCGTTTTTCCACCACCCGGCAGTGGCGGTATCGAGCGTGAACACGAGATCGAAATTCGCTGGTGCTTCCACGCCGCAATCAAGACCGCCATCGACGATTGCCATGATGTCGGTAGTGGCGACGAACTCGATATCGAGTCCGCGTTCGGCGCGATTGTTACGCACGCCGCCCCAATTCCCGGTGAACCAGGCGGACTCCTCGGCGTGGAGGGCAGTTGCACGACCGACTAAAAGTGCGCCCCAGAGCACGATACATGTTCGATCGCCCCGACCAGCACCTCATTTTGATAAGTTCATCCAATGTCCCACTAAGATCAACACTCGGACCACGTTTGGTCGCCGCCGAGGCCTGTGGCGAGATTCACCGGCGGCGCATCTGTGTTGCGTTCCGGCCCAACCTCACCACACAACCTGGGTCCACTCTGGCGGCGAGCAGATGCGATTATAGTTGCGGTGCAGTAGCTTATAAAACTCCAGGCCGAACGATATTTACATCCTGAAGAAAAATCACTAGGCAGGACAACCCGATTTCTCTGCGTAAGAAGTTTGGACTTTACGTCCGGTCCGGATCTTCTTTGTGTGCCCGGGAACGAGTAGCATCTTGGGCAGAAAACCGAGCGACTAGTTCGAACTGAAGGAGTCCGAGATGAACAATCCCTACACAGGTGGCTGCGCCTGCGGTGCTATTCGTTACGAATGCGACGCCGAGCCGATGTTTTCTTGGATCTGCCATTGCCGCGAGTGCCAAAGAGCGACCGGCGGTGGTGGCATGGTGAACGTGGTGTTCAACGATTCCTCGGTACGTTACACCTTGGGGCATCCGAAATTTCACGACAGCACGGGGACGAGTGGCCAAAAGACCCATCGGGGGTTTTGTCCGGAGTGCGGCTCGCCCATCGCAGCGAAAGCGAGTATGTTTCCGCAAATCCACGGGCTCACCGCGGGCAGCTTGGATGAACCGCAGCGGATAAAGCTCATCGCCAACATCTGGACATCCAGTGCCCAGCCATGGGATCACCTAGCCCCGGCGTTAGCACAAATCGAAACGACACCAACGGAGGTAGAGTTTGGCGAGTTGATGAAACTCGACCGAGATAGCTGAGCGCGACCGGCAGCATTGGCGCTACCGAAACACCCTTGTCGAGAATTTTATATCCGGCAGTTGCCGTTCACTTCTTACGCGTGTCTGAAACTACGAACTGGTTGGAGCGGCAAGACCGAGCGGCGCCGATCATCAATAATCCTGTAGGTTTGAAAGACGGCGCGCCCCCTACCTCGGGCCGGACGGGTATCGCCATCGGATCCAAGGAAAAGGCGTTGGCTAGATTTAGCCACTAGCCGTCTGCCTCTTAACATGGCTGCTATTGAGTGTGCCGTTTTCGCCATTACTTAGGTATGCTGCGGATTAACTTTGGCGACGCAACCGGGGTATCTGATACAACATGAGCTGGGACGAGGAACTAAAAGAGCTAGCCCATCGCGGGCACCTGGCCGAGCAAATGGGCGGGCCTGAGAAGGTCGCGCGGCAACACGAGTTTGGCAAACTAACTATTCGCGAACGCATCGCCGCAATTTCAGATCCCAACAGCTTTCATGAGATCGGCAAACTTGCCGGCCACGCCGAATACGACCTTGATGGGAATCTCCTGGCGCTAAATCCATCAAATTTTCTGTTTGGTACAGCAGACATTGATGGTCGACCCGTGATTGTTTCGGGTGACGACTTCACCGTTCGCGGCGGATCTGCTGAAGCCCATATTCCTGCGAAACGATCTCACGCTGAAGGCTTAGCCTTAGAGCTCAAACTTCCGCACATTCGACTCGTTGATGGTATGGGCGGCGGCGGCTCGGTGAAATCAATTGAGATCAATGGCCGAACAAATATACCGACTTTGCGCGGTTGGGAAATCGTCGTTGAACATCTCGGTGTGGCGCCGTCCGTGGCGTTGGCACTCGGTTCGGTGGCAGGCATAGGCGCGGCACGAGTTGCGACAAGCCATTATTCTGTCATCGTAAAGAATACCGCTCAAATGATGATCGCGGGTCCGGCGCTGGTCGGTTGGGCCGGCCTCGGCAAGGTCGAGAAAGAAGAGCTAGGCGCGAGTAAGATCCATACCGGTAACGGCGCCATCGACGACGAGGTTCAAAGCGAAGCCGAAGCGTTCGACAAAGCGAGACGCTTTTTATCTTACCTACCGCAGAACGTCGACGAACTACCACCCATTGTTGCCAGCAGCGACGATCCGAATCGGACTGATGAGAGCTTGCGCGACATCGTGCCGAAAAATCCGCGCCACGTATTCAAAATGCGCCAGATTATCGAATCCGTCGTCGACCGCGAATCTTTCTTCGAAATAGGCGCGCGCTGGGGTCGATCAGTTATCGGCGGATTCGCCCGCCTGGACGGGATCCCGGTCGCGATATTTGCGGAAGATCCCTACGTCTACGGTGGTGCTTGGACGGCCGACGCCTCACGAAAATTGATCCGCTTGATTGATATTGCCTCGATGTTTCATTTACCGATCGTGCATCTCGAAGATTGCCCAGGTTTCTTAATCGGGAAAAAAGCCGAAGAAGAAGCAACCATTCGCTTCGGATCCCAAGCGCTTGCCGCATTAGGACAGTCGCCAGTACCCTTTTGCGGGGTCGTCATCCGCAAAGCGTTCGGCGTGGCGGGAGCCTCGAATCACAAACCGGGCAGTCACCATTTTCGCATGTCGTGGCCCTCCGGAGATTGGGGATCGCTACCCATCGAAGGGGGAATCGAGGTCGCCTATAAAGCAGAACTCGAGGCTTCGGCAGATTATCAGGCTGATCTCGAAGTCATTAAGACGCGTCTCAATCGCTATCGATCACCGCTGCGTGCGGCGGAGTATTTCGAGATAGAAGACATCATTGATCCCGCCGCGACGCGCTCCGTCTTATGCCGCTGGGCTAAGCTCGCACGACGGGCTCTGCGTCCCGGCCCGGTCACCTTTGCGTTTCGACCATAGTTTTAATTCGATCCGACACGATTATGTCCGTCAACTAAGGAGAGGCAAGATGAGCGAAGAACTCAGTCCGATTGCAACCAAAATCGTTTACGAAGACGACTACGTCCGCGTGTGGAACCAAGTGGTCCCGGCTGGTGCCACGTTAGCGAAACACAAACACGAGTACGACTACCATCTCGTCAACATTGCCGGCACAGGTCCGTTCAAGGTCGACTTCCATGAAGGCACAGGCGGCGATTTAGGCGACCAGCTAACTTACGTTCCAACTCCCGGGAAGACGGATTTCGTGCCTAAAGGCCATATCGAGACAGCGCACAACCAAGGCGACGAATTTCGCGCGATTCTTGTGGAATATAAAAAGAATTAACAAACTCGCAGCAGTTTCGCTCACCGTTGGCGAAGCTGCTGCCGACTATAATAGCTAGTAGGACTTTTCCAGCCCGAGCACGTGTTCTGCCAAATACGACAGCAGCAACGGCGGACTGACCGGTGCGATGCGGTGAATTAAAACCTCACGTAAATAGCGTTCGACTTGAAATTCTTTCGCGTAGCCCATACCGCCGTGAGTCATAACTGCGTTAGTACACGTTTCGAACGCAGCTTCGGCGGCCAAGTATTTCGCTGCATTCGCTTCGGCGCCGCACGGTTCACCTCGGTCGTATAGTTCCGCAGCTTTAAACGCCATCAAATTTGCCGCCTCCAATTGTGCCCAGTTCGCCGCCAAAGGATGTTGAATCGCTTGATTTTTGCCTATCGTGCGACCAAAAACGACTCTTTCATTTGCGTACTTTACGGCCCGACTCAACGCGACTCTGCCGATGCCGACTAAGCCTGCCGCGATGAGTACCCTTTCCGCGTTTAAACCGCGTAACAAATATCGAAAGCCCTTACCCTCTTCGCCGATTAGATGGTCGACCGGGATGGGTAACCCGTCAAAAAATATCTCATTCGAATCGACGCACTTGCGTCCCATCTTGTCTATCACACGGACGTCGCAATACTTACGATCCAAGTCCGTATAAAACAAGGACAAGCCGTCGACTGGCTTTTTGCATTCTTCGATCGGCGTAGTCCGAGCAATTAGCATGATCTTATTTGCAATTTGGGCAGTCGATATCCAGACCTTCTCGCCGTGTACGATGTAGTTATCGCCCTCACGAACTGCACGCGTTTTTAAGCGGGTGGTATCGTGACCGGTCGTCGGCTCCGTTACCCCGAAACATGCAATGTCTTGTCTGCGAATAATGCGCGGCAGCCATTTCAGACATTGCTCTTCGGTGCCGAATTCCAACAACGGCTTAAGCCCGAAGAACCCGACGCCAATCGCGGAGAAGCCGCTGTTAGCCGCTCCGCTTTCCGATATCGCTTGCATCACGAGCGCGGCTTCCGTGATACCAAGGCCGCTGCCACCATAGACCTCGGGGATCGCTACGCCGACCCAACCGCCGTCCGAAATCGCTCTGCAAAATTCTTCCGGATATTCTCCATCACGGTCTCGATCCAACCAATACTGATCGTCGAATGCCGCACACAGTTTCAACACATTTTCGCGTATCTGCAGTTGATCGTCGGTAAAGGAAAAATCCATGATGTTAAAGACTCCATAATTTGCACGTTGTAATGATCACTCGATAAGACATTCTATTTCGAGCGCCGCCTGGACTCTACGAAATCTCGAGGCGACGGTCTCCTCGGTATTTGCCGGTTCTAGCGCACCTCGAAAAACGCTTTGTGAAGCTTGCGTCGCATCCTGCATTTTCACACAATGGGTGAAACCACTTACGGATCCCGCCGATGGCCTACGCAAAAGACCGCAGCTATTTCGATGCTGATAGCCACTTGATGGAGCGTCCCGATTTTCTCCGCGACTTTGCCGAAGCCAAGATTCGCGATCGACTGCAACCACTATACGGTGCCGACCAGGACAAGAATACGGCAAGTTGGGAAGAAACCGTCGCCAAGCCCGGGCACAGTGAGGCAAGAGTTGCCGAGATGATCGCGCTCGGAGATTCGCTGATCGCGGGGCCCAAAGGTTATCTCGCACTCGGTGCTTTTAATTCAAACGAACGCGCTCAAGCATTGAATCAATTGGGCTTTAGAGAACAATTAGTTTTCTCCACATTTAGTCCCGTTCAAACCCTCCACGGTGATGACGTCCCGCTAAAATACGGTGCCGCCGCAGCGCACAATCGTGCGATGTCCGATTTCTGCAACGCCGACTCGCGCCTGCATGGCGTCGGCATTCTACCGTTAGACGATCCGGCCAGCGCAGTGACAGAACTCGACCACCTGCTCACACTAGATCTTCGCGCAGCGTGGGTTTCGCATGAGGCCTGCGGCGGTCGCTCACCCGGCCACAACGATTTTGATCCGGTTTGGGCGCGCCTCGCCGAAGCCGGTGTCCCGGTCGTATTGCATGTTGGCGGCGAACCCATTCAAGTCGCCCCTAAATGGATGAACACGGGGCGACCCATACCGACCGATTGGATGGGCGGCGGCGAGAACGTCCGTGCCAAGGATATGCTCGCGCTGCATCACAATGCTGAACTATTTCTCGGCGCGATGATTTTCGATGGCGTGTTTGAAAGACATCGAACTCTACGTGCTGGTGCGATTGAGCTCGGAGCAGGATGGGTTCCGAGCTGGCTGCGGCGGCTCGATTGGACGCAACAAATTTGGCGCAAAGAACCCGACATTGCGGCGCTTACTCGTAGCGCCACGGAAACCGTCATCGAGCATTTAGGTTTTACCCCGTACGTTTATGAGGACGTCGGTCAATTACTTAGAGAGAGCGATGATCGCTTGTATCTGTTCTCCAGCGACTATCCGCATTTTGAAGGCAGTAAAAATCCGATCGAGCGATTCGAAAGATTTCTAGCCACGGCGGCGGTTCCCGAGATCAGCAAGCAACGCTTCTACGAAGATAATTTCCGTCGCTTGTTCCGGGCTTGAAGGGAATAGCGCAATTGCGATTTTTGCGCGAGCAAGCCACACACAAGCGGCGCCAGTTCAAACGCGCCGCTTGCGCCAAGATCAATTAACGCGGTTCGCAGACAAATACCGGGATGTCACGATCCGGGAAACTTCGATAGTCCATAAAGGGCACGTAATGCGAATCGCAAATTGGCCATAAGGCCACTTACTCTTCCGCGCTTGCCAGACGCGCCCGCAGTTTCATGTGTTTGCTACGGTGCTCTACCGTGATGTCGGGGTTTTTAACGAGGTTGTGATACCAGAGCATTACCGCCTTGAGAAGCGACGAGTAACACGCCTTCTTCGTAAGGCACATACGTTAACGGCACGTTCAAGAAATGTCCGCTTTTCGCGCCCGTCATCGCAACGAAGCACACTTCGTCGCCGCCCAAAGTATTTAACATGCGACCGCCCGTGAGACTGCGTAAGAATTTGTGTATGTTGGTAATGGTTTTTATCGTGCGAACCGACATTCGTTTACTGGTTTTTTTGGCGATGACTTCGGTGGTACTCGACATGATTGATTCTCGCAGTCTGCGGTAGCAATCGATGAGTGCGGACGCTATCGCGCACCGCGCGAGGATCGGCGAATAGCACGGATTTGAAGGCGTCTATGTGCCGGTGACTGCAGGCCAAAAGGCGTCGGTTCGCGAGCGACTCACGCCCGTCATTTCGATTAGTCTCGAACGTGATCGGCTAAGGTTGCGCCAGAATAATCTTTACGATGGCGCCCCCGCCGACGCAACTCTGGAACCAGTAAGTCAACAAGGTCGGCATAATAATCCGGCGCGTAGTACGGCGGCGATATCTGAAATCCGTTACCACCACCTGACTCCAGCGCATGCTCCATTGCGTCCGCAACTTGCTCTGCTGTGCCTACAAATGGGCTTCGATCGATTCCAGACATATACGTCTTTGCGATTTGGCGCAGCCAAATATTCGGGTCCGACTTTTGGTACATCTCGAACAGGCCTCGCGTGCCAGGGATATTTAGATCAGTCGTCGGCGCATCGCGATCGTAGGAGGATAAATCGGGGTCCCAATGAGCCGACATCTGAGCTCGCGACGCTTCAATCGGGATACGTTCGCGGATCTCTTGAAACCGCGATCGGGACTGCGCTTCCGTTTTCGAGACAATTGGTTGCGCAGCCCAATAAATCGGTACATTAGACGGATCCCGACCCGCGTCGTCCAAGCGCGAACTCATGTCATCAGAAAATTCGCGCATTTGTCGCACGCCGCGCGCGGCGCTAAATATCTCTTCGGCGTGACGTGCGGCGAACGCACGACCACGGTCGGATTGGCCAGCCTGAAACAAAAAGGGTCGTCGCCGCGGCGATGGGACCACCGTGAACGGCCGTTGTGTTTGATAATGTTGGTCGACGAAATCGACGTTATACACTTTGTTCGGATCGGCAAATATTTTCGCCTCCATGTCCATCACTAGCGCGTCATCTTCCCAGCTATTCCACAGCGCATCACAGACAGCCATATGCTCGTCGGCTCGGTCATAACGCTCGTCATGAGGGGGCAACTCATTTTGGCCAAAGTTGCGCGCTTCCGCGTTCGATATTGAGGAGACGATGTTTCCATCCAATTCTGCCCGTCGTTAAGTGATCTAAAGTCGCCATCGTGCGCGCAAGCAAAAACGGAGGATAGAACGTAGTAGACACGGTTACTACGAGGCCGAGCTTGTGGACCAGCGCCGACAGATAAGTGACGAGTGCAACAGGGTCATGACAAGGAAATTGGACGGCGTAGCGGATTTGATCCGCGCTCGCACCGCCGCCCAAACTATCCGCCAAGAACAGCATATCGAACTTGTCACGCTCTAAGGTCTTGGCAACTTCCTTCCAGTAAGTCGGTTCATAACCAAGCGCGTAATATTTTTTTCGGGTGAGTAAATCCACGATAACGGCGTATGCGGTGCCGGCGCGAACAACATGAAGGCCGATAAGTGAATTGCCTTAGGCATTCACAGATCACAACGGTTCGCGCATCACGCCGTCGCTCGCACGACCGGGATTACCAAAGACCGTACTTCTGTACTTCGGCCCTGCCGACCACCATGTGATGTACTTCATCCGGTCCGTCAGCGAATCTTAAATGACGCATATCGGTATACATCGCTGCCAACGGCGTCCATTGCGAGATACCCGCCGCACCATGCATTTGGATGGCTTGATCAATAATCAGGCAAACCTTTTCCGGCACCATTGCCTTGACTGCGCTAACGTAGACCCGCGCTTCCTTATTCCCCAATACGTCCATCGCTTTAGCCGCCTGCAACACGGACAAGCGCATGGCATTAATCTCAATCCGTGCGCGCGCAATCACTTCCAAATTCTTACCGAGCTTGGCAATTGGCTTGCCGAACGCAACTCTACTGCCGGCTCGTTTCACCATTAGTTCCAAAGCTTTTTCGGCTTTACCGATCGAACGCATGCAGTGATGAATGCGTCCTGGGCCGAGGCGAACTTGGGAGATTTCAAAGCCACGTCCTTCGCCTAGCAACAAATTGTCTTTCGGCACGCGAACGTTATTGAATCTCAAATGCATGTGGCCACGTGGCGCATGATCATGTCCAAAGACTTGCATACCATCGAGAATTTCGACCCCAGGCGCATCCGTCGGCACGAGGATTTGCGATTGTTGTTTGCTAGGTGCGGCGTTCGGGCTCGTCTTGACCATCGTGATCATGATCTTGCAACGCGGATCTCCGGCGCCCGAGATATAAAATTTCTCGCCGTTAATCACCCACTCATCGCCGTCTAAAACTGCGCTTGTTGAAATATTCTTTGCATCGGAGGACGGCAGATCAGGTTCTGTCATTGCGTAGGCCGAGCGGATTTCGCCATCGAGTAATGGTTGCAACCATTGCTTCTTTTGCGCGGGCGTACCCACTCGCTCTAGCACTTCCATGTTCCCTGTGTCTGGTGCGCTACAGTTTAATGTCTCAGATGCGAGGGCAAACTTTCCAAGATCCGCGGCGATATAGGCATAGTCCAAATTACTCAATCCATTGCCCATTTCCGAATCCGGCAGGAAGAAGTTCCATAAGCCTGATTCTTTAGCTTTGACCTTCGCGCCATCTAGTAATTCGAGTTGGCGCGGATGCCATGACCAGCGGTCCGTCTTCTCTTTGTCTAGCGCGAAGAACTCTTCGGTGATCGGCTCGACGTTTTGTTTTATATGGACCTGCACCGCGTCCATCAGCGGTTGCGCTTCTTTCGACATCGACAAATTGAATAAATCGTTTTCTAAATCAGACACGCGGTTCTCCAATGGGCTGCTTCAATTGCATTCGTATGGCGGACACCAGATTCATTGCTGTGTGTGCCGAACAATGGATGATTCTAATGTATCGAACATGGGAGTGGCGAATTTCACCACTACGATGGCGAGAAACCCGATAATTAGGATCGTCACACTCTCGTTATATACTGACTAAAGTCGTTCAATCGACCAGGATCGGTTGAACTAACAGGATTTTGGAAGACCAAGCATTGAAATGAGTGAAATTGTTGATTTTGACCAGCTACTCTACGACGTCGAGGCGTTACTGCGCCGTGACCGACGGGTGGCCTATCGGATCTTAAAACGACGCTTTGCCCTTGATGACGACGATATTGACGATCTTAAAGCAGAGTTCATCGATGCACGGCGAATAGCCCTCGACGAGGAGGACAAGGTACTCGTCTTAAGCGAAGTAAGAACAACGGGGCAACGGGCCGAACGGCGACAGCTGACCGTAATGTTTTGCGATATCGTCGGTTCGACGGTGCTCGCGGAGCGGCTTGATCCGGAAGACCTGCGCGAGTTATTCCGGCGTTACCAGCAAACGTGCGGACAAATAATTGATAACGCACACGGGCACATTGCGCAATATCTAGGCGATGGTTTGCTGATCTATTTCGGCTACCCCATAGCCTACGAGGATGCCGCCGTGCGCGCGGTATCGTGCGGGCTCGGAATTATCGGCGCGATAAGCAAAGTCGCCACACCTGATGGATCGCCACTGCAAGTTCGCATTGGCATTCATACCGGACGCGTGGTGATCGGCGAGGTGGGAGCCGGCGAATTTCGCGAACAACTTGCACTCGGCGACACACCCAATATTGCCGCGCGTATCGAAGCGCAAGCCCAGCCTAATGAGATGCTAGTTAGCGAAGCTACACGACGTTTACTGCAAGATTCCTTTGACTATGAGAGCCGTGGAGAAACTTCGCTCCGCGGGGTCGCGACACCTATTAAATTGTATGTAGTACGCGGCACGCGTGATTTGAGAACACGTTTCGAAGCCGTGCGACAGAACAACCACAGCGCATTAGCCGGTCGCCAATCTGAAATCCAAAAGCTCCACGACGCCTGGGAGATAGCCAAACAAGGCAATCATTCGAAATATTTCATCCACTCGGAACCCGGCATCGGCAAGTCACGCTTGGTGCAAGAGATCCGCGACACGGTACGCGACGATGGCGGCACACCGATGACGGTCGTGTGCACGCCACTTCATACGGATACCGCGCTGTACCCTTTCATCGAACTGATCCAGCGCGTGTTGAGGGTTCGCTCCGACGACCCCGTGACCGTCAAACTCAACAACTTGCGCGATGTTTTAAGTCGCCTACGTTTTCCGAGCGAGGACACGGAAGATGTGTTGGCTGCGCTGTTGTCCCTAAAGCGAGACTTTGGCGAAGCCTTCGCGACGCTAGATCCGCAACAGCGTCAGCAACGCACGTTCGACACCATCTTGGATTGGATGCTAGAGGTAACCACGAGAACCCCGGTTCTATTAGTCATTGAAGATTTACAAGCGGCGGATGAATCAACCCTCGATTTAGTCAGACAAGGACTCGATAGATTCGAAGACACACGTACTTTGATGATCCTCGTAGCGCGCGAAGAATTTAGACCCAATTGGGGGCGACGTGGTGACATAGTCGACATGCCGTTGCGTCGACTCGAGGCCATTGACATCAGGGCGATTATTAGCGGCGTGTGCGATGGCTGCGGACTCCCAGCCGCGCTAGTCGACCAAATTGAGGCGCAGTGCGATGGCGTGCCCTTATACGCTGAAGAATTCACGAAAATGGTCCTCGAATCTGATCTATTGGTCAAAAACGAAGGGAAATACGAACTCGTACGGGCCGTGGCGAATCTAGCTATCCCGTCATCACTGGAAGATTCGTTAATGGCGCGTCTCGATCGCTTAGCAGACGGGAAAGGTGTTGCGCAATGGGGCGCCACGATCGGGCGAGAATTCTCCTACGAGTTGATCCAGGCGCTGCTACCCGATGAAGTCGCGGCAAACGGTCTAAAGGAGCTGCTCGATCTCGGCATCATTTACAAACGCAAACGAACATTACAGACGACGTTTCTATTTAAGCACGCGCTCATCCGCGACGCCGCCTACGCCTCTCTTCTACGCGCCGAACGACGTGAATACCACGCCCGCATCGCGCGTGTCTTGTGCGAAGAATTCGCACCAACCGTGGATGAGAACGCGGAATTGGTCGCACGCCATTTAACTAGCGCAGAACGGTACGAAGAAGCGACCAACTACTGGTTGATCGCGGGTCAACGTGCAGGCGAGCGCGGCATGAATAAAGACGGCCTGGCACATTTCACGAATGCCATGGAGTTACTCGATCGTATACCGACAGGGCGGGCCCGTGATTCGCTGGAGCTGCGCTTGCAAATGGCCCGCGGTCCGCTACTCATGCCGCTCATGGGTAACGGCTCGCCAGAAGTACGCGACTCTTTCGCGCGCGCCTTAGAGCTGTGCCGTGTGTTGAACTCTACCGCCGATCGGTTTCCGATCTTATTCGGCTTACGTTCCAATTCCTTGGCGAGCGGCGACCTAACAGCGGCGCACGATTTAAGCCTCGAACTCATGCATATCGCCGAAGAATCGAAAGATCCTGGCCAACTTCTCGAGGCACATACAGCACTCGCCAACACCAGTTTTTTTCGCGGAGATTTCATCGAAGTAGAGAATCAGGCGCGCGCAGCAATGCAAATATACGACCCGAAGCGATTTCGCCACCACGTGCACGTCTACGGAACAGATCCGGGTGTGTTGTGCTTGTCGCGCTTGTCGAATGCGTCTTGGCAACGCGGCCGGCCTGACCGCGGTCGCCTAGATCTGATCGAAATGCTCTCGCTTGCTGAAGAGCTCGGGCATTTGTTCACCTTAATTTCGGCTTTAAACCTAGCCGCCCTCGTTCGCCTTTGGCGATGCGAGCCCGATCTTGCCTTCGAGTGCGCTGATCGTGCGGTCCGACTGAGCGAACAGCACGGCTATCCGTTCCCGAGCGCCTGGGGTCGAATGTTACGGGGGCAAGCGATCTTTGATCTCGGTCGACACGACGATGGGATGGACGAATTGAGCTCGGGCTATGAAGCGACGAAAAAACTTAGCGCGAAATTAATGGAACCTTGGTTCATCGCGATTCTCGCGAACGCCAGAATCCGCTTTCACCAACCACGTGAAGCTTACCTATTGCTAGATGAGGCTTTCCAAATTGTCGCCGACTCGGGCACGACCTATTCTCTGCCAACGTTACATTGCCTCAAGGGAGAATTATTACTGGCCGATCCGAGCGCTGGGAACACGGTCGAGGACTCTGCGCTAACGTCCTTCGCCACAGCGGCGAGTATTGCGCGCATGCATGGCTCGCGCGCCATCGAACTGCGCGCCGTAGTTGGTATCGTACATGGCACCGAGGATACTCACGAGCAAGCCCAAACCGTAGGCCGCCTAACTTCAATTTTGGCTCACTTCCAAGCCAGTGACGATTCGAAAGATTTAGCCGCCGCGCTAGCCATCGCCCAGAAGTACAAACGGTGAGGTGCTAGCACTCGAGGCTCATTGGCGACGAGAAAATTTCACCTTCAAGTTGGACGGAAACATCGCAAACGCGAGTTTTTCCTCGACCGTTCGCGTAGGATCGGTTAGCTCAATCTCGAAATTTCGGCACAACATAGCAAGCGCCATCTTTATTTCCACTAGCGCAAGATTGCGGCCGGGACAGAATCGCGGCCCGGTTCCAAACGGCAGAAATGCATTCGTCTTATGTGGCGCCGTAGCACTAGATTCCGGATCCAACCAACGTTCGGGATTGAATTGCTCCGGTGCACCAAAATTCGCCGGGTTGATTGCGAGATGCCGTGTTAACGCCAGTACGGGAGTCCTCGCGGGTAATTCATAACCCATCAGGTTAACGGTCTCGTTCGTTTCCATCGGGAATAACGGGCCTACGGGTTTAATGCGCATGGTTTCGTTTGCAAACGCCTCAAGATACTTGAGTTGTGGAAGACGATTATGATCGGTGACCAGCGACTCCGATCCAACCAGTGAATCCACTTCCTCGCGAACCTTGGCGAAGTATTCCGGAAACTCAATAAAATATTTACCTGCCCACGCAATCGTATTAGCGGTCGTATCTTCACCAGCCAATAACAAGGTAACGACGTTTGAATAAATCTCTTGGTCGGTAAATTTAGTACCCTGCTCGGCGGTTTGTGCGGCGATGATGGCTTCCAGAAAATTCGTCGGCTTGTCGTAGAGCGACGGATTTTCTTGCATGCGTTGCCGGCAGTCCGTGATGAATCCGTTGACTGTTCGTTCTATCCCAGCGATAGCTCGATCTAACTCTCGATCTTTAGGTAACTTGATGTAGCGCCAATAAGGAAACGGAGAGTTCACCCGCTTACCTAGCATCGGGAAAACTTTATCGAGTTGTTGCTGGATGACCGGACCGTCGGTCTCAAGCGTATTCACGTTTACACCGAAGGCGAGCTGGGTCGTGACATCGACGGTGTAACGCATAACATCACGACACAAATCGACGCTGAGATTTTGGTCGGCGGCATTCTCCCAGCGTCGTTGGAGGCGTCGAGTCGTGTCGAGTAATTGCGGAAAAAACTGATTTAGGTGCGCGCTGTTTAAAGCCAGCGCGACAACTTTACGTTGACGCTTCCAGTCTTCGCCTTCGGCCGAAAATACGCCGTTGAAACCGAGCTCCTTAATGACAGACTCAATGGTCGCCCGACGCCGATAAGTCGTTGGACGATCGCGTAACAATTTATTGACTTCATCGGAATCAGCGATACAGACGATCGTTTTCGGTCCCATGCGGATCTTAAATATCGGACCAAACTCGTCGCACCAGCGCTCAGCGTGCAGATGAAATTGCTCAAAATTAACCTGCAACAAGTTTCCGACGATCGGTAGGCCTTTCGGCCCATCGAGATCGGCGATAGATTTGCTTCCTGAGACGACTGCTGACATGAATTACTCCGCTCTACGCGCGCTCGAATTTCAGGATACGAGATCCCGTCGAGGAGCAAATTACCACTGTTAACATTGCAACGCTATGCCGCAGTCGACCATTCAGCGACGCTATTGACGGTGCGAGCTAACAATGTCCTTGCTGGGACACTTATTGACTAACTATGCATGAGGGTAGACGAGTCTAGGCGTCGCCGAGATTCGGCTGAACAAGCCACACGCCTGCTCGCTGATGACGAAACGGTGACACTTACAGCCTCCCCCTTTGCTATTACTACGAGTTCGGAGAACTAACGGGAATGGCGATGTTAGGACAACTAGGCGTGATTGGCGTTTCTTGGCGCGAGGATGGTAGTGAGGCGCTGGCGAACTATGCCATCGCGGAAGACAAATTATCTGCCGTACTATCGACATTTGCACGCGACAACGGCATCGCCGAGCTCGCGTATTTGTCGACGTGCAATCGGGTGGAGATCCTGTTCTTGCGATCCGATCACAACGACACGCGGGATTTGCGGCGCCAGGTGTTTACGATGCTGAGCGGGCACGCGCCTGAACCCGGCGAAGCAGAACGTGTGCTACGAGCCTGGGGCGGTGAAGGCGCAGCCGAACATCTATTTCTTGTCACGGCGGCGCTCGATTCCGCGTGTATAGGCGAAGTCGAGATCGCTGGACAAGTACGCCGAGCTCATGAACGCGCGCAAGAGTTTGGGCATTGCGGGCCAGCACTAGATTTACTGTTTAACGAAGCTTATCGGATCTTGGGTCGGGTGCGTGGCGAAACTCAGGTTAGCGCTGGGCGCGTGTCACTGGCTGAAATTGCGGTTGATGAGCTGAAAGCACGGCACGCACGGACCTCCGGAACGGTTGCACTGATCGGGGTCTCGCCGATGACGACGCGGGCCGCCGTATCGCTACAATCCGCAAATATTCCGTTCCTCGTCGTGAACCGCTCGCTCGCAAATGCGAGGGCCCTCGCGGATCAATACAACGTCCCGTACTTGAGCTTGGATCATTTTCGCGACGATCCACCACCGGTGGAATCTGTGTTGAGCTGTACCGGTGCGCCTAATGCGGTGCTCGATGAGGCATCTCTCGTCAGGATCGCCGCGGCAACGGCTAGCAGTGAAGCACCTCTGATGATCGATATGTCCGTTCCACCAGACATTGATCCTGCAGCGTGCAGCCGGCTGCAACTGCAGCGCTTTGCAATGAACGAGATAGTCGACATCGCCAGTAGGAACCGTCACGGGCGGGATTCCCAAGCCGCGGCCGCACGCGAAATAGTGGACAACGCACTCGTGGAACTGAATGCGCGTTTTGCCGATAGATTTTTCGGCCCGATGTTCGCTGTACTGCAAAATCACTATCAACAAACAGCTAACGACAGCGTCGAGCGATTATTAAAAAAGGATCTCCGTGGCTTGGACGAAAAGCAGTGCGAAGCGGTTCATAAATGGTGCGAGTCACTTGCACGACGTTTCGCGCATATTCCGAATGCGGGATTGCGCGGCCTCATGCACCACGGGCCGGAAGGTTCGGTTGATGTGTTTTTAGACGCACTCGATCCAAAATTCGCGAGCCGATTACGCGGCGCTGCAGCGCCGACAACCGATAGCTCGCTCCTGCGCCACAGGCCTATCGGAGGTGCGTCGTAGAAGACGAATTATAGACCAGCGTAGTTCGATCAAATCTGGTCAGAAATTTAGAACTCTAACGAGTGCGCCAGGGCATCGTATAATCGGATGCCCCGGCACCGTAGGTGCCTATTGGAATTGGGAACGATCTAACAGGCTGGTCCGGAAACGGCCTAAGATGGGCGACTCATTCGAGCGTAAAACCGCGAGGCTGCGCACTATCGCACACTTTTATTTGCTCGCTATTACACTATGCGCCTTACGATTACTTAAGCCCGACAAAGTCCCAGTGACATTAATATGCAATACCAACCCGTCGCCGTGAATCCATATAATGAAATCCGATCAAACAAGAGTTTTACAAACTGGGTTCTTATTGCTGTTAGCGATTGCCGCGGCTCAAGTAGCCTGGTGGGTCTTTGAAAACGCGCATCACGCGAATGCAACCGCTGCACGCCTGGAACGCTTGTATAGGGACAGCGCGATTACCGTTACGAAAGCCTTATCTGGAGCGAGTGTCCGCGACGTAGATCGGGCACTTGACCACATCACGTTTGCCCCGAATACGCGGATCGCTCTAGTCGATCCAGATGCAATTGAGGAGATTCGAGACGAAGCCCACCGTCGCACGAACCGATTCTATTGGGAAGGTGGCTTCTTCTTGCTCGTGCTGATTGTCGCAATGTCCGGCCTTGCAGCAACCATTCGCCGCGACCGTCAATTGGCCAGACGTCAGCAGAATTTTCTGGCTAGCGTCTCTCACGAGTTCAAAAGCCCGCTGGCGAGTATCCAGTTGGCGGCCGAAACGCTCAATCGGCGATCGGGCGATGAGGAGATCAATCGTTGGGGCACGCGAATACTAGTCGACTGCGAACGCTTATTGCGTACCGTCGACAATCTCCTGAACACCAA
>JBLFWX010000045.1:0-42797 GCA_047611805.1 Gammaproteobacteria bacterium
CGTGTCGGAAAAACCGAGTTGGTCTGCGACAAATCGATAGTAGTCAGCACGCCTAACCGGATGACCATCACTTGCGAGTTCAATCCGACTCGCGCTCTGGCTGCGAGCACACGCAATGACGAAATCGGCCGCATCATCAATATGGATTAGGTTTAACCACGAGTCTGGATCACCAGGAATCCCCTGACCTTTCGCCAACCTATCGCGTCCAATAATACGCCCGGGGCCATAAAGACCGGCTAACCGGCAAACCCTGAACTGCTCTCCCTGATCAAGCCAACGCTGTTCAATTTCCGCAACCAACTGGCCGCGAGCGTCCGCAGGTTTAGCAATCGTTTCAGCGCTAACCACGGCGCCACTAGACGACCCATAAACGGACGTACTCGATATTAAAACGGCACGTCGAATCGGTAATCCGGCGAGCTGGCTTAGCAGGACATCGTAGCCCGCTTGTGGTTCCAGTGCGGGTTTAATTGCACTCGGCGTTAACATGAACAATACGTCTAAGGCGCCAGCGGCCACCACGCTTGGAAACGGATCTGCGCACCCCAGTCCGGCAATATCAAAAAGTATCGGCGCGACGCCAAGGCGGCGAAGTCCGGGCCAGCCTTTCTCCGAGCGCGTCGTCGCGACTACGTTCATGCCTTGACGAACAAGAACGGCGGCAACTCTCGCCCCAAGATATCCGCAGCCGATAATCAGTTGAGATGGTGGCACGTCGTCCTCACTATTCTTATCGAACCTTAGACGGGAAAAAACCGAGCATCATCTAACGCGCAAGACGTCGATTTTTGTCGGCGAGTAAGAGTGTCTAGATTGTTTTAGCACCTGATAGTCGGCCTCCGACAATGTGCCCTACCACTAACGATAGCAGACAGTAGCCTGAAAAATAATAGAGTCCTAACTCAACTCTTGCGTCGCTAAAGGAATCTCCCCGCACCGAAAAATAGGCAACGAATATGCTAACAACGAAGACGTCAGCCATCGACCACTTGCCGATCGAATGGATAATCGACAATCCATGCTGATGCCAATTCGACCATCGTCGTTGTAACACTAGCCACGCTATCACCAGTTTAACCAGTGGCGTGAAGACACTAAATACCATAATCAAAAGTGCAATAAAGTAGCTCCGCGAATCGAACAAACTTGTAATGGTCGTCAGAATGCTTTTCGCTTCGTACTTTAAGACAACTTCGCCCAACAACGGCACTTCGGTGTAGGCTTTCAAACTAAATATTGGCGCCAATAGTCCAACGAGGAAACACACAGCTGAAATCGCGAGAATATCGCGCGCGATCTCCGTCTCGAAATGAGTTTTCGCGATTCGCGCGCGAAAAAGCTGCAGCGCCAAGAAAGTACACGTGGTAACGAAAAAAATAATCGCGCAGCGTTCTGCCAGGAGGTGTCGCTGTGCTGCGGCGGCAAATAAATCATCCGTTTTCGAACGCGATTCGCGCGCACCGGAATAGATTGAAAAGCTTAATTTTTCCCACAGCGATTTCCAAGCGAGCGCCGTCGAGTGTTCTATATCGGAGTGAACATTCGCGATTCGAAGAAAACGCATTTCCTGTTCACAATACGCGAGGACCGCGAACGCCAAGGCTATTGCCAGAGTGTAGTAGGCGATCCGTATTGTCAGCACTTGCAGCCCTCGGGTCGTCACTGCTGCGCTGCTCGAGTAATCGAGTTAGTGCGCCTTTACCATTTCGACGGCAGCGGTGCCCGCTTGTATAAAAGCGTTTACAGCGTCGTGGTGCAGTGGTTCTGAGAATAGATAACCTTGTGCTTCGGGGCAATCCATTGCGCGCAAGCGGCTTAGCTGCTCTTGCGTTTCGACACCTTCCGCAATCACTTTCATACCTAGCGTGGCCCCGAGTTTGATAATCGCTTCTACGATTGCGCTACTGTCCACTTTCTGACTCATGGTTGAAACGAATGAGCGATCAATTTTCAACGAATCGTATTTGAAGCGTTGCAAATAACTTAACGATGAGTATCCCGTGCCAAAATCGTCAATGTGCAGCTCGACGCCGATGTCGCGGAGGTCGGCGAGTGTGCTCAGCACCAGATCTTCGTGATCCATGACAACTCGTTCGGTAATTTCTAAGCGCAAACTACCTCGTGGAATGCCGCAGTCTTCAATTAGAACGGCTAATCGCTTCGCCATGTCATCGGTAAAAAATAATTTACCAGAAACATTTACGCTCATCGCCAACGGCGGGTTTAGCGGGAACAATCTTTGCCACGTGGCCAACTGATTGGCCGCGCGTTCTATGACCCACCAGCCAATGGGCACGACTAAATTAGTTTCTTCAACTAAGCCAATAAAATCGTCCGGCATGATTAACCCGCGTGACGGATGCTGCCAACGCAAGAGTGCTTCAAAAGCCTGTAAGCGCCCAGAACTCATTTCAATTATTGGTTGGTAATATACTTCGAATTCCGCTCGTTCTAACGCTCGCCGGAGGTCAGTTTCCATCCGATGCTGAAGCATTGCCTGATCGTGCATGGAAGTATCAAATACGGCATAGGTCGCGTGCCCCGAGTTCTTTGCTCGGTACATCGCAATATCTGCATCGCGTACGATTTCGTCCGAGGTACCGTATAGGTCAGAGCATATCGCGATGCCTATGCTTGCCGTTGTGTAAATCGTGTGCGTCTCGATTTCGATTTTATGTGACAGCGCCTCTTGAAGTCTGTCGACGACATAAATCGCATCCGTAGGTCCGTCGATGTCATTCAATACGATGCCGAACTCGTCTCCCCCGAGTCGCGCTAAGGTATCTCCCGGACGCAAGCAGTTTGTGAGCCGCAAGGCGATTTGACAGAGCAATTCGTCACCAACCGCGTGACCTAAACTGTCGTTTACATGTTTAAATCGGTCCAAGTCGAAAAACAAAACACCGAACAAGCGTCCCGCATCTCTGCGGTAGCGGCGCAGTGCGAGATCGAGTCGATCAACGAATAGGTTCCGGTTCGGCAAACCTGTCAGCGCATCGTGCATGGCTTCATGCAACAAACGCGCTTCGGTTTGCTTGCGTCGAGTAATGTCAGTCATTGATCCTGCGATGCGCGATGCCTGACCGAGTTCGTCGCGCACCGCAAGACCACGGCTAAGTACCCATCGAATTTCATCGCCGCGGCTGACGACTCGGTACTCACATTCGAAATGTGCCGACTCACCGCGGAGGTGGCGACTCAACTCATCATCAAACAGATCTCTGTCGCGCTGATCAATGCGTTCAAACCATTCTTCAATGCGATCGGTAATTTCGCGATCCGCATAACCTAATATCGCTTTCCAACGGGGCGAAAAATAGACGACGTTGTCGTTGAGACTCCAATCCCATACACCATCGTTCGCGCCGGCGACCGCGAGCGAATAGCGTTGTTCACTTTCGCGCAGGGCCTGCTCGGTTTTCTGCCGCTCAATTGCATATCGAATCGCTCGTCCGAGTAACGGACCATCGACCTCGCGCTTTATAAGGTAGTCTTGCGCGCCCTCGCGCATCGCCTTGGTTCCGAGCTCATCACTATTTTGGTTGGTTAGTACAACGACCGGAATATTCGGCGCCGCGGCCAACATACGCTGGCATACTTCGATACCGGCGCCATCGGGCAGATTCAAATCTAGAAGGACAATGTCGTAGTCGTGCTCGGGGATCTGAGCGATTGCAGAGTCGAGACGGTCGTGATGGTCGACGGAGAACCGCCATCCACTGATGAGCTTTAAATGTTTCCTCACAAGTTTCGCTTCCGATTCAATATCTTCGACGAGCAAAACTTTGCAGTTCTTCATTGTAATTATCCTACCGCTTCTTGTGCACTCCCGGCCTGTGAAATTGTTCGCACGGCCGCCCCACGAAACTGGAGTGTAAAGCATGAGCCACGCCCTTTGGTGGATTCGACTGTAATCTCACCGCCGTGGGCGCGCACAATTCTCCTTGATATTGCCAATCCGGCCCCAATGCCAGCGTAACTGGGATCTTTGTGTGCCCGATAAAACATCTCGAATATCTTATCGAATTCAGCAGCATCTATACCGATCCCGTTATCCTCGAAGCGTACTCGCAGATACTCACCCGTTTCGACCGAGCTGATCCGGATGCGCGGGATCCTCGCGCCTCGAAATTTAATCGCATTGCTAATTAAGTTTTGGAATACCTGAGCCATCTGAGGACGAGCAATCGCTAAAGCAGGCAAAGGCTGATTCTCAATGGTAGCTCCAGAATCATCGATCATGCTGCGCAAATTTGCTGTAGCTTCTTCCAGTACGCTATCAAGACTGACGATGTCGCGTTTTTCGTCCAGCGAATTCACGAGTGAATAATCGAGGATCCCGTCCAACATTTGCTGCATCCGACGGGTCAGTCCATCAACTTCCCGCACGGCCGCGAGAACTTCTGGTGTCCCGTCTTGCAGGGCGGACGTCAGGGTTTGTGCGTGACTCGCCAGTGAATTTAGCGGTGCTTGCAAATCGTGCGACAGAGCGAGAGCAATCTGCTCCACATCATTGCTCGCAGATTGCATGTTTGGCGCCGCCGTCACACTAGCGTTGGCCAATCCTGATACATCGGTCATGCTTCCAGCCCAGAGTTTACGCCCACTCGGTTCTGATCCCAGCATTCGCAAAGAGATGGCCATCACCGGTTTATCAGAACGTGAACAACGGAACCGACCGACAAAATCCCAACTTCGCGGCGGCCGGGCCATCCGGCTATTCCATTCTTCGCGTTTCTCCTCGTCCATCCAAAACTGAACTAGTGAAGAACCAACGAGCCCGAATCGAGGCTGTTCGACAAGACGTTCGAATTCCTCACTAACCATAAGTAGGTTGCCGTCGTCAGAGACAAGGCACGTCGCGCCAGGAAAGATGGAGGAGAACAACGCACTGTTATCGACCGGCAAGCGTTCTTTTAATTCGCCGAACCATTGCAAGCGCCGCAATAAAGACGTCGGCAGTTCCAGGAAACCCGAACTCGTTTTAGCAAACCGACCGTCGATGCCGCGACCAACGCAATCTCGCAGCGACGGGAGCGAGCCCTCACCGCTGAACAACCAGCACAAGCAAGCCGGGTAGCGCTTCCTTATATCGAGCGTAATAGCGATCACTTCGCCGAAGCGAGCAACTGGGTCTGCGACGATAGCATCGACCGGGCCGGCGCTAATGTGATGCGCGACTTCCACGGCGGACGATGCCTCAAGCACTTCGGAGTTTGGCAAGGCGCTGCGTAGAGCAAGGCCAAGCAGTGCCCTATCGTGCTTGTCGCCGTCAAATAAAATTATTCTATATTTATTATTCAACAACTTAGCAACAGAATTGCGTTAAATCAATGCGGTGCGGCGAGCATAGGCCATGGCCGCGGATTACACAAATAAAACATTGTTACGTACCCCATATAGAGTAATGCAGATATGCCGCCGCTACATATAGGGTGGCTGTTTCGAATGCCCGAAATCAGCTGCACTTCTCGGAAACGGCGAACGACTAGGTCAATTATAATGGCGATACGAATGCTTTTACGGCATTAGTAATCCCGCGACATGAAGTCGTCCGGCAAAGATGTAAACTCCAAACTGCGATAGCGAAATCACCATAAAAAGCGGATGCCCCATCAGTTGCCGACTACCTAAGGACCCCGTTCATTGACCGCGAGCGTCCCATGCGCACCTCCCTGCTCCGTTTGTAACGCACAGCTCGCTCAACAGCTTTTAGCCATCAGGCGCGCAGACGCACAAGCCCACATTAAAATACGATTGCATCTGTAACTCAGAATCATTAGCATTCGCACTGTTATTTAGAATAACTGTGTAAATGCTAATGAGTGCTCGACCCGAACCAACTTGCAAAGCACTAGGCACGTTGCGCTATGGCGACCGGGCGCTAATCATCGACGTGGAATCCGCAGATCCGGTTTTCAACGCGAAATTGGCAGCCCGCGGTCTTGTCCCAGGCGTGGAAGTGGGTGTTTTACGCAGCGGAGACCCCTTTCTGGTCTCGGTAGATGAATCCCGTTGGGCCCTGACTCGGGATGATGCTAACGCTATTCAAGTCGATCTCATCAAACCGACGGGAAAATCGCTGCTCCGTAAATTCTGGCATCGATAATGCCGTCTCTGGCAAGTCTTAAGGCCGGCCAAACCGGCATCGTCTGCGGCTTTACGCAACACAGCGCCAGTACCCAGCGACTCATGCAATTAGGCCTAATCGAAGGCGAAAGAATCGACGTCATACGTCGCGCGCCTGCAGGTGACCCAATCGAAATCCGAGTGCTCGGCTATTCGCTCTCCCTGCGCACCAGCGAAGCCGCGACCATTTTGATCGACGCTCTGGAAGAATGAGCGGCGCCGCCACCCAATCCGCCCCAGTCATCATCACGCTCGGCAATCCGAACACCGGCAAAAGCACGCTATTCAACGCCTTGACCGGAATGCACCAACAGGTTGGTAATTTCCCCGGTGTCACGGTCGAGCACCTACGAGGCGAAGCCGAGATTGATGGCCGAAAAGCCATCCTGGTAGATTTGCCAGGGACCTATTCGCTGGCCGCTCAATCACCGGATGAAATGGTCGCCATTGACGTTTTACTCGGTCGAATTGAAAACGTCGGAAAACCAAACCTCGTGATCGTCGTCGTCGACGCGAACAATTTGCGGCGCAATCTTTTCCTGGCCTCGCAAATATTAGAACTCTCGCTGCCAGTGATCGTCGCGCTCAACATGATGGACCTCGCCGATTCGCAAGGTACTTCTATTGACGTGGACGAATTAGCCGAGGCGCTGCAAGTTCCCGTCATTGCGATGTGCGCGGCCCGTGGAGAAGGCCTAGATCGTCTTCGTGGCGCAATCACCCGGGCCTTAGACTCTAATTATATCGAGCGCCACGTTATCGACCGCAAATTGCGCGTGGCAGCAGAGAAAATCGCTCTGACGATCGGCGCTAACGCCGAAAATTTCGCCACCGTAGATGTCGAGCGTGCATTGATTGATCAAGGTGGATACGCGGAGCAACGGTTAATAAATTTTGACCGCTCATTAGAGACAGAGCTCGAATCTGTTCGTAGTGAACTCGGAGCCGGCCGACCTCTCGCGGCCTTAGAGGCGAGAAATCGCTACGGCTGGATAAACGAAATAATTAACCGGGTCGAGCAGCGCAGTGAAACTCAAAATCGTGGGACGGATCGAATTGACAAGGTTCTCAATCACCCCGTTCTAGGCAGTCTAATATTCGTGTTGGCTATGGGCATGGTATTTCAATCCGTGTTTGCTTGGGCGAGCCCGCTGATGGAATTTATCGATTCGCAATCCAGCTACTTGAGTGGGCTCATAGCCAGTCTAGTTTCATCCCCACTGGTGGCCAGCTTCCTGAGCGACGGCGTCGTCGCCGGGGTCGGGAGCGTGATAATTTTCCTGCCCCAGATCATCATCTTATTCGCGTTTATTATTTTGCTTGAAGACACGGGTTATATGTCGAGGGCAGCGTTTCTAATGGATCGATTGATGCGCTGGTGCGGATTATCTGGTCAGTCGTTTATTCCGATGTTGTCGAGTTTCGCGTGCGCGGTGCCGGGCATCATGGGAACGCGGGTCATACCGGATCGCCGCGACCGCATTGCCACGATTGTGGCCGCCCCATTTATGACCTGCTCGGCGCGACTCCCTGTTTATGCCCTATTGATTGCAGCATTTATTCCACCCAAAACCTACCTTGGGGGCTTTATAAATTTGCATGGACTCGTGCTGCTCGGGTTTTATTTCCTCGGCATGGTAGGCGGAGTCTCAACGGCTTATTTACTCAATAAGACGTTCCTACGCGGACCGACGCCATCTTTTCTTTTGGAAATGCCGCCTTATCGAACACCCAACATCCGCTCCATGGCGATCAAGTTGTACGGTCGGGCAAAGATATTTTTGATCCGGGCAGGGACGGTTATTTTTAGCGTTGCGATCGTGATTTGGTTTCTCGCTACTTTTCCGCAATCTCAAGTGCCCACCGACATCGAGCCTGGCAGTCCGATTGCCGCGCAGTTCGCGCTTGAGAATAGTTACCTTGGAACCGCCAGCAAATCGGTGTCGCCATTTTTCGCACCACTCGGTTGGGATTGGAAGGTCACGGCGGCTGTGATTGCGTCGTTTCCTGCTCGAGAAGTCGTTATCGCCGTTCTCGGCACAATCTATGCGATTGACGATTCGGATGAAGGCACCTTGCTTGATCGAATCAAGGAATCGCGACGACCAGACGGCACCCTTGTATTCACCTTACCGATGGCCTTGGGCCTGATGATTTTCTACGCACTGTGTTTGCAATGTGTCGCAACAATCGCCGTCATGCGCCGCGAAACGAATACCTGGCGTTGGCCAATTTTCGCTTGGGTGTACATGTCGACTTTGGGCTATTGTGGCGCGTTCTTGTGCTACCAGGTCGGCACCTCACTCCTCAGCACTTAAACGCGCTTTGGCGCATCCAAATTCGGGCAGCGGGTACTTACCCCCCCCCTTCCCCCCCCGGCGCCCGTTATTTTGCTGGCACAATTAAACGGTATACTGCGCGCCCGTTTAGTAACGAATAAGCAGCAGGAGCCACGCTCGATGTTTCAGGTGACCGATGACGTCCGGATAGACGGTCTCAAACCCTTAATTCCGCCCGCGATTCTCATGGAGGAGCTGCCGTTAACGGAACAAGCCTCCGATAACGTCGTGGACGCGCGACGGATTGCCGGCGATATCGTCAAAGGCAGCGACGACAGGCTCATGGTCGTCGTCGGTCCCTGCTCCATTCATGATACGGAAGCGGCGCTCGAATACGCGACAAAACTGCAGTCCTTGGCGGCGAAATTACGTGACGATCTGTTTGTCGTGATGCGGGTCTATTTCGAAAAACCGCGCACCACAGTCGGGTGGAAAGGACTCATTAACGATCCGAATTTGGACGGCAGTTTTGATATTAACAACGGACTACGCAGGGCTCGCGGCTTGTTGCTAGAGCTTGCTGAACGGGGATTACCTGCGGGTTCAGAGTTTCTCGACGTCATAACTCCTCAGTTTATCGCAGATCTAATCTCTTGGGGTGCGATCGGCGCACGCACAACTGAAAGTCAAATTCATCGCGAGCTCGCGTCCGGCTTGTCAATGCCTGTCGGATTTAAAAATGGGACTGACGGTAACGTTCAAATCGCCATTGATGCGATCGGCGCAAGTCGCCACGCCCATCATTTTTTGTCAGTGACGAAACAGGGAATTTCGGCAATTGTTAACACGACCGGCAACGATACTTGCCATTTAATACTGCGCGGTTCAAATGTCGGGCCTAATTGCGACCTCGAATCGATATTGGAGGCCCAATCCAATTTGGCCGCCGCGGCAGTAAATGACCGGATCATGATTGACTGTAGTCACGGAAACAGTCGCAAAGATCACACGAAGCAACCGCTTGTGGCCGCAGAACTAGCTCAGCAGATCGCACAAGGTAGTACATCGGTAATGGGCGTCATGCTCGAGAGTCATCTGGAAGCCGGTAAGCAAAACCATCAAAGCGGCGTACCGCTGGTATACGGCCAGAGTATTACGGACGCCTGTTTAGATTGGGAAGCGACGATCCCGGTATTGAAACAACTCGCAGCAGCCGTACGAACGCGCCGACAACGATAATCCGCAAAACCGCACCGCCTCTGTCGGTTGCGTTGATCGCGATCGGCAGTGCCGGCATTTTCCAGCGCGCCAGGCAGTCGAAAAGCTGCGTTGGCTAGTCGAATCGCAACGGCACAAAGCACTTTCGCTGCCAGCCAAGTGGTTCTTACGCAAAACTATCGCCGGGATCGGATACACATAAGGATATTCCGAATCCGACTTTTTAATTAATCCAAGCTTGCACGATAATTCGATTTAGTTCTAACTAACGAATCGAGCAGTTCTTGTGAATATAAACGTTTTACCCGCTAGGCCGCCGACGTCGCCCATCGATATGCCGTCCGCGAATCAGCTACTTTCGGGCCAGACACCTGAGGAGATCGTTGATTGGGCGGCTATCACTTCCCTCAGACCGGTGCTGACGACGAATTTTCGTCCGCACTCAATCGGTTTAATTCACATGGTGACCAACGTCCTCCCCGATATACCCGTTCTCTGGGTCGATAGCGGCTACAACACGCAGGCGACTTATCAATTTGTTGAATTAGTTCTCAATCGATTCAATCTGAATATTCACATTTATCGCCCGCAGCCCGCATTCCAGGAATGCCGACCTTCAGTAAATAGCATTCCGGCAATTGGATCGAAGCAACACGAATCGTTCGTCCGCCACGTAAAATTGGAACCCTTCGAGCGCGCACTCGCTGAATTGCAACCCGACGTTTGGCTGACCGGCATTCGAGCCGACCAAACGGCCTATCGTCGCTCTCTCGACACGGTCTCTCCAGGGCCCCGCGGCATCACCAGGATCGCCCCCCTGCTCGCTTGGACTGAAGTCGATTTGGAAGGCTATATCTATTTCAATAATCTTCCGGACTATGACGACTACTTCGATCCAACGAAGGGTTCAGACGATCGCGAATGCGGACTCCAAACGGTATCCTAAGTGCCCTATGCTTCAACGCTGACAGGAATATTTCCGATTATGCTTCGCCATTTCTTAGGACCCGTGTCATGGACGGACTCGCCCGTCGAATCGACCGCCACGGTAACCGGCATATCTTCGACGACAAATTCTCGAATAGCCTCCATTCCAAGATCTTCGAAAGCAATGACACGTGATGAGCGCACCGCCTTAGACACGAGATAAGCCGCCCCACCGACGGCCATCAAATAGACGGCGCGATGCTTTTTAATTGATTCGATCGCGATCGGACCTCGCTCTGCTTTGCCGATCATGCCCAACAAACCTGTTTCGGCGAGCATCATCTCAGTGTATTTGTCCATTCGCGTGGCGGTGGTCGGTCCGGCAGGTCCAACAATTTCATCGCGCACAGCATCAACGGGCCCCACGTAGTAGATGAATCGATTATTGAAATCCACGCCGTCAGGCAAGCTTTCCCCCCGCTCAAACATCTCCTTAATGCGTTGATGTGCAGCGTCGCGGCCGGTCAACATCGCCCCATTTAGCAGAAGCGTCTCGCCTGGTTGCCAACTCGCAACTTCCTCAGGGGTCACCGTGTCGAGGTTCACTCGACGAGCGGTATCGCCAACAGACCAGCTGATCTCTGGCCAATCAGATAACTTCGGAGTCGGTAGCTCGGCGATACCAGACCCGGTTAACTTGAAATGGATATGCCGAGTCGCTGCGCAATTCGGAATCAAAGCCACGGGTTTGGATGCTGCGTGGGTCGGGTAATCTTTGATCTTGACATCCAATACGGTAGTCAAACCGCCGAGTCCTTGTGCGCCGATGCCTAAGGCATTCACTTTTTCGAATAACTCGATACGCAATTCTTCGATGTTGGACGTTGGACCACGTGCGATCAATTCCTGCATATCGATCGGATCCATTAAGGCGTCTTTGGCCATTAGCATCGCCTTCTCGGCTGTGCCACCAATTCCGATACCGAGCATCCCTGGGGGGCACCAACCAGCACCCATCGTCGGAACCGTTTTGAGCACCCAATCAACAATGCTGTCGTTCGGGTTTAGCATGATGAATTTCGACTTGTTCTCGGAGCCACCGCCCTTAGCCGCGACCGTGATATCAAGTTCGTCGCCCGGTACGACGCTCATGTGAATAACTGCCGGGGTGTTGTCTTTCGTATTCGAGCGTTTGCCGATGGGGTCAGATACGATCGAGGCGCGCAGTTTGTTCTCCGGATGTAAATACGCGCGTCTCACGCCTTCATTAATCATGTCCTCAAGGCCGCAATCTGCCTGCCATTGAATATTCATACCCACCTTACAGAACACGGTAACGATGCCGGTATCCTGGCAAATCGGGCGTCGACCCTCCGCACACATTCGTGAGTTGATCAGTATTTGCGCCATCGCGTCTTTCGCCGCCTGCGACTCCTCCAACTCATAGGCGCGAGCTAGATTTCTGATGTAGTCCGGCGGGTGGTAGTAGGAAATATACTGAAGGGCGTCCGCTACGCTCTGAATAACGTCTTCCTGTTTGATAGTCGTCACAACTCTTTCTCCGTCGCATTGCTACTCGGCACCTAGGATAAACCATGCCAGCGCGGATGCGCATAAGAACCTCAAACCTGCATCACATTGTGGCAGAATTGCGCTTTGCGTAGGCCCAAGCGAATCTGATCAGAGGCCTGACGACGGACGGAAGATCGAGCTCTCTGAAGCGTGACAAAATTCGTCAGCTAGTGTTGCTATCTGCTAACCGATCCGGGGAATTTTGTGCGTATCAAGCGCAATGCAAATGTTCTTCGTTTCCATATAGAAATCAAAACTGTAGTCGCCGCCATCGCGACCAATTCCGCTCGCTTTCATACCACCAAACGGGGCCGGCAAGTGGCGATTGTTCTCTGAATTCACCCACACCATACCGGCGTCCAAATCACGTGCTAGCCGATGTCCGCGCCCGATATCTTGGGTCCAAAGGTAAGCGGCCAAGCCGTAATCAGTTCGATTCGCTATCGCCAGCGCCTCGGCTTCGTCGACAAATGGAATGGCCGTTAATACCGGGCCAAAAATCTCTTCGTTAGCGATGCGCATGCTTGGTGTGGCATTCGTAAACAAGGTTGGTTGCACGTAATTTCCTGAGCCACCGTCTTCCCAAGCTCGTCCTCCGGCGGCGATCGTCGCGCCCTCTTGCCCGGCAATGGTGAAGTAAGATTGCACTTTCTCGAAATGTCGCTGATGGATCAACGGTCCAATTTCGACATCCGGATCGAGCGGATGCCCTATCTTGAGCGCCGCCGCCCGGGCGGACACTACAGCGCAAAATTCCGCGTAAATTGATTCTTCGACCAACACGCGACTAGACGAAGTACAACGCTCGCCGTTCAAACTATAAATCATAAACACGACGGCATCTAATGCCCGCTCTAGGTCAGCATCCGCAAACACGATCACAGGATTCTTGCCACCAAGTTCCGCGTGCAGACGTTTCAAGCTCGGCGCGCCTTGGATCATGATCTGACTACCCGTTTTCGACTCACCTACAAAGGCTGTCGCCTTTATGGCGGGATGCTCGGTGAGCAATTTACCAGTCAACTCACCGGTTCCATGAACCGTGTTCAATACGCCGGATGGCAAGCCCGCGCTGTGACAGATCTCCGCGAGTAGTGATGCTGTCAATGGACTCCACTCAG
This sequence comes from Gammaproteobacteria bacterium, assembly GCA_047611805.1. Classification (GTDB taxonomy): domain Bacteria; phylum Pseudomonadota; class Gammaproteobacteria; genus UBA11873. The sequence goes on from JBLFWX010000045.1 coordinate 13,250, forward strand.
CTGGTTTGTGCACCACCGTGCAACCTGCCGCGAGTGCGGGTGCGATTTTCCACGTCGACAACATAAAAGGGGTGTTCCACGGCGTGATCACGGCGACCGGACCAATAGGCTGCCGTAAGGTGTAGTTGAGGTGATCACCTGTCGGGAGCGAGACGCCGTCCCGCGCGCTGAGTGCACGATCGCCAAAGAATCTGAAGTTTTCTGCCCCGCGAAGCGCCGCTTTGCCCATGTAGCGGATTGGTTGGCCAGTGTCGACACTTTCTAGCAACGCAATTTCCTCGCTACGCGCAACAATTGCGTCGGCAATGCGGTGCATTACCGCCTTGCGCTCGCCCCCGGGGGTTAGCCGCCAGGTCTCAAACGCCACTGCTGCCGCCTGAGCAGCTGAATCCACGTCACGAGCGCCGCCGAGGGCGACCGAACCCAAGTGACTATTATCAATCGGAGTCGAATTTTCAAACACCGAACCCTCGATACTCTCTTCGTGGCGACCATCAATAAAATGCTGCAATGGCGCCAGTCGATATCGCTCGAGATATTGATCCGCTTGCGTTTTATTTCGTTCGAAAATTGCACTCATTGTGTTTCACGCTCGGCTATCCATTCGGGCAGATTGTTTAATTTGAAACTTGTGTCGGGCTCGATTTCTTGCATTTCAAACGAAATGGCTAAGGGATTCTGTTCGAAATAAGAGCGCATGAATTCGCAGACTACATCGTAGATGGCTTCGCTCGCTTGCTTGCGCACCTCAGTCGATCGTCCACGAGCGATTCGGGCAGTGACATGCACGAAGCCATTATCCGCATGCCCATCGGCGATGACATAGATCTCCCGAGGCACCGCGCGAGTTCGTGTCCCTTTAAGCGGAAACACACCCGTTTCAATCGCCGCAGCGTGAACGGCTTGAATGAGATTCTTTATATCCACACGAGATTCTAAATTTGCGGAATACTCAACGATGAAATGCGGCATAAGTTCTTTATCTCCGTGCGATCGACTATCGGAATGTTGCCACACTATCGCAATACGCTTAACATGTTAAGTAATTAATCGTACCTTCATCGAACTGCGCTATCGCGAGGAAATTGAATTGACCGCCACCGTCCAACAGCTCCGCGGGTCCGTACCGCCGATCATCACTCCGTTCAGGGATAACGAAGTGGATTACGATACTTATGCCGCGCTAGTGGAATATCAAATCAGCAACGGTTCACACGGCATTCTAGTCAACGGGACAACGGCTGAACCGTCGACTTTGAGCGTGGAAGAACGGAATCGGCTTGTCGACATTGCGATGTCGATCAGCGCGGGTCGACTACCTGTTTACGCCGCGACCGGATCCCAATCACTAGCGGAAACCTTAGCACTCACAGATCACGCGGTAGCAAGCGGAGTCGATGCGCTACTGATCGTCACGCCCTACTATATCCGCCCGCCCCAGCGGGGACTCATCGCTTATTACCTGGAGATTGCACAGCGTCACAATGTCCCGTGGATGATCTATCACATCCCGGGTCGGACAGCCGTTAACGTAACGCTCGATACGCTCAAAGCTATCAAAAACGAATCGCAACATTTTGTCGGGATGAAGCATGCGGTAAACGATCTCGGGTTCGTGTCTGAGTGTGTGGCAGAATTTGGCGCAGAGTTTCGCATCTTCGTCGGTCTCGAAGAGTTATCGTTTCCGATGATGGCCGTTGGCGCGTGTGGTCTTATGAATGCCGTGGGAAATTTACGACCCCAAGCTCTGGCCGATATTTGCGCCGCCGTTTGGGACAATGACTTATCGGCGGCGCGCAATCATCACGAACAACTACTCGAACTCAATCAAGCGGTGTTTTTCGATACTAACCCGATCGCAATTAAGTACATGATGCGCAAGCTCGGTCTCATTCCCCGTAATGAACACCGATTGCCAATGGTTCCGGCAACAAGCGAATTAGAACAACGCCTAGACGCCGTGCTGTTGCGCGCCGGTCTGTTGGGTTAAGCGCGCTAACATGCGGCTCCTCAGTTATGAATTAAACGGCGAAAGCGCAGTGGGTGCGGTGGTTGACGATGGTGTCGTTAATATCACGAAACGTCTTGGCGAAGGTTATGGTTCGCTGCGCGAAATTCTCATTGCGGATCGCATCGACGCTGTTCGCGCCGCAATCCGCGGGACCCTGGCCGATCACTCACTAAGCGAGGTTCGCTATCTTCCGACAGTACCTAACCCTGAGAAAATCATTTGCATCGGAGTTAACTACGTTAATCGCAACGCGGAATACAAAGATGACTCCGCCCTGCCGAAATTCCCAAGTGTATTTATGCGCACACGCGAATCTCTGGTCGGACACAACGAACCCTTAGTTCGCCCGCCCGAGTCGAACCAGCTTGATTATGAAGGTGAAATTGCCATCGTAATCGGACGTGAGGGCCGCAGAATTCCTGAGCACGAGGCGTCCGCGCACATCGCTGGACTCTCATTACTCAATGAGGGGTCGATTCGCGATTGGTTACGCCATGCGAAATTCAACGTAACGCAAGGCAAGAATTTTGAAAAATCTGGCTCTTTAGGTCCATGGATGGTGACGGCAGATGAGTTTTCTGATTACACTAATCTGTCCCTGGGCACCCACGTTAACGGCGAACAACGTCAGTTCGACACAACCGCGAACCTACTTTTTCCTTTCAACTATTTGATCAGTTATCTCTCCACGTTTATGCGTCTAAAGCCCGGCGACATCATTTCCACCGGAACGCCGAACGGCGCTGGCGCGCGCTTCGATCCGCCGAAATATCTCAAGCCAGGAGACGTCGTAGAAATTGACTCGCCAACCATCGGCGTTCTGAGTAACGGTATTGTCGATGAGCAAATCTGAAACGTATCGTTCGAACCCACAAGACAGCGCCCAGAGCGAAGCCATTAGATCGAATTTACCCATGCGAACGTTCTCGCATTCACTACCCATGGCATTGCTAAACACCCGCGAAGTGGTCATGAGTCAATTCCGACCCGTGCTGCGCAGCTATCAGTTAACTGAGCAACAGTGGCGAGTGATTCGGGCGCTGGTTGAAGTCGACAAGGTGGAGGTAACGGAACTCGCGAAACGAAGTTTTATACTGTCCCCTAGCCTCTCGCGGATATTACAGAAATTGACAGAACGCGGTTTAGTGAAACGTCATGTTGTCGCATCTGATCAAAGGCGCTCATTGATATCGATAACAACTAGGGGGCGTACACTGTTCGAAACGATTGCCCCCCAATCAGAGGTGCAATACGCGCATATTGAAACGGTCTTCGGTGTCAAAAAATTAGCGCAACTGCATGCATTACTCACCGAGCTTGGCGGCGCACTCGCCGCTCATTCCCACCCGTCGGCTACATAGCATTAGTTCGACTGTTATGAGTCTTTACTACGTTCAGAAACTGCTCTTTCAGATTAATCGGGATGAATATGCCTTGGCTCGGTTTAACGATAATTTCGAATCGTTTCTAACGGAGTACGATCTGACGGAAGAAGAAATCCTGGCTCTTCGAAGTCCCGACATCGGCCTGCTCTATGTGATGGGGGTAAATGGGCAGATCCTAATGCACTTTGCAGCCATGTCGGGCTATGAATGGAATGCATATCTTGATGCCATGCGCCAGGGCTTACGCGACCACGGCGCCGTACGTGCAGGCCTGTATGCCGCTGTCTGGAGTTAGCCAATGAGCTTAGTATTCGCCGGCGTTTGCAGCCACGGTCCAGGTATTACGGGACGCGCCGATCGCGCAGACCCGATTATTCGAGATGCGCTTTACGCGAGTTTCGATCGCTTGCGATGCGCGCTTGAAGCGAGTCGCCCCGACGTACTTATTATCGTCGCCGCCGAACACTTCGCGAATTTTTTTATGGACAACATGCCAGCGTTTTGCATGGGCATGAGCGATACCTATGTCGGTCCGATCGAAGATCCACAATGGTTGGGGATACCGCGAGTGGAGATCCCGGGAAACGCTGCACTGTCTCGCCAGCTGATTGAATCCGTGATGACCGATATCGATTTGGCGTATGCACAGGAATGGAAATTCGATCACGGGATCATGGTGCCGCTGCACTTCCTGACACCCGCATTTACCCTCCCGGTCATACCCGTGAACATTAATTGCCAAGGCCCACCGCTCGCACCGTTAAGTCGATGTTACGAATTCGGTCGTGCACTGCGCAAAGCGTGCAACGAACGTTCGGAACGTATCGCGATAATCGGCACCGGCGGAATTTCGCATTGGCCTGCCACCCCTGATTCTGGGAAAATTAACGAACAATGGGACCGAGAGTTTCTTGACCATTTCGTGAATAATCGCCGTGACGATCTGATCGCCTATACCGACGAACAAACCTATCGAGAGGCAGGCCAAGGAGGGTTTGAAATTCGCACTTTCGTCGCCATTGCCGGCGCTACCGAGCACAGCCGCGGCGAAGTATGGTTCTACGAACCGATTCCGATGTTCGCGGTCGGCGCAACAATTGCCGTCATGTCCGTAAACTAATCCTGCGGTGCTGCACGACGGAATGCATCGAGGCGAAGGCACGCTTCTTCGATCTCACACAGGCGCGGGAAATCATCCATCGTCAACTTGAATCGGCGTGCTTGAAAGACTAACGGAACCAACATAATGTCCGCTAACGAGACCTCGTTACCGAGACAATAGGTCGCCGATCCCCGCTCGGCTGTGATTAACAACTCTAATGAATCTAGTCCCTCGAGCAACCAATGCCTAAACCATTTACTGCGAGCGGCCTGATCGGCTGTGAATGTATTACGCAGATAAGCTAGGACACGAAGACTAAGTAGCGGCTGAATATCACACGCAACGATATTCGCGATTTGTCTCGCTCTTGCTCGCTTAAGTGCGTCACCTGGTAAGAAAGAAGGCTCCGGATATTGCTCATCCAAATATTCCAAAATCGCCATTGATTGAGTCAAAGTAATATCGCGGTCGGCATAGGTTGGAACGAGACCTTGGACGTTCAACGCCCGATACTCTGGAAGATGCTGCTCACCGCCGCCTTTAACGAGCGACACAGGAACAGATTGGTATTCAACACCTTTCAAATTCAGGCCTATCCTGACTCGATATGATGCTACGGAAAGGTAGAACTCGTGTAATTCGTACATCGGTTATCTGTCCCGTCGGCTTGGGATTATTGGTTGCCCAAAACTATCACTATACATGGCACAGTTTTTGACATTCTTGGGGTCTCATTGTGTTGACGTATGTCACGCGTCACACCGGACCGCCTTCTATACTCAATCTTGTACGCGACCGACAGCACCGTCTGTCGGAAGTTTAAGCACATAGTTTAATTGATGCGCCCGGATGTTATCCAGCGACGTTCACGAAACAGATAGTGGTCGACATATGCATCGACTAAAACGCGGGCTGGACCAACGGTCTATCAAGCGAATTTCGCGAAGCTTGCGGATCCGAAGAATTAATGTGGAAGTTGCTGGACTCGTCGTTCATACCAGCAACGTGTCCCGGGAAGGCGCGCAACTTGTGTGTCCAGTGATGCGATACCCGGCGCTGGTAAAACAGTTTCGCAGCGCACCGTTTGAATTAGTCATCGAACTTCCGACCGAACGTGATATTACCGTCTACGCAAATATCCGATACGCGTGTCCATGCGATGATGAGTACTTGGTTGGCGTATCGTTTGATTCCTTTCGAGATGGTGATGCTACTGGTTGGTACTCCTATATTGATTGGGTGCGTAGCCCCTCACCGGTTGCCGCCTATTAATAGGGGACGTCACCGCGATTAGGTCGAGCTCACAAACACCGCACTTACGAGAACGACGGCTCCTTATTCCCATGCGGCCGAATGAAAGGTAAATTAGCGGGTATCTCGTATAGCCAACGACATGCAAGACGGGAATCAAAGACCGCACCGCACCTCGCCTCGTTACGCCCGCCAAGTTGCCGTTAACGTCAATGGTCTAGAAATTGTCACGACCAGTGTGGCCGCTGGCGGAGTGCAGCTTTACTGTCCTGAAATGCGTTACGCCGGGCTGCAGCAAGCGCAACGCGACGGGAAGACTGCACTTAAATTACGGATTCCGGGCACTCATCTCTGGGTCGCCGTCGACGGTCACACTCGCTACGCCGATCTCTCGAATGACGAGTATCTGATCGGCTTCCAGTTCGGAGAATTCGTCGACCATCAAGAGTCTGACTGGGCTGGCTATATCGCGACACTCGTCAATGCGAAACCAATACGATAATTGGCCGTATTGGTAATGGCGTCGACCAATTGAGAAAACCCTCCTTCTAGCAAAACCTGTGGTTGTGAATTAACTTCAGCCTTCGTTATCGGCAACGTGCACCACGAGTCCGTCCAATTCATCACGCATCACAATTTGGCACGTGAGACGACTTCCCGCTCGTCGATCAGTGGCAAGTTCGAGTGTCGATTCTTCAATTTCATTGGCAGGACCCGCGATCGCAATCCACGCATCATCCACATAGGCATGACATGTACTGCAGGCACAGCTGCCGCCACAAATCGCGAGGATCCCGGAGACGCCATTTGCGATCGCCCCTTCCATAACCGACAAGCCGTTAGCGACTTCACTTTCCCGTCGTTCACCATCAACGTCTACGTAGATCACCTTCGGCATTTTCACTAGTCCCCGGTCGGCGGTTGCCGAATTGTTCTAAAGTTATTGTGTTCCGTTAGTTAAATAAACGGTATCTTTCTGAGCCGTGTGTTGCAATTAGGCCCGTCGCTTCGATTTACAAGAGTGATTTCAAATTACCGTCAAGATCCGAGACCATGCGCTTCGGAACAGACGAGCAGGCAGCGATGAGTTTACGACTGACGAGGTGATCCGCTGGGCGGTTCACGGAATCAACGCCGATGAGGTCGTCACGGTGATAGTAAAAGCAAGAAAATGCGCCGCTATCAGGTGCACCGCGTAGGACAACATCGTCGTGTCCGATCGATGTACCGACAATTTGCAATTTCGCCTCGAACTGATCCGACCAAAACCACGGGATTTGGTCGTAGGGTTTGCTGTCCCCAAGTAAGGTCGCCGCGGCGACCTTTGCCTGATCCACCGCGTTTTGTACGGACTCAAGCCGATGAGGCGCCTTGATACGTATATTCTTATGCATTGTGCAGTCACCTGCCGCAACAACATGCGGATCAGAAGTCTGGGCGAACTCGTCGACGATAATCCCATTGCCACAGGCAATCCCGCACGTTTGCGCTAACTCACTCCGCGGAATAGAACCTACACCGACGACAACGATATCCGCAGCTACCTCGCGGCCATCAGTTAGCACGACCTTTAGTGACCCATCGGAATTTTCGTCAATTCGACTCACCCCGGTATCGAGCAACACATCCACTGTGTGGCGTCGGTGCAGATCAAGATAGAAATCTGATACTAGTGGTGCGACGACTCGCGCCATTAGGCGATCCTGCGCTTCTACTACCGTTACCGAATGCCCGAGTTCGCGGGCCGCGGCTGCAATCTCAAGCCCAATAAATCCACCGCCGATCGCGACAACACGCAAGGAATCCGTCGAGAGTTTTGCTCGGATCGCCGTCGCATCGGCGATATCTCGCAAGTAATAAACCGACCCTTGCTGCGCACCTGGGACGGTCAATTTGCGCACAGCCGCACCCGTTGTGAGTGCGAGTTTATGATAGTTACGCCGAGTTCCGTTGATAATAACAGAACGCTCGCTTAGCGAGATTTCTGTAATCCGTGCATCACGGATCACTTCGATTGTTTTAGTTTCATAGTAATCTGCAGGTCGGAATAGCAACCGTTCATCAGCCATTTCACCTGACATATATTGCTTCGAGAGCGGCGGGCGTTGGTACGGGAGAAACGGCTCTTCCCCAACCAACACGATACCCCCGTCATACCCACCCCGACGCAGTGAGTCTGCGACTTGGAGACCCGCTTGCCCGGCCCCAACGATTATTATCGGATTGTCCGACACGCAATAATTATCTTAGGTCTGTGTCTCGGGCAAATGGACGACTAGACCGTCACATTCTTCCGAAACCTTTAATTGGCAACTAAGTCGGGATTGTTCGTTACTTTCGGCGGCAGTGCACTCAAGCATATCCTTCTCCATAGCGGAACGATCTCCGAGTTTGCCGGCCCATTGCGCATCAACAAACACATGACAAGTCGCGCAAGCGCAACCTCCGCCGCACTCGGCAACAATACCGGGAACGTCGTTCTGGATAGCCCCTTCCATTACAGACCAGCCCACCGGGACATCAAACGTATGGGTCTCGCCTGAGTGCGTTACGTAGTTAATTTTTGGCATTTTAGATTCATCAACTTAGTTACATGTTCGGGTAATTTGGACCGCCGCTTCCTTCTGGTGTTACCCAGTTGATGTTTTGTGTTGGGTCCTTGATGTCGCACGTTTTGCAATGCACGCAATTTTGAGCATTGATTTGCAATTGCATTTCACCGCCACTTTCCACAAATTCATATACACCAGCCGGGCAATAACGCTGTTCCGGCCCCGCGTATTTCGCAAGATTAACAGCGACCGGGACACTCGAGTCTTTTAGCGTTAAATGGCACGGCTGTTCTTCTTCGTGATTCGTGTTCGATAGAAACACTGATGACAGTATATCGAACGAGACTTCGCCGTCAGGCTTCGGATAATCAATAGGGCTGCATTGCGCCGCCGGTTTCAATGTCTCGTGATCAGGCCGGTGCTTCAGGGTCCATGGCGCTTTACCCCGTAGCAAGTAACTATCGATACCTGAGTAAGCCATTGCCGGTAGTAGGCCCCAATGGAACGAGGGTTTAATGTTACGTTCCCGGTAGAGTTCGTCCCAAACCCAGCTTTGTTTCAGCTTCTCGGGATAGGAAAGTACTTCTGTAGACTTTGACGTGCCTGATCGGAATGACTCGTAAATCGCTTCAGCAGCAGTCATTCCAGACTTCATCCCCGTATGCGTGCCTTTTATCTTCGGGACATTGAGAAATCCCGCGGCGTCCCCGACTATCAGTCCACCGGGAAAAGTCAGTTTAGGGATCGACTGGAAGCCTCCCGCACTAATCGCACGCGCGCCGTAGGAGATTCGCTTACCGCCGACGAATGTATCGCGCATTGCCGGGTGCGTTTTAAAACGTTGCATCTCATCAAACGGACTAAGGTAAGGATTGCTGTAATCGAGACCGATTACGAACCCAATTGAGACTAAGTTTTCTTCAAAGTGGTATTGGAACGACCCACCGTACGTTTTCAGATCCATCGGCCATCCGACCGTATGCGTCACCAACCCGGGGTTATGTTTGGTCGGATCGATTTCCCACAGTTCTTTTATGCCGAGGCCATAAACCTGTGGTTCGACCCCGTCGCGTAGCGAATACCGCTCAAATAACTGCTTCGTCATCGATCCTCGGCAACCTTCAGCAAATACTGTTTGCCGCGCATGCAGTTCCATGCCGACAGCGAAGTTCGGGCCTTCACTGCCATCTTTAAGTCTGCCCATGTCGCCGGTTGCAACGCCTTTGACAGTTCCTTGCTCATCGTAGAGGATTTCTGAAGCCGCGAAACCAGCGTAGATTTCGACTTCTAATGCCTCTGCTTGTTCGGCCAACCAGCGGCACAAGTTGCCGAGACTAACGATGTAATTCCCCGCATTGTGCATTTGCGGTGGCGTGATAAACGGAATCGCGCGCTTCTTAGTCAAGAACAAAAAACGGTCCTTGCTAACCGGTGTATTGAGCGGCGCGCCCTGCTCCTTCCATTGCGGTAGAAGCTCGTCGAGCGCGCGCGGTTCGACGACGGCCCCGGACAGTATATGGGCGCCAATCTCGGAACCTTTTTCCAAAACGCAGACACTTAGTTCCGTGTCATTTTCCATCGCAAGCTGGCGAAGCCTGATCGCTGTCGCTAGTCCGGACGGACCGCCACCAACAATGACGACGTCGAACTCCATCGATTCACGTTCCACGGCCATCTCCGATCTCAGCTAGTTGAATTCGCGTCACTACCATTACAGGTTATTTGTCTAGCGCCTCGACAAGGTTTGGAACCTCTATGAACAAGTCGCCGACGAGGCCGTAGTCCGCAACACCAAAAATCGGCGCCTCCTCGTCTTTGTTGATCGCAACGATCACCTTACTGTCCTTCATACCCGCCAGATGTTGGATGGCGCCTGAAATTCCGATCGCGATATATAGTTCAGGCGCGACAACTTTACCCGTTTGGCCCACTTGATAGTCGTTCGGCACGTAGCCTGCGTCAACCGCAGCACGCGAAGCGCCAACCGCAGCTCCGAGCTTATCGGCAAGCGCTTCAATGATCGCAAAATTCTCAGAACTACCGACGCCACGCCCGCCTGAAACAATAATATTTGCGGCAGCCAGCGTTGGACGATCAGACTTCGTCAGATCTTCGCCGTTGAATGTAGACAGACCCGCGTCCGCTCCACTGTCGATATTCTCCATTGCTGCACTGCCGCCTTCGCCTGCGACGGGATCGAATCCCGTCGTACGCACAGTGATGACCTTTTTATCGTCCTGAGATTCTACCGTCGCAATGATATTGCCCGCATAAATAGGACGCTTGAAGGTGGTCTCTGAGATAACACTAATAATGTCCGATATCTGAGCAACGTCCATAAGGGCGGCGACGCGAGGCATAATGTTTTTGCCATTCGTCGTCGACGCAGCCAGGAAGTGACTGTAGGTGTCTGATAGACCCACGATCAGCGGAGCGATATTTTCCGCAAGCGCGTTTGCGTAGTGAGCGGCGTCTGAAACCAGAACTTTACGGACGCCGGCAACTTTCGTCGCCGCTTGCGCAGCGTCAGAGCATGCAGAACCCGCGACTAAAATATCTACCGATTCGGAAATCTCAACGGCCGCGGCCACCGCATTCAGTGTTGCCGGATTCAATGCGACGTTGTTATGTTCAGCAAGAACGAGGACTGCCATGATTTAAATTACCTTTGCTTCGTTGCGTAATTTAGCGACGAGTTCATCTACGTCCGCTACTTTAACCCCGCCTTTACGGACCGGAGGTTCTTCTACTTTTAGCAGTTTCAACCGTGGTGTCACATCGACGCTCAGGTCCGCTGGGGAAAAAATATCGAGTTGTTTCTTCTTAGCTTTCATGATGTTCGGAAGCTTGACGTAGCGCGGCTCATTCAACCGAAGGTCCGTCGTCACCACGGCCGGTAACGTTAGCGAAACTGATTGCGTGCCGCCATCAACTTCGCGGTTCACTTTGATCCCGCCGTCGGCCAGTTCGACATCGCAAGCAAATGTTCCTTGTGACCAGTTCAGGAGCGCGGCGAGCATCTGTCCAGTCTGATTTGAATCATCGTCGATTGCTTGCTTACCAAGAATAACCAGACCCGGTTGCTCTTTATCGACAATCGCTTTCAAAATCTTGGCGACCGCCAGTGGCTGCATTTCTTCGTCTGTTTCGACCAAGATGGAGCGATCCGCCCCCATTGCCATGGCCGTGCGTAGCGTTTCCTGACATTGTTTTGGTCCGACAGAAACTGCAATTATCTCCGTCGCCGTACCGGCCTCTTGCAGTCGTATGGCTTCCTCGACCGCGATTTCATCGAATGGATTCATCGACATTTTCACGTTCGCAAGTTCAACGCCACTGCCATCCGATTTTGGTCGCGCTTTCACGTTGTAATCTATGGCGCGCTTTACGGCCACTAAGATCTTCATACAATCCTCCAGTCCAAATTCGCCAGCTCGGCGAAATTAAGATCACTATTTACTAATCATTCGATTGGCGACTTAAGTCAATCTCGCTAACGTTGTTCGCCGGTTCTCGCGTCAGATGCGAAGGTGCTGTGCCAGCTAACCATACGATAGGTGCTTAACCGCGCAGTCAGGTAGTTTGGAAAACACATTCCGCACGCAGTTCTTTCTCGTGAGTTCGCGCCGGTTCGGGGGGCTCGCTCACGCCGGACGCCAAAATCGCCATTTATGGCTCGGTCTCACTAAATTATGCGTCACTAAAGAGTCGAATGCGCTCTCAAGCCGCCCTCAAAGCGGAGTCGGAATGTTACCAACAAACGCGGGCCTGCAAAAGCCGCGGTGCGGTCGCTATAGAGCCATCTCTGGAACATCTCCTTCAATGACTAGCCTGCCGGCCGTTGCCTGTTTGATCTCCTCGATGCTCACACCCGGCGCACGCTCGATCAACTTAAACCCCGCGGGAGTCACGTCGAGTACCGCGAGATTTGATACGACGCGACTGACGCACTTAACGCCCGTGAGCGGCAACGTGCATTCTGGGAGCAATTTCGATTCGCCGGCTTTATTAGTGTGCATCATGGCTACGATGATGTTCTTCGCTGATGCGACCAAATCCATCGCCCCGCCCATCCCTTTCACCATGGAACCCGGGATCTTCCAATTAGCAATATCTCCCAAATCTGACACTTCCATCCCGCCAAGCACGGTTAATTGTACGTGTTGTCCTCGGATCATCGCGAAACTCATCGAGGAATCGAACAGCGATGCGCCTGGCAACAAAGTGACTGTTTGTTTTCCGGCGTTAATGAGATCCGGGTCCTCGTCACCGTCGAACGGGAACGGCCCCATCCCTAGGATCCCGTTCTCAGACTGAAATTCGACTTCTATGCCCGGCGGAACGTAGTTTGCGACCAGGGTCGGAATTCCGATGCCGAGGTTAACGTACCAACCGCTGCGCAAGTCCTGGGCGATGCGCTGCGCAATACCTTCTTTATTCAATGCCATGTGGGTTCTTCAATTATCGATTGGGTCAACGAGCTGATTTAGAGCGCGACGATTAGCCACGTGAGCGTACCGTTCGCTGTTCGATCGGTTTGATGTAGTTTGCGCCCTGGAAAATCCGTTGGATGAAAATGCCGGGAGTATGCACTTCGTTTGGATTGAGTTCTCCGTTGTCGACGAGTTCTTCGACCTCCGCGACCGTAACCTTACCAGCCATCGCCATGACCGGATTGAAATTGCGCGCCGACCCTTTGAAGATAAGGTTTCCCGCTCGATCCCCTTTCCAGGCTTTCACTAACGCGAAATCCGCCGTGAGTGCGTGTTCCAGAATATGTGGCTTGCCGTTGAAGACGCGGACTTCTTTACCCTCTGCGACCTCTGTTCCATATCCGGCCGGGGTAAAAAAAGCGGGTATACCGGCGCCGCCAGCTCGGCAGCGTTCCGCTAATGAGCCTTGCGGAATGAGATCGACCTCTAGTTCACCGCTTAACATTTGACGTTCAAATTCGTCGTTCTCACCGACATAGGATGCAATCATTTTTTTTATGCGGCGGTCCTTGAGAAGCAATCCTAGGCCAAAATCGCCGACACCCGCGTTGTTAGAGATGCAGGTGAGTTCGCTCACGGTTGTTTTTGCCAGTGCCGCAATCACGTTTTCCGGGATCCCGCATACGCCAAACCCGCCAATCATTAGCGTCATACCGCTCGCGATCCCAGCGATCGCTTCATCCACGTTAGCTACTACTTTATCCATAAATAGACTATATCCAGTCCGTCCCCCTCTACGAAAATCACCACATCGCTCCGGCAACCTAACAATCTACCGCACGCGCACAATATACCGACACCTTCCAACCAAATCGAGCATCGCTACTTTCGCGTGTCCGGGCCGTCATAGTGCAGGGATTGTGCTGAACGACGTTATACAATAGCCCCGCAACGCTAACTGCGCTTAAATCCACCTCATCCGTTGACAGTCCGGTTGCTCTAGCTGGAGTCGCGCGGGGTCGATATGAATAATGGACCGGCGAGACGCACTTGTTGTCTGTAACTATAGTCGAGGAAAACTCTGATCATGAACGCACAATCCCCACGCGAGAGTGGCCACAATCAAGCAACAGCCGAGGGGCCATTTGACTGGCAAGACCCGCTTGGCCTTAATGGCCTGTTAACCGAGGACGAACGTTTAATCAGCGAGTCCGCACGCCAGTTTTGTCAAGGGCAATTGATGCCAAGAGTCCTTGATATCCATCGGCATGAGAATTTCGATCGAAATATCATGAACGAATTTGGCGAATTGGGCATGCTCGGCATCACCATACCGCAGCAATATGGCGGCGCCGGGGCAAGCTACGTCGCCTATGGCCTCATCGCTCGGGAGGTTGAACGGGTTGATTCCGGATTTCGCTCGGCGATGAGCGTGCAATCCAGTTTAGTCATGCACCCGATCTATGCGTATGGCACCGAAGAGCAGCGCCAAAAATACCTTCCAAAACTCGCAACCGGCGAATGGATCGGTTGTTTTGGATTGACAGAACCTGATCACGGGTCAGATCCCGGCGGCATGACCACGCGTGCAAAATCGACGAACGGCGGGTACGTTTTAAGTGGCAATAAAATGTGGATCACGAACTCGCCATTAGCGGACGTTTTCGTCATCTGGGCGAAGACAGACGACGGTGTTATTCGAGGCTTCGTGCTCGAAAAAGGCATGCGCGGGCTTTCCGCACCGAAGATTGAAGGAAAGTTTTCCCTGCGGGCCTCGACGACCGGCGAGATCGTTATGGATGACGTATTCGTGAGCGAAGCACATCTATTGCCAAACGTAGAAGGACTACGAGGTCCATTTGGATGTTTAAATCGAGCACGATACGGCATCAGCTGGGGTGCGATGGGCGCCGCTGAATTTTGTTGGCACGCTGCTCGCTCGTACACGCTGGAACGCCACCAATTCGGCCGACCGTTGGCAGCTAATCAGCTAGTTCAGAAAAAACTTGCCGACATGCAAACCGAGATCACTTTAGGATTACTAGGGTCATTGCAGCTAGGTCGGATGATCGATGCGGGTCACGGATCGCCGGAAGCGATCTCGCTACTCAAACGCAACAATTGCGGGAAAGCGCTCGACATCGCGCGAGTCGCACGCGACATGCACGGAGGCAACGGGATCTCGGACGAATATCATGTAATCAGGCACTTGATGAATCTTGAAGCCGTGAATACTTATGAAGGCACCCATGACGTGCACGCGTTAATACTCGGCCGTGCGCAAACTGGGATTCAGGCATTTACAGGCTGAGAAGTTCCAAGCTAGAGCGCTGCTTGATTGCGCGATTACGGCGAATATGCTTGAATGCGCGCGCATTCCTCATGCGCCCGGGGAATGGATCAGCGTCCTCATGACCGCGTCCCCTAAGGGCTCCGAATGAGCGACAGCGCTACGATGTTCTCACACCAACCGTGAGACCGACGTTTCGAGGCGGCACATGCATCGACTCGACGATTCGAGTGATACGTTACGAATAAACAGAGCAACAACGAGCACAACTAATGAATATTTACGTCGGAAACCTACCCTATAACGTCCAGGACGCAGAGCTGCGCGGCGCCTTCGAACCATACGGCACAGTCACTTCTGTGGAAGTCATATTCGATCGGCGGACGCAGCGCTCACGCGGCTACGGATTTGTCGAAATGGAAAATGAAAACGAAGCCAACGAAGCAATCGGAGCGCTCAATGGCAGTGAATTTCAAGGACGCGAACTGCGGGTCGACGAATCCAAGCCCAAAGACGAAAAACCGTCCTCGCGACCGCGCAATCCTCAAAGCACACGCCCGAACAATCGCGCTAATTCCGAACCAGTTGCGGCTGCGGCCACAGGCGGTAACGGCATCGTTGGATTCATTAAACGTATCTTTAGTTGATCGATAAAGTTAGGCCGCTACCAGCTGAGCTTCCGTTAGCAGCTCGGGACGCGTGGCTAGCTTATCGCTCGATGCTCGACTCCAAGCAGGCGCACTACGGCTACTTAGAGAGCCTTGATCGCAAGTACAGGCATGGCGGCATGCGGACCTTCGCGGAACGCGCGCGCTTAGAAGCGCTTCTCGCTGCGCACGACTTGTGCGTGAAGAAATTCGCCTGCGAAATAAAATCGCTCGCGGCGGCGGATATCCTCGCTCGAGACGTTTTGCTAGGATTGATGAGCGAAATCGGCGAAGATACTCCGGGCAACATCCAGTAGAGACAGCCAGAAAAGATCGGCGCTACTTCACGGATTCATCGTCCCACAAGCGGGTTGCGGCTGCGAAATACTCAGGCTTGCCGGTCGTCCAGACTTCTCCCCAGTGCTGGCCCCCACCATCAATCGTGAGCACTTCTCCGGTTATCCAGGCTCCCGTAGGCCCGCTCAGATAGACACACGCTTCAGCTATTTCCCACGGTGAGCCTGCGCGCATCGTCGGGTTAGTCCGAGGATATTTTTCTCGGGCTGCCTGTGAATAAACGGCCCACCCTTCAGTTTGCACGGCGCCGGGTGCGATACAGTTCACGCGAATCCCTTGGCTCGCCCATTCGACTGAAACCGCTTCCGATAAGGCAATTACTCCGGCACGCGCGGCACGCGTATGAGCAACCCCGTGCAGCCCTTGTTGAACGACGACGATATTAGTGATGCTCCCAGGGACTGTACGTTCCGTCCAATGTCGAGCAGCGGCCTGCATCATATGCCACGTCCCATTAAGATTCGTGTTGATAACCGCATCCCAACCTTTATCCGTGTACTCGATCGCTGGCTGTGGAAATTGGCCACCCGCGCTGTTGATTAGGCTGTCGAGCTTGCCATAGCGCTCATAGACCGAGGAAAAGGCTTCAGCCACAGAGTCCCGGGAACGAATATCCAGCACCGCATGGTCCGCTTTGAGCCCGACGCTACGAATAGCAGTAACGACGTCGAGTAATTTCGGTTCTTTGCGCCCACACACAAGAACTTGAGCGCCTAATCGCGCAGCAAGCCACGCAGTTGCCCTACCCATGCCACTTCCCCCACCGGAAATCATCACTACTTGCCCGTCTAATAAGCCGTCACGATAAACCGTCGGTTGATTCGATAGTTCGGCATTGGTGGTTGGGATATGCATAATCTTCTTTTGGCTCCTGCGGATTTTGTTGATGCGCTATGACGCCGCTTGTGCTGGTCATTCGATGCAGGTTAGCCAACCACCAATTACTTGTCCACGCTAGCGAGACAGGCCGACAGAATTCTTGCACTGCAATTTTAAAAGGGGAAGAACTCGCGCCCCATGCTACGATCCGGCCCGCGAGTTCGAACGCTAAAGCTGAGATACTGATCTATTCGTCAGAACGTTCGCAACACATAAGACATAAACGAAAAATGGGAGGCGATTAAGAATGGGAATGGTGTCGGAATTTAAGGATTTTGCCATGAAAGGCAACGTCGTCGACATGGCAGTTGGCATTATTATTGGCGCCGCATTTGGGAAAATAATCACCTCACTTGTGGCTGATATCATCATGCCTCCAATCGGTGTCGCTTTGGGAGGAGTCAATTTCAGCGACTTAGCCGTCGTTTTGCAAGAAGCGCAGGGAGACATTCCCGCGGTGACGCTCAACCACGGTTCGTTCGTCATGACGATTATCGATTTTCTGATCATCGCATTCGCGATCTTTATGGCCGTGAAGGCGATGAACGCCGCGCAAAAAATGCGTGAATCGGAGCCAGAAACGCCGGCAGCACCACCAGAACCTTCAGCCGAAGAAAAACTACTTGTCGAAATTCGCGATTTGCTCGCGAAGCAACAGGACGTCTCGTGAAAAACTAGGCGCGCCCGTCGCGCCTAGTTTTTCAAAAACGATTGTAACGTCTGCATCGTCGCCTCGGTCGCTGCAATTTCCGCTATCGACCTCGCCTCATTTTCAAATTGTTGTTCGAGAGAAACATCAAGCGACTTATGCAACAAGCCCTTGAGACGCGAGAGCGACTCTGAAGGCAAAGCCATCAGGCTCGCGATCACCGCATCGACTTCGGCATCAAATTTATCATCGTCGACAACTCGCGCAATGATGCCCAACGCACACGCCTCGTCGGCGCTCAGAACTGGGTTGGTCGCCATAATATCAAAGGCCTTTTGCGGCCCGACCAAGCGCGGAAGAAAAAATGTTCCGCCGCCGTCAGGCGTGAGTCCCGAGCGCGTATAGGCCGAACAAAATTTCGCCGTCCGCTTAGCGATCGTCATATCCGCCGTACAGGCGATGCTGAAGCCGCCACCTGCCGCCATCCCACCGACGGCAACGACCAGTGGCGCAGGCATTCGTTTCAGTGTGAGCAGCGCACTGTGGAAATAGGCGGTCATCTTACGGATATGCGGCTGAATATCGTCGCGATTAGCCAAGAATTCATTCAAATCACCGCCAAATGAGAAGACTCGTCCGTTCGCCGATAGGAGGACAACTTTCACCTGAGGATCCGATTCACACCGGATCGCCGCGTCGCTGAGTTGCTTCGTAAAGGCAAGATCGACCGTGTTATGCCGTTCCGGATCGACAAACGTGATGCGGGCAAGTCCATCACTAATGTCTAAAGCAATTTTCTGTCGTTCCATAGCCTATCCTCTCTCCTTACTTTCGCCTTTGTGAATTCGCTGCTTTAGGATCACAATGTCCTTTAGCAACATTCAATTCGTCATTCTTCCTGCCTGGCCTACGGGGCAAATGTAATCGCAGCCCGCGGGGACGTTCCGGACATTTGCTGCCCGAGAGGTGCTTCGCTGCACGATTATCGATTGCCTAGGCCTGTTTCGTAAAACTTTGTGTCGTTGCTGGAGTCATGCCGTTTCTGGTTGTGGGGTGTCAGGTAACATGCGGCATCGACGGCCTCCGTGGCAAGCCTCAGACCTCATCTTTGCACATCGCGCGTCCGAAATGCAGGGAATTTTGAGCGCAGCGTTGGCAACAGGATGGTCGCCGGCGAATGTCATTAGCGGCCGTCCTGGATGCTTAAACCAATGCACCTTCGGTGCTTAACCATTGCGAGAACGCTACAATGCTGGCTGAAGTAAAAATAGAAGAAAATGACGATGCCTCCGAAATTCGCTTAACGAATGTCTACGAGAAGCTTGTTTTCGATCACCTGCGGAGCGTTGCGTCTGAACTCTCCGTCGAAGCACAGGTTGACGTGGCGTGCATAGCTCTCAACCACCTGCCCCCGAAATACGTTCGCAATACCGTTGATTGGAGGTTCTTTATCGACGCCAAGGAATCTGAACGCATCGATCGCACTGTCGATATGGCTGTTACGAATGCAATTGCGCGCGTGCTCGACAATCCGCCACTACTTGAAACGAACTAGCCACCTAGTCTGGCTTATATTTGCGCTCTAGGAAACGTACCGCCAGAAAACCGATATCGATACGACCGGGTTCCAAAGCGATCCAAGCATGAACCTATGTGCGGGTGGGTCAAGAATCGGGTGCGAACCCGCTAGCTGGACATGCTGACAAACACTGTTCGAAAGGCGGTCACGGTTGACCGCTCCGTGTAACCGCACACGGTCTCCTAGAATGGCCGCGGATCTTGGTAACGCGACCTGCAATTCAGCTTTATCGAGGACCTTCGAAACCCGATTGAACGGCCCGTGCGGTTTCCGGAATTCCGCAAGACAACTCGCAATCTCACCATTCGCGCTGAAGAACTCGGCTAGGATAATGATTGGTCAACCGAGCATCAAACTATCGGACAGGCAAAGATCCCGTAGTTGCTGCCTACAGCTCCCGAATTAGGCGTCCGCAGCGCCACGTCCACACGTAGGTATCAGGTTTGAAAAATGCTGCGTGCCATTCGCTGACACGTGTTTTTAGACGGATAGGGAGATGCTTAATCGTGATACTTTAGATGTCACAGACTGAATGCAAGTACGTACCATGGCACTGGTGCCTCGCGTGACGAACGGTTAACGGAGATTCTACCGAATGAATATTGTCATCCTAGGCGCCGGAGCACTCGGATCGATACTCGCCGCGCACCTCATTGAAGACGGCCATCAGGTAGCGTTGGTCGCCCGTGGCCAGCGCGCGAAGCAAATTCGCGACGAGGGTTTGCTAGTTGGTGGGCTCTCGGATCTTAAAGTGCAATGCCAGGTAATTTCCGAACCGATGGCCGTACTGGATGCGGAGTTACTGATCGTGACCGTAAAAACCTACGACATCGAATCCGCCATTGCTCCATTAGCGTCGCGAAAATTCGATTCGGTTTTCTCCGTCGCGAATGGCGTTTTAAAGAACTCGCAGTTAGCGCAGTGCTTCGGTGCTCCGGCAGTGCTTGGATGCATGGCCGATACTAGCGGTGAGCTACTCGCCAGCGGTGAGGTGCGATTCACTCGGAATATTTGCCTGCATATTGGAGAGTTCGACGGCGCATTGAGCCACCGGGCGACCGCAATCGCTGAAGCAATAAATCATAGTGGCGTGAACGCGATCGCTGAAAACAACATTCAAACAATCGAATGGTCGAAATTCGTGGGTTGGGTCGCGCTGCTTGTCCTTGCAGTATCAACCCAGCGAGAAACAGGTAAATTTCTCGCCGACAGGAATTGCGCGCACTTGGCCGCGACGATTATTCATGAAATGGCGGCAATAGCCGCGGTTAAAGCAATTAAAATTATTGACCAATCGCCACTGCCTGTAGCAAGCCTCGCAGCAAAAGCCATTGACCTTGCCGAACGACAGCTCATCGAAATTGGTAACGAATGGAAGCGTAACGCACCGAGTCACAGACTCTCGGCGCTACAAGATCTTCAGCGTGGTAAAAAACTTGAAGTCGCGGAAACACTCGGTTTTGCGGTCGGTGAAGCAAAATCTCTGGGCCTGGATACGCCGACGTTAGTGACCTGTTTCAGTATCGTAAGTGGCATCAACGGATTAATTGAACCGGCATCTTAAGCCATAGATTTTTGATCCTCGCTCGCATAGCTAACCGCGAGCGACCAGTCGGCTCGGTCGTGAGCTTGCCAATAGAGTTCCCGAAGTTGCGTCGTTACTAGGCCCGGCGCTCCGTTCCCAATTACACGTCCGTCGACTTTGGTGACCGGCATGACGCCGCCCGCCGTACTTGTTAAAAATATTTCTTCGGCGCCCACTAAGCAGGACAAATCGAACTCTTTGATGGCACATGGAATACCTTGAGATTCAGCGAGTTCAATGACGGTGGCACGAGTAATCCCTTCTAGCACGCCGCTTTTCGGTGTGAGCAATCTACCCTCATAGTATGCAAAGACATTGAAACCTGGACCTTCGGTGACGTTCCCCTGTGAGTCCAACAGAACGGCCGTGTAGGCATCACGGTCGTAAGCCTCAAACAGTCCGCGAACCAGGTCTCCCCATTGAAAATTTTTGATCGTTGGATCAACCGACGTGCTTGGAATTCGATGGACCTGTGTTGCAACCGCTACGCTGATACCCTGCGCTTGCAGTTCTGGATTAGCAATCCAAACATACGGTATTGCAAATGCGTAGAATCGATTCTGGAATGACCGTGTATCTCGACTTCCGCCAAGTGGAACGCCGCGAGTCATAATCATTTCGACGTACGCTTCTTTAAGCCCTGATTTCGCGACGCAGGCGTGCAGGACCTCGCCTATCTCATCGCGACTAAGCATCGGCTGCATGCGCATTAGGTTCCAGTTTCGTTCGAATCGATCGAGGTGCGTATTCAGGCGGAAGAATTTGCCGTTCCATACCGAAACGACATCGTAGGTAACATCAGAACGTGTAAATCCCGTGTCGGTTATTGGGATTGCCGCTTGGTCTATCGGCACGAACTCGCCGTTGATCCACGCGCATCCGCGACTAAATTGAGGATCCGTCATCGTTTACACCTCGGCTTTCGAACTTCGTTAATACGAGTCAGTTCTTCGGTCACCCGTGAGATAGTTTTTCGGAGCTAAATCATCTCGTCGGAAACTATCCGTCGCATGTCAACTAGCTCGTGGCAGTAGCCATATCCCCGCGTTCGATCCGTACTCGACTCGTCCAGGCGTAGGGGTCGTCGATTCGCCCGTACTGAATGCCCGTTAACTGGTCGAACAAGCGTCGCGCAACGGGCCCCGTGCGGTTGTCATTGAGTGTCACTTCTTTGTCGTGCATTACCAGACGACCGACTGGCGCTATTACGGCGGCAGTACCCATGCCAAAGGCTTCTGTAATTTCACCCCTTTGGATATCCCGCATTACCTCATCTATTTCTAGCGGCGTTTCGCTCATTTTATAACCCAGGGCTGGGGCCAGTGTCAGCACTGAATCCCGAGTGATGCCGTGTAATATCGCTCCTGAAAGAGGCGGTGTGCGAATTTCATTGTCGCCGTACACAAAGGCAATATTCATGGCGCCCACTTCATCGACGTAGCGCCGGTGCACTGCATCGAGCCAAAGAACTTGCTGACAACCCTGTTTGCGTGCCGATTCTGACACCGAGATGCTGGCTGCATAGTTGCCCGGAGTTTTGGCTTCTCCGGTACCGCCACGCACGGCACGCACGTGATCGTGCGAAACATAAACTGACACTGGCTTGAAGCCATCAGGAAAATAGGGCCCTACGGGACTGACGATAATATAGTGGAGGTATTCGCGACTGGCGCGAACTTCCAGAACCGGTTCGGTTGCGATCATGACAGGACGCACGTACAGCGAAGCCGCATCAACGTCCGGGACCCAACGATGCTCGAGCGCGACCAGCGTCTCGATCGCATCGAAATGCAGATCGACATCAACCGTCGGCATACCCATGCGCTCGGCAGAGCGATTAAAGCGTTCGCAGTTCCGATCCGCGCGAAATAAATTCAAATCGCCGTCACTGCGGCGATAAGCCTTCGTGCCGTCAAACACCATCTGTCCGCAATGGAGCGCCGCGGCAGCTGGATTCAGAACTAAATTTTGATAAGGACCAATCGTCGGTTCGCTCCAGCCTTCAGCTTCGCTGTAACGCTGGGCGAACATGCGGTCAGTGAAATGACGGCCAAAGCCAAGCGCATCAGGAACCACCGGCGCCATTTTCTTTAGTATTGGTTCTATTTTTATTGAGGTCATAAGCCTAGATTCGGATCGTTTTTCCACAATTTGTTCGAGTATAGCTCAGCTGCAAAACGGAATTATTTGTTCAGCGTTCACTGAACTATCTGCAGTCCCGGCCAAGGAACTTGACACCTCACGGCGGGCCACTTAGTTTCGTCTATCAATTACTATCTAGGAACCCCTTATGTCGTTTTTTCTGTCCGACGATCAACTCGCGATTCGAGACGCGGTGGCAAAATTGTGTAGCGATTTTGACGCCGATTACTGGTTGGAGTGCGACAACGAAGGACGTTTTCCGCAGGAATTTGTCGCCGCCATTGCCGAAGGCGGCTGGCTCGGCATCGCGATGCCGGAAGAGTTTGGCGGTTCGGGCCTTGGCATCACGGAAGCCTCCCTCATGATGCAAGCGGTCACGCAATCTGGTGCTGGTTTCACTGGCGCATCGGCGATTCACCTGAATGTGTTCGGCTTAAATCCAGTCGTTATGTTCGGTACTACCGAGCAAAAGCAACGCATGCTGCCGCCGCTAATTCGCGGCGAGCAGAAAGCTTGTTTTGGGGTAACCGAACCAAACGCGGGATTGGATACGTTAAGTTTAGAAACCCGGGCCGAGCGTAGTGGCGACGGTTATATCGTTAACGGGCAAAAACACTGGACCACGATGGCACAGCGCGCAGACAAAATCCTACTCCTAGCTCGTACATCGCCGAAAAACAAAACCGGTAAGCGAACCCATGGATTGAGCTTGTTTTTCACTGATCTCAACCGCGACTTCGCCGAAGTCCGCGAGATCCCTAAAATGGGTCGTAAGGCAATTGATTCCAACGCGGTATTTTTCGACAACTTACCGATCCCCCAAGAAGATTTGATCGGCGAAGAAGGAAAAGGCTTTCACTATATTCTTCACGGGTTGAATCCCGAGCGGATCTTGTTAGCCGCCGAGTCGGTAGGTCTTGGGCGGGCGGCGCTCGCGCGGGCCTGCGATTACGCCAAGGAACGCGTGGTTTTCCAGCGACCAATTGGACAGAACCAGGGCATCCAACACCCCCTGGCGAAATGCTGGATTGATTTAGAAGCGGCTGAGCTCCTCGCCTATAACGCAGCCATGCTTTACGACATGGGGCGCGAATGCGGAGCACAGGCAAACGCCGCTAAGTACTTGGCGGCTGAGGCTGGATTTCATGCCTGCGAAACCGCAATGCTGACACACGGTGGTATGGGATACGCGAAGGAATATCACGTCGAACGCTACTTACGTGAAATGATGATTCCGAGAATCGCACCGGTGAGCCGCGAAATGATATTCAATTACATTGCAGAGCGAGAACTCGGACTGCCGCGCTCCTATTGAAGAGCGTTTGAGCTCGAGCGTTCACCTCGAGTAGACCTAGGACCCGCGAGCATCGCGGATCCTATACGGGCTCATACAATCCGACCTTTGCTTTTGCGTAAGTCTGCTTCAAAACAATTTTATCATTTTGGTAGCGAAGTAAATCGAGTCCCTCAATCACCACAGCCTCGCCTTCGAGATCGAGATACAAGCGCCAGCTACTCATAACCTTGTTTTGATCAACATCTATAAATGTGTCGTCCTCTTCGAACCGGGGCGTGCCAAAACGATCGCTGTATAAACGTTCGAACGACTTCCGGATGGCGGCCTTGCCCTCATTCACGCGACCGTGGAATTCCTCGTAGACCGCATCTTCCGTAAAAAACGACATAATTCCGTCAACGTCCGCACGATTAAACGCGCCTAGAAAGTCGTCCGTCAATTGCTTCAATTCGGCGTATCGATTTGTCACTGTAAGTTGCCTTCAAAATAGGTTGTCCATGCCTGTTATATTGCACCGTCGACATTCCTACAAGCCGCACTTTTGCGGTCTACGCCGTTTGTAAGGGGCGACTCTGCGGGTCGACCAAGAATCACTGAACTGGCTCCGCATTCAGCCGGTGGCGGAGAATCGAGACGGTGCGGGTCTTTACTTCCGCCAATCGTGTTGTTAAAACGTTGACATGCTCGCCCCCACTCCCGAATCCTTGGATCAAACACAATTGAAATCGACAAAGTCTCTCAAATATCGGTGTGTCATTGGCATAGCAGTCATCACAATGATTTGGTTTTCGGATGGTTGGAGTGCAGATTCGTCCGAGTTTAATGGTCGGTGGACGCTAAACAAGGACGATTCGGAAACGCTTGCGCAGCAACTAAACGAGCTAAAGCAAGAGATCCGCGATTTCAGCTATGACCACGGGAAGATAAGCGATCCGGATAAACCGGATCCTTTTGATAGTCGACGACAGGTTGGTGACAAAGAGTGGGAGACCCGGCGCAACGGTGGAGTCGTGAATCCCACTAAGATGGTACGGCACATGGTCGAAGCAAAGTCGTTAAAAATATATATTTCCGATCAAATTATTGTCGCTTATGACAACGGCAAGGTGAAGCGGCGAATCGATCCTAACCCCAATGGGAGAGTGCATTCCGCAACTGGAAAAGGAACCTCTAAAGACACCATTGGTACAACCATGGCTTATCTAGATGCTGACGCGGTCGTCATTGAGACGTTTACGAACAGCGCGGAACGTCTCATGGAACGTCTAGAAATATCGCGCAGTAATCAACTAAAATTAACCACTGAATTGCGCAACCCGCAGTGGAAACATTCGATCACGTTTGTCCGGATGTACGACCGCGCGTCCGATTAAAAATCACCTCAGCGGGTGCATTTTCGTTCTTTTCACAGATTCGGTTAGCAACGGATATAAGATCACCGTGGTGGTTGCAATGTTGTACCTTCGGATCCCGTTTCCTGGCACAAATCTATTGATTCATCGTCTGTTAGATCGAATGAAATCTTTGATTCGCGGAGCGATTTCAGCTCGCCATCGCGAGCCGTTGAACACCCCGTAGTGGCCAGCGCCGGCCTGAACGTAATCCGCGCGTTTACTGTCTGCAACGTTGCAAAACAGTTTGTGTGCTGCCTGTGTCTGGCCGATTCCCGAAATGTCGTCAAGTTCGCCCTCAACGGTCAGCAATGCAGTGTCAGTTATGGCACTCGTATCGACCTTGTGTCCCCGATGACGCATACGCCCTTCGGGCAAGGCGTGCTGTTGAAATACGACTTCAATCGTTTGCAAGTAATATTCCGCCGTTAAATCCATTACCGAAAGATACTCGTCGTAGAAACGCCGATGTTCCTCTGCGGATTCCCCATCCCCGATGACGAGGTCTGAGAACAATTTTTGGTGCGCACTCATGTGGCGATCCAAGTTCATTGTCATAAAACCTGTCAACTGCAGAAACCCCGGGTACACACGACGCATACATCCAGGATTCGGGAACGGCACATGCATGATGACATTGCGCTCGAACCATTCCAATGATTTGCTCATCGCCAATTCATTGGGCTGCGTTGGGCTCATACGCGTATCGATCGGGCTTCCCATGAGGGTCACGCTTGACGGCACGCAGGGGTCGTTAGCTTCGGCCATCAATGCCGTTGCGGCGACGACAGCCGGGCCAGGTTGGCAGACCGCTATCACATGTACGTCATCGCCGAGTTCACGAATAAAGGCCATCACATAGTCGATAAAGTCGTCCAGGTCAAAGCGCCCGGAACTTAGCGGCACATTGCGCGCGTCGCGCCAATCAGTAATGTAAACCTCATGGTCAGGAATTAGCGCGCGAACGGTGCCACGCAAAAGTGTTGCGTAGTGGCCCGACATCGGAGCAACGAGCAGCACCGTAGGATCGGCTTTTCGACGGCCCGAAATCGCTGCAAAGTCGCGCTTAAAATGAACTAACTTGCAAAATGGCTTCGCTACGCGAATCTCCTCCACGACGCCAACTTTACCGCCCGGGATATCGACCGATTCGATCCCAAAAGACGGTTTGGCGTACTGTTTTGTGAGTCTGTCGAATAGTTCACAAGCCGCACTCGAAGCGCGGCCAGCATACGATTGGGCGATAGGATTCCAACTCTGATCGAGGAGAAATCGATTCGCATTGACCACCGCACGTAGTGGCGCCACGAGCGCATGGTTCATTTCATAGAGGTGATACAACATGGGTCTGTCTGCTATTCAATGATGCACTGCAGCAGTGTACACATATTTTGACGCCCATGGGGCACAGATTGCAAATTTTTGTACTTCGCGACGCGCGCCGGCCCGCCGCTCAGCATCGACACAATTCTCACATCACACTATCCTTTGGCCACTTAACTGCACTAGGAGTGATCAAAATGCACGTGGGCATGGCTACAATATTTCAGAATCCGGGGCAACATACGACAGACTTGGACGTCTACCAGAATGACCTCCGCCTGGCAGAACTGGCCGAACCCACGGGTTTCGAATCAGTCTGGGGCGTTGAACACCATTTTACCGATTACACGATGTGCCCTGACCCGCTGCAGTTTCTAACTTACATGGCAGCTAAAACCCAAAAAGTTAAACTCGGATCGATGGTGGTCGTGCTCCCCTGGCACGACCCAATGCGCGTTGCCGAACAGATTTCAATGCTGGATAACTTGTCCAACGGTCGCCTCATTTTAGGTCTCGGCCGCGGTGCAGGCCGCGTTGAGTTCGATCGTTTTCGTCAAGACATGGAAGATTCAAGACCGCGTTTCGTTGAATCCGCAGAATGTGTTCTAGACGGTCTCGAAAATGGCTTTTGTCAGTACGACGGAAAATTCGTGCAACAGCCGCATGCGTATATTCGCCCAGCGCCCTTCAAGACGTTTAAAGGTAGAACCTATGCCGCAGCTGTGTCTCCTGAATCGATCGAAATAATGGCCAAGCTTGGTGTAGGCGTGCTCGTCGTCCCGCAAAAACCGTGGGACCAGGTGGAAACTGAACTTAAAGACTACAACCGCGTGTATCGCGAAATTCACAACAGCGAACCGCCTGCACCGATCATCGCGGGGTGGACATTTTGCGACCCCGACAAGGACCGGGCTTATGAGCTGGCGCGCCAATACATCGGTGGATATTGGCAAACCGTTCTAGACCATTACAAATTTCACGAAGACCATTTGAAAGGGCAAAAAGGCTATGAGTACTACGGACAATTTGCCGCAAAAATTCAAAAAGGCGGCGTCGACGCTGCGATCGAATATTTCATGAGCCTGCAAACTTGGGGTACGCCGCGGATGTGCTACGACACAATAGTGAGTAATGCAGCGCGCATTGGTGCAGAAAGTTACATTGGAATTTTCAGTTACGCTGGTATGCCGTGGGATGAAGCGGAACGAAACATTCGTCTATTTGCGGGCGACGTCATGCCTAAACTTCAAGCTCGCGAAATTACCGGAAACATCGAATGGGCGGCCTAGGAAACAGTCGGACTTAAGCGTTCGTCATGAGGAAAGCTCAGTTTGAGTTATGTTTAGTGCATTTTTGGGGATAACGGTCAGTCTATTTAGCAAGAAGCTACGCTGAAAACAGCCAAATCCGACAAGATCCACGAGCGTCATTAAGTTCAAACAAGCGAGTCACGAATTAAATTAATGTTAAGGAATATTCGAAGATGAAGTTCAGCCTGCATGTTCAAACCAGAATTGGCGACTGGGGATTTGTTAAAGAACTGGAAGATCTTGGTTACGACGCTTGTTGGTTTCCAGATACCCAGATGATGTGGTCAGACTGCTATGCAACAATGGCAGCCGCGGCCCTGAACACGTCTCGAATCAGACTGGGAACGGGTGTCGCAATTCCCGGAACGCGTATCGCCCCAACGACAGCACACTCAATCGCTTCGATTAACGCGTTGGCCCCGGGTCGAGTTTTCCTCGGCATTGGCACGGGCCACACCGCAATGCGGGTCATGGGCCAAGACCCGATGCCGATCAAAGAGTTTCGCGAATACCTGCGAGTTGTCCGCGCGATGCTAAACAACGAAGAAGTCGATTATGAATACCGCGGCAACAGCACTGCGATAAAATGGCAGGAACATGGGGACGGATTTCGGAATACCGACACCCCTATTCCAATCTATGTCGCCGGCAATGGGCCACTCGCGCTCAAATCGGCGGGCCGCTACGGTGACGGCTTAATTTCGATCTTCAACGAACAAAAAGACGTTTTGGAATTCAACCTCGGCAAGGTTCGTGAAGGTGCTGCGGCTGCCGGCCGGGTACTAAATGATTTCCACACAACCACTTTAACGACCGCAGTTGTATTGCGTCCTGGCGAAAAACTCACTGACGAACGAGTGGTTGAACGAGCGGGATCCTGGGTCGCGGTAGCGATCCATTTTGTCTACGAGGTTTGGCGCTATACAAAAGACGACGCCGTCGTGCCGGATTACATGAAAAACATATGGGAAGAATATATCGACCATATCGGGAATCTCGACACCCCTGAGGAAAAAGTGCATCAGGTTTTGCACGAAGGTCATTGCAGCTATTGCCCTGCGGGCGAGCGCAAGTTCGTCACCCCGGAAATGATTGAAGGCGCGTGCATGGTCGGCGGTCCGTCAGAACTCGCCGAGCAGATACGCAGCGCTGAAAAGCTAGGTCTGAACGAAGTTAGCCTATTGCCGCCTCTTGCACACATTAGGGAAGTCGCTAAAGACTTTGCTGAGCAAGTGATTCGTAAGCGCGACGTAAACGACGCCCTATTCAAGTCATGCCCAAACGTAATAGAAAAGCCCGTTGTAATTTTGGCGAGGTATTTTCGATATGGCACGACGTTCACAAGCAGATTGGCGAGTACTGATT
>JBLFWX010000046.1:0-41084 GCA_047611805.1 Gammaproteobacteria bacterium
CGCAGCCGCACTGGGCGGTTTGAAGCCGACCCCTGCAGGCAGACTTCGAGAGGCCACTCTCTCATCTTCACTATAGTTCCACAGACTGCTTGTCTGTGTTCGTGGCACACATAAATCTGTTCCCTTTTGGGGGTTCCGACGCGACTGTTGAACGTGCCGCGCATATAGTCGTAAGCGCCGATATCTAGTCGCGCGACGGGTTCTTATTGAAGATGACGTACGGTTTATTTGTACAAAAGCCATTTCAGGATCTGAAGATTCGATCGAAAGCGAGAACCGCAGATCTCTCATCAAGTTTTTGACCTTCCGCGTTCCCCCGATCATTGTCATCGTAATCGCTCCATCGTCGTTAAAGTCATACCATACGGGCCCGACATGTGAACTGCCGTTCGGATTTACGGTTCCACAGTGTGCTTGGTCGGGGCAGTTTCTTAGGAAGTCATCAATCTCTGCGTCGCTCATTGGTCTGACACATGTTTCTCCTGGTAGCGTTTACGAACGAGGAAAGTATGACGAATTCGAGGTCGTGTCACCTAACAAATGTAGCACCGTTTCAGTGACGAAAAACGGCCAGGATGATTGATCTAGATCCGTACGCGAGGTTTCTCCCAACAGCCCTAAGATTCTATAGATGACGCGAGCACGCCACGTTAGTTAATGTGTCTGGTTCTAGATCATTCTGTCAGTCGCATCGCGTACACTGGGGAATCGACGTGACGAACCAATATCGCGATGTCGACCGTTCGGTAGCTCGCAACGCGAAATCGCCCGAATGTGTGCGTGACGCTCAACCTAGATCTTGATTGCCGTATCGCATCGTCGATCGGATCTCGAGTATTCGTTGAAGTTAGCTTCGACCAACGCGCTTCATCAGTTAGATCAATGGCGAACACGTCCGCCTTGTTTACAGCCGAGAAGTACACGATTCTTTGCAAGCGTGGAGAATATTCGAGTGACGCGTATTCACTCAAGCGCGGCTTGTCACCTGACGATTGCACAGGAACAAGAGGTGTGCGTGGCGACGTTGGATCGATAACGCCGAGCGCATCCTGAGAAGGAACAACCACTAAAATTGCATCGATGTCCGGGTGAATTTGCATCGCATTGTGATCCGCATGACCAGGCAATTTGTTCGAATGATGTTCCCTCCACGTTCCAACCGTTCCGTCGGCATTGACGCCATCAGGGCAATAGGCAACAAATGCGGTGCCGCCGCCCGCATCACCAGAGTGTCCCCAGAGCACACGACGCTTGGCGTCCCACGCGGTGAACCCGCCTGAGTTTAATATCGCCTCTGGGTGTTTAGGTCCGTGGCGCCAGGCGCGCGAATCCAAATTAAACAGATGGGGGATCGCCACTGCTTTCACGTTGGGCCCCAACTCGCTTTGGCCTTTGAGCAAAATGAAATCATTGCCCACGGGATCGTATTGAACGTAGTTGTACGTGTGTGGAGGTAGCGGTGAACCATCCGGGTAGATCGATTCGGGATACACCGCACCGGCACCGTAGTCGTGCGCTTGTCCATCAACGTAGCCGTCGGTGAGGCGTTGCCATCGTCGGCTTGCAAGATCGAAAGAATGCACGGACGAGCCGAAATAATTATCATGTCCGCCGCCGAAACAGATCATCGCGCCGCTACGTCCGTGGCGGGACGCGAATACGGCCCCATTCCATGCTTCAGTTATGGCGTCGAAGCCGAGCTTGCCGTGCCATGGTGAATGCCACTCTCGCCCGAGAAGCCGGCGGAACCGTTCCTTCGCGTTTCTAGCTGGATTAAGTCCGGGATCACATGCGGGATCGGTGTCGCGCAGAAAGCGAGTACCGACCGATGTTGGCGCAAGCCCGAGATCGGGTTCATCGCCAGATATTCGAACCCAACGTCCAACGGTCATGGCCGAGGCCCAGTCCGGTGCGTGCGGCAATGAATCGCGCGGGACGTTCACAATAATGGATTATTCAGACCAACGTTGCTCCGCGCTGCACGCGTCGGTCGAGGTCGAAGCGCTAATCATTGATGAAGTTTGCTAAATGCTCGTGCGACTCCAGCAGCTCAGTCATCATCTCT
This sequence comes from Gammaproteobacteria bacterium, assembly GCA_047611805.1. Taxonomy (GTDB): domain Bacteria; phylum Pseudomonadota; class Gammaproteobacteria; genus UBA11873. The sequence continues at coordinate 2,066 of JBLFWX010000046.1, forward strand.
TGAATCACTTTCTTGACGGAGGTTTGCTGCTGCAAATCCCCGACAATTTGGCCGACTGGGTAGGTTAGAAAATCCTTCGCACCAACACGCTCAACACGGGTACGACCTTCTGCCCACCAGAGTATGTTCTGTAATGGGGCCGATAGCGGCACCGGTGCGCCAGGTTGCTCATAGGCGTCAGTGAAGGCTGAACGCAAGGTGCGACACGGCTTGCCGGTCACGCTGCGGGTCTGGATAGCGTCTTCGGAACTAGCCGCGAACATTTTATCTTTGATCGCGGGTACCACTTCGCTTTGCGCCGTACCTAGCCAAACGGAACCACACCAAACACCCGCACATCCGAGCGCGAGCGCGGCAGCAACTTGGCGCCCGCGTCCGACACCGCCAGCACCCAGCACCGGCAGCGGTGCGACCGCATCGACGACTTGCGGCCATAACACCATCGAACTCACCGTACCGGTGTGACCGCCGGCCTCAGTGCCGACTGCGACGACAAAATCACAACCATTTTGTTTATGCCGAATGGCGTGCTGAGGTTTGCCCGCGAGTGCTGCGACCTTGATCCCGCGAGCCTGCATCCGCTTGACGAGATCGGCATCTGGCGATCCAAGCGCACTGACGACCAGTTTAATGGGATGCGTGAGGGCGATCTCCAACATCTGCAGGCTTTCGTTTGGCGTGAACGAAAGTTCAGTTAAGAGTTCCTTAATGATGTTGTCACGCTCAAGTTCCGGTAGTGGCGCAATGCCAGCAGCGTCGAGCATGTTACGAACATAGGCGACGTGCTCTGCAGGCAGCATTTTGTCCAGATCGAATTTTTCAGTCACGGGCGCAGAAAAGGTCGAGGGCATCAGAATATCGATGCCATAAGGTCGACCGTCGATATGATCGTCGATCCAACGCAATTGTTCGCGTAATCGTTCCGGCCCCATTCGCGCCATACCGAGTACGCCCATGCCGCCGGCTTTCGAGACTTCGACGACGACATCACGACAATGCGAGAACGCGAATATCGGTACATCAATGCCGAACATTTCACAGAGTTGGTTCATGCGATTACTCCGTGCGTTGCGCACAGCGTGGCGCATCGCGATTCGTTATCTAACAACTGAGCTCACAATGGTCGTCGAAACGGCCGTACGCCTCGGTCGCTATGGTACACCGGGCTGAGACGACAGGCATGATCTCAAGCACGTGCGGATTTAAGAACCGGTCCGTTTAACGACTCACCGGTGCACAAACAAAACACGTAGCTCTGCTAACGCTAAAGCGACTTTTAAGCGTCGCGGCGACGAAAGCGAAATGCGCTGTTGACTTGCAGGTTTCGACACACGAACGCATCAACATTCCCATAGTCATGCCGAACCCACTCGGCTTTTTGTCCTCCCCAGGAGGGCGCTGCGACTTGGCGTTGCTGAGCATTCGAAATACCATCAGGGTAAGTCTGCGCGCTGCTTCCCCATTCGGGCCGGACAATCATGAGTAGCCGTAAGGACGCTTGGAATGATCCCAATTGACTCATGTCGCGTTCCTGAAAACTCGTTTCTCGCGCGCTACGCGGTCGATGGCAACTATACCGATTGCTATAGCACCACAATCGCCAGCGAGGTGTCCTTGGCAGAATTCGCCACGGCGTTCTATACGACCCGCCTATTTAAATTGGAGAGAACGATCCTGAAATGGGCTGTCTCGAAGCCTTCGACGGATCTCGAGGCACGACGCGTGGCCGATGCTTTGCTCGACACATTTGCCGCGTGGACTGTTGAACAACGCAACTCGAGCGAAATCTTGATGTGCGATTTTCGCTCCCGCACACGATCTTGGTTAAAGGTTGAGCTGCGCCAAGTCGCGTGCGAGACCGAGTCACAATTATTTTTCGGATCGGCGGTGGTTCAGCGTCGCGCTTCGCGACCGGATAAATTTCCTAGGCGACTGGCGTATAATGCTTTGATTGGTTTTCACAAAATCTACTCGCGCTTACTTCTACGAGCCGCGAAAGACAATCTAAGTAATGCCTGATTAGCTATTCTTTAGTCGGTGCGATCGGCAGAATATTTTCATCACTTCGGTAGCGCATGGTCTCAAATGAAATATTAGCCGGCGGTTTTGTGTTTGTTATATTCCACTGGCCCTTAGCATCTCGCCATTTGTAGACTTCCGTCGATGCCACCGGGAGTTCTAAGGGACTGCCGCTGAGATACGTTTCGAGGCGCGGTCGATCAAAAAAATACAAAACCGCCGCACCAGCGACGATGAGAATTACAACGATGCTAAACGTTCTCCACATAGTGTTCCCGTCTGCGATGATCGAGCGCCGTAGAGAGCGCGAAATGGGTATTTACACGAGGTGCTAGCGCACCGTCGGTTGGTAATCAAAGCCGTGCTCACTGAGGATCGAAAACCCCGCCTCGCCATGGAACACGAAGGTTTTGGTGATCGACCTGGCTAGGGGCCCTACTAGGTTTGCCAATCTAATAGGGCTACATTAACCCTGCTCACCAGGCCCGAGAGCCAGATCAGAGGTCGATCTTCGTTAGATCTTCACCTCATAATACGCATTTAAGGGATTATCGAAATCGTGGGTCTTGAACGCCGAGAAACCGGCTTCTTGAGTCATCTTTTGCGCCATTGCTCCTCCGAACCCAACCGTCCCTAAGCCTTCGCCGTCTGGTGTGGAGAGACTAGAAGACATGCAACACAACACCGAGAACCCATACAACATTGGCAGCATGGGATTAGCAGCTTCGAGATTCTCTTCCAATGACGCACCACAATGGATGTCGGCGATGAACCACGTGCCGTCCGGCTTGATCGCTTTTCTAATCGCGCGGATCGCATCGCTAGGATGGGCCATGTCGTGAATACAATCTAAAGTGGTGATGAAATCAAAACTGGAGTCTGCCGGCATCGGTTCGACCCTTGCATCGTGAAACGTAACATTCGAAACACCCGCCTCACGTTTATTCGCCGCTGCCCGTTCCAGCGCATGTTGCGATATGTCGTAACCATGTAATTCAGAATTCGGATAAGCCTTAGCAATCTCAAGTAAAGCCACACCGGCGCCGCAACCTAGATCAGCAACTCGCGCGCCTTGCTCGAGCTTTGCAACCACGCCATCGAGGGCTGGCAACGCGACCGGCACGAGTTTGTGACGGAACCACGGCGCTAAGAGTCTCTCGACACCTCGCGCCGCTTCCGGGCCGAGCTCGTCGTAGGTTAAGCCAAGTCCTGTCTTAAATGCTTCTGGGATACGCAACAGCACATCACCCATTAGTTGCGGAATATGACTCACGCCGCCAGCACAAAAAGCTGGGCTCGATTCGTCGGCAAGCACCATCGCGGCTTCGTCGCTGAGAAAGAACTTCTCGTCACCCTGATATTCGATATAGCCCGCAGCTGCTTGCCCGTGTAGCCATTCGCGAACCCAACGTTCGGACAATTGAAGCTTATCGGCAAGTTGCCCGCTAGTGAGAGGGCCGGCCTTGTGCATCGCACGATACAAGCCCATTTGGTCGCCCAACCAAATCATACCGGTGTTCATTGCGCCACCGAGATCGGCAAAAACCTTTCCGGCCAATTCGCCCACTTTAGAATAATCGTTCGCTTTATCGCCGGCAGCCATTGCGTTCTCCTTTAATAATTAAATTGTCGAGAGGCTTTCTTAAATTCAAGTACCCGAATCGCTGGCGTTTAAGCTCGCTCGACGCAAGGTCCGGATTCGGTTGAGCAACGTGTGTCGTTAGCAGTGCTCAGTCGTTCCCGGCCTGCCGCTTTTCAACTAACTCTGCGATTGTGGCCTGAGCCGCAAGCTTGGCACGCGTGCCTTCCGGATCGAAGGCGGAAGACTTATCCAGATCGGCAATCTCTGGCGGCACAAACCAATGTAAGCGTTCGGGATCGTCATGATAGGACCCCCACACCGCTTTCGCGACTTCGATCGGTTGAATCAGGCGAAACATCCCTTCGCTCGGCGCGTTTTGTTTCAACTCATCGGGCAAAATCGCAGTATCGATTAGTCCAGGTAAGGTGTCTGCCACTCGTACCCCAAACCTAGCATACTCCACCGATAGCGCTTCCGTGAGGCCTCTGACAGCGTGTTTAGTCGCCGAATAAACCGCGATTCCTGCCATACCGAACGTTGCAGACGACGATGATGTCGTAAAACAAAGCGAATTCGGTGTCGCTTTGAGAAGTGGTGTCGCTAAGTGAATTCCGTTCAGCACGCCGATTAAATTGACGTTAATAACGGCCATCACGTCGTCGAACGATTGTTCATCGAAAAACCCGGCCCGCCCGATACCGGCATTGTTAAACAGTAGATCCAGGTGTCCGTCGGTCGCTTGTGCGAACTCATCTAGGGCGAGGCGAAAGTCGTCGCGATCAGTGACGTCTAGCACGCGGGTAATGCATTGCGAGGACCCCAATTCGTTTGCGAGGTTTCTAAGACCCGTCGCGTCGACATCGTAGCCGCCGATGAACCAACCCCCTTCAGCGAATAAGCGCGCGCTCGCCAAGCCCATCCCACTGGCGGCACCGGTAATGAAAATTGATTTTTGATTCGGTTTACTGTGCATATATCATTCCTTCGTCGCAATCGACTAGCTGTTGCGGCCCGAAGCTCGACGTTCGATGAGCGCTCATCATAGGCAGAAAGCTCCCCAATGTGACGATCATCGATGTATCTAGTGATTGGAATTCATTGGTATCTCAGTTCTACTGCGCCTGCAGATTTTTTGCTGTGAAAATCTAAAGAGTTCATTTTTTGCCCTCTATTAATATTTTACTCCTTATCGCCGCAGCATTTTTTATGGCGGGTCTCGTCAAAGGTGTGATCGGCTTTGGGTTGCCAACGGTCACACTCGCCCTGCTTGCAACCAGCGTCGGTCTCGATGAAGCGATGGTGTTGCTGCTGGTGCCGTGCGGGGTAACGAACCTGTGGCAAGCAATCAGTGGCGGTCAACTGCTCGCTCTCCTGAAACGCTTGTGGGCATTGTTACTTGGACTCGGGATCGCAACGTGGTTTGGCGCTCTGTGGCATGCGGCAAGTGATCCGCGCTGGTTAATTGGCTTGCTCGGCGCACTCTTGTGCGGCTATTCCGTGGTGAGTTTATTCACAGCGCAAGTCCCGGAACCTGGGCGCTTTGAGGCGCGCATCTCGCCAGCGATAGGCATTATCTCTGGCGTCTTAAACGGCCTTACCGGGTCCTTCGTCGTACCAGGAGTACTCTATTTGCAAGCCCTCGGCCTGCCACGAGACACGCTGATCCAAGCCATGGGACTCCTGTTTGTGACCTCAACCGTGGCGCTTGGATTGTCGCTCCGGGCTCACAACTTACTATCAGAAGAATTGGCGATTCTGTCCGGATTGGCACTGCTGCCAGCAATAATCGGTATGTCTATTGGCTTGCGGCTGCGCAAGCGATTGAACCCAGTTCAATTCAGGCGCGCATTTTTCAGTGCGTTATTAGTCTTTGGTGGCTATCTTTTGCTTAGCCCCCTGGTCCGTGCTTAGCAGACCTCTCAGCATGGGGCGAATTACCCGGAGCCAGAGTGCCTCACGATAATGCGTAAATCATCGCGCGCTTCCTGCGTTACCATGGCGTAGTCAATACGCTCAGACCATTCGATGCCCGATTTCATTACCTCGCAAATACTCCGTGAACCGCCAGCAGGTCTCGGCCGGCCGCATCGGGTTCGCCGCTTTTTACTCGTCTCGACGACGCTTTTAATTACGCTTGGGGTAATTTGGTCCGGCTATGCTGTGGTGGCCGAACATCAAGGTCTATTAATTGGCGATCTTGGCTTGATCGGAATCGGGTCAATCGCGCTACTTCTCGTTCGCACGGGCTGGATCACGGCCGCTATTCATTTCATTTTAATTACACTGCTCGTTTGGATCCCGGCCATGGCGTATTTCGTTTCCGGGTCGGGTGTTAACGATAACGGGGCCGTTCACTTCTGGTTATTCGTCTACATCGTCGGCCTGCATTTCGTTTTGTTCGACGCCGCACGCGTTATCCAAACGTTCTACGTTTCCGTTGCCGTGCTGATTTTCATTATCGTCGAATACAATCTCGTTCCGCTCACTCCACGCTTTGGCTTTCCACCTGGCGACACCTTGTTCGGACACGGCCTAACTTTAGGCTTGGTGCTGATCGCGATTGCGATCATCTGTCGCACTTATATAACTGCCTTAGCCGAAGCAGAACACGCGGCGCACGATGCAAACCATCGATCCGAACAACTCTTGAACAGCATGTTGCCGCCATCCGTTGTCGAGCGAGTGCGCATGCACGGGACGACATTTACGCAGCGTGTCGACTCGTGTTCGGTTCTGTTTGCGGACATCGTCGGCTTTACGCAAATAGCGTCACGCCTCAGTGCGGAGGAGTTAGTCGCCTTGCTGAATTCAGTGTTCAGTCAATTCGACTCTCTCGCCGAGACCCACGGTGTTGAGAAGATCAAAACGATCGGCGATGGGTACATGGCTGCCTGTGGCCTACCCGAACCTCAGCCAGATCATGCACAACGGACCCTATGTCTTGCGCTCGACATGTTGTCCACGATTGATAAATTCGATGACTTAGAAGTGCGCATTGGCATTAACAGTGGTCCCGTGTTGGCTGGGATCATTGGACACAGTCGGATTGCTTTCGATCTTTGGGGAGAAACCGTGAACCTCGCTTCGCGCATGGAATCACACGGCATGCGTGGCTGCGTACAAGTGACGCAAACGACTTACGACCTACTCGGCGAGCGTCACGATTTCGATGCCGGTCGTGAAATAGAAGTGAAAGGCAAAGGCTTAGTCACAGCCTACTTATTGCGGAATTCGCGATCCGGCACGTAAGTTCTCCGGCTCACGTTCCGTGAGCAAAACATCGGCGCTCTAATCCGCCACTAGGCCATCTATGGCGCCGTCGCTTGGTTTGCCTGACGACGCCCTTGTCGCTAGCATTGACTCTCGAACGGAACCGTCTGAGGAATTTTCGATGTCTTATCCGCCTGTTTACCCACACGATCCGATCGAAGAAATTGGCACCGAGATATTCATGGTCCGGGGTAGCATCCGACTGAATCCGATTATGCGGATCACGCGGAACATGGCAATAATTCGCGAGGAAGGCGAACTAAGCTTGATTAATCCGATCCGATTAAATACCGCAGGCGAGACGCAATTAAGATCGCTAGGCGAGGTACGCCGCATCATCCGGTTGGGCTGCTTTCATGGCGTCGACGACCCCTATTACGTCGAGCAATTTAATACACAATTTTGGAGTCAGGCAGCCGGCACCACCTATCCGAATCCACCCATCGATCAAATTTTAACTAGTGAGACCGAATTACCGTTTACTGGCGCAGAATTATTTTGTTTCGAGGCGACAAAACAACCCGAATCTGCGCTGCTCCTGAATCGCGACAACGGGATCTTGTTGACGTGCGATGCGATTCAGCACTACGGCGACTATCGAATGAATAATTTGCCGGCTCGATTGCTAATGCCATTCATCGGATTCCCAAAGAAAATGATCATTGGCCCGCTGTGGCTAAAATTCATGACCCCGAAAGGAGATTCTTTAAAGGGCGAATTTCAAAAACTGCTCAGGCTAAAGTTCGACGCCTTATTAAGTGCTCATGGCAGTTTCCTTCCGTCGGGGGCGCATGCCGCTGTGTCGCGTGCCTTCGATTCTGTCTACGGTAGTTGAATACACCGGCGCCCGCGACTCAATTAACTGAGTCCTTCAACGCGACGTGCCTATGGTCGCGGACCGCGTTTCACGGTATCTTTTTCGCGAACATTGCAAAGCTAGCTTAATGGAGCGTTAGATGACTCGTATTTCGTTGATATTAGTTGCCTTGGTTATCACCAACCCCAGTTTGGCGGACGAAAATACGTACATCTGTGATGCGACCAGCGTCCTGGAGTTGGGTGACAGTGGTGTGCTTGAAGACACCAACTACGCGAAGGCCTTGGCAATGCACCAATCACATTTTGCGGTCGATCGCAGAACTGGCGAAGTTGCGGGCGGTCCATTTGCCACGGTCGATGCGAAAGATGGCCGGGTTTTAAGTTCAGGCACCGACCAAGAAGCGTTAAAAATCGTATGGCTTACTGAGGGTCCGTTCAATCACCTCAAGTATTTATGGGTCCGCGCTTACGCGGACGGACCGAAGAAACCTTTTCTTGGAGTCACAGGAAACGTCGTTGTCACGGGAACGTGCGAATAATTCTCTTTATTGTAATTAATTTCATCGACTCCCCTGCCCGATCGCGGATACCGCGCGAGGCGGCAGCACTACACCACCATTCAGGTTAGGTTAAGTCCTCAAATCGTACTAATATACGGGCCGCCAACCTGGGAGCACTCGAATTAACTACCTTCTACAATGCGCACGATTTTGCTTTCGTGTCGTCTTTTTAATCACATTGGGGCCGGCGTTCACACACGCCGACACTATTGACAACGACGCTGTCGACAACCACGTTCAACCCTTTCTCGAGTGCCGATCACCGCAGATCAGCACGCTCGATAGCGAGCTTGGGTCTGTAGGATTCATGAAGAACATCGCCGAGCACCCTGAATCCATCCGTGCTGTGGCAAAACGCCTATTGACCAAAGCCGTTGCTGCATCTGAATTCGAGAATCAACCAAAGTGCGGCAATGCGTGCGACGGACGCTCAGTTTCTGAAGTTGTCTATCGAGTAGAACCGACTGTCTTTCTGGCTGAGTCCGAACAGCAGGCAATGTGCCTCACTTTAGAGGATCAAACGAAACTTAAACCCTTGCACTTCGGCGATAAAAGCTTCGAATCGATTGACAAAATGAACGACTGGTTGATGGAATTCTCCCAGGGACGTGGCAAAGATGGTAAATCCTTGTATACGCAATGCGGCGGCAACTGCAGCCCACGCTACACTTTTCGAATTTCGCAAGAAGGCGGCCAACTACGGGTCCAAGCGGACGTATTGTGCGGGCTGGCCAGAGATAAATTGAGCGATCTCTATGTTGTGTCTACCGCGATCGAATGGCGCTGCAACGCTAAATAGATCGCCGAATAAGTTTGACTGTCCCATTGATCGCGTCAATTGTTGATCTTTAACAGTGCAGCGTATTAGCCGAGTTATCGTTCGATATAGCGCCTGGCCGGGGCTAGTTATGTCATCCAGCGCGATCCTCGCATTCGGTTTTTCGATCGATCGCGAAGTCCTTTTCTTCAATTTTTCCTATGCGTGGATCATCGCCTGGCTGCTACTTCTGGAACGTTGCTTCCCGTACAAACCTGCATGGCGTATCGCGGATGGTCAAACCGGCGCTAATTTGAGCCATACCTTGCTAAACAAAGGCCTGGTGCAATTGCTCCTCGTTCAGATAATAGCGCTCGGGCTGCTCGACAACACCGATCCCTCGATGGTGTCCCAGCTGCCACTGACCTACCAGGTTGCTTTCGGCCTCATCATCTCGGAAATCGGCTTGTATGGTGCGCATCGCTTGGCCCACGAATGGCCTCTCTTATGGCGCTGCCACGCAGTACACCATAGCGTCCGGCGCCTCTGGTTGGTCAATACTGGGCGGTTTCACTTCATCGATTCTCTAGCCAGCGTAGCGGCCGGCGCGGTTTTCTTCTTGCTGTCTGGGATCTCGATGGACGCCATTGTCTGGGTGAGCGCGATCACGGCGTATATCGGCATATTGACTCACTGCAATGTCGACATGGAATGCGGGCTGTTGAACTACGTCTTCAACACGCCAAACTTACATCGCTGGCATCATTCGTCTGAAAGAGCCGAAGGTGACCGTAATTACGGCGAAAATCTCATGCTGTGGGATTTGATCCTCGGAACGTTCCTGTATAAAAAAGGAAGTCATATTGAGCGGATCGGAATTCACGACAAAATGCCGGAACGCTTTCTCGATCAACTGGCGCTACCCTTTCGATGGCGCCGCTACCAAGAGTCAAAAAGCACACTAGGCGAACCTTAAGGCAAGCCCCTAATCTACTCGTGCGCTAACGCGCGACGGCGGATTGTAAGCGACCCAAGCGCCACTGCAACGCTTTCCACGCAGCCCAGACCCCCAATCGAGACAGTCGACTACTGGGATTAATGTCGGTAGCGTTTAAGATCATATGCGCCGCAGCGCGGACATGTTTGAAATCGTAGAGCTGAGTAGTTCGGCGGGCGTATGCGGCGGCACACGAGCGTCGATCGTAGGGTTTAGACGGGTCGGAGTACGCAATATTGGCGCTAAAGTACGCATACGCGAGTTCGTCATCGTCCGTCTCGGCGACCCGCCTGTAGGCGATTTTGCACCGTTGGAGCACACTCATTTTCCGCGCGTTGAGGTAGCGGCTTAAATGCGTCTTAAACAGCTGATAGTGCCGCGCTTCATCCTGCGCGATGTACCCCGCAATTTGTTTGAGCACCGGTTCTGTCGTTCGATCACGTATCGCTGAATAAAACGAACACGTCCCGGATTCCACCACGCACCGGGCCACGAGCTCGCCGGCTGGGGATCCGCGAACTGATGCTTGCACATCTAACGGGAGTTGGTAGCCCGATCTAAAGTGCCGAAGGCATTGTTCGTAATCGAACGTTGGATCAATTAGTTGCGCCCATTTACCGAGCGCGTCGCCGTGTTGGCGCTCTTCGACGCCCCAATGTGACGCGGCTTCTTTGAAGGGTTCGTCGGCGGCAAAAACTCTGTGTAAATACTGTACGTAGTCGGTGCTATTGGCTTCCACTAGTGCGGCAGCCTTCACTGCCTCTAACAACTCTGGTTCGACAGCGTGCGGCTGGATTTCACGCCAGTCTATGTCGTCTAAGGTCCAATGCGATTTCACTACAAGCGGCCTGATAAGTCCTAGTTTCGACGATGCCATACGCGTTCAGCAGCGGTTAACGTCAATCGATTATGCTTCAATTTATGTGTCCACCCATCAACGGGCGTATAGTAGGATTGTAACAATGTTTCCCTATGCTCAATGCGACCCCAGCGCGACCATCTCGCGAATCGGTGATAGAAATGGCAACTAAACTTCAACGAGCAAACTTCTCCGTACAGCCGTATTTGCCCAAACGATTGGGTCCCCTGCAAGGACTTGCCGGCGCTACTATCGACCGCCTGCTCGGCTTACGCAAACTCGCCGATTTCTACTATGGCTTTGATGCGGATCTTGCGCCGGCCACCTTAGCAAGAGAGGTCATAGCCGGACTGGGTGTTAAGGTTAGTGTGGACCCACGTGAGCTCGATTTGGTTCCCACTTCTGGGCCTTGCATCGTCGTGTCAAATCACCCACACGGCATGCTGGATGGACTGATTGTAATGGATCTGCTGGCGCGGATACGGCCTGATTTCCGCGTAATGGCGAATCATTTTCTCGCCCGTTTCACGCAGTTACAGCCATTGTTCTTTCAAGTCGACCCATTTGGCGGCAAAGCGGCTATCCGGCGCAACATAGCTACCGCTCGGCAAGCAAGCAATTGGTTGGAAGACGGTAAGTTACTCATGATTTTCCCGGGCGGTGAAGTCTCAAGTCTTAGTCGCACGGACTGGCGGATCACGGATCCTAAATGGGACGAAGGCGTGGCACGATTTGCCGAGAAGTCGGGTGCCCCCGTGGTACCTTTGCACATCGGCGGACACAACAGCGCGAGCTTTCAGCTTAGTGGCCTACTCCACCCGAGCTTTAGGACTGCGTTGCTCGTTAGAGAAATGATGAACAAGCAAGGGTCTACGATCGACATCCGCGTGGGTCGAGAGATATCGTCCAAAACACTGGAATCTCTCGATCAGCGTGGTCAGATCACGCGTTATTTACGCACTAAAACCTACCTTCTTAAGGAGAAGGGTGCGCAAAACATTAGTTTGGGCCCGCGACCAAACAATGCGCGGCCAGCGCAAGAGATTGCACCGGTCGGCGAGATCGAAGATTTCCGGAACGAAATATCAACATTGCCCGCCGATCAACAGCTCTTGACCAATGGCGCGTTCGAAGTTTATTACGCCACAGCAGACCAGATACCGAAAGTACTGCAAGAAATCGGGCGCCTGCGTGAACTCTCGTTCCGCGCTGTCGGCGAAGGAACGGGCAAGTCTTCTGACGTCGATCTTTATGACAACTACTACACGCACTTATTCATTTGGGATTCGAAAGAACGCAATGTCGTGGGGGGGTATCGGCTCGGACGCACGGATAAAATCATAGACAAGTTCGGGATACAGGGTCTCTACGTCGACTCGTTGTTCAAACTCTCGCCCGAACTGACATCCGACTTGCGATGTGCTTTGGAACTCGGCCGTTCATTTATTCGGATCGAATACCAGCGCAGTTATTCGTCGCTGATGATGCTCTGGAAAGGGATCGGCCGATATTTACTGCAGTATCCGCAATACCGGATCTTGTTTGGACCGTTGAGCATTAGCAACGATTATCATCCCATTTCGCAGGACATTCTGGTGCAGTTCCTGCGTCAGAAAAATGCTACACAGCGACGGGCGAGCCACGTTAAACCCCGTCGTCCGTTCCGCCAAAAATCCGAAATGCATAGCGACCTCATCGATCTCGATAGCGTCGATCTGGATATCATTTCGGATCTCCTGAGTACGGTAGAGTCCGACGATAAAGGCGTGCCAGTATTACTGCGACAATATCTGAAATTCGGCGGACATATCCTAGGATTTAATATCGATCCAAATTTCAATAATGCGATTGATTGTCTGCTGTGGTGCGATTTAATGGAAACCGAATCAAGATTGCTGTCGAAGTATATGGGCAGCGAGGCGGCTGAAGACTACCGCCGCGTTCACGAATCAGTGCAAACCGACGAGCCGATTGAAGCACGCTCTAAATTAGCCGGTTAACGAACGGATCTTCTCAGACCTAATTCTAGCAGCGGTCTTGAAATTCACGAGCATCGGCGCGAACCAGCGATGACTGACAAGTCCGGCTCTCCCGCAAACTTCCTAATATTCCGGCGCCAAAATTAAACTCAAGCCATCGAGTTCGTCGCTATATTCTATCTGACAACTTAGTCGAGAATTTTCCTGGTAGTGACCGGTGTCTTCCACTAACACTTGTTCTGCATCACGCCGCGCGGGCAACCTCGCACACCAATTCAGATCGATGTAGACGTGGCATGTTGAACAAATACATTGCCCGCCACAAATAGCCTCGATCGCTAGGCCAGCATCACGCAGTATCTCCATAATATTCAGGCCCGGTTTGGCCGCCAAACTTTGTGTCGACCCGTCTCGGTCGACTACCGTGATATTACCCATTCGTATCGAGACCTTATCTTTAATTCGACTAAATACTAACGTATGCGAAATCTATCGGCTGCTCGTTAATTCCAATTCGCGGTGGCGCGATCCAGGACGCAAACTCTCCAGGCTCGGTAACTTGGACCATCAGTGAACCAACGTACGCTTGATCTTCTTCACTTGGCAGCCAATCGTGTTTGCGCTTATTCCATTCGGCCTCATCGATAAGCCGACCCTGTGGCGTCGCATACACATCAGCGAATTCACCAATTTGTCGATGGAATGCGCGGTGCGGTAACGTGAATGAAAAATCAATTCCACGCTCAGCGATTAAGCGGTTCCAACGATCGACGCCACGTTGGCAATCCGCAATGTAATCGTCGCGCAGCCGCTCGTTGACAACGCCAAGGGCCGACGTTTCCACGTTGACGAGCTTACCCGAGTCGACACGAGTCACCGTGTACGCTTCGTTCACTAACACGTGATCATCGGTCAGACGCGACTCTTGATATCGCCCTTTCAAACCCGCCGTGTAGTAGTTCGCCGCATTAGTCGAACGCTCAGACCCGAACAGATCTTCAGAAACACTGAAATGAAAGTTGATATATTTTTGTAGGGTCGGAAGATCAACACCGCCGTGTTTGCGCACGTCGTCGGCTTTCTTGTCGAACATAATTTCGCAAGCACGTTGTACTACCCGGCTAACGCCGGTTTCGCCGACATACATATGATGGGCTTCTTCGGTCAGCATGAACTGGCAGGAACGCGCCAATGGATCGAAGGCACTTTCGGCCAAAGTTCCCAGTTGATACTTGCCGTCGCGATCCGTGAAAAAAGTGAACATGAAGAACGCGAGCCAATCCGGCGTTTTCTCGTTGAACGCGCCGAGAATTCTCGGCTTATCCACATCGCCCGATTGACGAATGAGTAGTTGTTCTGCCTCTTCGCGTCCATCACGGCCAAAGTAAGCCATCAGCAAGTAGACCATCGCCCACAAGTGTCGACCTTCTTCGACGTTCACTTGAAAGAGATTTCGCATGTCGATCAATGACGGCGCGGTGGCCGCAAGGAGGCGCTGTTGCTCGACCGATGCGGGTTCAGTATCGCCCTGGGTGACGATGAGCCGGCGTAATGGCGCACGGTACTCGCCAGGGACATCCTGCCACACCGGTTCTCCTCGATGTTCGCCAAAACCGATCGTCTTGTCGGCAGCCGCTTCGGCGAGAAAAATCCCCCAACGATAGTCGGGCATTTTTAAACTCCCGAAATGTGCCCAACCTTTTTTGTCGACGCTAATGGCCGTTCGCAGATAGATATCTTTATCCTGGAAATATTCTGGCCCGCGCACCTTCCACCACTGCATAAATTTCGGATGCCAAGATTCGAGCGCACGTTGCAAGCGACGATCGGATGCAAGATTTACATTGTTCGGGATCAATTCACTGTAATCAGCGCTTGCTACCATCATCAATTCCTTAAACGTTCAAACTCGTTGTTTGTTGTAGTCGGGCCGCGAACCCGTCCCGTAGAGCACAAGTGCGCCGTTATCGCCTACGGCATTGGGTCGCTGGAATATCCAGTTCTGCCACGCACTGAGTCTCGAGAATATCTTCGACTCCATCGTCTCCGGCCCGCCGAAACGCAAGTTCGCCTCCATGCCCGTTAATGCATCTGGCGAAAAGCTTGCACGCGATTCAATAGTCAGGCGAATTTCATCATCCCAATCGATATCATCCGGGGTAAACGTCACTAATCCAGCATGATCCGCTGCCTGGGCGTCGAGCGCATCGCCGATCTGGGTGACCAATTCATCGATCTTTTCCGGGTTGTTCAAAAATCGACTGGTGATGCGAGTAATACCGTTTACCATTGGGTACGGTCCAAAATTCATGTCAGTGAGCACCAGCGCCGCCGGCGGCAGCGACTCGCCCTCGTATGTTCCGTCGAGCATGAATACCTGATCGCAGGCAAGCGCGATCTCGAGCAATGTCCCGACGAAACAACTACCTGGCTCGATTGCGGCAATTAAACTCCGCGACGTCACATCTAAGCGCTTCAACACCCGCTTCAAATACAGGCGAACTTCGCGAATAAACCAGTCATCAGCGAAAGTGACCAAAGCCTGGTCGATAGCGGCGACCTGGCTCACATCGCCTTGCGTTTTGAATAACCAAGTACCGATATCGTTTTCATTGGCACGCAAATGCAAAATGACATCATCCAATTCGCGCGCCATCAGCAACGCCCAAAATGACCCAGCCGATTGCTTAATCGATGCGAGATCGCCAATCGGCTGTTTCTCGGGGCCGCTTATTGTAAGGGTCGCGACTCTTAACTTCCGATCGATCTTAACGTCCACATAGCGATATCGAACCGCATCGTCAGTCACAGTCCTGTCGAGCGGCTCGAGTATCACACCAGGTTCCGAATGTGGACGATCGGATCGACCGGCTGCTTGTTCAGCACGCTCGAGTTGCGTGCTCGCGAACTTCGACGCTGGAATAAGTTCGTCAACGAGATTCCATTGCAGTGCGCGCTCGCCACGGATCCCTTCCTCGATCGTCGCAAAAAAATCCGCTCGATCACGGCGCACGTAGCGTTTGTCGACGAGACGCGTGAGGCCGCCCGTGCCGGGCAATACTCCGAGTAAGGGTAATTCGGGCAACGACACGGTCGTCGCGCCATCGTCAATCATCATAATGTAGTCGCATGCGAGTGCGAGCTCGTAGCCGCCTCCGGCACACGGACCGTTAATTGCACATAGATAAGTTTGGCCCGAAAAAGCGCTCGCATCCTCGATGGAGTTCCGCGTCTCATTCGTGAACTTACAGAAATTGACTTTATGGGCATGGCTCGATTGGCCAAGCATTTTGATGTTCGCGCCTGCGCAGAACACGCGTTCCTTCGCCGACGTCACGATCACCGCGCCCACCTCCGGGTGTTCGAAACGTAACCGTTGTAAAGAGTCGTACAGCTCGATATCTACGCCAAGGTCGTAGGAATTCAGTTTTAGTTCGTAACCCGGGACGATCCCAGCCGATTCATCTACATCGAGCGCAACGGTCGCCACGTTGCCATGAAAACTGAGCTTCCAGTGTCGGTAGTCTTCGGGTGTTGTTTGAAAATCAATGACGGGTGCCCTAACACCGTCCGCGACCGGCTCTTTAAGCTTACTCATTGGTTAGGCTCTCTCGCTGCTCTGCAATATTTGCGACCCCAGGCAAGCGGACCAATTCATCCAGCGTATCGGTAACGCTCCGCCCTGAGGTCTCGACCGTATAATGAGAGCGTTCACTCAAGCTCTCGCGTTCTAACAATATCCTTTTGAGATCGTCCATGGCGCGGGGATTGTCCGCCATCGGTCGTTCGTCGCCTTGGGCGATCACTCGGTTCATGTGATCTTCCGGTGCCGCGCGTAAGCAAATCGTGACGCACGAGCCGAGCAATCGTTCATAACTGCCTGGCTCCGAGACGAGACTCCCGCCAACGGCCAACACGCCCCATTCGCGACGGTCGATGATCTCATCCAAACATTCTCTTTCGAGGCGTCGATAAGTACTTTGGCCACCGAGGGAGAAGATCTCGTTTAGCTCGATGCCAGCGCGCGCTTCGATCGATTTAACTAATTCAGTAAACGGCAACGCTAAACGATCGGCAAGTGCAGCACCTAAAGTCGATTTGCCCGCGCCCCTCAAACCGATGAGGGCAATTAAGCGCGGCTGTACGCGGTGTCGTTCAACGACGTGTTCGTGCAGCTTGGCTAGTTCGATTGGGTCCGCATCACGAATGTAATGTGCGAGATAATCATAAGTTGGTGATGTCACCGCCCGCGTCGCGACGAGGTCTTCGAGTGCGACATCGATCGCTTGTGCCACATCGCGTAGACGTAAGATCGAAATATTCCCCGTACCGCTTTCGAGTTGAGCGAGGTAGCGCTCGGATACCCCCGAACCCTCGGCTAGGATCCGACGCGACATCCCACGTCGCGAACGTAAGGTTCTCACCCGTGCGCCGATGGCCTGCAAATAATCATCCGCTTGTGATCGCGAAGAACTGTCGTCTGTCGTCATCATTAGTGCAGTATATAACATATATTCATGTCAGATACTGCACTATATTTCATATTTTGATGGATCGGTACACCATTCCCCAGCTAATCGTCGCCTTCGATCTTATGGTCCACCTGTATTCCGGATCCGGCTCGCGCCCAAGTCCATGACAATATCGACCAGTAATCCGGCGTAATAGCGATGGCCGGCCAGATTCAAATGGCCTACTCCCTGTTGCCGCCCGAAGCCATGTAATGGCACCTCGGCTGATGGCCCATGGCGTGCTCGCACGATCGCCCAATCGGCATCCCAAAATTCGATTTCGTAACGTGCCAACGACTCGCTTAACTGTGCCACCAAGCCTTGGCGAAGGCTAATCGCTTGTTCGCACTGCAGACTTGGCTCCCCTATGCCGTAGAAAACTATTGCCGTTTTAACTCGCACGGTTTTCGATAAGTCCGCAATATCGCTGAACAACTGTGTGGACAAATGAGCAACTGACAACGGTTTATCGCTCTGCCAGCGCGCGATGATCCGCTTCAGTCGTGCGGCGATCGGCCCGCAACTTAGAGCTTTCGGACGATCGGATGCACTGATGCTCGGCAGTCTCCCATGACCTCGTTGAACAATCCTCAAGTAGGTGGCGCGGGCGATTCGGGAATGATCCATCAAGACGAAGAATATTTTGCCCAGCCACGTGCGGCGATAACGTTGGCTCGCGCGAGCGCGAAATCCGTAGCCCAATTTAAGCGCGCCATTACCGTCCAGCACGTAAGCCGGATTAATCGAATCGTCAGACATTTCTTTGGTCGAGAATTGATCGATGTTGACAAGCATTACCAAGGCGTCGGGCGAAAATTTATTAACCGTTTCCCGGGCGCGGACGTATTGCTGGACAGGCCCGGCCCCACTCATGCCGAGGTTGAAGATCTCGAAAGACGCGTCGCTACGCGCGGCGGTTAAGCTCTTTTCTGCTAAGCGGGAGAACGTTTGCTCATCTTCAACCTGCAGCGCTTCCGTAAACGAGTCGCCGGTAAGCAAAACCCGGTAAGTGTTTGGCGGTTTGTGTAAGTGTCGATCCCTATCGCGCATGCCGAAACTATTCGTCGTTGGTCGCGCACGATTTTCTCGAACATTGATGATCTGATGATTCGGGCGCAACGCGTAACCCGCGTTGGCATCGGGCCAGCCAAGCTCTCGCTCGACGATCGGGAGTGCGCGCCACGCCGGAGTATATTCGATAATCCGTAGCACCACCTCCATCATGCCGACAGAGAGCGCCAACCCAACAAGGCCAAAAGCGGTTGCACGTGTGAGCGTAGTTGCTGCCATCGATCGCTAAAACCGAAAGTAGATGAATGGATTGTGGGTGTAACTGGGTAGCACGACCAGCCACAAAGCTAGTCCGGCGAGCAGCCCCCACACCAACGAGTTATTCCATCGACGTGCGTAGTTCAGGCACCGTGCGCGTTCCAACTTCGACTCGACAACGTGACTCGCGAGCAACAGCAAGCAACCGCTGAGCGTCCAGGAGAACAGTGCCGGTACCTGAGGAGAAGCACTGAACATAACGCACAGATAATCGATTGCTGCAGCCCAACTCCCTGCGCGGAAAAACACCCACAGCAAAACCACGGCAAGCAAATGGCCGCTCCAAAGAACGAAAACCGCCGGCCGCGTGTTGATGATTTGGACCCCGAGCGCCGAGCGCGATATCACGGCCATCGCTATTCGGTGTGCTCCGATGTAAGCGCCCCACAACACACCCCACACGACAAAGTTAGCGCCGGCACCATGCCAGAGCCCAGCCACCCCCATGACTAGCATGAGTATCGCTAGCTGCTGCGCTTGCGACCCCCGGCCTCCACCGAGCGGAATGTATAGATAGTCGCGGATCCAGGTTGACAAGGTAATGTGCCAGCGTCGCCAAAACTCGCGCGGCGATCGACTCAGGTAGGGCGTGCGAAAATTTCTCGGCAAGCGAATGCCGAGTAAATAGGCGCATCCAATCGCGATATCGGAGTATCCAGAAAAATCGAAATATATTTGAAAGGTAAAAAGCCAAGCGCCGAGCCAGGCTTGGGCAGAGTCGGCGGGTCCCAAGAAAAAGATGTCGTCGACTATCGGCGCGAGCGAATCGGCAAAAATAATCTTTTTAGTAAGCCCAAGCACGCATAAGAAAAGCCCGTACGAGTACAACCGCAGACGTCGCGGATTGCCCGAAAACAAACGCCTAATTTGCGGCATCAATTCGGCGGCGCGGACAATCGGCCCAGCAATTAATTGGGGGAATAAAATGACAAAAAGCGCAAACGGGCGCGGATCTTGCTCGCGCAACGCGGGATCGCGCGCGGCATCGACCTGGTAGGCAAGCAACTGAAATGTATAAAACGAGATCCCGAGCGGCAGAACAACATCGACGTAAGTAATGGCATCACCGGATAGCGAGCCACCCAGAAACACGCGGTACTTCACCGCAAACAATGCACCGATATTGATAGCAACGGCGAGAACCATGCGTCGATTGAGCTCACTGACGTAACGGACCAATAACCAATTCAGGCTGATCAGCGCGGATATCAATGCGGTATCAAACCACCCAGCAACCACATAAAACAGCATGCTCGCGAGCAATAGGACAAACCCTGGATTCGGCCCGTAGCGAGCAAAAAGCCACGTGACGAGAAAAAACCCGTAGTATTCAATGGTATTGAAATACATAGTTAGCTAATAAATGGTTGGACGGACGGTGTAAGCCATAATGCCGCACGAACGAAGTTGCACAACCGTATAAGCCCACTGAGGTCTTAGCGACGTAGAAACAATCACAGCACGATAGAATTTCGCCATGTCCCTGATAAAACTAAACCGTTCATGCAATTTACAGAACCTATTCTGCGTGGCGTACTCACCGACGGCGTTCACCGATCCCTGCGCGCCAGCCGATTAAACCTTGCCCATTAAACACCTTTTACAACGCTTTCTCACCAGAATCGCTTCCCTTAGATGGTCGCAGTGGGCGTTAATCGGCTTGCTCCTAAGTGCGATACTTGCCGCTGGCACACTGTTTTCGCCAAAGATTCAAGAACGCCTCGTTATCAAGTATATCGCCCCGTCGTTCAAGCATTTCGCCGTTCAACGCATTCACCTACTGCCGTGGTCGCTAAGCGCTACCGATCTGAGCTTCGAGATTCAAGGGGCGAAAGTTTCTGCACAAGCAGTATCAATCCGATTCTGTTTATCGTCTCTGTTCGGCAAAACACTTAATTTGAAGAGTATTTCGGTCGTTGATGCGATTGTCGATCTCCGCTCATTCATCCCGCCAGACCCGCAACCGAAAGAACCATTCGCTGGCGTATTTCCACTGCTCGACCAGGGTTTCGGACTGCGTGTGGGAGACGTCGATATCAATGCGTTCACGCTGCTTAATGCGACGGATCACATTCGCGCAGAGATTTCTGGCGGGCGTATAAATCCGGATGCAGTTGGCGCGCTGTCGTTCGTGTCTCAGGTGAAAATTAATGATGGAGACAGTATCAATGTCGAAGGAATATTAGAAGTTGATCAACTCTCGAAAGGTCATTTCAACGCTATTTCGCTAACAACAGACCTCACCATTGATGCGGAATCACTCTCCCAACCGGAACTAGTCCATGTCCGGGCCGTTGTGAAGCCAACGACGCGGCCGCCGCAGGTTAAGATCGAAATCACGGAAAACGACTTCGAGTTCGAACCACAGCCAGAATCTGTTGAATTGAGCGTGCGACTCGGCGCGGAAAACCAAGCCGAAGTGCAGCTCAAAGCCCTATATGACGGTCGCCTCGGAGATTTGAAAGGCGATTATCGATTCGACGTGAATGACAAATTCCTAGCTGCCTACTTAGGAAATATAGGGATACCTACCTTCAAGCATTCTTCAGGTGGCGCCTTAGAAATTAATCTCGTCGATCTCCGCGGACAGCTAAGCTTGATCAGTCGCACCGACTTTACGAACGTACGAAGGCTCCTACTCGATAACCCGAAAGCGCCGATGAGTTTGAGTTTGGTTCAAGAAGTCGATTTATCGTTTACCGATGAACAAATAACGATCGAGAAAGTTCAGGCCGACATTGAGGACGATTCGACCGTGGAGATGCTGACTACGGGTCTGCTCCAACCCGTCGTGATCTCGTTCGCGGATCCCAGTGCCGTGTTAAATGAGGCGGTCACGTTTCTGACTTTAACCGTCGCCGCCGTGCAACTCGAATGGCTGGACTCATTCGTCGCAGATTACGGTGTCATGAGTGGCGTCGTTAGCGGAAGTTTCGCGGTAAAAAGCGATGGACAAGGCGGGCTCATCGTCGAGCCGTCTGAAACAACAGTGATTGACAACATCCGAGTTGATTCAGGCGATACGCCGGTATTCGAAGATTTAAGAATTGAACTCAAACCGCTTATAAAAGCGAATTCCGACAACACCTCGATCGCTTTGAGCGATGTGGTCGTGAGCTTAGCTGAACAACCGATCGCGACACTTAAATTCAGTGCGTCGGTGCCGTGCGAAGAAAAAGACGATGCGAATATTCGATTCGCCGTAGCGGGTTCGGTTCAAGTCGATCCCATTATCGCGGACCCTAGAATTCAAACTCATCTCGTCGACTTCGACATCCCGACCACCCTGATATTCGATTTCGACACCCAACTGACGCAACGTGACCAGTCCTTGCAGGTTCGTTCGTTAAACGCGTCGTTGGCTCAAGCTGGAAAAGAAAAACTTATCGATGTGCATGCCACGCAGGAAATAAATGTAGCGCTTGCAAGTGGGGATCAGGATTTTGTGCAGCCGGTGGGAGAGTTAGCCAACATATCTATCAACGGATTCAACCTTAGATGGATTTCGCCCTTCGCAGAACCACTAGGTATTACTGGCGAAATTCGGCACGCTTCTTTCAAATTGACTACCGGAAAAGGCCAACAGCTCCTGCTCGAATCAATCAAACCGATCGACATTCGTCGGCTCGGCATAGGCGAGGGGAAGACACCCCTGCTAGACAACGTCTGGTTAAGTATTCGACCGACCGTGATCTACACTCCCGAATCGATCGACGTGCAGTACCGCGATCTGAAATTGTCGGGCGGGAAAAACCGCATCGCAGTTGGTAGCGGCGCGGTCCGCGTAAGGACGCAAAAAGATCACCCTGCTGCCCTGCACGCCGCCGGGAATTTGAATTTTAATTTAGGGAATTTTGCGACGCAACCGGTCTTTGCCGAGATGCTCTCAGACATTGCGATAGATAGTTCGTTGTCTGCAAATTTGCGCTACGACCTAAACTATGTAGGAGAGTCGGTTCAAATCGATTCGTTAAACTTCGATTTGCTACACGACCGTACCTCATACGTTCAAATCGAAGTTGCGGACGGTTTGACATTAAAACCAACGCTTGCAGAGGGCGAGAATTTCGCGCGCTACGCAACGGGCGAGTTAGAGCTGTCGATTAAAGCGTTAAGTTCGACCGTTCTAAATGACGTTTTCCCATTGGAGAATCTTTCGTTCGACACCATCAATGGCGTATTGAACTTAAACTCCGATGGCGATCGATTATTTGCAGAAACGGCCGAACCGCTCGTCGTGGAGCAGATAAAACTTACGAATGCCGACGGGGATCTGCAGCTCGACCCTTTCGAGTTTCGCACCTCAGGCACCGTTGAGCTTGTCAAACAAACGATAAAGACGACTTTGGAAGAATTAGCACTCCAATTCCATACCAGCCCAATACCCGCATTGAGCGGACGGCTCTCTGCAACTATCGAACCCTCGCAAACGATTCCATTACAACGATTAGACGCCGACATTGAAGGTGCACTTCCACAACTCCTGAATCAGCCAGCCGTGCTGCCTCAACATTCGCTAACCCAAGGGACTATCGCAGCAACCATTACCGTGGACCCACAAGGCAATATATCGGCTGTTACGAGAATCGAGGATCTCGTGGCGAGCGAGCCACTGGCAATCCATACAATCACGATGCCGCTCACCGGCAACATGCGTCCTGATGGACGCGGCTTCGACTTTACGATGCCACTCATTGGGATCGGCAACTCAGGAAATAGCGATTCTTTTACAGTTGGCGACTACCTTCCGCAAGCCGGCAAGCCCACCTTGCTG
The DNA here is from genome assembly GCA_047611805.1 of Gammaproteobacteria bacterium. Classification (GTDB taxonomy): domain Bacteria; phylum Pseudomonadota; class Gammaproteobacteria; genus UBA11873. The sequence goes on from JBLFWX010000046.1 coordinate 25,522, forward strand.
CGCCTGTCGACAACGAGCCAAGTTTTCTATCTGAACGATATATTGGCAACCATTGCTAGCATATCTCCCGCCCAGCCAGACAATCTTGCGGGATCCGAAATTGAGTCCGCTCCCACTGCGGTGGACGAAACCGCTGACAAGAGCGCGTTTTGGGATCTCCTACCTTATGACACGCAATTCAATTTCAAATTTGACCGTGTTTTCTATAGCGAGTATGTCGCCTTAACGAGAATTACCGGACAAGCCAATCTACGCTCGCAGGTGTTGGAGCTCGTAGACTTCGCAGCATATTTTCATGAGAGTCCGTTTACGTTCAATGGTGGACTATCTTTTGATGCTGAACTAGCCAGCCCATACGAAGCTGATGTGGTCGGAAAGATTGAAAACTTCGACCTAAACCAGTTCTTCAGTGAACTCCTTCCAAAAGAGAAATCGCGAATCGAAGGCCTGTTTGGCGTCGATATAACAATCGGCGGAAATTCTCCGAATGCGGCGCAGTTCCGCAACCAGTTATTGTTGGACCTAAGAATGAATAGCCGTGAAGGCTTGTTTCGGCCGTTACCGCTCGATAGTGTCTTGATGGTTGGTGCATCCGATGCGCTGGGAATCGTTGGCGAAGGACTGTCCTACTTGCCGACAGGCGGCTTTGGTGCAGGGGCCGTTTCACGCCTTGTCAATTACATAGCAGAGATTGATTACGATTCAGTAGACATTCGAATAAAACGAGACAGCTCGCTCGATCTGGTCATTGAACGAATCGAAATGTTGAGCCCAGAGATCCGCATCGCGGCATCTGGAAAGATAGATCACACTAACGGAAAAGATATCATAGACAGTCCACTGGATATCGAAGCAACCTTGAATATGGCAGGCAAAGGCGCCGCGATTTTATACAGCTTGAATCTTCTACAGGACGAACAAGACAAATTCGACTATTGGAAAGGTCCGGAAATAGCAATCACAGGATCCGCTACAGCGCCTGAATCCAATTTCGCGGCTATCGTCCAACGCGCTAGTGATGCGACGATTAAGGGCGGAGTTACCCGTCCTATTTCCGGGTTGATTGGTAACATTAAGCATCGCTGGTTTGGCAGCGATGCAAAAGTAGACAACGCGAAACAAGAAATCATCGAAGCGGATAGCGCAAAAAATCAGTCTCAATAACGAACGCGGATTTAAAGAAAGATAACGAGCGGCGCTCTAACGATTTGAAAAATTGCGCACGACGTGGGGACTCGTCACAATACTCTAGGCGAATCTTCCAGCGGAGAGAAAATGCGAATTATTACGACCATCCCGCAACACAATTTGCGCGCTGTTTTTCCCGCCGCAACGGCGATCGAGCATGCCGGCTACGATGGCATCATGACTTTAGAAAATCGGCACGATCCATTTTTACCGCTCGCAGTTGCAGCCACTTGTACGAACCGAGTCGAACTGTCTACTGGCATTGCCGTATCGTTCTTACGTTCGCCGATGTCTACTGCAAATCTAACTTGGGATTTGAACGAAGCCTCCCGCGGGCGTTTTGTGCTTGGCCTCGGCACCCAGATTAGAGCGCACAACGAGAAGCGCTTTAGCGTTCCCTGGAGCGCGCCCGCGCCGAGGATGCGCGAATATATCCAAGCTTTGCGCGCGATTTGGCGAACCTGGAAGTACGACGAACCACTGCATTTCGTCGGCAAGCATTACCAGTTCACTTTGATGATCCCGAATTTCGTGCCCGAGAAATCCGGACTCAAACTGCCAGCGGTTACTTTAGCAGCGGTCGGACCTGCGATGTTAAACCTAAGTGCTGAAATCGCGGACGGAGTTAGGCTCCATCCTTTTTGCACCAGAAAATATTTGGACGACGTCGTTTTTCCACGCCTCACCGTGGGCTTGCGCAAGGCGAAGCGCAAACGCGAACACTTTGAGATTGGGGGCGGCGGATTCATCGCAACAGGCCCAGACGACGAGGCAGTGGCTAAGGCTGTCGAATGGGTTCGTTACAGGATCGCGTTTTATGGCTCTACACCAGCGTATTGGCCAGTTCTGGAGACGCACGACCAAGGGGATCTCGGCCGAAAATTAAATCAAATGACCAAAGCAGGTCAATGGGACAAAATCAGTGCGGAAATTTCGGACGACTTAGTACATCTTTTTGCGGCGATCGGTCGACATGATGAAATTGCTGGCGAGATTGAGACGCGCTTCGGCGGCGCGAGCGATACGATTTATGCGAGCACGAGCTCGGAGATCCAGTCGGAATTACCGGCCGACTTAATTAGCGACATACAGGCGATTGAATCGTCCTTCAAAGAGTACGACACGGAGACGAGTCGAAGTGAGACTCCGTAATTGAGAACCGCACCTTAGTAGGGCTCGGCCCTCACTGATCGCCGTCGATCTTTTTCATTCCATCTTCTAAACGTTTCTCTGCAGTTGCTGCTGCTTGATCAAGCTGCTGTTGAACATCATTCAACATTTCTTTCGGTTCGCTTCCGGTGACACCACCTTGCTCTTTGCTGCACCCACTTACCAATACCGCGCATAGGATAATTAACAAAAGTCGGTTCATATCGTTTTCCCCATTATCAAATGACACAGGTCGGGCGGTTTAAGGACGTCATGACAAGTTTGCAACGAAGCGGTGGAACGGATCCGCGACGTTGCATCGCGTGAGATCAATAAACGTTTGTTACGCCGGCTTTTGCACCCATGAATTACACCATCCGGCGGCCGCTACTGCTTGACCTGCAAACAATAAACAGGGCCCCGAGCTTGCATCTGCTGCGCCTTGATAGAGCTGGCAATTGGCGCAGGTCTGGCCTGCTTCGTAGCGTGCGAATTTTGCCGTATCTGTCGCGCTGGCATCAGTAACGTATCCTAGTGCGACGGCTTGCGGGCCGGCAGGATCGACGTCAGGGACGTCGGCCGCGCTGACGATACTGATCGGCAGAGCGTGGGCTGCGAGTACAGCGACCCCAGTTGAGCTTGCCCGGAATAGAAATTTACGTCGATCGGTCGAGTTGTTCATGCGTCACTCCTGTCAATGCAAATGCAATGGTCATTGTTTAATTAAGCCGCGCTTAACGTGTTGCCAACCGCTAACTCATTCGATTAGCGGCAGTAGCGGACGAGACCTGATCCTCGGATCGCGCCCGCACCAATACGCCTTGATGTCCCATTGCGCTACGCTCAGTCGGGTGACCAGCACGGTGATGCTCCGCCTTCAGCAGGACTGGGCGGCTTCGGCAATTTCCGCTTTTCACCCGGCGCCGCCTCACCCGGATCACCGGGAATGGGATTACCCGCCATATATGAGACAGTTTCTTGTGGCATGGGTTCATTACCGTAGGCAGTTGCCGTTACTTCGGCTAAGGCGCTTGCTTCTAGTTTCGTCGACGCTAGCCTCTCGACATTTAAATCTGCAGCCTCTTTGGTCGAATACTGCGGTAAATCCTCCGCGGTACCGCTGCGTACTGCACCGACGGGGACACGCTCACGTTGCCGGCGAGCCAGCCGTTGCAATATGTTCCAGGCACGCTTGTTCTCGTTAATTGGCATGACTTCGACATCGCCGCTGTTTTCAAATTGCTTCCAAATCTCGGCGCCTTTGAGCGTCCGGATAACGACAATAGTTGCAGCGTCCGTGCCAACTCCGCCGCAGGCGATATCCGCCATCTCAGCGGAAAAATCACCACAATGACGGCATTCCGGACGTTGGTACTCATCCATCGCTTCTTGGAGCGGAATCGTCGCGATTGTTTTGTCGCGTTTATAAATGAGTACTTCGCCTTTGACGTTGAATTTCGTCACCTCGGTTAGCGGAATATTCATTTGCTTTTCGATTTTTTCCGTCATTAGCTCGGGCGAGAAAACCTCTGTGCAGAACAATCCGACGCTAAAACCCACTCGGTCAGAATAACCGCGCAGAAACTCGCGCTGCCTGGTGAGTGGCTTGCCGCGCTTTTTCTCAGTGACGAGGAATCCAGGGTCCATTACGGCCATTTTTCTGAGCGGCGTAATCTGACAAGGCACGCCCACGAACGCAACGTTTTTTAAGTCTCGGTCTTTAACTTCTTGTAGCGCCATATTATTTTCGCAATACGTATACCAGCTACTAGCGCTCGCCTTTATCTCTTCCTCCGTGGTGACTACTTTCGGAGTTGGGAAACACGGTTTGTCTTCGTCCCCGACCGCCGACACCACCGCGCCATCGATCACGCCGTTCGCTTTGGCCCACGAGAGCAGCGCGGTGACGACACCGCCATCTTGCGCTCGTTCCATCAGTTCGGGACGCTTGGTGCGCGCGACGAAGATGTGGCGATAAACTCCGAAAATATCCTGGTAGGGTCGCTCAGCGGCGAATATGGCATCGTGCAAATGGGTTTCGCGCGGCCAGAGCCGTGGGCAGACCGTCGCACAGACGTCGCACCCAACGCCTTCGCTAATTCCGCAAAAATCGAACGCGGCGCTTTCTTTCGCCGTTTGCTTCGGCTTGCCGTCGATGTATTTAATAACGTTGTGGGGGCAAACAAGCACGCAACTGCCGCATTCGCAGCAACTTCCCGCCGCGACGACATCATTCATCATGGTTTTAAATGAATTGTGATGCAGCGCCTTGATATCTATTGGCCCTGGTCGGCCGGTCTTTTTGGAGTTTTCTTGTGATTCGCTCATGCTAGATAATCCGCCTCGATTAGGATGAATGCTCTGTTCGTAATTTGGTCGACATGATATCCGAATCCGAGCAGTTTTATGATGCCAAATGAATTTCGATCATTGCCCGGCGCGCGTAACGGCCGCTCAACTTCGCGAAAAAATCGCCGAATTTCATCTGCCAACCATATTTCAAGCGCAATGCGCCATTCGCGTCCGCGATGACCAGGGGTTCCTCTACAACGCGCGCCGTTCCGTCAATCCACACGCCTGATACCTTGCCACGCCAATCACACGCCGCGAGGCGAATTTTCGGGGTGTGCCTAAGTCGCTTCACTTTTCCGGCTTTGCCTTCGCTGAAGGCATAAAAACGCTCGCCGCTGCGCGCTATCCAAACAGGGGTCGCGACGGCCACCCCGGAGCGACGAAACGTCTCCAGGCTAACGTACTTCGTTTGCCCAAAATCACCAGGCTGCTGTGTCATACCCTATTTTTCCTATTCGGCCGAGCAATCGCAAATGCGACATTAATCGTAATCCCCGGACGGGTTGAATTCGGCTCCTTGCGCTAAAACGCCATGGCCCGGCACGAAATTCACTTCCAATCGAGTGCCCGCTGGATCCTCGAATAAAACTGAAAAGTACCCGGGGGCCCAACCACCGTCTTCCGGACAGTGGACGATTTTGGCCTGTATCTCGTTCAAAAACTGATGCACGTGATCCACGTCCTCGCGACTTCTGGCCCGGAAGCAATGGTGGTGCAGGCCAACGCTATTTTGCACAAACCGTTGATCCTCATACTGCGGATCGCAACGACCAACGCCGAATGCGGTACGCCCGCCGACGTGGTAGACGAAATCCTCACCTTCGAACACTTTTGTCATCCCCAAGAACGGCAACAATTGCTTGTAGAAATCGCGACACGACTCCCAATTGCTCACTGCGATGTTCGTGTGCGCAACGCCGTTGATCTTAATCATGTGAGAATCCCCTTCAATATTAGAAAATGCATGCCGGCATGGTCCGCGAGGTTACGCGATTCATGGACGATTGGTAATATGCTGACCCCAGATGCGAAACTCGACCAAGTGCGGAGTACAAACTTATGACAAACGGTATCGAGTTAGTTGCCATCGGCGTAATCGTCGCCGTGATCCTTGCTGGCACCTATGGCCTCAGCAATTATTTCTCGCGACGTCGAGTCGAGTCGAATTTTACTGAACCGGAAGAAATTCTCACAGCAGCCAATATCTATGTGAAATATGGCCGCACACAATCCGCGATTGATTTACTAGAGCACGGTTTGGAGATAAACCCGTCGCACGCGGAGCTCCAAGCTAAGCTCGCAGAGTTAACTAAGAACTCATAACCCTAAGGCCCAAATAAGCTGATGTCACGTTGGATAGAGCCCGTTGTTTTGACCGGAACGCATGTCGTTTTGGAACCCTTGGGACACGAACACGCAGCAGGTCTCGCGGCGGGCGTGCGCGATGGTGAACTGTGGCGCTTGTGGTATACGAAAATTCCAGCCCCCGATGAAATCGACGACTACATAGTGGCAGCGTTGGACATGCGAGAGCATCACGGCGCCATGCCATTCGTGGTTAAAGATCGGCGTTCGCTTGAGGTTATCGGCTGTACTCGATTTTTCAACGTCGACGAATCGAACCAGCGTCTGGAGATTGGTCACACTTGGTATGCGAAGCGTGCGCAACGCACTGCCGTTAACAGTGAAAGCAAATTACTTTTGTTGCAGCGTGCGTTTGACCAGCTGGATGCAATCGCCGTGGAATTTCGCACACATTGGCACAACCACGCCTCACGCAGAGCGATTGCACGGCTCGGCGCCAAACAAGACGGCGTGTTGCGGCACCATCAACGCGCAATCGACGGAAGTTATAGGGATACGGTGGTATTTTCCATCATCGCGGCCGAATGGCCTGCCGTACGTCAATCTCTGCAATTCGCCCTGTCGAAGTCCGAACAGGCCTAAATATGGCGAAAACCGGGAGGCCTTTCCGTAAGGACCTTGTCAACCGCCGTTACTGAGCGATCGACGCGGGGTTTTGATTGATAAAAGTGGGGCGAACGGACCCCACCGATCGCTGAATGGGTCGATTGGTCCTTAATTCGAATGCCACACCGAAGCGACGTGGGAACTAAGTTCGACGACGAGCGATTCACCTGAATTTTACACAGCTCAGTTCCGTTCAAGCCCCCGCGAATTCGGCCGATTTAGACACCGAACCCCTTTGATCGGACTTCGTTTATGAGCTCAGCCATGCGCGCCGCGCCGCTCGCTTCGCGTGTCGGCGACGATCGCTCCGTGTACACGCCAATATTGCGTACTAGCAAACAGCTAATCGAGGATTTGGCCCGGCGGCCGTCAACGTCAATTGTCCACTTAAAACAAGCCACTGAGGCCGATCCGGCTATCGCGCTGAACCTATTTACGCACGTCAATTCGATGCTCAAACGTGCCGGCCGTGCGCCCGTGACTGACATTTCGCGTTCCCTATTATTCCGCGGCATCCAGGACTTTATCGCAGACGTTGGGAATTCGACGGTGCTCGAGGAGGTGGTTGATCCGCACCTGTGTGGTCCGATGATCCGAATGTTAGCAAGTGCTCACCACGCGTCACGCCAGGGCTACGCACTGGGTCGTCTGGTCGGTGGGGTCAATTGTGACGAAATTCTCGCCACTAGCTTAACGACGCAAATGCTTCCCTATCTAGATGCACTTAACCAGCATCAAGGTACGCCCCCGAGCAGTAATGAAATCCGGTGGCTTTTACCGGGTAGCGCCACAGACCCAGCCACGAGTCCAATTTTCCGAACCTGTGTCGATCTCGCTTGTGAATACGCAAGCGCAACAGATGAGGGTTGGGACGAGACAATCCTTGATACGATTTTCTCGCGCATCGGCGAACTGACGGGCCGCGAACCCGCGAAGATCGCCTCCGCTATGCTCCACACGACGATCGACGCAGCGCGCATGGGTGCTCAATTCGGCAGCTACGCACCGATCCCGCACTTAATGGCACTTGGGCTACCGCGGAAGCTGGACTGCGAACAACACGTCCCCGTTCGTCAGGAACAAGCACCCGCAGCTAAGCAACCGTCAGCCGGCCCACAACCGGTACCGATGCCAACAACTAAAACGAGCGTGCCGGCCGCTGTTGAGATACCGAATCTAGACGTGGTGCTGAAGCGCCTCGCTGCGGCTGCCAACCAAGGTCAGCCGGTCGCAAAACTATTGCCCTACATCCTGCAAGCTACCTGCGATCAGGTGAACGTAAGACTCGCGGTCTTACTCGTCTATGACAAACCTAAAGGCACCTTAAGCGCGAGATTGCACCGCGGCCTAAGGTTGCCGAAGGCGGCGACCGAGTACGCCATCAATGCGAGCAGCAATCCCCTACTGCAACCCCTTTTGGAAACCCCTTCGATGGTTCGCTGGCAACCCAAGGACGGCTCCAAAGGTTTACAAGGGCTCCCGCTGAAGCTGCTAGGCAACGAAGAAGGACTCTTCTACTCCGTGCATGTGGCGGGCAAAGCATTCGGGATACTGTTGGCCTGTCGACCGAAAGACGCACAACCGATTACGGCGCTGCAACTGGCTAATTTTAAGCGTCTCGGACAGGCGACCACGGACACGCTGGTTGCGTGCCGCAACAATCCCCTCAAGCGAAATAGTCACATTCCGGCAGCCTAAGAACGACCGGGGTGAAACAGGCGCACTACTCGCTCGCGCCTCAGATCCGATCACGGTGTTTGATCGTCAATCGTGGCTCCAGCCAAGCGTCGCTTGGATGCGGTCGACATGCGCTTAATTTCCCGCTCCCGACGTAAGGCCGCGCTTCGATCCGCCGCCAATTCTGAGTACATAACAACGACAGGCCGACGCGAGCGCGTGTACTTAGCACCCTTGCCGGCGTTGTGCTTAGCGATGCGCTGCTCGAGCTCGATGGTGACGCCGGTGTATAGCGAGTCATCGGCGCAGCGCACGATGTAGACGGTCCACACTTTGCTGTCGTTGCCAACGGCCATGAGGCTCACAGCGCGGCTAGATAATCCCGTCGCGCTCTAGGCGTTGTTGCGCATCGTCGTCATATCCGAGCGCACGCAAGATCGCCTCGTTATGCGCGCCGAGCGCTGGCGCGCCTTCGCGGATCCGGGTCGGTGTGCGCGAAAACTTCGCCGCCGGGCCGGTCAAAGGAACGGTTGTCCCATCGACCAACTTTGTCCGCTGGAGCATATCGCGCGACGCAATATGGTCGAGCTTCGCGCACTCGGCAAAGGTGTTCACCCGGGTTGCAGGTAGACTCAATTCTGCAAACGCATCCACGACCTCTGCGGTGGTGCGAGTCGCGCACCAATCGGCGACCAGACTATTTACGAGATCGCGCTGCTTGATTCGATCAGCACCGGTTAAGTCAGATAGATCGGGTCGTTCTAATAATTGCGACAGCGATTTCCAATGGCTGTCTAATAGCACGCCAGCGTAGACGTGACCGTCCGTACAGGCGAAGCGATTTACTGGAGCGGCAATAGCAAATTGATTGCCCATGCGCGGGATCGGGACATCAAGCGCGCCAGCAGTCAGATTACCGTTGCTTTGGAAAATCAAACCATCAACGAGTGCGACATCGACATGTTGGCCTTCGCCCGTTTGATCACGGTGGCGCAGGGCCGCCATCGCACTAAGTGCACCATTCAGCCCGCCCAGATCATCGCCCAAAAACGTTGGCGCTTTCACCCCAGCCCCGTCTGGTTCTCCGTTAAGTGAGGTCCAGCCGCAATAATTTTGCGCTAGCGGATCGTAGCCAACGCGATCAGACAATTCACCAAACTGTCCGAATCCGCTGATTGAGATATACACGATGTCAGGTTTTCTGGTCGCGACGTTTGCGTAACCAACACCCCATTTGGCCATCGTGCCGGGCCGGAAATTCTCTATGACGATATCGGCGGTGGCACATAATTTCAGGAATACTTCGCGGCCTTGGTCGTTGCGCAGATCCAGCGAGAGGCTCTGCTTATTTCGATTAACGGTTTCATTGAAGATTGTGAGCTTGGAGTCTGGCAAGAATGGCGGGAGCCGGCGCGCGACCTCCCCGTCTGGATGCTCTACTTTTATTACGGTGGCACCAAAGTCGGCGAGCACGCAAGCCGCCATGGGCCCGGCCCAGGTGGTGGTCGCTTCAACAACCACGACACCGTCGAGCGGCCCTTTAAGATCACTGCGTGCGTTCGCGTAAAATTCTTGCTTGTTCATTTTTTTAGTCTCCTCCAGTAGTGGGCATCGCAGTATCTGTTCGACGCTCTCCCAAAAAATGTCGCCTACACCGCTCAGGATGTCATGGACATTGGAACCGCTACAGTGCGCTCCGTATTGCGCCATCCACTTGGTCGACAACCTCCGCGTACTGCTGTGGGCTGGCATAGCCTTGGGTGTGCACTAAATGCGTAACGCCAGCGTCTCGATAACCTTGTGCCATCTCAATAGCCGCGGCCATGTTCTCCAAGGGTAAGGTTTTCATCGCCACAACGTCCAGACCTTGGCGACCCACGTCGGCACCGCGTTGATGCATCTCGGCGATTTGTGGCGCAAGCTCAGCGGGCGCCGCACCGACCGGCATCCAGCCATCGCCGCAACGCACGGCGCGCGGAATCGCAACCGCGGCACTACCCCCGATGTAAATCGGCGGACAGTTGAGCCGCGGCTTCAACAGAAATGGCTGACCGTGCTGCTCGACCAGTTCGGCTTTAGCGCACTCGCGCAAGAAATCTATCATCGAGTCCGTTAGTTGCCCACGCTTCGTGCGCGGCACACCCAGCGCGCGAAATTCTTCCTCTAGATAACCGGGACCCACACCGAGTAGAAACCGGTTACCAGAGAGCGCTTGAATCGTCGACAGCAGTTTCGAAGTCACAATAGGTGGCCGGTACGGCAGAATTAATACACCCGTACCGAAATCGATACGTTTAGTGCACGCAGCGAGAAACGCGCCGAATGCCAGCGGATCCATAATGTCGCCCATGTCCGTCGAGATGCCGTAATCATTTTTCGCGATTGCGGGTGGCATGCCGAGATGATCATTAAACCAAATCGCATCCAAGCTAGAGCGATCGGCTGCTTCTGCGCAGGCACGCAAAAATTCCGACGTTGCCGTTGGTCCCCAATTGCGGATATTCATTCCTAGTTTCATGGTCCCTCCCCCGGTAATACTTATTCTCGCGCAAGGTGAGCAATCTAACCTATCTAAGCGGGCATGCGGGCGAGACTTGAGAATTTATCCACGTGCCTTGGAGCCGTGATTAGGCCGCCACAGAAGCTAAGCAAGCAGCGGAACGCTAGTGCTGTGCGACGTGCGATCCTCGTTTGCGCTCCGAGGACAGGTTTGTAGAACGAGCGCATTGTCTCGGCCGAGCGGCTGTTTGACAGACCTCATCGCTGAGGCCCTAGCCGAATAAGCGATGCGATATGCGTGAGCGAAGGTAAGTTTTGATTGACACCCCATGGGGTGGTCGAAAAACTCGCGGTTCACTGGCGATGCGCGCAGGAGAGTTCGGCGGCGAGGTAAGTGCTTGAAAAAAAACCGCCCGCACCCCATGTTGATGAACATCGTGAGCTATTCAACTTCGGATCAGGCCGCTAGAGAGCAGAACCTCAGAATCGCTTTCTATTGGGCTGTCTCGTTCGCCGTTGGATTGTGGTTGATCAAAGTGGTCGAGGTCGCCTTTGGACTCGATTTCGGTCGATTCGGTGTTTCCCCTGGGCAGTTAGATGGACTTGACGGGATTTTGTTCGCGCCGTTAATTCACGGGTCCTGGTCTCACTTAGCCTCGAATACGCCACCCATTATTGTCCTCGGGACAGCGCTATTATACGGTTACCCGCGCGCTGCAAAAATTGCTTTACCGGTGTTGTATCTCGGCACGGAAATTGGCGTGTGGCTGTTTGCGCGTGAAACGTCGCATTACGGTGCGAGCGGCCTAAGTTTCGGTATGATGTTTTTCGTCTTTACGATTGGTGCGCTGCGCTGGGACCGGCAAGCAATCGCATTGTCGATGATCGTATTTTTTCTCTACGGCAGCATGATTTGGGGACTGTTTCCGCACGACCCTACCATTTCGTTTGAAACGCATCTCAGTGGCGCGTGCTTAGGCGTTTTGCTGGCTGTCTACTCTCGAAAATTGGATCCTACGCCGGTTGAGAAACGCTACAGTTGGGAAGACGAAGAAACCGAAAATGACGATGACATTAGTTGGCACGAACAATAATCTCGTCATAGAGAAACTGTAGCGTAGACGTCTCGCTAAAACCTGAGCTTCTCAACTGGAACATTCGCAAGTACGACGGAACCATCCATTTGCGAATCTGGTACTTGCCAATATTTCTGCAACAACGGTTTTATCACGCTCCGGTCAACTAATGAAAATCCGCGACGCTCATAAAATCTGATCGAACGAGTCAACGCCGCCCAAGTCCCGACTAAGACGGGTCGCTGCGTTTTAGCCAACAAATAATTTAGCAGTCCGCTACCAATCCCGAGGCCCTGAAATTCTGCGCGCGTGTATGCATGACGGATCAGCATGACGTCTTGCGAGCGTTGGATACCCATCACGCCGCGCAACGCACCATCAACTTCAAAGCCCCAAAATTCGACCCCTGCCGCGATTTCGCTACGAAATGCCTGGCGCGACATATAAGGTTCGGTGAAGTGCTCAGCCGGTATCAAGCCGCGATAGGCGCTCGCAGCTTCGTTAATGATCAAATAGACGGAGTCGAAATCGCCGTCAAGGCACTGGCGATACACAATCGGATCGCGAGTCAAACTCATCGGTCGTCGTGTCGCATAGTGATCCGGTACTTCTCTCGCAAGGCGTTAATAATTCGCACACACCGCTAAAACGAACTGAGTGTTAACCACGTTACTTAGCCGAATTGATTACGACGTCCAGTTCTACGGGCACGGGGTTACTTAAAATATCCAACACCGGGCAGTGTCCATTGACAGCATCGCGCAGTTTCTCGAGATCGGCGGCCGATGCGTTCGATTGAATCGCGACGCGCGCGCGTATTTTACTGAAACCCGGTCGCACAGATTCGTCGACAGCAAAAAACCCTCTGAAATCGATATCGCCTTCGAGCGTTACAGAGACCTCATCGAGTTCGATCCCCATCGCCGTTGCGTACGCTCGGTAGGTGATTTCTTGACAACTCCCGAGTGCCGCAAGAATGACTTCCACAGGACTAGGACCCAAATCGGTGCCGCCGATCGTGGCAGGTTCATCGATGGTCATCTCGTGCTCACGAATTCGTACGTCCGAACGAAAGCGGCCGCCCAAATTCGAGGACGTCTTGAAAGTCAGCTTCGATTTTTCGGCGTCAGCGCGATACATCTCTTGTACGGTGGTAATTACATCTTTCAATTCCGTGTCCATCACGGTTCCTCGCTCGTCAAATTTGACGCCGAAGATAACGCTAATCGCGTCGTATTACCACGAATCCGAAATAGACTGGACGACAAAATCAATCGACGCTCCAGGGCATTTATGTTCGAGCTTAGATAAGACGATCGCGAGTGTCGCGAAATTAAAACACGACCAGACTATCTCAGTTATATTAACCAAAAGGGGTCGCTTCGTTTTTCGAATGCACGGCACGATGCACCGACTGGCACGGCGGCGGCAAGAATCCGTGAGCGCTGTGCCCGGCGTTCATTCCCGGCCTACCACTTACAAACTTAGGAACTGACCATGGCGAATCAACACGAGAACTTAAATCTAGCGCTGTTTTGCGATTTCGAGAACATCGCGCTCGGCGTGCGTGACGCGAAGTACGCGAAATTCGATATCAAGCGAGTACTCGAACGTCTCTTGGTAAAAGGCAGCATCGTGGTGAAGAAAGCTTATTGCGATTGGGATCGCTATAAGGAATTCAAGGAAGCGATGCACGAAGCTGCGTTCGAGTTGATCGAAATTCCGCACGTGCGCCAATCTGGCAAGAACTCGGCCGATATCCGCATGGTCGTGGACGCACTAGATTTATGCTACACAAAGTCCCATGTGGATACGTTCGTCATAATCAGCGGCGACTCGGACTTCTCTCCGCTCGTGAGTAAGCTACGAGAGAACGCTAAAACTGTCATCGGGGTTGGCGTCAGAAATTCGACATCCGACTTACTGATGAGTAATTGCGACGAGTTCATTTTCTACGACGACCTCGTGAGCCAAGAAGCAGCCGCACATAAAGCCCGGCAAAAACCTAAACCAAAGAAGCAAGCTACCAAAGAAGAGCTTAAACCCGGCACGGAAGATCCCTTGCAGGAAGCAATAGACTTGGTGATTGAGACGGCAGATGCATTGCACAACGAACGGGGCGACGAGGATCGCTTGTGGGGTTCGATGATCAAACAAGCTTTGAAGCGCCGCCGTCCTGGTTTTAGTGAAAGCACTTATGGCGTTCGATCGTTCAATAAACTCCTCGAAGAAGCGCAAAGCCGCGGTTATCTCGATCTCGAACTCGACGAACGTTCAGGCGGTTACATCATTCGCCGGATTACCTCGGAATAGAAATCTGCGTATTCCATCTGAAGTCGATCACCGATTCCGGCGTAAGCCGATCACCATTTCCAGCGCAAGCCGATCACTGATCCCGGCTGAAGCCGATCACTTTTCGGGTTTTGCCGGATTGTGGTTTCGGCATTGAGAGAGCACTAGCGAGAGCAGGATAACAACCCGCCATGGGATGCTGGACGTTTTGTCGTCCAGAGGAAGTCCGATGGCTTATACGAGGTTATCCATGCGTAAACTAAGCGAGATTCTACGGCTGCGTTTTGTCGCCGCCTTAAGCAACCGGGCGATTGCCCGTGCCATCGGGGTCTCGGCCTCGACAGTCAGCGATAGTCTAGCTCGGGCGCGGGCCGCGGACGCGGGCTGGCCGTTGCCAGAAGCCTTAAGCGATACTGCGCTCGATGAGGTCCTGTACGGTCCGCGAGTCGTCCAGCAAGCCAGTGTCCAGGTAACCCTGCCAGATTATGCCGAGGTCCACCGCGAACTGCGGCGCAAGGGCGTGACCCTGCTGCTGCTGTGGACCGAGTACAAGGCACTCCATCCAGACGGCCTGATGTACTCCGCTTTTTGCGCGCGCTACCGCGCCTGGCGCGGCCATCTCGATGTCGTGATGCGCCAGACGCACATCGCCGACGATAAGTTCTGTGTCGACTATGCCGGGCACACGGTGCCGGTCATTGACCGCGCGAGCGGTGAAATCCGCCAGGCCCAGATCTTCGTCGCGGTCCTCGGTGCGTCTAACTACACTTACGCCGAAGCCACGTGGTCGCAATCCCTGCCGGATTGGATCGGATCACATACCCGCGCCTTCGCGTTCATCGGCTTTGGCCTCCTGCGTCGCTCTACCTACTACATCCTGTAGTCGTCGGCGGCGTGCCCAATATCGTCGTCCCCGACAATCTCAAAAGCAGGGCCACCCGGGCGCATCGTTATGACCCGGATCTCAATCCCACCTACCAGGACATGGCCACCCATTACGGCGTCGCCGTGGTGCCCGCCCGGGTGCGTAAACCGCTGCCCCACCAGAAACAATGTATAAGCCAGATGCCGCCAACGCCTGGAACTTTGTTAATGAGCCCCCTACAACATACGCCACTGCAAGGTAGGAGAATGTCAGAGAAGCAAATATCGCGAACCCGTTAATCGAATTAGCTGCGAATATCGCGATTAACTCCATCGTTTCGGCTTCTGACATTTAGTGCTCCCAGCAACCTTGTATCTTTCAAATTAGTCGTCTGAGCCTATTCCCTTAACAGGTTATTCTCAGGCGGCTACTGGGTGACGCCGAAGACGCCTGAAGGCTTAGACCTTGTGCGTTAGATGGGCGCCCCGCCTTCT
>JBLFWX010000047.1:0-40746 GCA_047611805.1 Gammaproteobacteria bacterium
GGCAGATGCTGAAATCGAAGTTCGTAGCGCTACCGGTCGGCGCGTAGTGCCGGCGGATCGGTTTTTCAAAGACTACTTCACCACGGCACTTCAACCAGGTGAAATAGTGAGTGCGATAGTCCTGAAGAGTGATGCGGCGATTGAAGTTTCTTCCTACACCAAAGTAGCGCGGTGCGATGGCGACTTTGCCACCGTCTCTATAGCTTTTTCTGGGAGTTTCGAAGGCGACACTTGTACTCGCGCACGGATCGCCGTAGGTGGTTGCGCGGCGACCCCAGTGCACCTGCCGTTAGTTGATCAAATACTAGTTGGAGCAAAAATCGGCAGCATAGAAATTGCGAACGCAGCCGATGCGCTAGCCCTCGCTTGCGATCCAATTGACGACGTACGTGGGTCCGCGGAGTATCGGCGCTTACTCGTGAGGCGATTGTTGCGTCCCGCGCTCGAAAAAGCCAAGGCGATAAAAAAGGATTGAGCGACCCATGTCGAATTAATCGCGCTCAATATCAACGGCGAGCAAATCGAAGTCCGAGTGCGAATAGGACATACCTTACTCGAAGTTCTGCGCGAGCAACTCTATCTAACGGGTACCAAGCGCGGGTGTAATCAAGGGGTCCGCGGCGCCTGCACAGTGTTGAGAGATGGCGTGCCAACTCGCGCCTGTTTGAGTTTGGCGGTCGATTGCTGCGATTTTCAAATAACGACCATTGAAGGGCTCTGCGAGCCTGGTGAAGTCCATCCCGTGCAACAAGCGTTTATCGACGTGTCCGCGCCACAATGTGGATTTTGCATGTCGGGCATGGTGCTTGTCGCGAAAACGCTTCTAGACAGCACCCCGAACCCAAACCGAGACCAGATCCGCGAAGCCTTGAGCGGTAATCTGTGTCGCTGCACGGGCTATATCAAGATCATCGAGGCCATTGAGTTGGCGAGCGAGCGAGCCTCGTGAATAATTTGGACGACCTGATCGGCGAGTCCGTTCCGAAATTGGAAGCGCGCGCGAAGCTCACCGGCACCGCCATCTACACAGAGGATGTCTATCGTCCCCGTATGTTGCACGCCGCGCTACTCGGTAGTCCTTATCCGCATGCGCGCATAATCTCTTATAACGTCGCCGCGGCCCGTGCTCTAACCGGGGTTAAAGCCGTTATCACTGCAGACGATTTGCCAGCAAAATTAATCGGCCATACGTTTCGCGATGAACCGATCCTCGCGCGCGGCAAAGTGCGCTACCTGGGCGAACCTGTGGTTGCGGTCGCCGCTGAGAGTTTGGAAATCGCCCGTGCCGCGATTCGTCTTATTGATGTTGAGTTCGAAGAATTGCCGGCCGTGTTCGATGCCGAAGAAGCGTTAGCTGATGGCGCACCGATCTTGCACGAAGATCTGGAGAACTATGCGCGAGTCGTCAGCTCGCCGTGTGGCGGCAATATGGTTGCGCACATTGAACTTGAAACAGGCAACGTTGATGAAGCGTGGGATCACTGCGATTTGATCGTGGAAGGCGTGTACGAAATCCCTGCCATTCAACACCTCTACATGGAAACCTGTGGCGCGCTTGCTGAAGTCGACGGCAGCGGAAAAATCACTATCTGGTCGTCGACCCAGCAAATATTCGGCATCCAGATGGCAGTCGCCTTGGCGCTCGACCTGCCGATGTCGAAAGTACGTTGCATTGCGCCGGCTGTCGGCGGTGGATTCGGCTCGAAGTTCATTACGATTGAACCCATCACTGCAGCGCTCGCGTTTAAAACACGCCGTCCCGTTAAACTAATCCTACCGCGCGACGAAGACATGATGTCGATGCGTTCGCGCCACGCTGCCAAGATTGTCATGAAAACTGGCGCGATGACTGATGGGAGATTTGTGGCGCGCTCCGCCGAGATTATTTTCAATGGCGGCGCCTATTCCGATTTCTCGCCGGTCGTGCTCGAAGCAAGCGTGCTGTTAGCGGCCGGCCCCTATCGAATTGCACATGTTCGAAATGTAGGTCGCGCAGCCTATACGAATCGATTACGCGCCGGTGCAATGCGCGGCTTTGGCGTGATGCAACCGACATTCGCGGACGAAAGCCAGATCGATGAGATCGCCGATCGACTCGGGATCGATCCGATTGAATTGCGGATTCAAAACGCCAAGCAATCGGGTGACAAGAATATGGGCAGCCACCCTTTACCCGTGTGTCGGGTCAGCGATTGCCTTGCAAGTATTCGTGACCACCCAGAATTTATCCGCGCAAAATCAGACCGCGGGGTGCCCGGCAAACGCCGCGGCGTTGGCGTGTCGTCAATCGTCCAACAGAGTGGTCTATTCTCGTCGAGCGCGAACGTACGCTTAGTCGAAGACGGAACGTTGACCGTCTGTACGGGCTACATCGATTTAGGCACCGGCAGCGACACCGCGCTCGCGCAGGTCGCAGCCGCCACCTTAGGTGTTGATCTAGCGTCCATCAATATCGTGGCACCAGATACGGACGGTGCGGCGTATGACTATGGCACCGCTGCCGATCGAGGCGCGCACGGCGTATCTGAGTCCGTCCATCGGGCGGCCTTAGTCGTCAAAGATCGCATCATTGAGATCACTGCAGAAATACTCGAATGCGCCACGGCGGATGTCGAAGTACGGCCAGGCGGTAAAGTTGGATTGCGCGGCGTCCCAGAAGTTGAACTCGGATTCGCGGATGTTGCACAACGCGGTCTATACGTTGGCGGCGGCCCCATCATTGGACAACACGCCTGGTACATGCAGGAACAAATGATCGATCCAAAAGCAACCCGAGCACTGGGTTTTCGAATGGGTGGCGGGGTGTTCTACGGCTTCGCTGCGACGGGCATCCAAGTCGAGGTTGACGAATTAACGGGTCAAGTCGAAGTGCTGCAAGCATGGCACGCCGCGGATTTAGGCAAAGTGATCAACCCACACGGCGCGCTTGGGCAACTCTATGGCGGCGTGGTGCAAGGCATTAGTGGCGCCTTATTGGAAGAACTCGTTTGGGACCAAGGGCAATTAGTTAATCCAAGTTTAATGGATTACAAAATTGCCGGTTCATTGGACGCACCACCCATCGTGCACAGCATTTTGCTCGAAAATCCGGATCCAGACTCGCCGTGGGGTGCTCGCGGGATGGCCGAACCTTGTATTATTGGTGCCGCACCAGGCGCTCACCAATGCATTCGCGAACGCGACAGGAGTGCGCCTTAGAAGCTTACCGCTCACGTCAGAACGCGTATTGAACGAACTTATTAAGCATGAAAATTGAAAACGAATTTACGGTCGATGCGCCTCAGGAAACGATGTGGAATTTCATCACGCCCCCGCGAAAGTAGGCCCGTGCATTCCAGGATGTGAAGAAGTGGATGTTGTCGGACCTGGCAAATACCGCGCCGCCATCAAGCTCCATGGAGGTCCAACTGAAACTAGCTTTCATATCACGGTCCAGACGACGGAAGAACGGCCACCGGACTTCTCGAGCTATGTGACCCAAGGTGATGAAGGCGGCCGCGCGAGTCCCTTGAACGCGACGAGTTCGCTAACAATTGCAGCGCTCGAGAACAATCGCACAAGCGTGAGCTACAGTTCGGACATCACGATCGCGGGTCGCTTAGGTAAATTCAGCTATGGCGTGATGCACAAAATGTGCGGAAAAAATGAACGATAAATTTATCGCCGCACTACGCGCCGCAATAAAGTCAGAGCCGAATTGAATTTCGCGCGCCCCGCGCTTACCCTTGGACACGGTTGACAACGACTTGGAGAGTTGAGATGACGCAATCCGCCCCAGTGAACTACATGCAGCGTTCACGCGAGTACTACGCAGCTCACGGTTACACCAAACCCTATGGATGGGCGCATTTCGACAGCATTCCATTCTCACCGCTTAAGAAACCACTCTCAGAATCGAACGTGACCATTATCACGACGAGCATGCCAGATGCGAGTTATGTGAAGAAACAACGACGATCGCATATCGGCGATCTGCACAACCCGCCTGAAAGTATGTTCACAGACGATTTGTTTTGGGATAAACAGGCAACGCACACAAATGATATCAACTCCTACTTTCCAGCACGACAACTAAGCGACCGAGTTGCGAAAGGAGAATTAGGCTCCCTCGCGACGCACTACTATGGTGTGCCAACGAATTATTCACATCGCGCAACGATCACGCACGACGCGCCGGCGGTGCTCGAGTCTTGTCAGCGTGACGCAGTGGACGTCGCTCTACTCGTACCGTTGTGACCCGTCTGTCACCAGACCGTGAGTCTGGTTGCACGAACGCTTGAAGAAAATGGAATCGCGACGGTTATTATTGGATCGGCCAAAGACATTGTTGAACACTGCGGTGTAGCACGATATTTATTCACCGATTTTCCACTCGGCAATCCTTGTGGCCGACCCGAAGACCTTGAGTCGCAAGAGTTGATCATGACGGCCGCCTTAACAATGTTGGACGACACGACGGTCCCCGGCACGACCATCCAAACCCCACTCACCTGGGACGAAAGCGAGAAATGGAAGACGGATTTCATGCATGTTGGCGCTGACAATCGCGCTAAGCTACTCGCCGCAGGTGATCGACGTCGCGCTGAGCAAGCTGCGGTCCGCGCTTAGTTTCGCGCAACTATATTGGTTCTTCGTCACGCTAGCCGTGGGGTTGCAGACTGCATCACGGGTGGTTCAGGCAACAATCTTTCGCCCGCGTCGTACCGCATCGAGCTTGCTGATCAGCGTGTAGAACACGATCGCGAACAACGCCTGCGGCAATAACTGTCAATGATTTTTACACTACCGAAACTATCCTAAGCAGCTGTTTCTTAAGGTGACATTTCTGATTCTTGGTCGTCTGAGCACCGTCAAGTGTGATGCGATTGGCGGTTAGTCCGTCTAGTTTCTTTACATATCCCCCTAAAACTCCGTGTAAAACACTGTCAACACTCATGTTTTCATAGCCTTGCCTCGCTTGGCCCGATTATTGCTTGTTCCCAATTAAGCAACGCAGCGCATTTAGCCGCTGATCGTTGCTCGAGACATTTGAGAATACGAAGGACTGCAAACATGAATCCTAAATTAGTCATCCTTGTTTTGTTCACCGCTCTGGTCGCAATGGCGGCCGGAAATGCCAATGCCATCTTGGTCGTTGAAACTACGCCCATTACTTGGACAGGCATATGCACTGATTGCAACGAAGTGCATTCGCTTGCTAGCGCAACACTCGGCATCGTGCACGCCGGCAATGTAGACGACGGTACTGACATTGGCTCAGTTGAAGGTGTCGACTTAGGCAACTCGTATCTGACTCGATTCACAAACCTTCAGAGTTTCGAGTACGAATCGGATTTGTATCACTTATTCGCGACAGACATCATCAGCGCCGTCGGCCGTATTTCTACTGGCGCGAACACGGTGGCGGTGGTGTTGGTCGAAATCGAGTTTCTCGCCGACCAAGCCTACAGCACGGGCGGTGCGGGCGGCACTGTTGGTAGCTGGAAATTCCGCTCATTTAGCAATGGCGATTGGGATCTAAGTAACCCGTATCTACAAGCGCCTGGACAAGTAAACTTCGATCAAGGACTGGCTGGGTCCGGCAGGTTTAACATCCCTGAACCCAGTACGGTTTTTCTGACGAGCTTAGGCTTAGTGGCATTCGGATTCGGCTTTAACAGAAATTCTCTCGCTCGACTCTAGCTGTCGATCGGCGAGCTCGCCCCAGAGGGAATACGGCTCGCTCTCATCGTTCTAGATTCCGCGCTAATTGAATCCGCGGAACTTTGCGAATCGGCTCAAGTGCTCGTCCGAAGTGCCCGCTAATAACCCGTTGGCGGTTATTCGTTTCAGATAGTGACCGACGATGTACTCGTCGGTCATGCCAATCGCGCCGTGTAATTGGATCGCCTCTTGTGCGACAAACATCCCTACGGTGGTGCTCCGAACCTTTGCCGCTGAGATGCAATCGCTGGCGGCTAGAAGCCCGTTATCGTCGATCGTCTGACGCGCGATGGCGAGCAAAGATTCGGCACGGGTCACTGCGAGTAACAGGTTAACCAAGCGATGCTGCAAAGCTTGAAAATTAGCGATCTTAGTGCCGAACTGTTCGCGTTCATTTAAGTAGGCGTGCGTCTGGCGCAAAACGGATTGGGTAAGCCCAAGGGTATCGGATGCGATAAACAACGCAAAAAGTAACTGAGCAGATTGAATAAGTGGCGCTGAATCCGCTTTGAACTGCAGACAGCGATCGCTTGAGAGCTCAACTTCGTTTAATTCGAGGTCTGCAATATCCCGACCATCGAATGTTCGATAGCGCCCGATTCTGACCCCAGCGCAATCACTAGGCACGAGAAACAGTTTGAGCAACGATGGCGCATCGAGAGAACGACAAGAAACAATTAAATGATCGGCGATGCCGCCATCGATGACGGCGCATTTTCGCCCCTGCAACATAAAAGACGAGCCGCGCTTATCGTACGTAGCATTAACCTCACTTTCAAAATAGAGACCTGCGCGATCTTCATGATGAGCGAATGCGACAATCGAAGATCCATCAAGCCAGCGTTGCAATATCTCGTTTCGAAAATTCGATGGAATTGCCTGATTAAGCAAGTAGCCAATCAAGCTGGTCTGACTGGAAAACGGTTCGCGTGGCAGTCCAGTTGCCAACGCCTCTACCAATTCACTCTGCAAGCCGTATCCAAGTCCAAGTCCGCCGTTCGATTCATCGACGGCACCGGACAGCCAACCAAGTGCTGCAATTTCGCGCCAGTGATCACGATCGTAGCGTTCAGCATGTTGCACACGCGCGAGATGTGATGAGGCCGGATAGCGATCGGTGACGAATCGCCGCACGCTATCGAGCAAAGCGCTACGCTCCGGTGATTCGGTCGGCATCATCGAACAGTTCCCCCTAGATCCATCGTCGTTTCATCGTGCGGTAGACCAAATTGCGTTGAATTTCGTTGCTGCCGCCGTAGATGCTCGTGGCCCGGTTGTTAAAGTAACTCGCCAACCAACCAAACATTTCGATATCACCATTGTCGGCGTAGACTTGGTCTCGCGGGTGAGTTGCACAATACAGACTTTCACTGCCAGCGTTCATTACCGCCAACTCGTCGATGCGTTGAACCAATTCAGTCCATTCGATTTTTATAATGTTTGCTGCCCCGAGTACGTCCGCAGCTTCCTCAGCCAGATGGCCGAGTCGCAACTCGGTTGCCTCATACGCCATCAGATCGATCTCAGTCTCGGCGATGCGATCCCACACCCGAGCGCTTGTGCGCCCAACGCGCGCGCGATCACTAACGCCTTGCAATCGACGCCTCAGGCGGCCACCGAGTACGAATGCGCCGCGTTCGATTTCGAGTAAATATTTAGCGACTGCCCAACCGGATCCTTCCGGCCCGAGCATTTGTTCTGGAAATACCTCGACGTCATCGAAGAAGACCTGGTTCAACTCGTGATCGCCACCGAGCATCCGAATCGGCTGGACCGATACGCCGGGTGCATTCATATCGATAAGGACAAAGCTGAGGGCCTCCTTGGAATTGTCGTGGCGCGTGCGCACTAAGCAAAAAATCTTATTCGCGAAGTGCGCGTCCGTTGTCCAAATCTTAGAGCCATTGACCACGTACACATCACCGCGTCGCTCGGCGAACGTCTTAACGTTGCCGAGATCCGAACCTGCACCGGGTTCAGAAAACCCCTGGCACCAATGATCATCGCCATTGATCAGGCGCGGCAGGATCTCCTGCTTCTGCGTCTCATTCCCAAACTGCATCACCGTGAGTCCCACGTATTTAAGACCCATGGGTCTGACGAACGGGGCGCCGCGCAAGCCTTGCTCATAGAGCAAAAGATAATTTTGCATCGCAGACAACCCGCAACCACCGTATTCTTGTGGCCAATCCGCGACATGCCATTTGCGCGGACGTAGTTTTTCTAACCAAGCATTTGAACGGTGGTAATCGCCAAAGAACATCCGTTGTTCGTCGTCGGCCGCGACTAAATTGGGAGCGAGATTTTCGTCGAGAAAGCTGCGAACTTCGCCGAGAAATGCGCGATCAGCACTCGCTAAACTTGCCTCAATTTGTTTCATCGTGATTCGTGCGCACTACCGGAAATCATTCTGCGGCCGCCGGTTTCATGCCCAAAGCCTTTTGTGTCGCTTCGGGTAATCCGGTTGGATCTAGCAACAGATCGTAGAGCTTCAACCAGTGCGCGTGTGCTAGCTGGTGCAAGTGAAACGCGTTTTGCATCGCGAGACCCCGACCTTGCGCATCTTGACTTGCGTTGATGGCCTTTTTTGTCAGTTTCAATGCAAAGCGCGACTTCGCCGCAATCTTGCGCGCCATTATCATCGAGGCTTCCTGGAGTTCGTCGCGCCCGACCACTTTATTCACCATGCCAAGCATCAACGCGTCTTGTGCGCTTAAGGAGTCGGAGGTGAACAACATCTCCTTGGCCTTGCGCGCGCCGACTTCCCAAAGATGCGTAAAGTACTCCACCCCGCCTACGCCGAAACTCACCGTCGGATCCGTAAACGATGCGTCGTCGGTTGCTATGATCAGGTCGCATGGCCACACGAGCATCAACCCGCCGGCAATACACTTTCCTTGTACCGCCGCGATCGTTGGTTTCGGAATGTTCCGCCATCGCTCACTAAAACCCACGTAGATTTCTTCTTCGCGACTCATCTGCGCTTCGGCGCCAGCACAGGTAAATCCACAGATCGTGCCGACGGTGTCGTAGTCGTGCATATTTTGCTGCGGACTTTTTTCCGCCAGATCATGACCAGACGAAAAATTCTTGCCGTTCGCAGCAAGGATAATTACTCGGATGTCATCGTCGTGCGCCGCACGGTCGAACGCTGCATTCAATTCATATAAGAACTTTGTGTCTTGCGCGTTGGCGGTTTCCGTCCGGTTGAGCACAATCCGGGCAATTCCCTCTTCGGGTGTTTCATACAAGATGTACGTACTTTCCGTTTTTGCGTTCATGATCTCTCCTCGTTGGTCACTAATGTTTTTATCTGATTGTCGTCGAATCACAGGAAACGCAGCTGCAAACGCCATTGTGGCTACGCCCGCTCTCGTGCGGATATTGTTCATTTCCCGAGTCCGCTTTAGTTCGGCCCTAACCATTGCGATGTTACGCAATCTCCGTGGATTCCGTACTCGCAATTTAGGATTGCCTATGCAGCTAGTGT
Source organism: Gammaproteobacteria bacterium (assembly GCA_047611805.1). Taxonomy (GTDB): domain Bacteria; phylum Pseudomonadota; class Gammaproteobacteria; genus UBA11873. The sequence continues at coordinate 9,194 of JBLFWX010000047.1, forward strand.
CGGATCTGAGGTCGCGGATGTCGACCCCGAATGGTGCTTTCGTTGCACTGCACAACAAGCTCATATCGAACCCAACAGCGACTAGTAATTAGCTCACGCTGGGTACTTTTAATGCGCCATACTTCACCTCACGGAGCGCGGATCGGTTCCGATACACGAAATTTCTAGAGGAGAAAATAATGGCGGCACGAAAAGTACGGCGCTTAGTTACCGGACATGACGCGAACGGCAAATCGAAATTCATTATGGATGGGGACGCACCCACGGTGCTCGAAATCGCGGCGATGGGTGGTTTGACATCGACGGACTTGTGGGAAACTTTCGATTCACCCGCAGACAATTCCGGCGATAAAGACAACTCAAATCGTCCAGTTCATTTAGAGCCTGGCGCCACAGGTTCCATCTTCCGGGTCGTCGATTTTCCACCTGATTCCGCCTGGAAAGACAGCGCTAATGGCGCCGAAGCGTTTGCCGCAATGCAGGCGAGTCATGCGGCTGATGCATCAAGCGACGACCCAGGCATGCACAAGACGGATACTGTCGATTACGCATTGGTTCTGAATGGCGAAATATGGGCGGTTATGGACACTGATGAACGCCTAATGAAAGCTGGCGATGCACTCATCCAGCGCGGCACGAACCACGCGTGGTCGAACCGCACTGAAAAACCCTGTCAGGTGATGTTCGTGTTGAGCGGCGCCAATCCCGTCTAGATGACTATAAGTGCCCTGGTCCGTTGGCAGTAGCCCAGCCTTCGGACAGCGGCACCAAATAGAACATCTCGACTCGTCGGGTCGCAAACTTCCAAGAACCGGCAATTTTCTCATAAGTGTCGTGAAGGCGGCCCGCGCCGATCAGACTTTGACTGCCACGGGTCGCTCGATTCTCAAGCGAACAAAAACCGTGCGCGCTATCGCCGCTAATGCGGATCATGTGATTCGTGAAAAATGGCTTTACAGAGAGCGGCCAAGTCGTCTCGTAGAACGCCTTCATCGCTTGATGCCCAGTGATAACCTCGCCGCCGACGGAAGTGAAATCGACTGACCCGGTCTCGATGAACAGACTCATCAAGCGATCGGCGTCTTGGGCTTCGATGGCTAGACCGTATTCGTAAGTGAGCTCCCGAATCATTTCGCGATTCCAAAGTTCTTCCACCATTTCTTCTTGAGTCATTTTGATCTCCGTTCAACAGGCGGGACACCGCTAGCGCTGTCCCGGAATTTGCTCAGGCTTAGTTGACGTCTCTTATCTATCATCTAGCTAGAAGCGGATCGGTAAGGCCGCCGCCGGCGAACCTCGTTTATATCTTAGTAGGTCTGAACTATCGATTCACTGCTAAGATAACCCGGACTGGTCTTGCTTCATCGCTAATGTCGGCGAAGTTCGTATCGCGCATCACCACCTCTGCAAGGCTAGGCAACAATTACGTTCTTGGAATCGATTAACAATCGCGATATCGGGAGATAGAAATGATTGGGGTGATGCTGCTGTTTGTTGGATGCTTGCTACTCATTAATGGCCTGGGCGCTCTGGACAAGGTCGAAGCCAAATCAATGGCAATCCTAAATTTCATGGTCGGTGGACTCGGTCTTGTCGCAAGCCTTCTGCAGCTGATCCGTGCCGACTCACCCGCAGATTTCTTCGCCGTCGCCTCGTTGTTACTGTTTACCTTTACCTACTTGTATGTCGCAATCTGCATCTGGCTCGATCTCGATATGCGTGGTTTTGGTTGGTTTTGCTTTTTCGTGGCCTTCACCACCATTCCCTACTCGCTCGTGAGTTTTCAGAATAACGATCCGCGATTCGGTATCTTTTGGATCATCTGGGGCGCGATGTGGTTTATGTTTTATCTGGTCAATGTTCGCAACACTGATTTTGGAAAATTCTTACCTTATACGGTGATATCCGTGGGCGTTTTCACTTGCTGGATACCGGGTTTACTCATATTGACTGAGCATTGGTAATCCCTAAGAGCCAGTCGGACTAAGGGCGCTCTGCTCTTGCGCTCGGCGGCAACGGCTCCTGCCTTGCTCTAGCTCCTGCATCCTTGCAGCCGTGCGGAGAAGCCGAATTTGCTCATTTTATGCGCACTTTTTCCTGGAGCAGAATAACTATTCGCCTTGAAGGTACGCAAAATAATGACTCGAACCGGACTTTCCCGCACGACGCACGCCTAAGTCCGATAGGCTCCTAGATAGATGCGAACAAGAAGGCTCTCGCTTACTTTTCGTGCCCCTATCCGCCGATCCACAGCTTCTGTCCTAGAAGGATCAGCGTCCCGTGCCCGGTCTCGCAGAATTGAGGCGCCAAAACGAGTTCGATACGAATGTCACTGTGAACTAGATCGCGTTCTTGGTCCCATCCGACTAATTTCTCAATTCTGGCTGCATCGATTTGCGAGCACCCCACGTATTGAGAACTACATGGACGTTGAATTAATGAGCTGCCGGAATGAACTCGTGACGCTATTGTTGTACTTAACCCCGTTACGCTTCGATTCTCTAATCGAGCCACGATGTCGTCCGGATAGCTGGACGCAGGAACATCAACATGATGCAACATGGTTGACCGGCAAGACCACGACCACGACGAGCAGCGCTGGTCGACGTGGATGGCCGCTGCGAACGGTAGGTGATAAAACCGCCTATAAACAATTGCTCTCGGAGCTCGCAGAAGTCCTGGAAGCGTATGTTCGACATCGATTCGGCAAATTGCAGCTGCTCGAGGACTGCGTCCAGGAATCTTTGCTCGCGATTCACAACGCTCGCCACACTTACGATCCGGCGCGACCGTTCCGCCCTTGGATGTTTACGATCATTCGGCATAAGACCATCGACATATTAAGAAAATCGCGCCAGATGACACGCAATGATGGGGAAATAGCTGCCGACACGATGTTGAATCAGTCAGGACATTATGAGAGCGACCCAGTGGAGGCGATGATCGACGGCGCGCGCCTGCTCGACAGAATGGAGCCAGACCATCGTGACGCAGTCGCATTCTCCCAGTATCCAGGCTATTCCGTACCCGAAGCCGCAGGGCGACTCGGCATATCTGAGAGCGCTTTGAAGGGCCCGACTCCGTCGCGGCTTACAGGCGATGAGGAAACGATTGGAAGCTGAAGAGATACCGCTATGAACAGCGATACTAATAAACGCAATCAATTGATCGGTGAGCTTGTCGCCGATCTAGAACCCGCGCCCAGGGCCGGGAAAACGTGGGCAAAGAGCGTGATGTGGCTTTGTGGGGCTTTGATCGCATCGATCGGATTGATGTCGTTCTGAGGACCTTTTCGACCAGGCGTCGTCGATCAATTACTTGCTCATCCTCAATTCGCGACGGAGTCCGCGATCGGTGTATTAGCCATCGTTATCGGCGCATTCGCCGCCTATCGCTCTGCGATACCGAGTGCAGACTCGAGTCTCAGGCAAGCGGCGCTGCCAATCGGACTCATCTCCTGATGGACAGGGTTTTATCTCTATGGACTAACGGACCCCGCGATTCCTCCCTCCATGACAGGTAAACGGGAACATTGCTACGTCGAAGTGTTCCTAGTTGGCTTACCTGCGCTCGCATTCGGCATCATCGCACTCAGAAACTTATATCCGTTGCGCGACGCGTTCAGTGGCGCACTTATAGGACTTGCCGCCGGAACCATCCCCGCACTAATGATGCAATTTGCCTGCATGTACTTAGTCCCTCACATATTTAGTCATCACCTCGCGCCGGGGCTTGGTTTGGCCATATTGGGGTCGATTTGCGGGTTTTTCTTTCTCCGCCCGAAATGAAATGATTTAACCTGCGTCGAATTCAGCTCTCCTTTCGTATTGCTTCTGTGCGCGACATACGCGCATCTGGCTTAAGCCCGCATAAAAACAATACCAACCAAAGTAAGGAGTTCTTCAATGTCTGGACTTAATCGACCCGCTCTTTCCAACTCGACCCCGTGTCTTCGCCGGCCACAACATCCGGGGGTGCAATCATGAGTTTTAAGAAACTAACCTCTGCGGTGGCCGTGGCCGCCGTTTGTGGCATGGCTACAAATAGTAGTTTCGCCGCAGCCGTGCAATTGCAGGTCACGGTACAAAATAATGCGCCTGCAGGCGGTGTCGCGATCACTCCGCTGTGGGTCGGTTTCCACGATGGCTCTTTTGACAGTTATGACGGTGGTAGTCCGGCGGGGTCGGTATTGGAATCACTGGCTGAGCTCGGCATGACTGGGCCCATATCCGACCTCTTCGCTGGCACTACGATGGGCGGCCCAATCGATGGCCGCGTACAAGGTGCGATCGCAAACGGCGGTCCCACATTTGCCGGCGGCTCTGCGACGCAGCAATTTACCGTCGACGATGCCGGCGCGAATACCTACTTTTCATACGCCGCAATGGTGTTGCCGTCTAACGACTTCTTCGTTGCCAACGGAAATCCATTCGCACATAGTCTTAGTTCATTGTTTAACGGTAGCGCTTCGACGATCAGTTTCGAGATAGGCACGGTTGGAACCATCAACGATGCGGGCACGGAGATAAATGATTTCCTATTTTCCCCGGCAACCCCATTTTCGGGATTGCAGCCGGCAATGCACCAGGGGGCACGGTTGAAAACGGCGTGATAACCAATGTAGGTGGCGATCCGTTCGCCGGATTTCCAAATAACCGGCGGACCGGCGGCGCGTTAAACTTCAACGATCTTGGGATCTACGCTAATGATTGCTACGATCACGATAAGCGTGGTGCCGGCACCTGTGCCACTGCCAGCTGCGCTTCCGCTAGCAGTTAGTGCGACCGGCGGTTTTTTCGCGTTCGGCCGGCATCGCAAACCAAGCTAACGCTAAACAAAAGCTAGGGGACGTAATCGCCTCCCCTAGCTTTCCGCCGATACTATTTACCCGCAGTAGCTGCTTTGCGCGCTTCCGTTCGCACGTAATGCATCAAGCCATCGATTTCGTGATCGGTAAATTTCGGAAAGCGCGGCATACCCCCGGCCAATTTCGCGCCTTTGATGATCACATCGGCAAACGCCTCACGTGACAAGCCAATAGGCGAAGCACGCAGATCGGGCGCAAGCCCGCCAGATACGGCGCCACCGCCGTGGCACAAGAAGCATGACTGCGAGTAGACCGTCTTGCCGTGTTCCGCGAGCGCCGCATCAAGCACGAAGTTTGGATCGTCGAGCGCTTGCGGGAAATGCGGTGGTGGCGAGGGTGGAACGGGCACTGTCGAGTCCAAAGCAAACGTATAAAGCCGTCTTGGGTGAGTCTTATAAGACCAGCCATGTTGCGCCGCTAACGACCCTGTGATGAGCCCGGCGCCGCCCCAGCCGACGAGTAGTGAAACATATTGTTTCCCATCCACCGAGTAGGTGATCGGCGGCGCTGAAATACCCGAGCCTAAATTCACCGACCATAGCTGTTCACCTGTCTCCGCCTGATAAGCCACGAATTCGCCATCAGCGCGGCCTTGAAAAACAAGATTACCTGCCGTGGTTAAGGTGCCGGGGTTCCAGTTGTTCGGCAACGGTACTTGCCACACTTGCTTTTGCGTTAGCGGATCCCAGGCTTGCAAGGACGCGGCCCCAATGTCGGCGGCCGTATCCGCGGTTCCAAACTCAACCCCAACGCTCACATGACCATGAGGCGATTTCCACGCCGTGAGATCCACTTTTGTATCAGTGAATGTCGCCGGCAATTCGATGCTCGGGATATAAGCTAAACCCGTATTCGGGTTGTAGGACATCGCATGCCAGCTGTGCGTACCGAACGGACTTGGCCAAACAGTTTCTTCACCGTCTTCATATCGCGCACCCGCGATCTCCACAGGACGACCCGTTTTCAAATCAATGTGACTTGCCCATGTCACCTTGCCAATCTTTTCGGCTGACAACAGTTCGCCGTTTTCGCGATTGATGACGTAGAAAAATCCATTCTTCGGCGCGTGCATCAAGGCCTTAATTGTTTGCTCGCCATATTTTAAATCCGCGAGCACGATATCCATATTGGAATTGTAATCCCAGGTTTCGCCAGGCACGGTCTGGTAATGCCACTTGTATTCACCGGTATCCGCATCGAGCGCCAATATCGAACACAAGAACAAGTTGTCACCGCCGCCGGGACTTCGGATTTTGCGATTCCAAGGCGAGCCGTTACCCGTGCCGATCAAGACGGTGTTGAACTCTGGGTCGTAAGTGATACCGTTCCAAACATTGCCGCCACCACCGACTTTCCACCATTCTCCCGTCCAGGTTTTAGCGGCCATCTCCATTGCATCGTTTTCGAAACCGTCGGCCGGGTTACCTGGTACGATATAAAATCGCCAGGCAAGCTCGCCGGTATCTGCGTCGTAGGCCGTGACGTAACCGCGGGCGGCTTCGTGTTCGGTGCCGCCGTTACCGATGATCACTTTTCCACGAAAAACTTTCGGCGCACCGGTTATGTAGAACGCTTTACGCGGATCGATGGTCATCGTTTCCCAAACCATGGTGCCTTTTTTTGCATCGATCGCAACCAAGCGTCCATCGATCGTGGCAATAATGACCTTGCCATTCCAAAACGAGAGTCCACGACTGGAGTCCCACATATTAACTAGGCGATCACCCGCGTGCTCGATCGATTTCGGATCGTACTCCCAGAGTAACTTGCCAGTCTTAGCATCCACAGCTCGCGTTACGCTGTAGCTCCCGGTGAAATAAAGTACACCGTCAACGACTAGCGGCGTGCCGATCAAGGAACGGTCTTTAGGTAATTCCATGACCCAATCAACGCCGAGTCTTTTCACGGACGTTGCATCGATGTCTTTCAGTGGACTGTAGCGCTGCTCGCTATAAGTGCGGCCGTACGATAACCAATTTGTGGTATTCGATTCGTCCGCGAGTGATGTGTCGTTCACCATCGTTTCTGCGTGCGACGCAGGCATCGCAACAATCGCAAGCGATAATAAGTAACCCCAACCGGATCGAGACATTGAAACCCTCCAAGAAAATGTATCGATGGATCTGAATCCATCTTTTTATTATTTAGCCCCGGGGCTCAACCTACACGGATCTGGGTAGAAAGCGAAGATGTTAGATGCCCTGCGGGCGAGAATTTTCCGTCGAGTCGCTCTCCGTTCATTTTACTGCGCTGCAGCATCGATCAAAACGCCGATGCGTAGCAGTGACTTAATGTTGGTCGTTGAGAATCACGGGATATCGTTCGCTGTCGAGCGGATCGCCTGGATTCAACAAATCACACAGCAGCGGTTCGGACACCCCGAGCCTTGGGTCATAGGAGACATCGTCGCCGACGTAGCGAATCGTATAGCCGCGACGGCGCTGACCGTACAGTTCATTCCCACCAGCACCGTGCACTGTCATGCCGTGAAATAGATAGACATCACCTGGTTCTAAGTCCCACGTAATAATATCGTAGCGGCCTCGATCAGATTCAATATCCGGGCTCTCTTCATAGTCCGGGTTACGCGCATAAGGGCTGATTCCGGGCGTCTTACCGAACGGTTCGGGCTGAAACCAGCGCTCCCATTGGTGCGATCCGCGAATGAATTCTAAGCGTCCGTTATCCGCCGTGGTGCGGTCAAGCACCATCCATATTGAAGCGACCGGCTGCCCGAGGATCGGCCAATACGGTTGGTCGTTGTGCCATCGCGTACGCTGGTTCATGCACGACTCCTTTACAAACAGTTGGTCGTAGAGGAGATTTATTTTTTTCGTAGCGAACAATTCCTGCACCAAACGCGGCAGAAGTGATTCCAAACACACAGCGCGTAAGTCTTGGTTCGTCTCCCAGAGGCGAAGGTTACCGTGGAATCGACCTTCTTCTGATTCGTAACCATGAAAAAACGGTCCTGGTTTGGCAATGTCTTGGTCCGCTGATCGAGCGATCTTAGTCAAGTTTGTGTGATCAACAACCCCGCGAAGGGCAATCGCGCCATCTCGATCGAACGCCTGGATATCTGAATATGTGAGCGTGTAATGCATGAGTTTTTTTCACCTGCAAGTTACTGTCTTTTTGTTACTTCAGTGGTCCGTCCGAATAAAAATAGCGCGCTCACGATCGCTCCAGCACCCGCAAGACAGGTATAACCAAGCTCGAATCCACCGGTTAAACTGATTGCGAGACCGAACAATGGTGGGGTCACCATCACCCCAGCGAACGTGACGAATAATCCGCCACCCGTGGCATGACCGACTTCCGCCGGCGCGACGCTACGGGTGATCTCGGCGAGATAGACGCCGTTCCATGCCGCACCTGTGGCGCCAAATGCAGCGCACACACTCAATATCGCCCACGTCGGCCAACTCGTTGTGAATCCTGCGGATAACACCGTTGTGATGGTCATGCCGAGCGCGAGTAAGCCAAGGATGCGTCGGCTTTGACCTGTTCGGTCCGCGAGCGCACCCCAGAATATCCGTCCAAAGACTGCCGAGATGCCAAGAACGGAAAGTGCGAATCCTGCATGCTGAGTGGTCAAGCCGACTGCGATTTCCAGGTAAGTCACCAGAAAGTAGATGTAGCATTGTTGCGTGGCGGAAAAGAAAAATGATCCCAAAGCCAACACTCTTAATCTTGGCCGCGAGAATATGAGTTTGAGCGGGGCAAGCACATTCCCGCGTAACAAGGGTTGCGTTGCGACGAGATCAATATCGAAGCGTCGGCGCGACCCTTGCAAACACAACACGCCGAAGGTCACGGCCCCCGCGACGATTAAGGTCACCATTTTCCAATCGAAATAAACGAGCAACAGCGGCACGATAAGACCTGCCAACACCCCGCCGAGTGGCACGCCTGTTTGTTTAATCGAAAAAACTAGCGACAATGTTCTGGGCGGTGTGTGCCGCGAGAGGATATAGCTACTCGCTGGCGTCGTCGGGCCATAGCCCAAACCCAAGACGAGCGCCGAGATCACAAACCACCACCACTCGCCTCCAACACAAAGCGACAGTCCGAATGCGCATAGCAGCATCACGGCTTGGCTGAATCTGATCGCACCGTAGCGCAAGATAAATCCGCCAGCAAGCAAGGATCCGATCATCGCGCCAACGTAGGTTAAAGAAGCATAGATGCCGATACTGCCGGCCGGAACGCCGAGCTCACGCGCCGCCTGTGGGGCGTAGATCGACACCGTCAGGGTTGCCATCGTCACGATCGCTTGTAAGGCGGTCGTGGCAACTAAGGCATGAATGACAGTCTTCGACGATCGGTCTGTTTCAGTCAACGCTTAGCCTGTAGTCCGAGGCAATGCGGAAGTGAAATTTCTGGCGCAAGATCGGAAAAGACCCAACGTCTCGGTAAGAATTGCGCGGCTTTACGCTTAAGCGTCGAGTCGGTCGAAGTAGCGAATAGTCGGCGCGCTCGCAGCCATTGCAGTGAGTTTCTCAACTGCGCCAGTCTCGCCCCGCCACTGCAGATAGTTTTCGTAATTCTTGCGCTCTACCCAATGCATCACAAGCGCTAGATGATTCGGGTCGTCGTGAGAACGGCTCATATGAACGTCGAGACACCCTTCGCGGACGCGCGTTTGGTTAAAATTCCCAGTAAACCACGCAATGAGGTCGTCGATACATTGTGGTTTCGCGGTCACTTCGAGAATTACGGTTACGCTCATCGTTGAATCCTTATTTTAATTAGTCGCAGTGTTTTTAGGCCGGCACGTACCAATGGCGGCTCAAGTTGTCAATAGCCTGACTCCACAATGTAATGGACCATCGGGCGCGGGTAATTTAACTCATCCAATTCGGGTTCGGACTTGAATTCAATTGGGTCGATTGAGAAGCACCGGTTAAGCTCTCTTAGTGTGTACTCGTTGTTAGGATCGTGACACTCATTTAGCCAGACGATCCCGGAAATCCCATCGGTTTCATCTGATCAATTACTGTGCCGAGTGCCGTTATAAACTCGACCTCAATGCGACGCGTTTGGAATAACCAGGCGTCACCCTCGCGGACTAAAGTGTCATGGTAAGTTCCTTGTGCCTGGTAGGCCGTCTGGTCCTCTTTCGAGATGAAATACGCTGTGAGATAGCACACAGATGTCGCCACATCGCCATCAACATCTATCATCATCGAATTAATCAGATGTTTTAGGTTCGTGACACTCGCGCCAAGGGTCTGGTGGTAAAACGCATACCAACCACGGATCCCTTCGCGACCGAAAACTTCATAGGGTCCGTCATAGTGCGGACTGAGTATTGCGTCCTGGGCAAACAGTGCCGCGACTTCGACCGCCGTCCCGCGATCGACGCGATGACAGTACGTGGCCAAAGTTTGTTCAATAGCATCATGATCATCCGCCATAATCGCTCTCCATTATCAGCCTAGGAAATACTTAACACCTGCTAGCGCCGCGTGTGACGGCGTGATAATACCCTTAGTTAAACGTCGCGCCTTGCTCCGCCAGTTTTTTAAGTAAGGGCGCGGGTTTCCAGGAAGCCGGATCTTGCTTAGCAAATTCGCAAACCCTTTTGTACACTTTATCGAGTCCGACCTGATCAGCATAAAACATCGGCCCGCCAAGATACGCCGGGACCCCGTATCCATAGACGTAAATAACGTCGATGTCGCTGGCCCGCTGCGCAATGCCTTCTTCCAAAATCCAGGCGCCTTCGTTTATTAACGAGTACATCAATCGTTCGAGCACTTCGTCGGATCCGATATCGCGCCGTTCGATACCTTTTTCCTTCGAATAATCGACAATGAGTTTTTCTATTTCTGGTGCGGTATTTTTGCTACGGGTGGTCGGATCATAATTATAAAAACCACCGCCTGTTTTCTGACCGAAACGCCCTTGCTCGCAGATTCGATCGCCAATGTCGCAGTACCGCTGGCCGGCAGGCAAACTTTCCGGCAAGCCTTTCCCTTGTCGGATACGCCAGCCCACATCGAGACCCGCAAGATCGGACATGGTAAGCGGGCCCATTGCGAAACCAAGATCGTAGACTGGTGCGTCCACGGCATCAGGCAGACAGCCTTCTTCGAGTAGATATTGTGACTGCGAGAGGTACTGGTGAATCATGCGGTTGCCGACGAAGCCGTCGCACACCCCGACAACCACGCCGACTTTTTTAATCGCCTTAGTTACTGCCAAGGTTGTGGCCAGGACTTCAAAACTTGTTTTCGCGCCACGCACGATTTCCAGCAATTTCATCACGTTCGCAGGACTAAAGAAATGCGTGCCGATGACGGACTCCGGCCGCTTCGTCACTGCCGCAATTTCGTCGACATCTAACGTTGAGGTATTCGTCGCCAAGATGCATCCTGGTTTCGCTATCTCATCAAGCTTTGCGAAAACCGCTTTCTTAATCGGCATATTTTCAAACACGGCCTCAATAATCATGTCCACTGAGCCGAGATCTGCATAATTAAGTGTCGGTGTAATCAAGCCCATCCGTTGTTCGACTTGTTCCGTCGTTAGGCGGCCTTTCTTCGCCGTACGTTCGTAATTTCCGCGCACCACTGCGAGTCCCTTATCGAGGAATTCTTGTTTGGTTTCTAACAACACAACTGGAATGCCCACGTTCGCAAAATTCATGGCGATGCCACCACCCATGGTGCCGGCACCAATCACCCCAACCGTTTTGACGTCTAGTAGTTTGACGTCTTTCGGCATGTCGTCGACTTTGCTTGCCGCTCGTTCGGAGAAAAAGATATGCCGTTGCGCTGCAGATTGAACGCCGTCGTGCAGTTCTTGAAATAGTTCGCGCTCACGCGCCATCCCTTCTTCAAACGGTAAGGTGCAAGCAGCCTCAACACACGCAATGCAGCTCAATGGCGCTTGAAACCCGCGGCGAGTCTTCATTGCAGTGGCGCGCGCTTTCTCAAAAATAGCCGGATCAACACCGGTGACCTTCTCGTTCATGTCGCGCACTTTCTTCAGCGGCGAGCCGTCGGCAACAATTTTCCGCGCGAACGCTTTTGCGCCTTCAAGCAATTTGCCTTCTTCGACGAGCTCGTCAATGACACCTGCCGCGTGTGCGGCTTTTGCGTTTATTTGCACTCCGTTAGCGATCGCATCGACCGCAGCTTGCGCGCCGATCAATCGCGGTAAGCGCTGCGTACCGCCTGCGCCTGGAAGTAGTCCAAGATGCACTTCAGGTAGGCCAACCCTCGCTGAGGGGACGGCTACTCGATAATGACAACACAACGCCGTTTCTAAACCACCACCGAGCGCCGTTCCATGAATCGCCGCAACGACCGGCTTAGACATATTCTCCATGGTCAACAAGGTCTCGAGGAAATTTGGCGGCTCCATGGGTTTGCCAAACTCGGTGATATCGGCCCCGGCGATGAACGTTCGTCCATCGCAAATCAGAATCGTCGCAACCGTCTCGTCGCTATTCGCCGCAATGAAGCTTTCTGACAGTCCTTCGCGGACGTGCTGCGATAGCGCGTTAACGGGCGGATTATTGACCGTGATAATGCCAATATCGCCGTCTTTAGTGTAGGAAACCGAATGACTCATGGGCGCGCCTTTTTGCAATTTGAACTTAAGAATAGACGATTATTCTACGTCAAACCGAGCCTCACATGCCGCTCGCGAAAATCTCCCTTATTTAGCGGTTTTTACTTTCTCAAGCACCGAGCGAAGGCCCTTAAAATAGGCCCGCTGCATTGAAGCGATGCTGAACAATACGAGTGCGCCCCCGGCCGGAGCGCGGCCGCGATCGTCGTGGCACGAGGACGCTACTTAGAGGTGTTGTTGATACCAGGCCAGGGCTCCCGCCGCGGCTTCTTCCAGTTGTCCCATATAGACATCGTAATGTCGGCAATCGATCTCGAGTAATTGCTTGTTCGAGCCACCGATCTTCTCGTATGCCTCAAGTTGCCAAGCAGTCGGCGTTTGCACGTCTTGCGACGCCACGATCATCAATAACGGCGTTGGTGCGATACGTTCGACGAAGGACGCTGGTTCATACGTTCGCAACAAATCGAATGATCGAACTGTCAAAGAGTTGCTGTAGGTTCCTTTTGTATCGCTATGCTTGATCCATTCTTCGGTTTCCGAATCCGGTAGCGCGGCCGGGATCGAGGCTGGATCTTCACCGCGATAGCGTTTGTCTCGATCCACACCAAGCCTTGTGAGGAACTTGTCGCGCTTGTCTGCCGGAACCCATGCCTCGAAGGTTTTTGAACCACTGATTAATGGCACTTGCGAGACCGCACAACGGACTCTTCGATCTAGCGCCGTGACGGTAAGAACATGCCCCCCGGCATAACTCGTGCCCCACAACCCAATACGTTCAGGATCGATGTCGGGCAACGTGCGCGCAAAAGAAATGGCTTCGCGCATGTCGGCTACTTGTTGCCAAGGATTCGTCTCGCCGCGTGGTGACCCGCCACTGCGGCCCCAGTTGCGGTGATCGTAGGCCAAACACGCAAAGCCTGCTGCGTTAAATATCTCCGCGTAAGACTCTAAGTCGAGATCGACAATACCGCTCAAGCCGTGAGTCAAAATAATTAACGGGCAATTCGACTCGTTCGCTGGAGTAGCTAACCAGCCGATCAAATCCACACCGTCATTCGAGAAAACAATTTCCTGCTTTTCCATCAGTCTCTCCTCACGCAATCGAGTTTTAAGTTCGCAACTCTTGATTCAGACGTTCATTCATAGCGCACGCCAATACTAAACGTGATGTCCTTGTGAAGCTTGTCGCTAAGACCATCGCGTGACGAGGAATTCGTGAGCGAGTGGCCTCGACATCGACCGATACTGAGCATTAATGCGCAACGACTTGTCCGCGCAATCGCAACGACCGCGCAACCCATCCCGCTAGACCAGAAATCGTCCCTGAAATCGCGGCAATGACGAATGCGATACGGTAATTGCCGAAATGATCGAACAGATAGCCCGCCATCCAGGGCCCAATAGCACTACCCACCGCGCTACCGAACAAACCGATACCGATTATTGATCCGAAATGCACGCCACTGAAGCGGTCGCTCATCATGGCTGGCACGAGTGACGCAGTCGCTGAATACCCGACACCCAACATGATTGCGTAAGCATAAGTCGCGAGCGAAGACGGCGCCGATCCGACCCAAGCTAGTGCGCCAACGCTCGCGACTAATATTGAGATACCACACACAAACACGAGCTCGCGTTCGACCCTATCGGATAACCAACCGCCGCCGGTCTTGCCGAACACGCTGGCGAGCCCAACGACACCCACAACTGACGCGGCGACGAGCGCCGAGACGCCGTGGTCAACCAGGAAAGCGACTTGATGTACGTGCAAGGTTTGGGAACAGATACTGCCGAAAAAGAACGCGGCAACCATCAACCAGAATGGCGCGCTTCGAAGCGCCATCGCGAGCGTTATTGATGACGTTACGGTGGACGGCGAATTATTCGTGGCGACCGATTCGCCGAGGTCGTGCACAAACTCCTCATCAGCTGGCGCCGTCACGGTGGCCGGCGAGGATTTTGGATTCGTTATCCACAAGTAAACGGCGGCAGGGACAATCCAAAACGTGCAAATGCAGCCTAGAACACGAAATGCGGTCCGCCAACCATGGGCGTCGATCAAGACCTGGCAGAGCGGCACGACCGTCAACATTCCAACGCCGATACCGGAACCCACGATACCCATTGCGAGACCAATACGGTGCTGGTAGCGACGCTGCACCATCACCAGTGCCGGCAACCACCCGCACATGGCGACCGACATCGCCGTCGTCAATCCAAACGCAGTATATAAATGCCAGGGTTCAGACATGTAGCTGTTTGCCCATAGTGACGCCCCGAGCCCGAGGCCGCCGGCACCGACCAACAGCGACGGGCGCACTCTATCGCACAAGAACCCCACCAACGGATTGGTTGTGCCATGGACAATCGCAAACACGCTGAAAGCACCCGCGAGTAATGAGCGGCTCCAACCGAATTCGGCCAACAGTGCGACGAGAATGACGCTATAGCAATACCAAATCCCATACGCAAGGCCTAAGGTCGTCGCAATGATGGCGAGCGGGGCCGCACGCCGCGCGAAATCGAGAAACTGCGCTAATCGGTTTGCTTGCATGGATGCAATAGTTACGGTCTGCAGTAGGTTGAGCCGGGCGCGGACAAGGGCCCACACTGAAGCGCAAACATCATAGACGACTCGCGCTCGCCGATGCAGTGCGCTGCGACTAATTGTTATGTGTTCGACTAACGAACTTCCTCATGTCGAGCTGCCAACTCTGAATCACCTAACTCTAAGGCTACTTGCCGAGGGGACTCGTCATCAGACAAAAGTAACGAAGCGATTCTCAAGCTTTTTCGGCGACCACTCACTAACACCTGTTCGCGTTCAATCACGTCGCGCCAAAGCAAATCGGGTCGATTGATAGTCAACATCGATAGACACAGGTTGGATTCCGTCTATCGGCGATTCCAGTTCAATTAAGCGGCGCCCGCGCATTAAGCGCGCCAAAACCTTGCCGATTTGATTCTGGATGTGGCATTTGCCACGCAAGCGTCACCCCTCGGACTTGCATTTCGACAGCTGAGACGATTGAATCGTCGACAGATATCGCGAACTTTCAGGAGAACACACCATGGATTCAATCAATATTGCCGCCTTGCCTAGAGTCGAAACGTCGATGGCTTACACCCGATCTTTGGACGGGCCAGCGAAAATTCGCGTTTTCCCCCCATCTAGCGGCCGCGAAACGGAAAACCCACCCCGCGAGCGAGTGACGGTGCAAGTGTACGATTGCCGGCCAATAGCGGATCAATTGACGATGGACGACGCCGGCTTTCAATTGATCCGGCATCGTTCGGCGTTCAACGATTACTACAATGCCGATCTCGTCGAACGAGATTACTACCCTGAAGCGGCTGCCCTACTTAAAGAATCCTTAGGTGCCTTAGCGGTCTATATTTTTGACCATAACGTACGCAATAAACCGCGCTCGGACGCCGGCGCGCAAGGCGTACGAATGCCAGTTGATGGAGCGCACAACGATTACACGATGAGCTCCGGTCCGCGTCGCATCCGCGAAGTACTAGCGGACAACAATGCCTCACATTTAGTCAGACACCGCGCAGCCCTAGTCAACTTATGGCGGCCTATCGTCGGGCCAGTGCAAGATCACCCGCTGGCAGTTTGTCACGCCGGATCGACAAAATTAGATGATTTCATCCCGACCGAAATTCAGCATTTCATGGAAGGCAATCTGGAAGAACCGTCGCTCGTCGGCGAAATCTATTCCTTCAAGCATAGCCAAGATCACCAGTGGTTTGCGGTCTCAGACATGCAACCCGATGAGGTAATTTTCCTTAAGTGTTTTGATACCGCGACGGATGGTCGGGCCATTTTCACCGGGCACACTGGGTTTCTGAATCCCAATTGTCCCGCAGAATTCAAGCCGCGGGAAAGTATCGAAGTTCGAACGGTGGTCGTCTTTCCGGAAGACGCGTAGTGAGTGTCCTGCGCGCTACAGGCGGAGCGATGTCCCGCAGCACACTTAACGCGCGCTATCAGGCAACCCGAGTGTTGCCGTTGCCTGCCTGCGTGTCGAGATACTCGTCATAAGTTCCGCTATAATCAATTACGCCCTCTGGTGTTAATTCAATGATGCGCGTTGCAAGTGAGGACACGAATTCGCGGTCGTGACTAATGAAAATCAAGGTGCCGGGGTAATTTTCAAGCGCCAGGTTTAAGGCCTCAATTGATTCCATATCGAGGTGATTCGTCGGCTCGTCCATGATCATAACGTTTGGCTGTTGCAGAATGAGTTTGCCAAACAACAGCCGCCCTTCTTCTCCACCTGATACGACTTTCACGGATTTTTCGCTGTCTTCCTTCGAGAATAACAATCGGCCTAGAGTGCCGCGGATTAACTGCTCGTCCGCATCCTTTGGTTGCCATTGCCCGATCCAATCGTAGAGCGTCATGTCGAGATCAAAATCACCGTCGTGATCTTGCGAAAAATAGCCAAATTCGACGTTTTCAGACCATTTGATATTACCGCTGTCAGGCTCAAGGTCTTGAAGCAGCGTTCTAGCGAGTGTCGTTTTTCCAATGCCATTGGGTCCAATAATCGCGACTCTTGAGCCGGCTTCGATACTGATATCTAAACCTTTAAACAGCGGACCTTCGTCAAAACCTTTGGACAAGCCTGTCGCTTCCAAAACGAAACGACGCAGTGGCTTCTTCTCCTCGAAGCGAATGAACGGGCTCACGCGGCTTGATGGTTTGATGTCTTCGAGTTCTATTTTGTCGATTTGGCGTGCGCGCGAAGTCGCCTGGCGAGCTTTCGACGCATTGGCGGAGAAGCGACTCACGAAAGCCTGCAATTCGGCCATTTTTGCCTTTTTCTTTGCGTTGTTCGAATACATTTTCTCGCGGGCTTGGGTCGCGGCAATCATGTACTCGTCGTAGTTTCCCGGGAACAACTGGATCTTTCCGTAATCTAGATCGGCCATGTGGGTACACACGCTGTTTAAGAAATGCCGATCGTGCGAGATGATCACCATCGTCGATTTGCTGGCGCATAAATAGTCTTCCAACCAGCGCACCGTGTTGATATCAAGGTTGTTCGTCGGCTCGTCGAGTAGCAGGGTGTCTGGTTCGGAAAATAAGGCCTGCGCTAACAACACACGGAGTTTCCAACCTGGTGCCACGGAACTCATCAATCCGTAGTGGGAATCAACGGTAATACCGATCCCTTCAAGTAATTCACCGGCGCGTGACTCAGCAGAATAGCCGTCGAGTTCGGCATATTCGGCTTCCAAATCCGCGACTAAAATTCCTTCCGCATCGCTCATCTCGTCTAACGAATACAGGCGCTCGCGTTCCTGGGTTACCTCCCACAATCGCTGGTGACCCATGATCACCGTATCCAGCACACGAAACTCTTCGAAGGCGAATTGATCCTGGCGTAACTGCCCGACTCGCTCATTCGGATCGGTCGACACATTGCCGGCGGAGGGTTCCATTTCGCCGGCAAGAATTTTCATAAAGGTCGACTTGCCGGAGCCGTTCGCGCCGATCAGGCCGTAGCGGTTGCCATTACCGAACCCAACGGACACGTTTTCGAAAAGCGGCTTCGCGCCGAACTGAATGGTTAGATTTGCTGCAGATATCATGGCTTGGTACCAGGATTGTGTTCGCCCGTGAGATGGACCGCGGGGGTCTATCGTGTGTAGGCAAAGTGTGAATCGACGGATGGAGCGGGTGGACCCGGCTCGCACGGACCGCGGATTGTAGCAGAAATTTGTTAAGGCAAGGATCTATCGGAAAAAGCACTTGTCAGTTTTGGAATATTTGATGGACTCCCTGCCGATACACGCCGTTAGTGGATTTGCGAGCGTCGCGCGACGGGGATAGGTACCAACTCTTTCGGATAATAATCGATTAGCCGCTGGAAACCACAGGGCCGCAGCGGAATATAGAAGCGGTTCCCTATTATTGGAGACGTCGAGCCCTTATCGAGCGTCCTTTCAATTTCCCGTCGGCTAGCCCTTTCAGCGCGCGATCGACAGCGCTCCGTTTGATTGCAACGTAGGTCCAATTGTCGGCGACGTTAATTTTACCAACGTCAGTACCCGCGAGTTCCCCGGACTGAGTGAGCACTCCAAGGATATCGCCAGGCCTGATTTTCTGCTTTTTCCCACTATCAATGCGCAAGGTCGTCATCGTGGGTACGGACACTGGCATGTCTAAGCAGCTTTCTGGCGGCAACGCGGTGGGGTCGGTAATCGGATCGGTATCGGACGCGAACATGGCAACTTTGTGGCGTTCACTATCCCCGTAGAGAGAATGTGCGGTGCCCTTAGCCCCAGCACGTCCGGTGCGTCCAATTCGATGCAAATGAATTTCTTCATCTTGCGCGATTTCGTAGTTAATGACGCCGTCTAAGCTGAGTATATCTAGACCACGCGCCGCGACGTCCGTCGCCACGAGGATCGATACGCTGTGGTTTGAAAACCGGACGAGCGCAACATCGCGATCTTTCTGTTCAAGATCGCCGTGCAGCGCGATGACGCTAAATCCGAGCCGCGCCAATTGGTCAGCGACGGCTTGCGTCTCGCGTTTTGTATTACAGAACACGAGGGTCGATGTGGGTTTGTGAAAATGCAGCAATAAGCGCAATGCCTTAAAGCGATGCGTCTTATCGCGTACGGAATAAAAATGCTGCTCGATTGTGGTGTTGTCGTGTGTGGACTCGAGCTTCACCGTTACCGGATCGCGTAGAAACCGCTTAGCGATCGCGCGTATTTGCGTGGGATAAGTCGCGCTGAAAAGCAACGTTTGCCGCTCACTAGGCAGTGTCTCGACTATCGCATTGATGGCTTCTTCGAATCCCATCTCCAGCATCCGGTCGGCTTCATCGAGGACTAAGATCGCTACGCTCGAGAGCGCGAGCGTTTGTCTTTCTAAATGATCGCCGATCCGACCCGGCGTCCCGACAATGATGTGAGCGCCGTGTTTCAGCGATTCGGCCTGCGGCCTAAACGGCGTGCCGCCACACAACGTGAGGATTTTAACGTTCGGAGTTGAGCGTGCGAGACGCCGAATTTCGGTCGCGACTTGTTCTGCAAGTTCGCGGGTCGGACACAGCACTAACGCCTGTATTTGAAAGCGAGTGGCATCGAGACTGTTAAGTAATCCTAATCCAAACGCGACTGTTTTCCCGGATCCTGTTTTCGCTTGTCCGAGCACATCGCGGCCGGCCAGAATAGTCGGCAAGCTCTGCGCTTGAATCGGGGTCATCACCTCATAACCAAGTGATGCAAGATTGGCTAGTAAGTTAGCTTGTAAGCCCAGTTTAGAAAAATCAGTTTCCGTCACTCGAATCATCCTTAGTCGATGGAATTAATCCGATCGAACCGTTGTTTTTGACGCTCGCGCCAAAACGGTCACGAATCACTAGGAGCTTGTCGGACTTTACTTTCGTCGTCAGGGAAAGTCCGATTTGGGTCATTATCAGCGTACTGTTGATGAGAATAGCCGTTCAATTTAACGAGAAAATACGATGAAAATGGCCTATTTCGGTTCTTTCCATACAACTGCAGGGACTCGGGCGGTAGAGCAACGCGGGAGCAGTTACCGACGACCCCACGGATGGGGGAGGTAGAGTAACCCAGGAGCAGTTACCGAGTAGAGCGTCCTAAGTCCGACAGGCATCTGGGCAACGATACACGAATGGCCGTGTCATGTATGGCCGAATTGAACGTCCGGCTTGGCGGGCGATCAATGAAGCAAACGACTTGCACTTGGGGCCTTCGCGTAAAATTCTCATCTGCGCAAAGTTGAGATTCTTTAACCCGGGATAGCTTTAAGCTGAATCTGAAACTCTTCGCTCGCGAAGCCGATCACGTCACCGGCTACGATTTTTCTTCGTTTCCGAGTTTCGACCTCGCCATTCACTGTGACGTGACCCTCAGCGATGGCAAATTTTGCCTCGCCACCGCTCCCGACTAATCCTTCGAATTTGAGGATCTTGAAAAGCTCGAGCGGTACTTGCGACACATCGACGACTCTCATCGCATCTCAGTAACCCAAGTCCCGTGCCGCACGATCTAACACAACAGGCACGGACCACGCCGTACGAGCAAGACGTATATCGTTACTGCGTCCGGTTGCATAGAGGTCTGAAGCACTCATCCAGAAGGCAACGGAGCGCATCGCATATAGCGCGTTGTAGTAACGGCAAGCATCTTCATCAACCGTAAATCCGGTTGCGGCTTCGTAGTCGCGAATAAATGCATCACGCTCGACAAGATTCGAGAGCAAGTGTGTACCTTCTCGATTGAGATCGCTCAGCACATAGGCGACGTCGTACATAGGATCGCCGAGTACCTGCAATTCCCAATCGAGCACCGCAGATACGCGGTCGTTATCGATCAAAAGGTTGCCGGTACGATAAGCGCCATGGACCAAGGTCACTCGATCGGTTGGCGGTATGTTTGTTTCTAACCAACCAATCAGGTCCGTCAATATCGGCTCTGGCGGATGCTCGGTTGTCGCGATCAATTCACGCCATTTAACAATTTCTCTTTCCGCGAATCCGCGCCCGGGCGTGGGTATGCCAAGAAAGTCTAATTCCGCCGCTTGCCAGTCGATGGTGTGTAAAGTCGCCAGCGCCTCGGTAAATTCTCGCGCTAACACGCCGCGTTCGGCCGCGCCTTTATAAAACGCGCGCCCTTCCCTTCCCCATGGACTCGGGCAACTACCGGCTACTTTTTCCATCACTAAAAACGGCGCGCCTAGAATGCTCGGATCGCTTTCGTACCAGTACGCTTTTGGTGTCGGCAGGGTCGTTCTCTCGAGACATTTAAGAACGCGAAACTGCTCTCCCAGGTCCGACAAATGCCGCAATAAGGCATTACCCGGATCACGGCGCAGGCATAAGCCGAGCACCTGATTTTCTCCGCCTTGGCGATAATGCAAATCGAACAACCAGGTTTCATGCGACCACCCGACGGCAATCTGCGCTACGTCATGCAGAACCAGATCCGTCGCATCTGGTAGTTGGGTCGCTAAATAATCGCGGATCTCATCGGGCGATATCGGGGCGACGGCTAGACCACTCATGCTGCATATTCCATCTGTCGGTCGATGCTTGAACGTAAGCAAACTCGCACGCGCGCCAAGAGACTCGAAAATTGCGCTTCACCAATTTCAGCGCGCTCGCTGTATAGCGCCTCGATCACTTGGCACAGTTCAACCTTAGTCCGTTCACGATCGAATGCGGCAATCGCGCCGCCTAATTTCGTGGTCTTGGAGGTCGAGTTGGTGAGTTCTTGCAAGTCGCTCAGTAACGAATTGAAGTCCTCCGCTTCGGCCATTTCATGGGCCCGCGCAAGCCCGATCTGGCGACCCAATTTCTGGGTGACTACGGATGCCATAAACGCTTGAGTTTTCGGGTATTCAACTTCAATTGCAGGGCCAATTTCCTTACGCAATGTTTGGGATAGCCGCTGCAGCAATTCATCTTCGGTCATGGTTATTGTTCCGATCTAGGGTTTGTTCGTCACGGGTCGCAAGTTCTGCGCCGCCTCGCGCAATTTAAACTTCTGAATTTTCCCACTCGGCGTGCGTGGAAATTCGTCAAGCAGTTCGAGACGCTCCGGTAAATATTGTTTGATGAGACCACCGTCGACTAGGTAATCAATCATTGAATCAAAATCGAATGCCTTTCCCGGGCGCAACGCTACGAACGCACAGCCCCGCTCGCCTAGTCGCTCATCTGGCATCGCGACGATAGCCGCATCCATCACCGCAGGGTGTCTATAGAGGAGTTCTTCTACTTCGACGATCGGTATATTTTCACCGCCGCGAATGATGATGTCCTTCGAGCGCCCAGTGATGCGAATATAACCTTGTGCATCCATACGCGCGTTATCGCCGGTTTCAAGCCAAAATTCGCTATCGACCGCGTAGGCATCCGGGCGTTTCAAGTAGCCGATAAAAGTCGTCGTGCAGCGCGATTGCAGTCGACCTTCCGCACCATCAATTATCACTAGACCTTCCTCGTCAACGATCCTGACTTCTTGATGAGGTAACGCGCGGCCATCCGTTTCAAATACTTTCTCGGCCGGGTCACCAGGATAAGTCGCCGTCGCGATACCCATTTCCGTCATACCCCAGGCGCTCATGACGTACAGATCGGGATGCGTGGCTTGCGCTTGATGCAACAGCACGCGCGGTATGGGTGCGCCCGCACAGAGGAACAAACGCAAGCACCTTACGTCTTGTTCGTTTTCAACTTGCGTTCGAACTAAGTCGCTAAGAAACGGCGTGGAGCCCAAGGTGATCGTACAACGTTCTTCTGCGATAAGACGCGCAGCTTGGCGAGGCTCCCACACATCTTGCAACACGCATTTAGTTTGTTGATAGATAGCCAGGATCACGGCGTACATAAAGCCGGTTTGGTGCGCCAGGGGCGAGCCCATGAAGATCACATCATCCTCACCAAAAGAGAACAACTCGCTCGCCAAGCGTGCTTTACACAGCAGGGTGTTCGCGCTGTGCATCACGCCTTTCGGTTCACCCGTCGTTCCGGACGTATAAATCAATTCGGTCACGTCGTTGGGATCGGGACGGCGCTCGGCAAATAAGAGATCGGGATCGATTTCTTTCTCCCATTCTCTCTCCAGCAGACAAGACTCAAATGCGCAATCGGCTTGTTGTCCGTCGACGACGAAAACGTGCTCAAGATGCGGCAATGCCTGCTGCAAACCCTGTGCCATCGTTGGATAATCGAACCCGCGAAAAGCGCGCGGTACGATGAGCACTCGCGTCTCAGCGAGACCCAACATGAATTCAAGTTCGCGTGCGCGAAAGATCGGCATGAGTGGATTGACCACCGCACCGATGCGTACGCACGCCGTGTAAATAGCGGCGTAGTGCCACCAGTTCGGTAACTGTACGGCAACCACGTCGCCGCGTTGGATACCGAGCGCGGCAAGACCGCAGGCAATCCGCTTCGAGTATCGGTCTAGCTCGCGATACGTTAGTCGCGTCCTATTACCCGTCATGGTATTGAGATCGACGATAGCCGTCGCATCGGGTTTAGCCGCGACTGCGTCGTCCAGATAGTCAGCGACCAAGCGATCCCGCCAGAGGTCGCGCGCGCGCATTTCGTCGATCCGACTCGGTGCTAGGATCGGGTCAAAATTCGTCATGTCATTTACCGATTCGTAGTGGATGGGACGTTAAAGTTGACCAGTGCGACGCAATCGTGAGAAGCGGTGCATCGGCCACATATCTTGATCTTCACCCCACGCAATTTCACCGTCGATCTTCCATTCGATCAAGCTATTGATATCAATGAACGTGTGTCGATTAATGATCAGTCGGCTAACGGGAGTCCCGATAGCATTGACTTCACGACCGTCGATGTCGGTTGCCGTCAGATGAATCTGCGTTATCCAGCCGTGCGCGGGGTCACGCACTACGGTTCGCTCACCGTGCTTGAGACTCACCGTTTTGCCGTCCTTGCGTAGGAACCCATAAGCCACCAAATCGCCTTCCGGGCGCGTGTTGGTAACTGCCAGGAATCCGTTGTCTGCGTCGCTTGCGCCGGTGATATAGGCGGCCTGGCGTGGTCGATCCTCGGGTCGCTTCCCCCAAGTCCTATCGCGCATGCCAATGCAATCAATTGGTATTATCTCACCGTGCAATTCCAACTCGCCGGTTACCCGCCCGAACTGATCGAAGTGATGAGCGTTGCCAAACGTGGAGCCCACACCCGCGAGCGGCTCCGGCGGCATTACGCCGTCGAATATTAAATCTGCGCGCAGCCGGTCGCCGTCCTCGCATCCGATAGCGTAGCGTTTACACGGCTCGATGACTCTCATTCGAACTCCGTTAGGAAGTTCGCAGTCTGTGAGATCAGCGCCTGCGGGAAGTTGCACGGCAGAATAATTTGCCGAATACAACGCCTCCCACGGCAGGTGAGCCGAATCGTCCCAAATCCATGTACCACCAGCAACCGTACCAATATTTGGCCGGACCATGGTGTAGAACCATCCACCGAGGCGGCGTTCAGGGTTGTGGAATGAAAACCACGCGGTTTCTGTTGCCCACCAGTCATCACCCATTTGATCAGAATGAAAATGGTCATCGCGTGGCGTAAATATCCGATTTTCCATTGCTTATGTCCTAACAGTTGATGCGCTCAGCAATTAACCCATCTAAAACCGGAGTTTGCCCCGAGCGCTGTTAAGTTTCGGCCGAAATGGCCGGGTCCGAAATCCGGTGCTAATAGTAATTTATTTCCAGGTCAATTTGGAAAAGCCGCGGAAAGTTATGTGATTCGAACGAAAATGCACGGCCCAGATATTCGGCGATCTTGAATTCGCTAACTATCGTCCCAATCTTGCCCCTATAGAGCGCGACTCGTGTACGCTAGGCGACAACGAATTGTGTGTCGTCTTAATTGACGGTATGCGGACCGCAAATTTGCCCGATCACAAAGGATAAGCTTGATGGCAGGAAGAAACGGAAACGGCGGAGACCCTTGGCAACAAGGCGACGGTTTACCGCCAGACATTCATGAACTCTTCAAGCAAGGCCAAAACCGAGTCCGCAATGCCCTACCCGGTGGCGGACCTAGCGGACTTTTCGGCTTCGCGCTGATTGCGCTCATCGCCTTTGGCCTCTACACCGCCTACTACACGGTCCCGAGCGATTCTGTCGCTGTAATCCAACGCTTCGGCAAATATCTGAAAGACGTGCCGCCTGGCTTACATTTCAAGATCCCGCTCGGCGTTGACGTCGCGACCGTAGTTCCGGTCAAGCGACAGTTGAAACAAGAATTCGGATTCTCGACACCCGGCGCAACCGATCCTTACCAAAGCCCGCGCGACCCCCGCAGCGAAACCGAAATGGTGACCGGCGACCTGAATGCCGCCTTGGTCGAATGGGTTGTGCAGTATCGGATCGCCGATCCGGCGAAGTTTCTCTTCGAAGTTCGCCTCCCCGCTGAGACCCTAAGGTACGTCTCGGAGTCGGTGATGCGCGAAGTCGTCGGCGATCGCACGGTCGACGAAGTGATCACAATTGGTCGTCAAGAAATCGAGTCCGAAGCCTTGATCAAGATGGAAGAATTGTCCGGAAAATACGAGATGGGCATAAGCATTGATCAAGTCCAATTGAAGAATGTTAATCCGCCAGGACCTGTTCAAGAATCGTTCAACGAAGTTAATCAAGCGCAACAAGAAAAAGAGAAATTGATCAACGAAGCGCGTCGCGACTACAACAAAGTGATACCGCTGGCGGAAGGCGAAAAGGACCAACGTATTCGCGAAGCCGATGGCTATCGTTTAAAACGCATCAACGAGGCAGAAGGTGATGCGTCGCGCTTTAACGCACTGTTAACGGAGTACATAAAGGCCCCCGAAGTGACGCGACGACGCATTTACATTGAAACGATGCAAGAGGTGATGCCGGAAATTCGCTCGAAAATAATTGTCGACGAAAACTCTCAAGGGATCCTTCCGTTGCTAAACCTCAACGAACGTAGCGGAGTGCAGCCATGAATCGCATCTTACAAATTGCGCTGATCGCGATACTGGGGATCGCTGGCATCCTCGCGGCGGCGTCACTTTATACGGTGAACGAGGTCGAGCAAGTAATCATCACGCAGTTTGGAAAACCAGTCGGATCGCCAATTACAACTTCCGGACTTAAAGTAAAACTACCGTTTATTCAGGACGTCAATCCCATTGATAAGCGTGTTCTAGAGTGGGACGGTAATCCATCAGATATGCCGACCAAGGATAAATTGTATATTTCGGTCGATCTCTTCGCTCGTTGGCGGATCACAGATCCGCTCCAGTATTTTCTGCGCTTGCGCAACGAGCGTAGTGCACAATCTCGTCTCGACGACATCCTCGGCAGCGAGACTCGAAATGCGATTGCAAAACACGAGTTGATCGAGATCATTCGAACCACAAAAGATCGGCAACCCGTGCGTGATGCTTTACTAACAGATTCCGAACGTCGCCTAGAACTGGGCTCCTTAGTGCCCATTCAGAAAGGCCGAAAATTGGTTGAGCAAGAAATTTTCTCTGCCGCGGCAGAGAAAGTTCATGTTTTCGGCATCGAGCTTTTGGATATCCGCTTCAAGCGGATCAACTATAACGAAAGCGTGCGACCAAAGATCTTCGATCGAATGATCAGCGAACGCCGGCAAATTGCCGAACGATTCTTATCCGAAGGACACGGCGAGGCGGCTAGAATTCGCGGTAATCGTAAACGAGACCTCAACAAAATCCAGTCCGAAGCGTATCGAGAAGTGGAAGAAATTCGCGGCGTCGCCGACGCTAAGGCTACCGAAATCTATTCCCAGGCGTACAACCAAAGTCGCGAAGCAGTGGATTTCTACGAGTTCACACGGACGATGCAAGCGTATAAATCCATCATTTCAGAGAACACAACTCTGGTGCTTTCAACAGACAGCGATTTATTCAAATTTCTGAATGGAATGATGCCTAAGAGAACTACATCGGGCCCCTAGGAGCCTGTCGGCGTTAGAGGCCGATTTTTTACTGAACCCGACCAACGGCCGCTCGAGCTATGGGTAACTAGCCGATTCGTTTTAATTCGACAACGGGTATAACGCGACTCGTCTTTGCTTGGTAATCAGCAAATACCGAATAGAGCTCGCAAACGCGGTTGAACAGTTTTTCGCGATCGGTGCCACTTGTCGTGACTGCGCGGACGCGAAACTGCCCCCCGCCAATTTCGATTTTCACATCCGCATTCTTATCTAAGTTTTTATACCACGTGGGGTGATTATCTGATCCACCCATGGAAGCGATCACCACGATGCGCTCGTCGATCTCAAAGTACGCAAGCGGGATGACCCTCTCGGCTCCCGTCTTAGCGCCTTTAACGGTTAATAATAGAAGCGGCACACTGTTGCCGAGTTCTCCGGAGATTTCGCCCGACTTGGCGCGAAACTCGGCAATCAACCGCGTGTTAATCCCTTCTGCAATGGGACCGTGGCCACCACCGGCGACGGACACTTCCTCGGTCATCGCCGCGACTTCTTTAAGCGTAATTTGTTTTTGTTCGCTCATTGTCTTTTAATCTCTGAGTGCTTACTTATTCATGCGATCAAGCAGCCGCACCCATCTTGTAGATTGCGCGATGCAGAACGCGCATCGCAAGACGATCCGGGTCACCGTCGATTAGCATCGCAATGTCGAGGTCGAAGTATTCGTGTCCCTTGCGCTCGAATAATTCGACGACTTGCGCGCGAACCTCGATGCATTCGTCGATCCTAGCCGTCGCGTAGTTCCTAATTTCACTCTCTACATGAATCCAGGGCCCGATGTCGAAATTTTGATCCACGACGATATTCGCTTGCCGCAATAACCAAGATGGGTGCATGGTGCCGTCGCGGTAAACCGCATGATCATCTTGCATGGCATCGAGAAATGCCGAGTTCTCGGTTTCCGAGAACGTCGCACGCAGGCTGCCTAAGGTTTTTTCACTGGCGAACTTCTCATAGGTTGCTGGCCACGGTGGGTCCGGCATGTCTCTGTAAGGAGCAAACGATGCGGGCAGTGATGCAACTTCAGTTGTTAACGATCCATGACCCAACACGCAAATCTCGCCGTCAGGATTGAGCACGTCGATCGCAAGGCTATCGCTTTCATCGAGGCGACTATCGATCTTTAGTACTTCGCTTGCATAAACCGGACGACGAAACCGAACTTGCATGTAACCGTGGCTCAACCATTCGGTGCCAAAGTGCTGAACCAAAGAATGGGTCATATAACCGAATGCCGTAATGCCTGGTACCAACGCGCCTTTGAAGTTCATTGCGCGCGCAGCCGCATCATCGTGCATGGGGTTACCGCTATCGGTGGCATCGTTGTGCGCGATAACTTGACGCGTTAGAACTGTTGAGTTTTTCATGGCCGGTAGTATAAGGCGGATTACGCTCATTAATGAACTCGATATACTCACAGTAGCTGCCACACAAATAGTTGGGAACTGACCGAACTGATAGCCGCGGAACGCTCGTGCAGAGGGGCTTTACTAACGGAACATACGGGCCAGCGGCCAGGGTGATTACCCGAGACGACGAATTCCGAATGTGCAGTTATTTCGGCTAGAAACAACGTAACGGAGACATGAAATATGGGTATGTTGGTTGAAGGAAAGTGGCAGAACGAGGACGTGAAAGGATTCGTACGCGACGGCAAAAGCGTACGCTTTAGCAGTGGCTTTCACGGCGCGGTACGCGAAGACGGATCGACGGAATTTAAACCCGAAATTGGTCGCTACGCGCTCTACTACAATCGCACTTGTCCGTGGTCGCATCGGGCCGCGGTAACCTTAGAAACAAAAGGTCTATCCGACGTAATCGACCAGATTTTTCTGGAACCCGCCAGGGGTGAACAATCATGGTGGTTTGGGGGCACGGATGAGTACAGCGATCCAGCCATCGGCGCGACGCATTTACATGAACTGTATAGCGCAAGTAGATCAAATTTTACCGGTCGGGTCAGTGTGCCCATTTTGTGGGACAAGAAAACGGAACAAATCGTGAACAACGATTCGGGTGCCATTGCGCGTATGTTCAACTGCGACTTCAATAAGCTCGCCGAGTTTCCGGAAATTGATTTCTATCCGGAACAACACCGCGCCGCGATCGACGAACTCAATGACTTCGTCGCGGAGAATTTAAACGACGGCGTTTATCGTTGCTTACTGGCCAAAAGCCAGACCGACTATGAAACGGCATTCGATAAATTATTCACGGCACTAGACGCGCTCGACGAGCGCTTGGCCGGGCACCGATATCTACTCGGCGACAAACCCACAGAGCCCGATTGGCGATTGTTCGCAGGCCTGGTACGTTTCGACGCGGTCTACTACCCCGCGTACAAATGCAATCTAAAAAGGATCATCGATTACCCGCGCTTGTGGGATTACACGAGAGACCTTTACCAGTTGCCAAATGTTGCCGGCACGGTCGACATGGTGCGGATCAAGGCCGGCTACTACGGCATGATCTCACCCAGCGGCATCATTCCAAAGGGCCCGATACTCGATTTCGAGGAACCACACGAGCGCACAACGCTTAGCTGGGTAGCTGGGTAGCTACTAGCGGTTGGATCCGATTCAACAGGTCCCCTTATAGAAGAAGAGATCGCGCGTGATAAAAACGATCTCATCTGGCGCAATATCGAGCGGTTACGGTTTCGCCACGCCTGGCTTTAGACCGCGCGATTCAAATACTTCGCGTGCGGCGCTAATGCCGTTCAAACTCGCGGGAAACCCCGCATAGACCGCCATTTGCATGATCACCTCAAGTACCTCCTGTGGTGTACAACCCGCATTTAAGGCCCCGCCAATATGCGATTTTAATTGGGGCTGGGCGTTACCTAGCGCAGTTAAGGCTGCAACCGTTGCAAGTTCCCGGGTTCGCAAATCAAGCCCTGGTCGAGAAACCACGTCCCCGTACGCGAAGTCGGTGATCCATCGCCCCAAGTCCGGCGCGATGTCGGTCAATGTATCGAGCCGACGTTGCGTGTCGCCACCCGTAATAACATCTAAAGTTGCCATGCCGCGCGCATGCACATCCGACGGATTTTTGCTGCCAGAGCGTTAGTTGGATTGACGAAGATCATGGCTAAGATGAGCATCCATTTGTTTGTCATTTTCGTTCCTTAATTGCTAGGTTGATCGGTTACGTTCGTATGTGGTGGTCAATTGTCATTTGGGTCTTAGAATAATGCGCGGGGTTATAGAAGCTTTCAATTATTCTTCCAGGCATCGGCTTTCGGTTTCGACCTAATTTAACAATCGTCGATCGTCACTTGCTCTCGCTGCTGGACGTTCAATTCTGTCCATCACTTCGGCGGTTATCCGCCAGGTTCGGATGTTCATTGATAGCCAAGCCTGACTGGCTGCCTGGCGTACCCAGATGAATAAACGTGAAACCACGAAAAACCGTAAACGAAGGAGAAGGCGTTGAAAATTCGCAATCACTAACCGGAACCAATGCGACGCTTTATCAGCTGGCATTGTTGTATCTCCGGTTCACCTCGTGCCAGCCGATGTGATCCATGAATTTGGCAATATATTCGGTTTTTCGATACTGGTAATCAACGTAGAAAGCATGTTCATAAACGTCAATAACTAGTAATGGCGTGGCCATCCAGAGCACGCCCATTGCGTGTTCGTCGCTAACAACATTGTAGAGACTTCCGTTAAGGGGATGAAATGCGAGCATCGCCCACCCAGCGGCGGCCGCAGCGCTAGCCTGGAAATCTGCCGCCCATTTGTCAAGCGAACCAAAACGCTTTTCAATAATCGCTACAACGTCCCGGTTAGGCGCGACAGGTTTCGCAGTCAATCCGTCGAAGTAGAGTTCGTGCAGCAATACGCTATTGCCCTCCCTAATTCGTGCACGCTGGATAGCACCGTATGCATTCGGGTCAATGGCTGCGCCTTTAGCAATGCCAGTCTGCAATTCGCTGTCTGCCGCCATATAGCCACGTAGTGCGCCGCCATAATGCGCGGCGTGATGCGGTGCGATTTGTTCGGCACTAAGGAAGCCGGGAATAGACTTGTAGCGGAGTGGCTTCGGCTGGCCGGTTACTAAGCCGCTCGACGATGATTCCCCATTTTCGTCGGCTGTCGCGAAATCTGAGACCGCGGACGTCCCAGCAGCGGCACCAGATGCCGCGAAGAGGACTTCCCTGCGTGAAAGAGTGCCCATGGTTACAGTCTCCGTTTTGATCGTCGTTGATTCTTTAGATCTGCCAGATGACGTCTAAGCATTTATCTCTTGTGTGTATTGTCGCATGGAAGATGAAAGTCTTCTTTATCGAAATCGATGGAAAACTTGCGATCAACCGGATACGAGCTACTGCAGCGCGGAGTCATGCGATAGATCCGACAGTCATAAGAAAAAAAGGAAAAAGGAAAAAAGGAAAAAAGGAAAAAAGGAAAAGGTGACGGAGGGATTAATTTTTAATGAGACTGTAAATATTTCTGTGTAACTGCCGGGTTCAAACGTAGTCGACCAATCGGTCTTCAAATTCGATCATAAATCGATTGAGTGCGGGTTTCCAATTATGGATTGGCATAGTCCATCTTTTGGAC
>JBLFWX010000048.1:0-40267 GCA_047611805.1 Gammaproteobacteria bacterium
CGGGGTGTGGGCTTTCATCATCGGCGACATGATCATTTTCAGTTTGTTTTTTGTACTGTTTGTGTTTGACCGATCGCTGAACGTTCCTCTTTATTCACAATCCCAGGAAACCCTGGTCCAGTTCTACGGCGCAATTAACACCTTCCTAATGCTTACGAGTTCCTGGTTTGTCGCGCTGGCCATCCATGCTGCGCGCGAAAATTTCGCGAAAATCACCCGCCGCCTGATTATCCTGGCTGGCGTTTGTGGGGTTGGCTTTGTGGTCACGAAATTTTTCGAATATAGCGAAAAATTCAAAGCGGGATACTTTATCACCACGAACGATTTCTATATGTACTACTACATGCTAACCGGTATTCATCTGCTGCATGTCGTCATCGGTATGTTGGTCCTGGTTTTTTTATGGAACACCGCGAGCCGAGAGATACTGGATGAAAAATGCGTAAACGTTTTGGAAAGTGGCGCGAGCTTTTGGCACATGGTTGATATCTTGTGGA
Organism: Gammaproteobacteria bacterium; assembly: GCA_047611805.1. Classification (GTDB taxonomy): domain Bacteria; phylum Pseudomonadota; class Gammaproteobacteria; genus UBA11873. Next base: position 498 of record JBLFWX010000048.1, read on the forward strand.
TCATCCTTTTCGCACTTTTTTATCTGATGAAATAGCACATGCTTTCATTATCGAGTCGAAAAATTACTTTCGTGTGGCTGATGCTGATTCTGGCAACTGCGCTGTCATGGCAGTTCGGGCACGGATTTGGGTTTGGCGAACGTTACGCTTACGCCACGATCGCGATCATAGTAATTGCGTTCATCAAGGTTCGCCTGGTGTTTCTCGACTTTATGGAGTTGCGACATGCGCCGCTACCGTTGCGCCTTGGGTTCGAAGCATGGGCGCTGATTTTGGGAGCCGCAATAATTGGGTGTTACAGTTTCGGTACCGCGTTGGCCAACTAATAACGAGTGGGATTGACGTGTTGGGTGCGAATTACAATTTCGGACGGAATTTCATTAACTGCCAGGGTTTGTTAACGCCAATAGAGTCGTTACGATGATCTGGTGATCCACGATTTCGCTATTCTATTCGCACACCTTCTTGTTACGGTTGCCCGCGTGGTCGGACCCGGCGGCACGCGTTCCGTTGTCGCTGAATCACTGCTTAGAAAACATCAGCTTCTGATAATCAATCGTTCTCAAACGCGCGCGCCGCGTCTGCGCCCGAGTGATCGAATCATCATCAGGATCTGCGCTATATTGATGCGCCCTACCCGCTTGTTACGCTCGGCTATCATCTTGAAACCCTCGACAATTCTCAGCTTTCATCGAGCGCTTGGAAGTCGCAAATACCACCGGTTGTTTACCCCGAAAAATCGCCGCAAACCTGGGCCCCTAGGACCATCGCCGGAATTGATCGCGATCATCGTTGAAATGAAAAACAGGAATCCCCGTTTCGGTTACCAGCGCATCGCCGATCAAATCTTATTGGTTTTCGATATCAACGTTGATAAGGGTGTGGTCCGCCGCGTGCTAGCGCAGCGCTACCGGCCTCAAGGTGGTTCAAATGGTCCATCTTCTAGGTCACAGCAAGGACAGCTTATGGAGCTGTCTACCTCTTTCGATGTGAATCAATGATCCTGCAGTCCCATTGGGTAATGGTTGTCATGGATCAATTTACCCGGCAGATCGTCGGCTTCGCGGTTCATGCGGGTCCTATCGATGGACCTTCCGTCTGTCGACTATTCAACAGCATACTCGGCGGTTCAACCGGTCCACGACATTTGAGTTCGGATAATCTTCCGCTGTTCAAATTTCATCGATAGAAGGCCTATCTTCGAATTCTTGATGTCGCAGAATTAAAGACCGTACCCTATATTCCACTCTCACACCCATTTGTCGAACGACTTATCGGGACCGTAAGGCGTGAGTTTCTCGACCAGCGTTCTTTCTGGGGCGCTCGTGAGCTGGAAAGGTAATTACATTCGTTTAAAGCGTACCACAACCAAGATCGCTTTCACCGCAGACTCGACGGTGCAATCCCAGACGCAAGGCTACCGGGCGAAAATAGAAACGTCGCTCGCCTCGATGACTACCGATGGAAATCCTGCTGCCGTGGATTATATCAATTGCCAACCGCGGCTTAATTAGTAATTCGCACCCAACAGGTTCAAATTTGACATATACGAAAACCCACGGAGTAAAAAGTCCTGCCAAGGCCGTATTTACTACAACAGCTATTTTGCGAGCGGCATGAAATCGATACCAAAGATCAAACTTGATCTCACAGCGGATGAAGTGCTGGTCATGCCGGCATCACGACAATCTGTCTTCCATAGTTATAGCGATGTGCCAGGCGATGGAATTCGTGTGAATTGCTATGCCTACCCGGAAGTATTCGGGGAAACAGTAAGGGCACATAGCGAACGCGGTAGACCAAGAGATTTATACGATGTCATCAACTTGTATCGGAACGATCAATTGCCTGATCCCGCCGTGATAAACGATGTCATAAGGAAATTGAAACGCCGACGCTTACCGATATGGACAACTACCGAGAATCATTGGATACAGAACCGGGAGCCAATGCTTGCACGCCAGCTTCCTGCTCTTCCTGCATTTGATTTGTACTGGGATGCCTTACCGGAATTTTTCGAGTGGTTAGAGAGGCCGGAGACCGAAATAAGAGCGGCGCTTAGTGCGATTTCGGGTGAAGGGAGTATATATCGTCCAGCTTATGGTCAACTCCACTTACGGGCTCTGAGTGGCCAATCCTTGGGAATAATTCGCTTCGCAGCGGGTAACAGATTATGCGTCAACCTTGACTATATCGCTAACAACGGAGCGCGCGGCTCCCGTGTTATTGAACCAGACTCGCTGCGTCGCGCCCAGAATGGAAATATTTTGCTTTACGCAGTGCGAGCGGGTAACGGGCAAATCAGAGCGTACAAGATTGACAAAATCAATGATGCATCCGTGGTTAATCAAACATTCACGCCGCGTCTCCAGATCGAACTATCTCCAAGCTTAAATATTCCTCCTGTACAAAACGCTGGAAGCGCACTGCCAAGCCTGGATAGTCCAAAAAGCTCCCCTGTCCGACCAAGAACAAAAACTACTAGAAAAGTGAGTTTTTCTAATAACGGGCCAACCTATGTTTATAGCTGCCCAGCCGGCAAGAAAACTTTCAAGCGAAAAAAAACAGGACTCCAGACTTAACGCTCATAAATCAAAAGATGGTTATCCATGTTCAGTACGAACTGGATACTTCGAAAAAACAGTTTATCAACTGCCCTACCGACACCGAAGCATTCAAAAAAGAAACGCTAACGGCGCACCCCCAATGCGGTTCACGACCAGAGGGTTTGCTGGCTGACAAAATCAGGAGATCGCGGGCCGACGTTAGCCAGGAATCTCGTTGAACCGTTCAACGAGTACTGGTGCTCGGGAGCGACCACCGAACTACAGCGGATTTCCCGAGCCAATTCATCGGGACGTCCGAATTGTCAGATCTTTTTTAAATCGATAAATTCACCGTCCATCTTATCCGCAACGTTGCCTAGAGACGTTGCCTCATGAGCAGCACGATACGACAAACAAGTTTGTTCTACGCGTCGCCCATGCAATTAGTCACAAGCCTTAGGAGAGGTACCTATCATGGAGTCGCCCGGCAACCAGTTTCGACAGGCACTGGCGTTGGAAAGTCCCCTCCAATGCGTTGGCGTGACCAACGCCTATCACGCACGCCTGGCCGAAGCGACCGGATTCAAAGCCCTGTACATATCGGGCGGGGGCGTCGCTGCAGGATCCTGCGGGGTACCCGATCTCGGGATTACAACGATGGAGGACGTGTTGACCGATTTGCGCAGAGTTACTGATGCCACGCCACTGCCTGTGATGGTCGACGCCGATACCGGTTGGGGCGGCGCCTTCAATATCGCCAGAACCGTTCGTTCAATGATTAAGAATGGTGCCGCTGCATTGCACATCGAGGACCAGGTCGTACAGAAACGCTGTGGTCATCGCGCAAACAAAGCGATTGTCTCCCAAGGGGAGATGACCGACCGCATCAAGGCGGCGGTTGACGCAAGAATCGATCCGGCGTTCGTCATCATGGCCCGCACGGACGCCATCGCCGTCGAAGGTCTAGGGGCCGCTATCGAGCGCGCGTGCGCCTGTGTGGCAGCCGGGGCCGATATGATTTTTCCTGAAGCGATTACGCGACTCGATGATTACCGGGCCTTCGTGGATGCTGTGTCGGTTCCGGTGCTGGCGAATATCACCGAATTTGGAGTAACCCCATTGTTCACCGTCGAGGAACTCGCCTCTGTAGGAGTCGACATTGCTCTCTATCCGCTGTCGGCATTTCGCGCTGCGAACGCCGCCGCACTGAGCGTCTATCGGACTTTGCGTCGAGAAGGCACACAACAGAACGTTGTCTCGATGATGCAAAGCCGTGCGGAACTCTACGAGTACTTGGGCTATCACGAGTTTGAGGATCGACTCGATCGCCTTTTCGCCGACCAACGTTTGTCCTAGACGCGACGCGAGTCTTGCTCGTGGCGTCAACTTCGACTTACCCGATGCAAACATTGTGAAGGAGTGAGACACCTGATGAAAAACACTAACATTTCGCTGAAAAAATCTGTCGCGCTGTCCGGTATGACGGCCGGCAATACCGGCATCTGCACCGTTGGACGTTTCGGCAACGATCTCCATTATCGAGGTTATGACATCCTCGATTTAGCCTATCAGAGCGAATTTGAAGAGATCGCGTATTTGCTCGTACACGGCAATCTACCTAACAATGCGCAATTAAGCGCCTATAAAGTCAAGCTCATCTCATCACGTGGATTACCTCAGGCTGTTAAGCAAGCACTCGAAAAACTGCCTGCCGCGGCGCACCCTATGGACGTTTTGCGGACCGGGTGTTCGCTGTTAGGGTGTTGTTTGCCGGAAAGGGATGAGCGGCCGGAGTCGGGCGCACGCGAGATCATCGATCGGCTGTTGGCGAGTTTCAGTTCGATACTTCTTTACTGGTATCACTTCGCTATGAATGGGCGCCGCATTGAAGTCGAAACGGACGACGACACCATCGCAGGGCATTTTTTGCATCTCCTCCACGGTAGGCCCCCGCGTGACGAATGGGTCCGCGCCATGCACACCTCGCTGATCCTTTACGCTGAGCACGAGTTCAACGCGTCTACATTTACCGCGCGCGTCGTGGCCGGCACCGGGTCTGACATCCATTCTGCGATAACCGCGGCCATCGGCGCACTGCGCGGACCGCGACATGGCGGTGCCAATGAGAAAGCGTTTCGGATTCAGAGTCGTTACGACGATCCGGAACTTGCCGTCGCCGACGTTTGTCGGCGATTGGAGAGCGGGGAAATCGTTACCGGCTTCGGTCACCCGGTCTATACCATCGCCGATCCACGTAACGTCGTTATCAAAAATATTGCGCTAGAATTATCCCGCGACAACGACAACATGAAGCTTTACGCAATCGCGGATCGCATCGAATCAGCCTTATGGAAAACGAAAAAACTGTTCCCCAATCTCGATTGGTATGCTGCGGTCGCGTATCACCAGATGAACATCCCAACAGCTTTATTTACCCCGCTGTTCGTCATCGCCCGTACGTCCGGTTGGGGCGCGCACGTTATTGAACAGCGTCAAGACGGCAAGATCATCCGTCCGTCGGCAAATTACATCGGACCGGAGCCACTCACATTTGTCCCACTGCCGCAACGTTGAATCGCCGGGGCGCGCAGGTGACGCTCGAATTTGTCAACTAAATACTTAACTTAAGGTGTCCGGAGTAGCCGTACGAATGAATGAAACAACCCGATTAAAAACGTCTCGTGGTGAATTCGACGGCGTGATCAGCGACATCGTTGATTACGTGTTCGACTACGATCCGACGTCATCTATCGAGGCGATGGAAACCGCTCGTCACTGCTGGCTGGATACGATTGGCTGCGGTCTCTATGCGCTGTCGTTTACAGAATGTACGAAATTGCTGGGACCGATCGTACCCGGAGCGTCGATGCCTGGTGGTGCCCGCGTCCCAGGCACACCCTACGAGTTGGACCCAGTGCGGGCAGCGTGGAATATCGGCGCAATGATCCGCTGGCTAGACTATAACGACACTTGGCTCGCAGCCGAGTGGGGTCATCCATCCGACAATTTGGCAGCTATATTAGCTGCGGCCGATTACCGATCGCGGCTCGCGCTTAGGCGCGGTCGCCCATCCATGACTCTGCGCGACGTTGCGGTCGCGATGATTAAGGCCCACGAAATCCAAGGAATTATCGCGCTCGAAAACAGTTTCAATCGAGTAGGACTCGACCACGTGATGCTGGTGCGGATCGCCTCCACGGCAGTCACCGCGCCGATCCTCGGATGCACGCGCGAAGAAACGCGCAACGCGGTCTCACACGCATGGTTAGATGGGAGCGCCCTGCGCGCCTACCGACACGCGCCGAACACCGGATCGCGAAAATCTTGGGCCGCGGGTGACGCGAGCGCCAGAGGGGTGTTTCTCGCGCTACTGGCGCATCGCGGTGAGATGGGCTATCCGTCAGCAGTGACGACGCCCACCTGGGGCTTTCAGGACGTGTTGTTCAATGGACAGGAGCTGAAGATCGGTCGGTCTTATGGCTCGTACGTGATGGAGAACGTCTTATTTAAAATCGCCTATCCCGCGGAATTCCACGCACAGACGGCGGTAGAGGCGTCGCTTGCGCTACACACTATCGTTGCCCCACGTCTCGCAGACGTTGCACGCGTAGAGATCCACACACAAGAATCCGCCGATCGGATCATCAATAAGGCGGGACCACTGAATAACCCGGCAGATCGCGATCATTGCATCCAGTACATCGTGGCGGTCGCGCTTCTGTTCGGACGGCTCACGGCCGAGGATTACGAAAATGATGTCGCGTCTGATCCTCGCGTAGACGCGTTGCGCGAAAAAATGACCTGTATCGAAGATGAACGTTTCACCCGTGAATATATCGAGTCCGATAAACGCGCCATCGGTAACTCCGTACAAGTGTTCTTCAACGACGGGAGCGCGACAGAGAAAGTCCTTGTCGACTACCCGGTCGGGCATCGCCGCCGCCGCGACGAAGGTATTCCACTCCTGATGGAGAAATTTGAACGCTATCTGCGCGCGCGCATTGCGCGCAAGAACGCCGACCGTCTACTGCAGATCTGCTCAAGTCAATCTGACTTCGAATCTTGCAGCGTGGACGACGCGATGACGCTTTTGTGCACGTAGTCGGGTAGTCCTAAAGAATTTCGAGGCAGCGATTCGCACTCAATGCAATTGCCGTTGCGACCCCTAGTCTGCCGTTCTGGCGGCGCTTGCCATTCGAGCGATGGGGGTCATTTCCGGTTGACGTGAGCGTAACGCTATCGGCGGCACTTGCAGTCGACATTGAGCGACTCGAACACTGAGGATCCCGATCGTCGCTACGTGTTGGGGCCTCGAGCAAACCGGTAGATCGCGGAATCTAGCAACCGCACGCGATCATGCAAGGATCTCTAGACTTCCTTCGCGGCTTAGTTCGCTTCGACCGAGATCCGGGCGGTCATAATTCATTCAAAAAGATCCCCGAGCAGGCCGGTTCTCACCACCAATGAGTGGAACGAGATCTGGGAGTTACGAATCAAGCTCGAGGGCGATGCCGTGGGTTATGCCGCCTTTGAAGCGAATCCAAGAGAAATCGCGGCAATACGTGCAGCTTGCAAACGCGTGCGCAAAGCAGCCAATGCCGGCCTACTCCACGAGACACTAGAATCCAAAAGCGAATTCCAGTTCGCGATCTTTCAGGCGGCAAAAACCCCGGTCCTAATTCGGTTTGTGGAAACCCTGCGGATGCAAATTGAGCCGCATTGCACGGCCGCAATGCAGCGCTGCCTAACCGACCAACATCCTTTTCTGGCGCGCACCCTGATCAACGACAACGCGATTGTGGAAGCCATCGCCACACAAGATGCAGAGCTTGCTCGTCAAACTAAGCGACGCGACATCCAAGAACTGCGCGAATTTGTCGAAGAGGTGACACCCCGATGATCTGTAGTCCCATAACGCAACTGAACGCGCGATTCACAACCAACAATATGCAGGCGCAAAAGCGGGGTAATCACATGCGGCACACTAACTTCAGCGCCCGTTAGGTTTTTCGTTCGCATGCGCCAGCTTATCTGCACGCTGCTGGGTGTAGTTTTCATATCCGCGCAGGCGTTAGCGGAATCGAATGCAGACGGTAAAGCCTAGTTCAATCAGAACTGCGCCCATTGTCATGTGCGGACCTTGCTGCGCATGCCGTCACCCGCGGCATTGAAAGAAAGAAGTCCACTCGATCTTTATACCGTGATCACTTCAAGACCCATGGCAGCCTACGCGCGCCACCTGTCGCACGTCGAGCGGCGTGCAATTGCGGAGTTCCCAACGGCTAAGTCGCTTGGTGACATTGCCATCGGCGCCGCCGCCATTCCGCAAGCGGCCTATTGTGCGCATAAACCCAACGCGCCGCTAAAGGAGCTCGACTCGGGCTGGAATGGTTGGGGCAACGGTCTGGAAAACATGCGCTATCCGCCAGCGGCACGCGCTGGCCTTGCCGCACAGGATGTGTCGAAAATAAAGCCTAAATGGGTCTTTGGCGTACCCGCTGTTGCAACCATGTCTGGGCACCCAGTAGTCGCCGATGGACGACTGTTTTTTGGCACGATTTCAGGCCTGGTTGTGGCGTTGGATGCGGCTTCTGGCTGCGCGCTTTGGGTGTTCGAAGCCAGCACCGGTGTACGTGCCGCCCCAATCCTAGGCAAGCTCAACGACGGCAAGATCAATCTCTTCTTTGGCGATCTAGGCGGTAATGTGTATGCAATAGACCCAAACACGGGTAGCCTCGAGTGGCGTATGCTCGCCGACGAACATACTCACCTGCGGATTACCGGCGCACCTGTCTATCACGGCAACCGACTCTATGTGCCGCTGTCTTCGCTAGAAGAAGTTGCTGGCGCGATGCCAGATTACGAATGCTGGACGTTTCAGGGTGCCGTGCTCAGTGCGGACGCCACCAACGGGGGGAAAATCTGGAAACGCTCCACGCTATCCGCACCACCGAAAAAGCAGGGCATGAACACCCTTGGCGTTCAGCGTTGGGCACCATCAGGTGCCGCAATCTGGGCCGTGCCGACGTTGGAACCAACCACTAATTCAATTTACATCGTAACTGGTGATAGCTATTCGGATCCGGCCGCGCCCGAATCAGATACAGTCATGGCGATAGCGATGGATACTGGCGATGTTAAATGGGTCACGCAGACTACCGCCGATTATGCATTCACCGTTGCCTGTATGGACTCGTCACCTGAAAGTTTGCTCGCATGCCCGGATTCCTATGGGCCAGATCTCGATTTTGGCGCCTCTGCAGTTCTTATCACTAAAAGCGACGGCACACGCCTGCTGCTAGCCGGTCAGAAGTCCGGCTGGATGTATGCGCTAGATCCCAACAACGGCAAGATCATCTGGAAAACCGAAGTTGGACCCGGCGGTATCGAAGGTGGGATCGAGTGGGGGTTCGCGGTGGACGGTGAGAAAGCCTACGTCGCATTGTCTAGCGCTTTCGAAAAAGGCCCTGGCGAGGCCGGTGGCATCGCAGCACTCGATCTTAACGATGGGCATAAAATTTGGGAGGTCGATCCGCATCAGGGAACATGCGCGGCTAAGGAACGTTGCAACACAGGCCAACTCGCTGCGGTCAGTGTGATCGACGGCGCGGTTTTCTCCGGCAGCCTCGATGGATCCATTCGAGCCTACGACACCGCCACTGGCGCGGTCTTGTGGGCTTACGATACTGCTCGGCCTTTCGACGCTGTAAACGGCATCGATACCTACGGCGGCGCGTTAAATGGTCCCGGCCCTGCTATTGCAAATGGTCATGTCTATGTCAATTCAGGCTACGGCAGGTGGAACGTGTTCATGCCTGGTAACGCGCTCATCGCCTTGCGCATCGAAGGTAAGTAGCATCAGGAATAATAATTCTAGATTCTGCCTAGATCCCCACGACTCTAAAGCAACGCCGCACCAGCAAGCGCTTGGTTAGCGTCGTCAAATGCATCCTGGGGTTTTGTCAAATCTTGTTCATGAAGAAGAAACATCGCTACTTGTCATATGTACGTCAACTGCGTGCCAAGTTTGAAACGTCCGCAAATGCGGCTCACGATTGTCCTCCGCTCTTAACTTAAACGCCGACGCCTACTGGTTCGTTCGGTCAATTAAATATGAATGTCTCGGACGCATGATCCCGTTGGGGGATCTCCATCTTCGCGAGGTCGTTGCCGAATATGTCGATCACTATAACCACGAACGAAATCACCAAGGACGCGATAACCCCTTTATAAATGAATCGAGCGACATCCCAGATCTAACTCGCACTATAGAATGTAGACAAAGACTTGGTGGGATTTTGAATTACTACTATCGAGAGGCTGCGTGACCCGAGACTGAGTTTTGGCACACGACGCGGTACATCACCGCCGCCGCAATATTTGATCTCCGATAATGACCCGCTGTTCAAATTTTATCGATGGAAATCCAATCTGCGAGTTCTTGGTGTCAAAGAAGTTAAGACCATTCCATCCGTTCCAATGTCGCATCCATTTGTTGAACGACTCATCGGAACCGTTAGGCAAGAGTTTCTCGACCATGTACCGTTCTGGGGCGCTCGTGACTTGAAAAGAAAATTACGTTCATTGAAAGCGTGCTACAACTGCGATCGTACGCATCGCAGACTTCTAGGCGCTGTACCGGAACTGCAGCCTGTAAACGTCGCTCGAAAAAAGCCGAGCGTCGGCATAGCCCAATGGGAATCACGCTGCAGAGGTTTATATCAATTACCGGTCGCGGCTTAAATTAGTAATTCGCACCCCACAGGCGAACCACGGCGATGTTGGGGAATGCTGTAAGTTATTGAAAAATTGGCGCGCCCAGAGAGATTACTGGAGCTACCTCAGTTTGCTTGCCACTTAAGTTTTCGTTTGGCGAGAGATTGATTCGAAAAGCGAAGTTTCGCTTTTCGCACCCCTGCGGTCGTCCAAATCGCTTAGGCGCGATTTGTCGAACTCCCGACCACCTGGTTCGAAGCCAGTATTTAAATTTTTACTAACTTTATTAATCAGTCACTTACGGTACTTACCCGTTCCATACCGCAGTTGACTTATCAATCACTTCCTATTCACTGTGCTCTCGCGTTAGCACAGATCTAGCACAGTGGGTTTGGTTCGCAGAACTATATCAGCCGTCGGCGAAATTCTTTAGGCAGCTTCCAACTTCACGGTTTTTCCAACCCGAGCCAGCATATTGACCAGCATGTCGATCGTGAATTTATCGATCTTTCCGCGCATCAGGTCACTGACCCTCGGTTGATGGACGCCAAATATCTCTGCGGCCTTTTTTTGTTCAAGACCTTCATCCTCAATATATTGGCGTAACGAAACCATCAGCTCTGCGCGGATCTTCAGGTTTTTCGCTACCGCCGGCTCATCTTCAAGCGCCTCAAACACGTTGCTATATCCTTTTGAAATCATCATTTCAATTTCCTCTCTTCTACCACCATCTTGTACCGTGCTTTAGCTAAAGCAATATCTGCTTTGGCCGTTTTTTGTGTCTTCTTCTCAATGGCATGTAATACGTACACAGCTTCTTCGAACTTGGCGACATAGACGACTCGAAATATTCCTGCAGCATCCTTAACACGAATTTCCCCAGCCCCGACAGCGCTCATCGGCTTCCAGTCACTCGGCTGCAATCCCGACTGAACATTACTCAGCTCAAAGGCGGCTTCACGACGCGCACTTGCCGGAAAATCCTTGGGGTCGTTCAATGAACTGCCCACAAAACGCACGTCCTTCATGCGATGAAATTAAATAATATTTTGTATTTATAGCAAATATTATATGCGCTGGCTCGACTGGCACGGTTGCGAGCTGGCGACGACACCTTAATTAGTAATTCGCACCCGCTACGTGACCGTAACATCGTAGACGCGAACGCACCGGGCGCACCGGGCGCACCGAATAATCGGTTTCACGACCTTGGATTCTTATCAACGCTGACAAAAGCTTGAGATCTCAGGCTGACGCTGTTCGAGAATTTCGTCAAGCAAATCAACGAGTACGAGTATTCGGGAAGGACAAGTCACCGAGTCCGGATCGAGTCTTAAATTTGCCAAGTTGAGTGTCTCATCTTGCTTGCGAAACGACGTTCTGCTCTTCTGAAAAATTTGGTCGTCCGATGGTACTTTCCGCGTCTCTCTGGGAGCCTCATCCATGCAATTTGTTGTAATTCTAAAGTGTCTTCTCTCATAGGACGACGTCAATTCCGCTACCTTAGTCGACGCTGGAATCGCCCGAGCCAAAATGATGACGGAAAAATCGGGCTACCCATTGCGCAACAAGCTCTTGCCTAAGTTCCTGCCCAAGTGTTGCCGCGGCACTGTCAGCCACCGTCGTTGAAAACGTGCTTCCCCCGTATATCCTTAGCAATTCGGCGAGGTAGGCCGCACTAAATTCGGGATGGAATTGAACACTGCGGGCGGCTTGGCGGTATTCAATAACACCATTTCGGCAAAAGTCTGAGCCACCGAGAAGGTTTGCACCGATTGGCAAGTCATGCACTTGATCCTGATGCATCACCAGCACATTTACCTTGCGGGTCTCTCCTGCGCCATCATCGATGGCGTATTGTTGCACACCGCAACCCCAGCCGGATGAAGACTTCTCAGCTCGGCCACCAAACGCTTGTGCCATTAGTTGGTGACCAAAGCAGATACCAAATTGAGGTCTTCCGAGTTTGGCTGTGGCGCGCACAAATACTTTTAACGGTTCGATCCAAGGCAACTCATCGTACACACCATGGCGAGATCCTGAATACACCACACCGTCGTACTCGTCGGGCGCCGGCAATGCTTCGCCTTCGACGATTGACAGCGTCTGATACTCAACTTCGTGTAATTCGCCGGAGAGCCAATTGATGATCATTTGACCGTAATTTGGCCAGGTTGCGGCGAGGTCAACGGGCAGCATACCGAGTTGCAGTACCGCTATTCGCGGCTGCTTAGATTTCATTGCGAAATCCTTGAATGCGAATTAGCAATGAAATCACCGCGTTTTGCGCACAATAGTCCCAATATCCACCCCTAGTGCGCGCGCAGCTTTGCGCTTACTGCCATAACGCTCGATCGCCCCATCAATCACGCCACGTTCGAATTCGCGCACGCGGCTTTTTAGCGGCGTCTCAGTTTGTCCTAATTCCTCATCCGCCAGCGTCGGGTCTCCAATAGACGATTCTGCGTGCGCATCTGTAACGTGAATAGGTAAATGCTCAAGTTCTGCGATGTCTACTGCCACGATAGAAAGATGCTGGATGAGGTTATGTAGCTCGCGAATATTGCCTGGACAACGATAACGCATGAGCGCATCGCGACATCCGGCGGAAAGCTTAAGATGAGGGCTGCGGACTCGATTCGCAGCACTTACAAAATGATCGATTAAATGGCCTTTGAGTCCCGGTTGTTCACGTAGCGGTGGGATGTCTAAGGTGAATACCGCAAGCCGATAATAGAGATCTTGACGAAACTCGCCTGTGGATACTAGTTGTCGCAGATCCCGATTTGTTGCCGCGATAATTCGCGAAGAGATGCGTCGTTCGCTGCGACCACCAACGCGTTGCACCATGCCATCTTCCAAAAACTTCAGTAACTTGGCTTGCAGGTTGAGCGGGATCTCGCCCACCTCATCGAGAAACAAAGTGCCGCCCTCTGCGGCTTCAATGAGCCCACGATTACCGCTGGCTAAGGCCCCAGTAAAGGCACCACGCTCGTAGCCAAACATCTCAGACTCGAACAAAGCATCTGGAATTGCCCCGCAGTTGACGTGCACGAAAGATTCCTCCGGCATACCCACGGTGCGATGCAAACTCTGCGCGAGCTCAGTTTTGCCGCAGCCGGATTCACCAATGAAGAGCAGCCGTGCACCTTGCCGCAACGCACGCTCACCATGATTCAAGGCGATATCTATTGCTGGAGACACACGCCTTTGTGCCTCGAAATCTGGCCTGCTGTCACGGTCGATTAAGAACTTGAATACTTTGCGATCTGTTTTGCCCGCAATGTTCTGGCGCTTGTGATCAAGTAACTGTAGATCGCGCAGTATGAACAACACCGCCTTGTGACCCTCGGTGAGCGCATTGAAAGGCCGTTCACTAACCATGATTGCGCGCTGCCCATCGGCTCTCAGCATGAAATCGCGTGCGCGGATTTGACTGCCAGTGACGGTGCGGCTGGACCAATCAATCTGCATTTTCTCGCTGAGAACATCCAATGACAATCCAATTGCAGCGTCGTCAAGACCCAATAGTTGGGCGGCCATGCGGTTAGTCGCGCGTAATATGAGTTTGTCGTCGCAAACCAATACACCGTCGCCAAGTGCTTCAAGGAAGCTTGCAAAATCGATGCTTCGCATTAGCGCATCGATGGTTGGAACATCATCGGTGTCTGGTGGATGTTGCACGCTCAGCCTTCCGAATGCGTTGGACAATCATCATCCATACTTTCGTTCGCGGCAGATGCATTTTGGTCTTCGCCGGGCGCTCGTAGTAGGAGTACATACTTGAGCGATCCGCCCGCATCTTCGAACGCAGCGACGTGCGCCGCGCAACGCAACCCGCGATTAGCTGGAAGAGAAATAGATATCGTTAAGTCCAACCCTGGCTCGCCAACGCCAATGCTGGTGACCATCCCGACAATTTCATTCCAGCGCGGCACGAGCGATTTTACAGGTCTACCTAATACCTCATCCACGTTGCAACCAAACTGCCATGCAAGCGCTGGTCCAACAGATTCAATCTCGCCGCAAGCATTCACCACGATCACGGGATCCGGTAACGTACCGAGGATATCGGTGAGTATCAGCACACGCGCTTCGAGCGTTTGTTTGCGCGAGGTTTGTGGGTTTAGATTACGCACGGCGCCCATCATGCGATGCAAATGCCCATCCTTTATATGACCCCGGACATCGTTTTCCATAGTCACATGGCGCCCGGCATAATCGGAATCTAGCGAGGTAACACCCTCGACATGGAAGTTAGACGCGATCAACTTGCGCACAAATCTCTCATTCGTCGGATTTCGGCTAAAGAAAAAACGCACTTTTTGCGCATTGAAATCGAGCTCTTCAGGCAGGCCGTAAAGCCGGGCCATGGCTGGATTGCACATTCGCCAAACGCAATAGTTTTCGAAAAGCTGACGGATAATTTCTGACTCGGGCGCTGAAAGATCAACCGGTTCGATATATTCAATGCACCATAACGCGTCGCGCGAAGTCGCGACGAAGTCGCGCAATAGCTCGTTTTCTTCGGCGATTTCCTGCATTGATCGTGTAGCGAAATCTTCCAATAGCAAACTCCGATTATTTTCCTTCGAGGTAATCATCAAGACCGGGAGTGCGGTAACCATCGGCGCGCCACAACACTGGGAAGTAATTTTCGTCAACGACATTATCACCCAAGCGTTTGTAGCGAGAGTAAATCCTGCCAGTACCTTCACCAAGGTGAGCAGGATTGAAAACTACTTCGTCACGCATGGCATGCAGCACCACCGCTCGACGGGGATTCTGCGACCGGTTATACCCGGATCCGTGCCACGTCCAACCATGATGAAAAGAGCCTCCGCCGGCAGGCACTTCAACATGCACAATTTCTGGCTCGACTCCTTCCGCTGCTGCCGCATCAAGCATCGCACGACGATAGTCGTCCGGGCCATGGAACGGACCCTCGAAATTGCTCCTCTGCCAACGGTGCGATCCTCGCACAAACTCCACCGTGCCGCCGCTGGCATGGGTGTCGTCTAGTGCCATCCAGCAGCTTATTAGTTCGGCAGGAGAATACCAATTTAGATACGCATTGTCCTGATGATGGCCAAGCGGACGGGTACCTGGCGGTTTCCATATGACGTTATCGATCATTACCCGCGCGCCTTGCCAACCGCCGAGTTCGGCAATCGCGCGTCCGAAATCGCCGCGCAGTACCGTTGCCGCAACGGTGAGATCAGACCGCCAGCCGTTGCAAATCTGACGCGTTAAAGCTGGATCACTTTTGCCGTGTTCCCAATTGACTTCGTCTGGTGTAATGCCGGTCTCGTAATCGCCTAAGAATAAGCGGTCCATCGCTTCTCGCAACGCTAATACAGTATCGTTTTCGATGAGCCGATCGACAATAAGAAAACCGTCTTTATGGAATTGCTCTATTTGTTCGCCGGTTAGTTCAAGCATGCGGGCGCTCCAGTATGCGACTTTTAATCAAGGTAGACAGTCGAGGTAAGTTTTAACATCCCAATCTGATGTTTCCCCGATAAAACGATTCCACTCATCTCGTTTGTACTCATCGTAGATACGATAAAGCTCGCCCGGCATCGCACTGCGAATCACATCGTCAGCAGCCAAGGCATCCAGCGCATCACGCAAGGTGCTCGGGATGCGTCGAGCAGATTCATCCGCTGCTAATACTTCTACGAAATTGCGCTCTTCTGGATTGCCCGGGTCGAGTGAATCGCGCAAGCCATGCTCGAAGGCTTTCAATAAGGCGCCCTGAAGTAAGTAGGGATTTACCATCGAATCGGCGCTGCGAAACTCCAGGCGATCGGGGCTCGATACGCGAATTGCGCAAGACCTATTTTGCAAGCCCCAGCTGTGCCCCACTGGCGCCCATAAACCTGTGTCATTCAAGCGACGATAAGAATTTACCGTGGACGCAGCAATAGCAACCAGTGCGTCAAGGTGTTCGAGCATCCCGCCGATCGCAGCGCGTCCAATGCTGCTTGGCTCCCAGATTGCTGAGGTATTGCGAAATTCGTTAGTGCCGCCAGTTCGATAAGTGAAAACTTCCGGCATGCCGGTTGTCGGTTCGTCAACCAATGGTACGACGACATCTTCGCCGTCACGCCACAGTGAAAGATTATGATGACAACCATTTGCCGGCATGCCCATATAAGGCTTCGTCATGAATACCGCGATGAGTCCAAACTCGCGAGCGACTTGTGCACAAATTTGCCGATAGGTCGTGAGGCGGTCGCAGGTACGCAGCGCGTCGTCATATTGAAAATTTAGTTCAACCTGTCCGGGCGCATCCTCATGGTCGCCCTGGATCATATCGAGCCCCATTGCTTCCCCGTAATCCGCAACCCGTAACCAAACATCACTTAAGCATTCGAGTTGATCGATGTGATAAGCGTAAGGTTTGGTGGTTTCGTGATAAGGGGCGCTAGCATCGCCAGGTTTGAGCCACAGCATCTCGGGCTCGCAACCCACTCTGAGATGCATCCCGTGTTCGTGTTTAAATTCTTCGTGCATGCGCCGCAAGTTCCCGCGACAATCTGCCGCCATATACGCGCCTGGATACTGAGGATCTTCACGCGAATAGAAAACCGTGCAGAAAACGCGGCCGATCCTTTTGTTCCAAGGAAACTGACAAAACGAATCGGGATCTGGGAGGGCGAGTAATTCAGATGCATTTGCGGGGAAGCCTAGTAGCGCGCCGTCGCGATCAGCAAAGACGTTGGTTAATCCACCGATCCAGGTTTGAACGCCATTGTCGGCGATGCGTTCCCAGTGGCGAGACGGCACCATCTTTCCCATGATGCGCCCCGTAATAGAAACATATTGAAAATAGATTGCATCCACGCCAAGCGCGTCGATATGGCACCGCACCTGCGCAACCTGAGCGGCGCGTGTCGGTTGATTAAGATAATCGTGGAGGTCGGTCATTGAGATTTTTTCACATCATTCAGACAATTTCGAGATAACGTGCGCGCTCAGCGGCGCTAGTATGGCGACGCAATACAGCCTCTTCGTGCGCAAGCATTTTGCAGAGGTAGTTAATAAAAGTTTCTCCCCATATTGACGCAGCGGCATCAGATCCTTTGAGCCGCTCGAGTGCCGAGTAAAGATCATGTGGCAATCGCACATCACTGTGCGCAAGGGAGTCTGGGCTGCCGCCCTGGAACGCCGGCGTCAGAGTTAATTCGCGATCGACGCCCCATAAGCCTGCACCCAATACAAACGCTAGGTTGAGATACGGATTGGCGTCGGCGCCTGGCAGACGGTATTCGAGTCGACACGAAGCAGCAGGCTGCATCACCACGCGCACAGCGGCGGCGTAATTCTGCTCCGCCCAGGTGGGTGATTTAGGCGCCCAATTACCTGGCGCAATACGTCGATAAGAATTCGGGTTCGCATGCGTAAAGGGCATGCTGTCCGGCATTAGTGCAAGCAGCCCGGCCACAAACTGACGGAACAATTCGCTCATGCCCGCGTCCGCCGGAAATAGATTTTTACTGGTGTCCTGGTCGGTCACCGATACGTGAACGTGCTGCGAGAGCCCAGGAAAATCTGCGCCTAGCTGCGCCATAAACGACGCCGTTAAACCGCGACGCCGACAAAATGCTTTGGTGAACAGTTTGAACGCAATCTGGTCATCTGCTGCGCGCAGTGGATCACCATGGCGCAATGTGGCTTCAAGACAACCCGGTCCAAGCTCGAGACCGATAGCAAGCGGGGACACTTCGCCATCTGCGAGTAAAGCCGCAAGTTCGCTGACCAGATCGGCGTGAGTCGCTGCGCTGTCGCCAGACCAGCAACGGTTATCAACTGCATAAGGTGTGACATTGGCGAAATCACTCTCACGCAGACTCGAGGCAGTCTCTTCGAGAACAATAAATTCCGATTCAAAAGCCGCTTGCGCGTTCCAGCCGCGACGCCGTAGGTTTTCGAGCTGAGTTTGCAGTACCCGTCGCGGCGACAACGCTGCCAACGGTCCGGTGTAGTCCGCAAACACAAGACAAGCGCGTGCTTCAAACGGATACCGACGGAGCGAGCTGAAATCAATGCTTATCTCCTCACCACCAAACGGCCCATCACTGAGTACTTCCTCGGCCGCACTCCAGTGCGGCAACACATTGGCGAAAGTTGCGTTGCTGCCTAATACTGCCGGTAAGTCGGACACTGCAATGCGTCGTTCACGCAAGGTACCAAATAGATCAACGATGCCAACATGGGCGACGTCGATTTCGGCCTCGCGCAGGATTCTCAGCGCGTCTTTCAGCGGCACATCTACAGGAAGGGTCGGCAACGCTAGAGCAGTCATTTCGCGCGACCACACTGAAAATATCTGCGCGTGGAAAATCTACTCGTAAAGTTATCCATGAACAAACTGGAAGCATGATGTGTGCCAGATTAAGGGGAAAGCACACATCCCTAAGTCTAGGTGTAATAGCCCAGCCTAGATAATCGAGTTAAGGTTCCCTTGTCGTTATGTGAACGCTGCAGGAATGATGCACTCTGATGTTATTTAGCAGCATACTGGCGCTTTCTGCAGCGCGTCCAAACTAACAAACGAACAACTGTTCGCGACAACAGCTTCGATTTGGCGGCGGCACGGATTTTGCCCATGTTAATTATGAAAAGAGCACTGATGCCAATGGGTGGCACAACCGCGCAGCTTGAATGGCGCGCACAGATTTGCCAGCAGATTTCGATATAAAGGAGAGTTACCTTGCCAATTACGAACCCGCGCCATTACTCAGACAAGACTGTTGCGTGGACCGCCGAATTCCTACGTCGACGTGCACTTGAATTGGCGCCGCTTATCACGAGCGCACTGCTGGAAGAGCACGCAAAAGATCCGCGTGGGACCTATACGCCGCATAGCTATGAGCTGAAGCAGGTACTTGATTTCATCCATAATCAACCGACCGACGGCAAATCTTTTGCCTATGCCGTACTGCCCTATGCGCAATACCGCCTCGGCATAATGCGCGGTCGCGACGTCGCACCAAGCATTGACGACACCACAAACTACACCAGCGAGCACGAAGCTGTGCACGCGGTATTCCTCGAGCGGCTAAAAACCTTGGGGCTATTACCTTCTGAAAGATCGGAGGCAACGAAATGAGTGCACTGCAAATACGCGGTTACTGCGACCGACCCAGTGTACGTCCTAACGAGGAGCTGAATATATTCGTTAGCACACCAACCGCAGGGACTTATAGCGCTGAGCTCATTCGCCTTATACACGGTGATCGCAATCCGGCAGGGCCAGGCTACAAAGAGGAAGCAGTCGATCTTTCCTTGGCGGATTCGTATCCGGCGCGATCACAGCGCACACAGGTCGGCGGCTACATAGAAGTTGAAGATCGCGCAGAAGCGCTTGCGGGTAGCGATGGTTTCAGCATTCATCTGTTCCTATGGCCTACTTTGCCCGACCTTCGACAAGGAGTGATCGGTCGATGGTCAGAAAAAGGTGCTTGCGGTTGGGCCTTGCTCATCGAAGATGGCCATTTATGTCTAGTAACAGGTGACGGTAGTGCTACCAGCCGATTGGTGTGCCCTAAACCTCTCTATCCAGAAGTTTGGCATTCGATTGTTGCGCGCGTCGACCCTGCCAGTGGTAAGGCCACGATAGAACAACGCGTGATACCCAATAGTGTAAACAGTCGCATCAACCGCATTGTTAACCTTGACTGTGACGCCACAGGCAGCGCGCCGGCGATGACGCCAGGCGTTGCAGGTGTACCATTAGTTATTGGCGGGCTCACTGAAAAAGTGGAGAACCTACGCGCTTGGATCGTCGCTAATTACAACGGCAAAATCGACAGCCCCTCGTTTTTCGATCGCGCGTTAAGTGACGCCGAACTTGAACGCTTGCATAGCGGTAAAGCTTCGACTTCAGTCACTGCAGCTTGGGATTTTGCGGCAGGAATCGCCCACAACGGTGTACCCACTGACGACGTCGTCGATGCGTCCGGCAATGGACACAACGGCGTTTGTATCAATCAGCCTGATCGCGGCATGACGGGCTGGAATTGGCAGGGGCGCGAGGAAAACTTCGTGCACTGCCCGGAACAATACGGCGCAATATGGTTCCATGACGACAGTCTCGACGACAGTCGCTGGGAAGCGGATTTCTCGATAACGATTCCAGCTGAATTACCAAGCGGTGTGTACGCTATCAAGCTCAAGCAAAATAGTGCGACCGATCGTGTTCCGTTTTTTGTCGCGCCTCCTAAAGGACAGCACAACGCCGCCATCGCTGTCGTAATGCCAACCTTTAGTTACCTTGCATACGCCAACACCCAGGTGATGCACAACGCGCAAACCGGCCAAGCAATCATGGGTGTTTTAACCACCCTCGATGATATCGACATCGAGCTGAACACCCATCCGCACTACGGGCGTTCGACCTATGATTACCATCGCGACGGGCGCGGCGTGCAATACAGTAGTTGGCGGCGACCCATTCTTAACATGAGACCTGATTATCGACACGAATTCGGTTCTGTTTGGCAGTTCCCGGCGGATCTGCATTTGATTGACTGGTTAACCGCGAAAGGATTCGAATTTGATGTGATTACCGATCACGATATTCAAGCGCAAGGTGCGGAACTTTTGGCACCGTATGCCACGGTCATTTCTCCCTCTCACGCTGAATACAGCAGTTGGGAGATGCTTAACGCCTATGAGGATTATCTAGCCGACGGCGGTCGAGGAATGTACCTCGGCGCGAATGGGTTCTACTGGATAGCGAGTCAACATCCTGAGAAGCCTTGGATGATAGAAGTACGCAAAGGTGAAAGCGGGGATCAGGCCTGGCGTGCGCGCCCGGGTGAACTGCATCACAGCACCACCGGTGAGCGAGGGGGTATCTGGCGCCATCGCGCGCGCGCACCACAGAAGATTTGGGGCACAGGCTACACCGCCCATGGCCTTGATGTGTCTACAGGCTATCGCCAGATGCCTGATGCGGAAGACAAGCGGCTTGCATGGATCATGGAAGGTATCGACTGCGACGAGGTAATCGGTGATTTCGGTCTCGTGAACAATGGTGCAGCGGGCCTCGAGATCGATCGCATCGACTACGCGCTTGGTACGCCGCCAAATACAATGCTTTTAGCCTGCTCTTTCGGTCATAACGAGAACGCATTGCTTGTACCCGAAGAGCAATACTTCGTTTATCCAGGGATCACGGGTCGCGACAATCCACTGGTACGCTCAGACATTGTCTATTTCACGACTCGAAATGGGGGCGCAGTGTTCAGCTCCTCCTCGATGGCTTGGTGTGGCAGCCTCTCACATAACAACTATGAAAATAATGTCGGGCATATGACAGAAAACGTTTTGCGGCGGTTTGCAACACCTGGTGCTATCGACGAAGTGAGCGAAGACTAAAAGCTGGGTGTGGTTCCCAAAAACTCATATAGCAAGGAATCAAGTCACTATTCGTTCGTAACGGTGATGTAAGCCACCGAGCTCTGGAAATTGAACAACGATCCATGATACCTGTTGCTGAACTGGTCGACAGCTTGGACTAACCATCTCCAGCGACAAATGCTTGCGTCACCGACGGTAATAGTCAAAGTAACTTGTCAGGTTCCGTTTCAATTGACGATCATTCAGTACGACGATGTTATCCAAGGAGTCCCCCCGAATGCTGCCGAT
Organism: Gammaproteobacteria bacterium; assembly: GCA_047611805.1. Taxonomy (GTDB): domain Bacteria; phylum Pseudomonadota; class Gammaproteobacteria; genus UBA11873. The sequence goes on from JBLFWX010000048.1 coordinate 22,421, forward strand.
CAATCGTTCCACGCAAGCATTCTGCCAAGGGTTCCGCGGAGCTGACGGGATCTCTTCGATACCCATGCTATTAATGCGCTTACGGAATTGACTCCCATAGAAGCCATCGCGATCCCGGATCAGATATTTGGGTGCCGAGGGATAAGGAAACGCCTCAATTATCTGTTGACCAGTCCAATGCGTTGCCGGGTATGCGGTGACATTGAAATGAACAATCTGGCCCCGATGATGGGAAAGGATAACCAAGACGTACAGCATCCTGAATCCGATCGTCGGTACAACTAGAAAATCGATCGATACCATGTCCTTCGCGTGATTGTTCAGAAATGATGTCCATGTCGTCGACGGTGGTTTCCCTGGACGCATGCGGTACTTCTCGACCGTAGATTTGGCGACGTCGCTGCCGAGCTTACGTAGCTCTCCGACAATCCGTGGCGAGCCCCAGCAGATATTCGCCGCCGACATCGTCCGGATCAAGTCGATGATCTCAGTTGGTACCGGCGGCCTACCAGACTCGCCATGGTTGCTCAACTTAGCCCAATGACCCCGAAAGCGTTTTCGCTGCCATGCAATGACTGTCGCGGGCTGGACAATCATTACGGCATCCCTCCAACAGGACCAACGCCGTGCAGTCCAAGACCACAGTATTCGATCACCCCGTTTTATTTTCGGTCGTGTAGTTGAGCGTTGATACACCATGATTTGATGTCGCAGCGCGACGATTTCCGAGTGCAACGAAACCCGTGACCGAAGCATAATGGACGCGAACGACAACAGCGCACTGATAATGGGTTTCACGATCCTCGATCCTTATCAACGCTGACAAAAGCTGGAGATCTCAGACCGACGTTGCTCGCGATTTTCGTCAAGCAAATCAACGAGTACGAATATTCGGGAAGGGCAGCCGAAAAACCAATCGATTATCTCGCCATCCTTATCGACAGACCGTCATAAAAGACCTCTGGCACTCTGGCACTTTGGCACTTTGGGTTTCGCGATCCTGGATCCTTATCGACAGTAACCAAAGCCGGTGAACTCAGGATGTTGTTGTTCGTGAATTTCGCCCAGGACATTAACAAGTACGAATATTCGGGACGGACAATCGGATTCTCATCACATCGTAATTATCGAGTAGTACTCCAATTATAATCGACTTTTTCTGTCAATCGGCTCCGCCCAAGATGACGGCTCATAAAGCAACGAAAGTGGAGGATCTTATGCAACTCAACATAGACTCGCACGATTTTCCGATGACCGGTGGGTTGCGCATGAATATCCAACGGCTGTTGCAGATCGCCCTAAGCGGTTACGACAAAGACATTGAACAGATCTTCGTGAGGCTATCGGATACCAAGGGCTCGTGCGACGGGCGAGCTACGCGCTGCCACTTGCAGATAAAGTTCGCCCGTTATCACGATGTCATCGTAGAAGCCATTGAACCGGTTCTATACGTCGCTATCGATCGTGCGGCCAATCGCGCGAGACGAATCATTCGATATCGGCTCACTTGTTGGCGAGATCAGATTCGCAACCCGAGTCTCGGCCATAGGGTCTAGATTTCCGAATAATCCTGAACTAATTAATCAACCTGGCCGGAGAATTACCCGCCATAAGTGCTTCACTTGAAAATGTAGTGTCCCGTACACAAACGGTAGCGCTGTCCAGGAATAATATGTTCCGCAACACCTATATGTTGCTGTCCATGACGTTGCTATTCAGCGCGATGACTGCTGGCGTGTCGATGATGTTAAACCTACCTCATCCGGGACTCATGCTCACGTTGGGCGGCTATTTCGGCCTGCTGTTTTTGACCTCAGAGTTTCGTGATCGCGCGTTGGGTGTGGCGTTCGTATTCGCGTTGACGGGCTTTATGGGCTACACGCTCGGAGCGATCCTGAACGCCTACCTGGCGACGGCGAACGGTGGCCAGACGGTGATGGTGGCGATGGGTGCAACGGGCGCAATCTTCCTCGGCCTGTCTGCTTACGTGACAACCACGCGTAAGGATTTCAGCTTCATGGGTGGATTTCTGATGGTGGGGATCCTAGTCACCTTGTGCACCGGTCTCGCTGCACTGTTCTTAGAGATGCCTGGCTTATCGCTCGCAGTGTCTTCCATGTTCGTAATGCTTATGGCTGGCCTGATCCTCTACGAGACCAGCAATATCATCCACGGCGGAGAAACGAATTACATCTTAGCGACCGTCACGCTCTACGCCTCAATCTTCAACTTATTTACCAGTTTGTTGCACTTGCTTGGATTCATGAACGGCGACGATTAAAGCAGTGCGGATTTCACGTGAAGCTGGCTGGATGATTGGAGAGATGTTGTCGTGTCGTGCGGCGTTTGCCCCACGCACATACAACCATTTGTTCTTGCGTGTACAAACGGCCAAACGAAGATGACAAGTAATTTTAGTGAGCGGACAAACCATTAACAGCTGGAGAATCTAATGATGATGCTACCAAATAACAAACCATCCGTAGGAGAGGCTATGCCTATTGCGAGACCCGCGACTCTGAGTGCTAGCAAATTAGTCTGCGACCGTTACGCCTTATTAATCACGCTACTGTTCTGCGTGCCAATCGGCGCTCTTTCGACGGTATCGAATCCGTTGTTTCGACGATTGCACCGCGAAAAGAATCAGTAATGTCGCCGCAAGATGATAATTGCGTATTTTTGCCTACCTAACTGCGGCCAACCGATGAGTGGTAAGATATCGCTATTGACGAACTTAAGCATTACGGAGGCGGGAATGGCGGAGAACTTATTCAATACCCGTTTGAGCGACGAAATCAAAATTTCGCCGGCCGCGGCTGCGCAGTTGTCCTCGCTGCTCGACAAAGAAGAGGGTGTCGAGGGGATCCGCATCTACGTATCCGGCGAGGGTTGCAGCGGCATGAGCTACGCCCTGACTTTCGTGGAAAAACCGAATCACTACGATTGCGTTCTTGAATTAGACGGCTTGAAAATGTACGTAGACGCGGTCGCGCTCGGCTTTATGGATGGCGTCGAAATCGACTATCAAACCGAAGGCCTGAACGAAAGCTTTGTTTTCAAAAATGCCTTTGCCAGTTCGGGTGGCAGCGGCACCTGCGGCGGCTGCGGTGGTGCCGGCGGCAATAGCTACTAAAGAACGACTATTACTGATTGCGCCGCCGGGCAGTTACCGAATTGCCCCTTACCTCAACGCGGCCCGACGCATGGGATTGGAAGTACTGATCGCGTCGCGCGGTGAACACTCACTGATTTCGGAAATCCACCAGGGCTTGCACGTAGACCTGGACAATCCCGATAGCGCACTCGCCCGTATCCTGGAGGTCGGGGGGGCGCCGTTTACCGGTGTCCTCGGCTGCGACGACGCCACGGTGGAACTCGCTGCCCTTGCAGCGGATGCACTCGCGTTGCCGCATAACCCGCCCGCGGCCGCGCGGCTGACGCGGCGCAAAGATCTCGCTCGCGCCCATCTGACGAAATCGGGGTGTGCGGTTCCCGCCCATCGCCTCGTCGATCTCACCCGCAGCATCGAAGATCAGGTCGCAGGACTGACCTGGCCCTGCGTGGTCAAGCCGCTGAATCTCTCGGCGAGTCGCGGCGTTATCCGCGCCAATGACCCCGCCGAATTTATCGCTGCGTGCGATCGGATCCGCAACATTATCGCGGGATCAATTGACGAGTTTGAACGCACACACCTACTCGTCGAAGCGTATATCGATGGGTTCGAAGTCGCCTTTGAAGGATACTTGCACCAGGGTGAGCTGAAAACGCTGGCGTTGTTTGACAAACCTGATCCGCTGCGTGGACCCTTTTTCGAAGAGACCATTTACGTAACGCCCTCGAGCTTGAACCAGGCGACCCAATCTCGCATCGTACAATGCGTTGCCCGGGCCTGCAGAGCGTACGGTTTGCGTACCGGGCCAATACATGCCGAGGTACGTGTCGACGAGCGCGACGCCTGGATACTGGAAGTTGCCAGCCGCACGATAGGCGGAGACTGCTCTCGCTGCCTGGATATGGGCGAGAATTTCAACCTCGAGGAGTTCGTGATCTCGCTGGCCATCGGCAAGCCGCAAACGGCAAGGACCCCGGACGAGGCGCGCGGGGTGATGATGATCCCCATCAAGGAGCGCGGCGTCCTGCGGCGTGTCGAGGGCCTAGGCGATGCGCGAGGTGTAGCGAACATTGAAAGCGTCGATATCCTGGTTCACTCGGGTCACGAGCTGGTGCCGCTGCCGGAGGGGAACCAATACCCCGGGTATATATTTGCGCGAGGCCAGTCTCCCGGCGAGGTGGTCAGTGCACTACGCGAAGCGAACTCACGGTTGAATTTCGTGGTCGCGCCGCTATTCCGGTTGGTCGCCGAATAAATCGCACCATCGTGCTATCGGAGCTGGACCGCGCACGGTTCTATTTCTTGCGGCCGCCCGCCTGATAGCCGGCCGGTAATTGGCCGTAGTCGCCTTCTTCGAAAAAAAATCCAAGCATGTGCTTTTCGATCAATTCGATATGCTGGATGTCGGCCGTGGTAAGCCCATTCTCATTGATGATGGTGGTAAGCCGTTCTAGCCACTGTTTCCAACCCGCGCTGGACACGTTTTCGTAGATGCGCTGCCCGAGCTCGCCGGGATGCGGTAATTTCTCAAGACCTTCGGCGTCCTCTTTCAAGACAACGCAATGTACTATTCTCGTCATGGCAAATTTTAACGCGAATCGGTTTTATAGGGTTATGGTTCGACCCTGGATTATCGCAGCAAACGTCGCAATAGGATACTTAGCGAGATACCTCCCTGGTCCCTCGTGAGGCACCCCGGCAACAGCGCTTATTCACCCCCCGCGGCGCACACCGCCTCGACAACGCCAGGGCGGCAATTTATCGAGATGATGCTGCCCTCAACCGCGGTCCCGACCCCGACCCTGCCCCCGTTGCGGTAGGACTTCGCGTCTGTCAGCCGATAGACCCGGTCGTCGACCTCGCATGGGAAAACGATCCCCGGCGACCGCGTTGCACAAATAAAGTTGTACATGCGTCGTGCCGTCCAGAACGTGTTAACCGCGTAGTCATCAGGCGAGGGAAATCCCTGATACGAAGCGTCACCATGGGATTGGGCGCGGCGCTTTAACGAGCCACCTTCAATCGAGCGCAGCGTCGCTTCGATCAATCGGATCCCGGCTTCCGCGAGCAGACCGTCTGCCTGCTGTGCAGGCACACCGTCGGGCATAGTGACGCGCGTTTGCGCGACGACATCGCCCGCATCGATCTCCGCGGTGACCCAATGCAGGCTGATCCCAAATGACTCCATACCGCCACGAAACTGCCAGAACACGGGTGCCGGTCCGCGAAAGGCCGGCAGCAACGACGGGTGTAAATTGAAGCAGCCATAGCGCGGGATCGAAACGATGGCGTCGGGTAGTTTTCGCCTAAAGCAGGAAACCAGAATAACGTCGGGGGCAATGCGGACGAGCTGCTCAACTGCGACCGACCAGTCTCCGGCCAGTTCGATCAGCGGAATAGCGTGCAGCAACGCCAGCGATGCGAGCGCGGTCGAACGCTCAACGAGCACGGGAAATTTCGGGTTGTGAAGCGCCGACGTGCGTTGGCCTTCGACGGCAATGGCGACGACCGAGCGGCCTGCCGCTATCAGCGCCCGCAACGGAACATACGACAGCGAACTCGGCGAGCCAATGTAGACGATTTTCACTGCACAGCGCCCGACCGCGCGTCACCCGTTTTTGATCTAAAAGCCGACGAGCTGCTGATTCGTTGGTTCAGCGCAGCAATACCATGCTTCCGAGTGATGCGGGATCTCGCTACCCAGGTCATCAGGTAGTTCCCGCGCGATGGTACCGGCAAATTCATGGGCGATCCGCCAGACTAAATTAAAGACGGATCTTCGCGTAGATCCTTCGGTTTTTTCGACGAGTAGTTGAACCGAGGCTTGCAGATCGTCGACCCTTTTATCTCGATTCAACCACGGATAACCAAGTATCTCAGGATCGAATTCCTCCAACTGACTTACAAACCCGGGGATGTTTAGTAGATAAGATCCCTTGGGGACCAAGAGGCGGATGGCAAGTTGGATCGATGGCACGCTTTCAACCATGCGCAGATCGACTAGTCGCGACAATAGATCGATATACCCCTGGATCGTCGTCCACGGGTTGAACGCGACGAATGTCGGAGCGAGATCAATCCCTATCTCACGAAGGATCTCGACAGCTTTGCCGAAGTCCTCATTCGTGTGATTCTTCTGAAGATAGTCCAAGATTGTGTCGTCCACTGATTCCGCGGCAGAAGTGATAAACAAACACCCTGCGTCGCGAAGAAGCGGCAGCATACCGGAGTGGGCCAGTAGATGTTCAATCTTGATCGTCGCGTCGAATGTGACCCGCGGAAACCGTTGATGTAAGGCTTCGACCACCTTGCGTGCGTGCGTCGGCCCGTTAAGAAAATCCGGATCGCCGAAGGAGATGTGCTCCGCCCCCATCCGTATTTGATTTTCGATATCCGCAATTACGACGGGCACTGGGATCGCTCTAAATTTGCCGTTGTAAATTGGAACGATGGGACAATGTCGGCAGAGGTGCTTACACCCACGGCTTGCCTCAGCGAAACCCATTACCTTTCTGGTACCGTCCGCCAAAATCAGCTGCGCGTAGCGATCCAGATCAACCATCGTGGTTCTGTCGGGCACGACGAAATCAACGCGGCCGTTCTGCGGCAACGGGTTTTCGATGGATCGTCCGGTGCGTAGTGAATCGGCTAATTCGATCAAGGAGGGCTCGAACTCTCCGCCGAGGATAGAGTTAACGCCGTGTCGACGCAGGAGCGCCTCGTTCATCGGCGCGTACAACCCATAAGCGCATAGATGTACTCCGGGAGCCAGTGATGAGAGTCGAGGTAACGCTTCGAAAGCGATTCGAGTCGCCGTATGCATCGCGAGGTACAAAGCGATCAAGCCGGCGTCGCGCACTTCAATGGGGTCGATCCGCTCACGTGACAGGTCTATCGTACAGACATCGTACCCTCGCGATCTCAGCATTGCGGCGGGTTCGGCCAATCCGAAAGGTTGGCGACCTATCTCGTAGGGGCTGATAAGGACGACCTTCATGTAGCGACTACCTGGCAATTATCGATGGTTGCGACGCCACGCTGTCTCGTTACTTCGTGCGCGTGGGCAAGGACATTATGAGACGAACAACACCGTAAATGAGTTAGTTAGCACCGAGCCGAAAACGACAAGCTGTGGGATGACTGCACCGGTTGAAAACACGCGTTTCTGGAGCGCCACAGGTTAAGGTCGCTTAACTGGGTGTCCGGTTTTGCTTCACCACTGCATCATACTTTATGGACGTGACGCGTTCATCGTCCCTTCGAGTGCACTGCCGTCATCCACTCCGGGCTGCCACATGACCACCTCTTCAATTTTTCTTGCCAACTCGAAATCTTTATCGGTTACACCTTTGGCGGCATGATTCATCAGGGCAGGAAGGCCGGGACCGCTTTTGTATTCCGTATCGAGCATGATGCCACAGATACCGCTTGCCGCGTAGGAGCGGAAGTATCGCCCTGAATATCCTGAGGCGGTGTTTACCGATCTGCACGGCGCGCGCACCTGAGTGCGCTGGTTTGTTGATTGGTACAACCACGAGCATCTGCACAGCGCGATCCAGTTCGTCACCCCTGCGCAACGTCGCGCCGGCCGCGACGCGGATATCCTGGCGCGTCGTGAGCAGGTCTACCGTGACGCCAAATCACGACACCCGCAACGTTGGAGTGGCGAAATCAGGAACTGGAAACCCGTTGGCGACGTGCATCTCAATCCGGCGAAAGACACGACAGAAATCAAGACAAATAAGGTGGCGTAATTTGAATCTTCAGGCGACATCTACCTTGAAATCCACCGCAGCTTAGAACCTTACGCCTACCTCCGTGAAGTGTTCGCAAAACTACCACTGGCGACCACGATCGACGACATAGATGCGTTGCTTCCAGGCAATATCGACGCTCTGCAGATTAATCCCTGCTGAGCAATAGCGTAGTTAACCGGGCGCTTACACAACATCACACGCAATCACCGATATCCCACTATTGATAAACTCATGCGCGCCGTGCGAACCTTTTTACGTGAAGTTAGCCCCTTCCCAGGAAGCTCCCCAAGTGTCGCAAAAGTTGGATCAGCTATTTAGCTTATCGTTTTTCTAGAGTTAAGTTGTCAGTACCCGAATATTCGGGAAGGACATTTATCGGCGCAGCGAGTTGTCGAGGCCGGCATTGTTGCCGGCGAGCGCCTGCTCCGCACGATAGCTGGAGCGCACAAGCGGACCCGCCACGCATTCTCGAAAGCCGCGATCGAGCGCCTGGCGGCGGTAGTCATCGAACTGCTGCGGAGTGACATAGCGTTCCACCGGTAAATGATTAACGGTCGGACGCAAATACTGACCAAGCGTCAATATATCTACATCGGCCAGTCGCAGATCATCCATGGTCGCCAGGATCTCTTCGTCTGTCTCGCCCAGACCGACCATCACGCTAGTTTTAGTCAGCACGTGCGAGCGGTAACGCTTGGCATGCGCAAGAACGGCCAGCGTCTGCTCGTAGCTAGCACGCGGATCGCGTACCGGATGGGTGAGGCGCCGGACTGTCTCGACATTCTGCGCAAACACATCCAGGCCCGAATCGACTACTAACTCAACATCGCGCAGCGCACCTTCAAAATCGGGTGTCAGCGCTTCGACGGCAACATGCGGCGTACGCAGCTTGATCGCGCGGATCGCCGCTGCATAGTGAGCAGCCCCACCATCCGGCAGATCGTCCCGATTCACGGACGTGAGCACGATGTACCTGAGCCCCATTAGCTCGACACTTCGGGCGGTATTGTCGGGCTCGTCGGCATCTAACCAGCCGCGCGGATTGCCAGTGTCGACTGCGCAGAAACGACAGGCCCGAGTGCAAACCGCTCCCATCAACATGATCGTCGCGGTTCCCGCATTCCAGCACTCCCCTATGTTCGGGCACTTGGCTTCCTCGCACACCGTCGCCAGACGATGCTCGCGAACATTGCGGCGCACTTTGTCGAAGCCCTCACCTGCTGGCATCGGCGCTTTTAGCCAGCGTGGCTTGCCCGCCAGCGCGCTGCGATCAACTGCGGCACGCGTCTTGAGACCGTCCTTGATCGCCGTAAAGCCCTGCCCGGTGACGTACTTCACGCCACTGCGAGGTGTAGAGCTGTTAGCCACTCGGGGTGAGACGACGGGGATGCCCTTAAAATCGGCCATACTGCAATTCAACCCCGCGGGCCTGTCGCCGCATTGTTAGTAATTCGCTCCCAACAGGTGTGAATTGTTGTTTCGCAGCGTCGTTTACGTCAAGCATCATTCTCATCCTTAAGTGTTAGTGAATTGGATCGTATTCACTGCGGTCGTGGTCGCGTGTGTTGAATTCAAAAGTTCTGTTTTATGTGCTCGAGTCGCTCTTTTTGCGCGTCCGACTCGCTCATGTTCTTGACGGCCGTCACGCCGCCTTCGCGCGCTGGCTTGACGTTCTCTAGCGCAACGCTCATTTGCGAAGTGGATGTCCTTAGTTGTTTGTACGTCGCGCTATTCACGTGCGCTACAGAGTCGAGGATCTGCGTCGCCTCTCGAAGTAATCCAGGTAGGGCTTCCAGCAAGTTTTTCGCAGTTGGGTTGGCTTGAATTCGCCGGCGATCGGCGAGAAAGTGTTCCAGCTCAGCGATTTCACTGTGCGCCAATCTTGCTGCGACATGAGGCGGTATCCTATCGACGTGAGAATCAAACTCGACCACAACACGCCGATACCCGTCATCGTCTCCAGCGGGGATGTTTTTGGGGCTACAGATGATCTTGTTTCCAACGACTGTAAACTTCATTGCCTTTCCTCTGCGCCATCCAACATGCTCGTAAGGTCGTCGGCATGGTTCGCCTCGTTTGCCAGGATATCTTCCAACATTCGTCGCGTTGTTAGGCCGTCGCCTACGTAGCGGATGATTTGACCATCGGTGTCGATGGCGATGCGCTCGGCAATCAGATCCTCCTGCATCATTTCGTGCAGCGAATTACCCGCGATGTACTCCGAATGGCTTCGAGCGGCCAACTTCTCTGGCGAAAAACCGGGTTCGCCGCGGAGCGGCACGATTCGCGCATCCAATGTGTCTGCGTGGACCTGCCCCTCGTTCGCATGCTCCGAGAACTCGGCTGCCGCCAGTTTGGCGTCAAGGCCTGTTGCCATGAAGTGGTGCCGCTTATAGCGGACGACACAAACGAGTTCCGTAGCACGCGCGTCATTCAATAAACTAATGACTGCAGTGCGGTCTGCTTTGTAGCCCTCGGTGACAGCACCTTGCTCGATGTGCTGTCGACTGCGACTGCGCTTGGTATTGATACTTCTGATGAATCCGTTTTTTGTCAATCCGTCGGCCTCCGGTAAGGAGGCTACCTGTCTAATTGTTCGTGCGATAACTTCATTCATTGGAGCCTCTCCACTGCTCTATCAACCGCGTCGGAAAGCAAGCTCCGTGCCTTCTCACCGCCGTGCTTAAGATCTCCCCAAACTGGCTTGCCGGCGATTCGTAGCTCGTCGATACGTCGCTTCATCTGATCCTTGGATTCTCGGATACTACCGAGTTTCGCCTTGAACTCTCGACGCGCATCTGTACGGCGGATTTCAAGGTAGTTGTCGCCGGTTTGGTTCATGCGGGTCCTGTCGATGGACCTTGTATCTAACGCCTGTCGACTATTCAACAGCATCCTCGGCATACCAACCGGTCCACGATATTTGAGTTCGGATAACGATCCGCTGTTTAAATTTCATCGCTGGCAAGCCAATCTCAGTATTCTCGATGTCGAAGAAGTGAATACCGTACTGTAATAAAATTTTGAACGGTGCCGCGCGCGGTTTCATACGCTTCGGTAGCCAGCTGGCTTAGCGTATGTACACCGCGATGAATATTGGCGTTTTGCGAGCGATAGTAGTCGGCAACCGTGTCGATAACGACCTGTGGCTTCTGGGTCGTCGCTGCATTGTCTAAATAAACTAACGGACGACCGTTGACCGATACTTTTAGAATCGGGAAATCCTGTCGTATGCGCTCGAAATCAAACGACGTATCTAGTTGTTGATCGTGTAATTTACCCACGATTCTCTATCTCATTGACCCCAGTAGTGTGCGTCCGCTCAATAATGAGTTGCTCTAACCACGCGCGTAGCGGGGCAATTTCAATTCTTTCTGCGATATCGGCGGCGAAGGCGAACGTGAGAATGCTGCGTGCGGTTTGTTCGTCAATGTCGCGTGAGCGTAAATAAAAGAACGCGTCTTCGTCGAGCTGACCGACGGTCGCACCGTGTGCGCATTTTACGTCGTTAGCGTAGATTTCGAGCTCGGGTTTAGTGTCAATCTCAGCACCGTCTGACAGCAGAAGATTTTTACTTGATTGCAGCGCTTCGATTTTTTGTGCTTCCTGTTCAACGAGGATCTTGCCGTTGAAAACGCCGCGGCCGTTGCCGTCAGCTATGCCTTTATAATTTTCTTGACTATAGGTGTGACCGACCCGGTGTCGAACACGCGTATGGTGGTCAATATGTTGGTTGTCGCGGACTATGAATAAACCGTTCATAGCGACGTTGCCGCCAGGTCCGACGAGGTCAGCGTTGACATCGATCCGTGTGATCCCACCACCGAAACCGAACGAGTAGGTCTCGACCGTCGCATCCTTTCCGATGGTCGCGAACACATTGCCAATGTGGTGCGTAGCAGGTTCGTCGATCTGGATCCGATGATGTAGAACAACAGCGCCATCGAGCGCGTCGATTTCGGTCAACGCGTTCGTCATGCTCCGAGCACCATTAAGACTGAAGTGGCTTTCTACGATCGTACAACGGCTATTTTGCTGCCCATTGACGATCAACCGCGCGGTGTTTAGGCGTGGCGCATCGCCTCGCTGGACCACAAAAATGACATGTATCGGTTCTGCGAGGACTACCTCGGGTGCGATATCGACAGACACCCCGTCGGTAAGGAGCGCTGAATTTAATGCCGGAAATGCGGCTTCGACATTTTCCATATGCCCAATGATGCCAGCGGATTCCTGCTGCAGTAGTGATCCAATCGTGCTTAAGCTGACCCCTCGTGGGAGTGAATCCAAGCTGGACAATCGCGCGCAATACGCGCCATCGAGGAAAACCGCGACGTGCGGTGTGAAATTCGGCAACGGCAAATCAGACAATTCGATCGGGTCAGAGTCAGCGCTTTCGGCTGTACCGAGGGCGATATAGCCGGTGTCGCGGAGCGACCCAATATCGGTATATTTCCAATCCTCAAGTTTCGACGTGGGGATCCCACTTGCCTCGAACTTTAAGAACGCCCGTTCGCGAACCGCGATCACCTCGGCCTTCTCCGCTCCGGGCAATTCTCCCGCGTGTTCGCGAAATTGCTTGGCCAAGGTGCTCATGCCGTAGTGGCCTCGTCTTTCAGCCAGTCGTAGCCACGAGCTGCGAGTTCCAGTGCCAGTTGACTGTCGCCCGAGCGAACAATACGTCCGCCGGCCAGTACGTGCACAAAATCGGGCACGATGTAATCGAGTAAGCGTTGGTAATGGGTGACGACGATAAAAGAGCGCTGGCCGTCGCGAAGCTGGTTTACGCCATTACCTACGGCCTTGAGCGCGTCAATGTCGCGACCCGAATCCGTTTCGTCGAGGATGGCTAATTGGGGTTCCAATACGCTCATTTGAAATACTTCATTGCGCTTTTTTTCGCCACCGGAAAACCCTGTATTCACGGGCCGGTTCATCCAAGCCGTCATCGATACCAACGGATTTAGTTTTAGCTTTAACTAATTTAAGGAATTCGATGGCGTCTAGCTCCGGCAGACCGCGGTACTTACGCAGTCCATTGAGCGCTGCTTTGAGCATATAGACGTTGTTTACCCCGGGGATTTCGACCGGGTATTGAAATGCCAGGAAGACCCCTACACCGGCGCGTTCTTCGGGTGCCAATTCGAGCAGATCCTTACCGTTAAACGTGACACCTCCGCCGGTAATATCGTAGCCCTCGCGGCCCGCTATGACATGCGCAAGCGTACTTCTACCGGACCCGTTGGGGCCCATGATGGCGTGTACCTCACCTGGATTTACCGTGAGATTGAGACCTTTCAAGATCGGCTTTTTACCTACTGCGATCTGCAAGTTGTTAATTTCGAGCATGATGTTTTCTGACGTTGGGCGATGTTACCAACGGCTTTTAGCCGATGGATCCTTCGAGCGAAATGCTAAGCAGTTTTTGTGCTTCAACCGCGAACTCCATTGGTAGTTCTTTGAACACGTCACGGCAAAAACCATTGACGATCATGTTGATAGCATCTTCGTCGCGGATACCGCGTTGGCGTAAATAGAATAATTGGTCGTCACTTATTTTCGACGTTGAGGCTTCGTGCTCAACCTGCGAGCTGGTATTTTTTACTTCCACATAGGGAAAGGTATGAGCGCCACTTTTGTCGCCGATCAGCAGCGAATCGCACTGCGTATAGTTACGCGCATTCGTCGCACCTTTAGCGATGCGGACCAAGCCGCGGTAGGCATTTTGTCCATGATCGGCCGAGATCCCCTTAGAAATAATCGTACTGCGGGTGTTACGACCGAGATGCACCATCTTTGTGCCGGTGTCGGCTTGCTGGTAGTTCCGGGCAAGCGCGACGGAGTAGAATTCGCCGACTGAATTATCACCCTTCAAAATGCAGCTTGGATATTTCCATGTGATTGCTGAACCCGTTTCTACCTGGGTCCAAGAGACCTTTGAGTTGGCGCCGCGGCAATCGGCACGTTTCGTAACAAAGTTATAGATCCCGCCGAGGCCGTTCTCATCGCCCGGATACCAGTTTTGTACCGTCGAATACTTGATCTCGGCGTCGTCTAACGCAATTAGTTCAACCACTGCGGCGTGCAACTGATTTTCGTCTCGCATCGGTGCGGTGCAGCCTTCGAGGTAACTGACGTGGCTACCAGACTCCGCAATGATCAAGGTGCGTTCGAATTGCCCGGTATTCATCGCGTTAATCCGAAAATACGTCGATAGCTCCATCGGGCAGCGAGTATTTTTGGGGATATAGACAAACGATCCGTCGGTAAAAACTGCCGAGTTCAGCGCGGCGAAATAATTATCGCTGACGGGCACCACGCTGCCGAGGTAGCGTCTCACGAGTTCGGGGTGATTAATCACGGCTTCTGAAAATGAGCAGAAAATAACCCCAGCCTCGGCGAGTTTGTCTTTGAATGTCGTCAGGACGGAAACGCTATCAAACACCATGTCGACGGCGACACCAGCGAGCATCTTCTGTTCTTCGAGCGGAATGCCAAGCTTTTCGTACGTCGCCAGCAACTCCGGATCCACCTCATCGAGACTTTGCGGGGCATTTTCCTGCGACTTCGGTGCCGAATAGTAGGAGATCGCCTGCAAATCGATCGGCGGGTATTTGACGTGCGCCCATTTTGGTTCAGCCATCTTGGTCCAGCGCTCGTACGCTTTGAGGCGCCAATCGAGCATCCACTGTGGTTCACTCTTCTTCTTCGAGATGAACTCAATCACGCCCGGATCGAGACCGGGGGGCACGCTGTCTTGCTCGATATCAGTATAGAAGCCCGCTTCGTACTTCTGCGTGATGAAATCGTTGATGTCTTGCGGCTGGCTTGCCATGGTCAAATCTCCTGTGCTGCTGGGCTCGTTATTGCCGTTTTGTGCGCGGTTAAGAAAAGTCGTCTAAAGGCTAAAGCTTTCGCCGCAACCCCAGGTTTCTTTGACATTGGGGTTACGGCATATCGCCCGCGGGTAGATGAGACGCATAAAGGATCACCTGTCCAATTGGACAATTCCGACTAAATTACTAGGTTATTTTCGCATAAACCTACTAAATTAGTCAAGAATTATGATTCATTGCTTATCTGAATCTTCTGTCGGTGTTGATTTTGGTGGTTCTAGACCCAGCTGTCTCAACGCAGCACGGATCTCTTCAGCTGGTTATCGATTATGCGTATCCCCGCCTGATCGGCGATACCGAGGGGCCTACCCTCGTCACGGGTGCAACATGTCACAACAATTTCCTGTTGCTGTGACTTCTTGGCACACCGACATCTATCCTGACGCAGGGGGGGGAACCACAGGTGATACATCCGGATAGAAGTGTTTCGGTGATAGAAACGATTATCGTAAATGCCGAAGCAGGAGAAAAAGGCGTGATTGTCGTCGAGTGTGAGCCGAAATGTTTTGCCGCGACGTTAATAAACCGCGCAGTGAAAGGGTAGCTCACCATCGATGAGGAGAGCGGCAATTAGACCTTACGATGCAAACGACAGGCTTAATTTTAGGTAGCCCTGAAATCGGTGACAGGGCCCTTCACTGTTATGGACGTCTTATCTTTGGTGAAGTTAATGCAGACCCCGTTGAGCTCTTCCGGAAGCAGGGGCTCGCTCGTGAACCCGCATACATACGGCGCCTTTCCTTCCTGGCTGCAACCGTCACTTTCCAAATGTTGACATAACGTACAGCTACCGAAAGGAGGTCTGCCTCTCTCTTGTGACACCTGACCGAGCATGCGCTGTAAAGCATCGGCGAAGTGGCCTTGAACACTGGAGGGTAGGGAGTCGGCAGCACGGACCAGGGATTCTAAGGGGTCGTTCGCAAGAATGCCCTTGGCTTTCTCGGTTAGAACGAGCCGGACACTACGCTTGTCGGCCTCTGAGCGTGTACGTGTTAGATAGCCTTGGGTGATGAGACTTTTGATTGTCTGTGACGCCGTACCCCGGGTGGTGGCATGGAACGCGGCGAATGCGGACGGCGTTCGCGAGAAGCGGTTGGCCTGCGAGAAGTATCTGAGCACCGCCCACTGGGCTGCCGTCAGCCCCTCTACGAGACCTTCACCGGATGCTACGCGTCCTAAGTGAAAGACCAACTCTGCAATAGCGCGACTGTTCATTTTCAGGTCCTTTATCTTATTTATAGTAGCGTTTAAACACTATATTGACAATTAGTAGTTTCGGAACGATACTATATCTTCAGCGAGTTCTGGCGGCAATCTGAACCGTGACAGCCCTTGAAAGATTACCTCTTCACTTTGAATTTTTCGGCTATTTCGGTGTTTTCTTTGGCGCTTAATTTATGACAATTACATTGACTGGAAATGCGGCACAACAGATTCAGACCGAGCCTGCAAATCGTCGGTGTCGACGATGACAGCCTCCATCAAAATGCGCCCAACCGCAGCGCATGATGTGATGCCAATTTTTGGCCACAGAGTACCTAATTGAGAGAATAAACGGATGACTGCAGATCAACTAAGAACCACCATCATAGATGGCATGTCCTGCGATCATGTAGAAGTGCTAGGCGATGATGGTCAGCACTTCGAGGCAGTGATAGTAAGCCCGCAATTCACTGGGAAAAACATGATACAGCAGCATAGGCTAGTGTATGAGGCTCTCGGAGATCGCATGCGCGCAGAAATTCACGCGCTGTCCATGCGCACATTCACCCCCGATGCCTGGGCACAATCAGCGATAAAATAACTTTTGAGAAGTGAAAGATGAACGTACAGGAAAAAATTCGCAATCAGATCATCGCCGATACCGTCGTGCTCTACATGAAAGGGACACCGCAGTTCCCACAATGTGGTTTTTCCGAGACCACGGTGAAAATACTTAAAGCCTGCAATGTGGAGAACTTTGCCACCGTGGACGTGCTCGCCGACCCGGAAATCCGCGATGGCATCAAGACTTACAGCAGCTGGCCGACCGTTCCGCAGCTCTATATCAAAGGTGAATTTGTCGGTGGCTGCAATATTGTGCGCGACATGTATGAGCAAGGTGAATTACAGAAATTACTCGAGTCAGCGGCGGGTTGATGATATCAAAACGGGTGACGGCTAGGCTCCCCACTCAATGGGATAGCCGTAGTGCCGACGCCAAAAGGGTGCCCCCGCTTTCAGGAAGTTAAGATGCTGAGGATAGCATAATTCGAAAACGCGGCCTCACTGTGGCTAGAACAGGGATAGCTTCCGTGACGGCGCTGGCGAACAGATGAGCCGGGAGCCGGGCGGCCCCTCCTGGATGCTTGACCTCTCGATGCCGATGTCGTTACCTGCAGTGATAGGAGTTATCCGATCGTAGCTGACCAGCCGGAATCAGTCAGCGGCAAGGTGTACGCCGCCATCGCCACTGCGCAGCGCCAACAAACGGCCTCACATCCCAAGCTCTATGTGTGGATGTGGAACAGCAAAGAGGGAGTGCAAGCCTGGAGGGAAAGCCCGGGGCGTCCGCCAAGGTAAGCTTTTCATGACCTTGATCGGCGGCGGCCTGGGACGTGCGCCCTCTCAGGTGACGCCGAGGCAGGGCTTCGAAGTCATGTTGAATAGGGTCGCCCCGGAAATCGAAGAAATTTTTGATACGACAAACAACGCAGCGGGAAAACAGCCGTTCGACCGGCGCCACGAGTAAACTTATGTCAAACCGACTATCCCAAAAAACCGCCTCAACCGTTGCGACGCTCGACGATCTCGCACAGTTAGCAAACTACTCGCTCATGGACACGCTTAACTGTGATCCTGACGCGAAAGCAAACGGAGCTGACCACGCACCGCGACAAGTTTTCACGGGACATTATGTCCCCGTCAATCCCACGCCAATCAAAGATCCCGAGTACGTCGCGCACAGCAAAGAACTTTTTAGCGAACTTGGCTTCGCCGACAACATGGCGCAGTTGGACGACTTCGTCCGCATGTTCTCCGGCGACATCTCGCACGTGCCAGAGCCGATGCGCAAGGTCGGTTGGGCCTGTGGGTACGCACT
>JBLFWX010000049.1:0-39775 GCA_047611805.1 Gammaproteobacteria bacterium
CAGTGTCCAGTGTTGGTGTCGTCGGAAATATATAGGCGCAAATGCTGAAGCTTTCTACGTTTAGAATCTCAGCATGTGGGACGACTACGTAACTCCCCGCAAAAAGCGCTTGATGTATCCCTTGGTGAGTGCCGCTAATGTCCGACTCAATGACTTCTTCTTTGTAACCTGGTCCGGCCGGATTCGTATCGCCGTGAATCAACCTGACGATCTCGGCTTCGAACGGCTCGCCTTCCTCAGCGTTAATGTGGAATGATATGGATTCTTCCGGGCGAACCGAAAATCGATTCGAGTAACCCGCGATGCGCAACATACTTTTCTGTGTATTCATAATTCAACTACGATCAGTTCACTTAATTGTCTATGCCATAGGCGTCTAGCAACACTTGCAGGCGCTTCAAAAAAATCGCGTGTTCGGCGTCTTCGCGCGTGGGGTAGCTCTCGTCTGTGATTTCAATCACTCCTCCGCGCCTGCCCGGAAGCACGCCGAGTTTGTATTGTTTCCAAGGAATCGTCTCGACGATGGTATGTTTACCGGCCTGAGGCACCATCCGTAATTTATCGATTAACCGTTTCAACGGCGTACTGTGCAGCGGGGCCGGCTCTCCGGCCTTCGTCCCAGCGCCGCGAGGGTGTTCGCGATGCTCCGCGATAATTGCCTCGAGACTCGATTTATCCTTCAGATGCGGCAAGATATACATGCGCGTGTCGTAATCATCGAGTGCGATGAATCCGTGATCTTTTTGAAGCGCGGTCGATGGTCGCGCATGCTTAACGGTCATAGTGAAATCTCCGGTGATAAGAAACTATCTGGCCTCGCCGTCTGCTACGGCTAACATCCAGGCCTTACTTCAGCTATTGGCGCATCAGCAACGTTGACCCGGACGCCTTGATCCGGAAGGTCGGTGGGACGCAAGCACACGAGTGCCCGCGAGACACCTGTCCAACGGAGGCCGATATTTTGGTCCGTGAACGGGACGCCGTCGTTTTCTAGCGGTACTGCGGTCAGTTTTTGCGGTTTGGCGGTATCGCCTCGGCGTACATAGACGGTGACGATGTGGCGCGCGTGCGGCATTAGCGGTTTGGTCACGGTAACAATCAAGACGTGCGTCCCGTCTGGCGACGGTAAGTTCGCGAATTCCTGTTCGGTTCCGCTACATCCACTCAGAAACACCGCGACCAGCACAAGATATAAGCCGCGTCGAATTACGATAAATTTGCTGATCGCTAGCTCCGTTCTCTTATCCAACCGTTACCTGATAAACCACCCTCACTGACCCGAAAATCAGCCCTCGTCGAACCGAAAATAGGGTTGCCGCTTGCCAGATTAACGAATCGCACGCTCTCACGAAAGGACATTCAATAGAGTCGGGCAAAAATGCCGAATATTTTAGTTTTCATCGATGTGAAAACCGTGTAGATTGCGCGCCTCTTGAGATAACTCGGAGCCTTTGTGGCTACTCGTATTAGTGCCAAAGACAGTTTGTTAAAGAGAGCACAGCTCACCTGACCCGGTCGTAACTAAACGGGGCCCGGCAGATGCTGCGCGTAGTTTAGTTATGTTAACGCTGCATAATCAGCGGAGGGTATCGCCATGCACCAAACCACATCGCCTTGGGGACAACACCTAATTCTTGATTTGGCCGGTTGTCCGACCGCTCGCTTAACCAACGCCGATCACCTACGTGAATGGGTTCGAGAGCTCGTCGACGCGATCGACATGAAAGCCTACGGCGAACCTTCCATCGAACATTTTGCAACCCATTCGTTCGAATCTGCCGGATACACCTTAATTCAATTGATTGAAACGTCAAATATTTGCGCTCATTTCGCGGAAAATATCGGACAAGTTTATATCGATATATTTTCATGCAAAGAATTCGATAACGACATTGCGGACGCGCTCTGCCGAAAGTATTTTGAACCGGAAACCGTCAATGCCACTGCATTACGACGTGGTGAGTTCGCCGTCCAATTAGCGGAGGTTGGTTAGGCTTGGCTAAGCGGCGGTTCACCGAGACGCTACACGGTGACGAAGCATTCCAAGGATTCACGATCGAACAAGACCTATATATTGGAAGCAGTCCTTACCAATCGATAGAAATTGTGCAGACAAAGCGTTTTGGTCGCGTCCTGATCCTTGACGGCATTGTTCAGACAACTGAGCTCGACGAGTTCGTCTATCACGAAATGCTAGTCCACGTGCCAATGTTTAGCCACAGCTCGCCGCGGCGTGTCTTGATCATCGGTGGCGGGGATGGTGGCGCGCTCAGGGAAGTGCTTAAACACGATATCGACCAGGTCGACATGATCGAAATCGACGAAAAAGTTGTATCAAGCTGCGTCGAACACATGCCTAGCCTTAATAACGCGGGCGCGGTATACGATGATCCTCGAACGAATCTAATTATCGAAGACGCGTTTGCCTATTTAGCCCGCGAACAATCTCGTTATGACGTGATCATTAGCGATTCGACAGACCCCGTTGGCGCCGGCGAAATATTATTCTCACAGAGATTTTACGAATTATGCGAGAACGCCTTGAATGCTGACGGAATCGTCGCACTTCAAAATGGCGTAGCTTTCCTCCAACCTCACGAGTCGCGCGGCACCATGCGTGCACTTCGACGGCTGGGATTGTTCGCCACCTGTTATCAAGTGGCGGTGCCAACCTACTACGGCGGCCTGATGATGCTGGCGTACGCTACACGCCAGCGCGAAGCGTTGTTACCGAATCTACAGCAAATAGAAGCTCGATTTAATCGATGTAACGGTGAATTCAAACACTACAACCCTCCTCATCACTTAGGTAGTTTCGCGCTGCCACAATGGGTCCAAACGATCACGGGAGAATGCCATGACTCAACAACTTGACCACTTCAAGCAGACTTTCGATGGGCACAGCTATGCTGGCGATCATCTGTTAATTGAATTTTGGGGCGCAAAGAACCTGGCTAACGTCGATACTATTCGCGAAGCACTTGAGGCAGGTGCCACGGCTGCTGGCGCGACAATATTACACTCGCATTATCATCGTTTCGGCGATGGAGGCGGCGTGAGCGGCGTTACTGTTTTATCGGAAAGCCATATTTCGATCCACACATGGCCGGAACGCAGCTACGCGGCGATTGATGTGTTTATGTGCGGCGACTGTGACCCGCGAGATTGTCTTCCGGAATTGGAAAAGCGGCTGCACCCAGACCAAGTGGACGTCCAGTTGATACTGAGAGGGTGTGAGCAGATAAATGCTGAAATTTTAGAAGTCGCGTAATTGCCCCTACAAAGTTTCGTAGTCACTCTGCGCCCGGCGGACCCCAAAATACGACCCACGCCGCAAAGTCGTCGGTGAAATTTTCAAACCGATGAGCTTTGCCGGCCGGGACAAACAGCGCGTCACCGACGTCGAAGTGTAGGCGTTCTTCGCCACAAACGAAGATGCCTTTGCCGCAATTTACAAAGTAAAGCTCGTCTTGGTCGTGTGGTTTCTGTGGGTCGTGACCTCGCGGTGCATAGTATCCCAGGCGCATCATGCCGTTGGTAAATGGCTCAGCGTACCGGCGACCCTGAGAATCACTTGCCGGCAATAACGCCTCTACCTCGGCCGCGGTCCATTTAGCCTTCATCGATTTCCGCATACCTTACTCGTCGATTACTCAGCTTTCTACGTTGAGACGTTGGTGCCAATCGGCAATGGATTCTTCCGGATACTCGTCGAACTGTTTGTCTCCATCACGGACATCCGCCTGCACCCATGTCGCCTTTGAGGACAACATTAAGTGCGTCCGCTCTGCCGGGATCGGCAATTCACTATCAACGGCTGATGCGAACGGATGAATCAATTCTGGCCAGCGCGGGTCCGACACCCATAAGGCGCTTCCGCACAATTTACAAAAGTGTCGTTGGCAAGGGCTCGAACTTAGTTTCCCCGTATTGGGATCTGCAACCGTCGTCGAAAAGACGGTGGTGTTCTCCTTTCCGGTGACCGCGAGGCTGGCCGCGTCACCGCCCAAGTTAATCGCAAAGCCACCACCACCAGCCGTTTTCCGGCAAATGGAGCAATAGCAAACATTAAACGGATAAGGGTGCGCAGATTGCAGCGTATATGACACAGCCTTACACGCACAGGAGCCTTCAATCTTCATTCAATAATTCCCTTAGTGCACGATCAATGAATTCATCATCACGTGGATTCACGCCCATCCCGGCCGCATGCCCCCATGGCGACGGGATGGGACGCAATTCGGCATTGGGCATTTCACTCACTTCGAGCTCGTTGTCGGGAACTCGGAAATACAGATCGGTTTCGCTCGGCAAGACGATTGCCTGACACGTGATCGCATTCAGAGCGGCTTTCAAGTCGTACCCGAACCGAGGATTCGCGCTGATATCGCCCATGTGCCAGGTCCGTGCCATGGCGAGTAGATCGTTTGCATCGTTATTCAGAAAATACGATTGCAACCAGCGGACTGTCCCTTCAACGGAACAAAGGCCGAGATTTCGATAGAGTTCTTCGCGAAAAAAGGTTTGCGAGAACAGCCAACCGGCGTAGACCCGACCAAACGCAAGCATGCCTTTTATAGGTACTGATTCGTACCAGCCGTCGTTGAAGGCCGCATCGACTTTCAGCGCGCAAGTCGGTCCTTCGATCATCAACTGGTTATGAGGAGAGGTCTTCGAGGAAGCGCAAATCGGTGCAATGGCATCGATCATATCCGAATGGAGCGCGCCCCATTGGAACGTCTGCATCCCGCCCATAGAAAAGCCCGTGACCAATCGTAAGCGTTCGATGCCTAGGTGTTCGGTCACGAGTCTGTGCTGGCAATGAACGTTGTCATATAAGGAAACGTCGGGCCATGCCCCTCTACCGATGGGGGCCGGCGTGTTGCTCGGTGACGAGGAAGCGCCGTTACCAAACAGGTTAGGTATGATGATGAAATACTTCGCCGGATCGAGGGCGCGGCCAGCCGTCATAAAATACTCCGTATCGGCGTGGCGGCCGCCATAGCACACCGGCAGTAAGATCGCGTTGTCGCGCGCCGCAGACAGCGCACCGTAGGTTTTGTAAGCGAGCGAGGCGTCAAATGTCACGCCGGACTGGGTCGTAAACCCTGGAATCAAATAGTTTTCGCAATCGCTCATCAATAATGCCTGTAGGGATGACTGGCAAACAAGTTAACGAGCCGACCTGATCCGGTCAAGTTCCGCGAATCCGTTGTCGCGCATCACTAGCAACTGGGAGTCCGGGGAGTTTTCCCGTCGGGACTTGTCCATTTTCATTCGCAGTTCCGGGGTGTCGATTCCTCAATTGCATGTCAGAATAGCCGACATCGGCGACCCGACACAGCCGCGACTTAAGCTTAGGAGAGTGACGACGATGCCTAGTTACAAAGCACCGATACGCGATACACAATTTATCCTCAATGAAGTGCTCGACATCAGCCAGTATGCCTCGCTGCGTGGATTTGCTGACGCGACACCCGATTTAGTTTCCGCAATTCTCGAAGAAGGGGCAAAATTCGTCGAAGAAATCACCCAACCATTGAATTTAAGCGGCGACGAACACGGTTGCGTCCGCCACGCCGACGGCTCGGTCACGACACCAAGCGGCTTTAAAGCAGCCTACGACCAACTCGTCGAGGCTGGTTGGGGGGGCTTGGCGGCCGATCCAGCCTACGGCGGACAGGGATTGCCGCACGTCGTTGCCAACGCCTTTGAAGAATTTATGATTTCAGCAAACATGGCGTTCACGATGTACATCGGACTAACGCAAGGCGCGATTGCCGCCATCACGGCGGTCGGTTCCGAAGAACAGAAATCAACATTCATCCCACAGATGGTGGCCGGCACCTGGAGCGGCACCATGAACCTCACTGAGCCGCATTGTGGCACCGATCTCGGACTCCTAAGAACGCGTGCCGAACCGCAATCGGATGGCTCATATCAAATTACGGGGACCAAAATTTTCATTTCGGCGGGAGAACACGACTTAACTGAGAATATCATTCATTTGGTGTTGGCTAAAATGCCTGATTCCCCCGACAGCGTGCGCGGTATTTCGCTCTTCGTGGTGCCCAAATTTCTTGTCAACGCGGACGGCAGTCTCGGCGAGCGAAATACTGTGGCCTGCGGATCACTAGAAGAAAAAATGGGCATTCACGGCAACTCCACTTGCGTCATGAACTACGACGGCGCCATCGGCTATTTGATCGGCGAACGAGATAAAGGGATGCGCGCCATGTTCGTCATGATGAACGCCGCGCGATTAGGTGTTGGCATGCAGGGCCTCGCACAATCGGAAGTGGCATATCAAAATGCCGTGGCCTACGCTCAAGACCGATTACAAGGTCGTTCACTTACCGGGCCAAAGAACGCAGACGGACAAGCCGACCCGATCATTGTGCATCCGGACGTGCGTCGGATGTTACTGAACGTGAAAGCCTTCAACGAAGGCGCTCGTGCGCTGGCACTGTGGGGCGCACTCCAAGTCGATCTCACACACTGCGCCGAGACGGAAGAACAACGCCAAGAGGCAGACGATCTGATCGGCTTGCTGACCCCCGTAATAAAGGGCTATTTCACAGACAAAGGCTATGAAAACGCCACAAACGCGCAACAGTGTCTAGGGGGGCACGGTTACATCCGCGAGTGGGGTCTTGAGCAATTCGTTCGCGACGCCCGTATCGCAATGATCTATGAAGGAACGAACGGGATTCAGGCGCTCGATTTAGTCGGTCGCAAATTGGCCCGTCACGGCGGCCGAGCGCTGCGCACTTACGTCGGGAAGATTAAAACGTACATCGCACTACATCGCGATACACAAGGGATGGACGAGTTTGTCGGGCCATTAGACGTGGCACTCGAAGATCTCCAGAAATCGACATCCTGGCTGATGGCGAACGCGATGACGAATGCGGATAACGCGGGTGCGGCTTCGATGCCGTATTTATATTTGATGGGAATCATGTCGTTAGGTTTTATGTGGGCCCAAATTGCTGAAGCCGCCTTAAAAAGCTTAGCTAGCGGCGCTGCAGACGCCGACTTCTACGAAAACAAGCTCCGGACTGCGCGATATTTCTTCTCGCACATGCTGCCAGAAACCGCGATTCATAGGACTCGCGTAGAAGCGGGCTCTAAAAACCTTATGGAGATGGACGCTCAAGCCTTCTAGCTTTAGTTGCACTAATTATGGATTGTCGCATCGTATTTTTGCCTGCAACTCCCGTCACCTGATTGCGCGAAGGCAGTGCTAGTCGGAATCATTAACCCCTTATGCGAAATTTTGATGACATTTTCGAACTCGCAGCCAACCGCAAAGGCGGCTCACGCGAGCTGGAAAAACTCTTAGGCAAGCCCAAATCTACAGCGCGTCTGCGCAAGATTCCGGACGATCGGTGGCTTAGCGCGATTGTTAGAAGCGTATTTCAAGCCGGATTTGTATGGCGAATTGTGGAGCACAAATGGCCGGATTTCGAAGATATATTTTGCAACTTCGATCTCCACCACGTTGCCTACTTAGCGGATGAATCCATCGAGTCGCTGCTAGAAGAGACCCGCATAATTCGACATCGAACGAAACTCCTGGCGACTCGAGACAACGCGGCTTTCCTTCTGGATCTCGCCAGTGAGCATGGGTCTGCGGCGAATTATTTTGCTAACTACCCGGCTACCGAGTATGTGGAATTGCTCTTGGATTTAAAAAAACGCGGCAGTCGCTTAGGTGGGACATCAGCGCAATACTTTTTACGCACGATGGGCAAAGAGTCTTTCATTCTGTCGCGCGACGTCGTTCGAGCGCTCATGCGCGAAAAAATCGTCGACCGCGCACCAAATTCGCAACGCGATCTTCGGGCAACGCAAGACGCGTTCAATATTTGGTGCGCCCAAGGCAAAAGATCCCTGACTGAGGTAAGCCGCATTCTCGCAATGGGTATTGAATCGTGATCCGCATACGTGAGATTGATCACCTTGTTCTAAGGTCCAGGCGTATTGGGGAGATGATCAGTTTCTACGTCGATGTGCTCGGTTGCCGGGTTGAGCGCTCGCTGCCCGCAATTGGGCTAACCCAATTGCGGGCAGGAAGTTGTCTACTTGATCTGGTCGACGTCGACGGAGAACTTGGGCGGCATGGCGGCCCTGCACCGACAGCCGAGGGTAACAACTTAGAGCACTTCTGCTTTCGCATCGAACCGTTCATTCACGACGAGATTAAGGATCATTTGCTCAATCATTCCGTTGCACCGGGTAATTTAGAGCTGCGCTACGGCGCCGAAGGAATGGGGCCCTCAATGTACATCTGTGATCCCGACGGTAATACTATAGAGCTAAAGGGCCCTCCCGACCTGTCGAATTCCCCCTCGAACTGAAATATCGAGTCGCGTTGCTAGACAGTGCGAGCTTCGGATCTGCCTTTTCATTACAGTCTACTCGCACAATGATCTAAGCCCACGAGGTATCAATGAGTTCGTCGCCGAACAACACGACAAGCGATAAAAAGGAACCGAGCTTCGAGTGGGGAGCGATCCGAAGTCTTGCCCCCTATTTGTGGCCGCCCGGTGAGTCGAATATCAAACTGCGCGTTATCGTTGCCCTACTGCTGCTCACCTGCGCGAAAGTAGCGACGGTCTACATACCATTCGTGTACAAGTCCATGGTCGACATCTTTATCAACCAGGACAACATCGCGCTCGAATTACCGATCGCACTGCTAATCGGCTACGGCGGGCTTCGCGTATTGTCGATAGCATTTGCGGAACTCCGTGACGCGGTGTTCGCTAAAGTCGGACAACGCGCGATTCGCCATGTCGCATTGTCCACGTTCAAGCATTTGCACCGACTAGGCATGCGCTTTCATCTGGAACGTCAAACCGGCGGCCTCTCCCGATCAATCGAGAGAGGAACCAAAGGGATCGATTTCTTACTGACGTTCATGTTGTTCAATATTTTGCCGACCTTGCTCGAAATTACCATGGTCTGCGGCATCTTGTGGGTCTTGTTTAATATTTGGTACGCCCTCGTCACGTTCATCACAATCATTAGCTACATCGCCTACACCTTGGTCATTACGGAGTGGCGCCTTAAGTACCGACGCCAAATGAATGAAACCGATCAACAAGCGAATACACGCGCGATCGACAGTTTGCTGAATTACGAAACCGTAAAATACTTCAGCAACGAGGCTTACGAAGCCGAGCGCTTCGATCGTTCGCTCGCCCGCTACGAGAAGGCCGCCGTCACGAGCAAGAGTTCGCTCGCGTTATTGAACATTGGCCAAGCGGTAATCATTGGTGTTGGATTGACGATTGTTATGGCAATGGCGGGGAACGGCGTCATTTCGGGAGAATTCACAGTCGGCGACTTTGTACTCGTGAGCACTTATCTTATCCAGCTCTATTTGCCGCTTAATTTTCTCGGCTTCGTGTATCGGGAGATAAAGCAATCGCTCACCGACATGCAGGCTATGTTTACGTTGCTTGAAGTCGACGCCGAAATTGAAGATACGCCCGGCGCCCTGCCCTTGCCGCCGGGCAATGGAGAGATCGCGTTTCACAACGTCAGTTTCAGCTACGACGAACGGCGAACGGTTCTGCACGACGTGAGTTTTACGGTTCCGGCCGGCCACAAAGTCGCCATCGTAGGTTCGAGTGGCGCCGGCAAGTCGACCATCTCCCGTTTGCTGTTTCGTTTCTATGACGTCGATTCTGGTGACATTACGATCGACGGCCAAAATATTCGTGACGTGCAACAGCACAGCATTCGAGGGGCGATCGGTGTCGTACCGCAAGACACTGTGCTGTTTAACGATACGGTTTACTACAACATAGCTTATGGACGCCCGGGCTCAACCCCGGCCGAAATCGAAGAAGCGGCGCGCTTGGCGCGCATTCATGATTTCATCATGCAATCGCCCGATGGTTACCAGACCATGGTGGGCGAACGGGGTTTAAAACTTTCCGGAGGGGAAAAGCAAAGGGTCGCCATAGCGCGCACGATACTAAAGAACCCAAGGATTCTTCTATTCGACGAGGCGACCTCGGCGCTCGACACGCGCACTGAGCGAGAAATCCAGACGTCGCTCCGCGAGGTATCTCGCGGACACACCACCTTAGTGATCGCGCACCGGCTATCGACGATTATTGATGCCGATGAAATTCTTGTTTTGCACGACGGTCGAGTTGTCGAGCGCGGTTCTCATGACGCGCTGTTAGCGAGCAACGGCTTTTATGCAACGATGTGGCAGCGCCAACAAGAAGGTCATGACGCCGAATCAATTAGCCGGCAGGACGTCGACCACGCGGAGGCTCCATCGACTTTCCCGAATTAATGTCTTCGGCATTACCTTAAGTCGCAATCATGCTGGGCAAGACCATCGGCGTCATATGCTCTACGACAGTGCACAGCTTATTCCAGCGCACGGGTAAGAAATCTTCGAACCCAATGCCATGAACATTGGCGCCTTAGTGGTTACAACTAGCCAAATTGCGCGCATAGCGATGATCTCGCAATGACGCGAGATACACTAATTAAGCCCATGAAGGGCGAGATTGAGTGTTACGAAACGCAACAATGGCTGCGCCATAGGGATGGGCATTTCGTCCATTGTTTAATTCGAGGCACAGTCGCCGAGCGTGAATCCAACGGTCGCGCTGTTCGACTAACAGGTACACATACCGACATCACAGAACTTGACGATACAAAAAATGCGCTCCGCGAGGGCAACGCGCGGCTAAATATTGCGTTCGACATCGCGCGCCACGGTATCTGGGAATGGAACGTAAATACAGATGCTTTTTCGCAATACGGAAACCTCACGAACGATGACAACTTGTCTGCGCAGTTTCCTTTGAACACCTGCGCGGAGCTATTCGCACTCATTCATCCTGAAGATAGGACCAGAACCAAGACAGCCTTAACGGATTACTTACAATAGAAATCTCCACTTTATTCAGTGGCGCACCGGGTCGCCGAAGAATCGGGTCTGATATTAGAGATCAGCCGGTGGGTCTTCACGCAGGCGCTCGAATGCTTCCGCCACTGGGATCGCGAGGGCCGCGCACATCTCGACCATGTGGCGATTAACGTAGGCTCTCGTCAATTTAGTTCGCCAACATTTGTAAGCGAGGTCATGCGCGATCTTGTCGCAATAAGTGTACCTGCCCATCACGTTGTACTTGAGGTGACCGAAGGGACGGTTATCGAAAACTTCGAAGCAACGGCGCGAAAAATGGAACAACTACGTGAAATTGGTATCCGTTTCTCAGTAGACGATTTTGGTGTTGGATATTCTTCGTTATCCGACCTGTCGCGCTTACCACTCGACCAGTTAAAAATTGATCGATCTTTCGTTACCAATGCCTTAGAAGACCCAAACGACAGAATAATTGCGGAGACGATAATCGGCATGGGCCGAAATCTAAATCTTCAAACAATAGCCGAAGGCGTTGAGAGTGCTGCGCAACTTGAATTCTTACGGAGTCTAGGTTGCGACGGATTTCAAGGATTTCTATTAAGCAGACCCGTCCCGGAATGTGACTTCGTTGTGCTAGACAAAACCTGCACACTGCCCGTTAGAGACACCTCGAGCTAGTTCACGAAACGTCCGAACGCCCTCGGCATTAAACCGCCGCGACCGCAGTTCCTGATAGTTTCAATCGCCTGGCCTTGTCATACCATCAATCGTTCAATAGGAACTTATTGTTCCTGTACACGTCTAAGCATTGTGTAGACATCGCGCTAGCTTCGCGTGAATCGCTAACTTCGTGCTCAATGTTAACGGCCAGCGCCATGATGTCGACGCTGCAGACCGAACTCCATATTATTAACCGCGATGCGAAACTTGGCGAGGGTTGGAGAACGCGGGCCGCCGCCAATAGCACCCGTGATCGCCAACACTGTGTCAAGACTGACGGCTAAGCGAATTGCTAATCAGCATAGTCTAGCAACTAGGTGCCGAGGGCGAAGATATCGGCACTTAATTGTCACAAGGTGACGCGCAGCGTCACGTTCGATCTCATTTCAGCATCGTTAGACACCCAACGCGGACGCCAAGTTTGGCGTCACTAGGCGCCCGTTAAGCCTGGCTTTGTGCACCCAGTCACACTTCAATTTCTCGCTTGCGACCGCGCGCACACTCTCTCTCAAAGAAACCTCAAGTACCGCCGTCTTGGACTGGACCTTGCTCTTTACGCAGTTGGGATGGGACTCAAGATAACGAGAGATGTAACCTACATGAAATTGAACAAGCTCTATAGCGCGTACGTCGGAATCATTCTCACGATGGCGACGTCGTCAGTAAATGCTGCATTCACATTAACAACCGAAACTTTTCGCGTTAACCAAGCTGTAAACGCCATTTTTCTATGGGCTGACAACCCGAGCGACATGACATTCGATCTTAGCGGGACGAT
Source organism: Gammaproteobacteria bacterium (assembly GCA_047611805.1). Taxonomy (GTDB): domain Bacteria; phylum Pseudomonadota; class Gammaproteobacteria; genus UBA11873. Next base: position 12,405 of record JBLFWX010000049.1, read on the forward strand.
CTTCAGCTCGCTGGTCAATTGGTCCCTAGATACCTCCCCGGCTGGGGCGACCGATAACAGCGCCTGGGTTTTTACTGCCCCTGGGATCGAAACCGGCGCTGGCGCCCTGGCGGCAAATAGCGATTCTCCGGTCACCATCGGTTTCGATTACTTCGTCAGTTCGGGGCCGACATCATCGTTCAGATTTCAGTACGCATTCGTGCTGTGGGATAACGTCACTGAGAACATAGCCTTATCTGGTACGCGAAGAATTCGACGTGGCAATACGAATTCCAACACGGGTGTCGGTAAGCCACTCAGCGCTGCACAGTTTAACGAGATCGGTACTTACCTGGCAGCAGCATCCGCACCGGCAGTAGTGCCGGTGCCGAATTCTGTCGTACTCATGGCGTGCGCAATCGCGTTCTTAGGATTTTCGAGCCGCTCCACGCGTTCCGCTGACGTCTAACATCCGCCACGTTTAATAGCAGCGCCGGTCTTCGGCGCTGTTTTTTTACTTTTAGTTATGCTTTCCTAGCTCGTCATGAATTCCCGTCGACGAACGCTAGGACTATTAATCGGTCTCAGCTTACTCTTGGGTGGCCCACTGCACGGCCCCGCCGCATCCGAGACGAGCTTGAAGCAGGCGGTCGACTCGATTCGTCGCAATCACAACATTTCAGCCACGGGCTACGTGGTCGTCACTAGCCGTTCTGTTCAAGCGATAGAAACCTTAGGGACGACGGATCAGGTTGCTCATGTCCCGTTTCGACCTGATCATTTGATCCGCATCGGGTCGATTACGAAAACGTTTACCGCACTCGCAACCAGCATTTTAGCGGAGCAAAACACGCTACGGCTTGAACAAGCCGTTGCAGCGTTGCTAGCGCGCCCGCCTTTCGACAACCCATGGGCAAATACTAACCCTGTAACGATCGAACAACTGCTTGAGCACACCGCAGGCCTGCATGACCTATCGACGAAGGAATTCGCATTTAACACGCCCGTCGATCTAGCGAAGGCTTTCTCCGTCGACCCGGCATCGCGACGCATCGCCTGGCCGCCCGGCTCGCATTCGTCGTACTCCAATAGTGGTGCCGGTGTCGTTAGCGCCGTCATCGAAACCGTCACTGGGAAGCATTTCGCCGACTACGTTGTGGAGGAGATTTTTGAACCATTGAATATGGCTAGTGCGACATTTGTAATTAAGGAAGACGACCGGCCGCGTCTCGCCACGGGTTATGATCGCGATGGTCGGACACCTATCCCGTACTGGCACACCTTATACCCAGCATTTGGTGGCATTAACGTCTCCGTTCGCGACATGATTCCTTTCATACAGTTATTTTTAAATCGCGGCGAGCAAAATGGTCAGGTGTTGCTAAGTCGCAAAGCCATCACACGGATGGAACACCCAACGACGACTTTGGCCGCGCGTGCGGGCTTAACTTACGGCTACGGACTTGGGCTCTATCAATTCCAGCACCACGGGATATCCTTTTATGGTCACGGTGGCGACGCTGATGGCTACTTGTCATTTTTCGCCTATTCTCCACAACTGCAGCGTGGTTACTTCGTCGTTATAAATGCATTCGTAAGTGAGGCTTTAACTGAGATGAGGATGGCGATTCAAGATGATCTCGTTGGTGTACGACCGGTCGTGAAGAAAGACGGGGTGAGGTTGCCGAGTGGCCAGTTGGCGTTATTAAGTGGCGAATACTTAGCCGTGACGACACGTTTTGCCGGAGTGTCTAAGCGCGATCGGTTGATCGTAATCGCCGACGATGGGCTTTTGTATACCTCGGCGTTGAGAGGTGGTCGACGCCAGCTCATTGCGGAAGGACCGTGGGTTTTTCGACGGGTTGGCGAAAGTGTCGCGACCGCCGCATTTATTCCATGCGGCGATCGGATTTACTTGCAGGGTCCCGTTGGTAATTTTGAGAGGCGCTTAGCGAACGGACAAACAACGCTAGCGTGCGACGGGTTATTCGCTCAGGCAGTCAGCACGCAACGCACGCCAGTGCCACCCATCGCGCAGTAACCACCCGGGTTCTTCGCCAAATACTGCTGGTGGTAGTCTTCTGCAAAATAAAACTCCGGTACGGGCAAAACCTCCGTCGTAATTTGCCCGAGGCCGGCTGCCTTTAGCGCCGTTTGATACTCAGCTTCCGAACGGCTCGCTAAAGCCATCTGTGCGTCATCGGCGCAGTAAATACCTGAACGATATTGAGTCCCCCTGTCGTTGCCCTGACGCATTCCTTGCGTTGGATTGTGAGCTTCCCAAAACGCTTGTAGTAGTTCGCGATAGGACACGACTTGAGGATCATAGATCACCCTGACGACTTCGTTATGCCCTGTCATCCCACTGCAAACCTCTTGGTAGGTGGGATTTGGCGTGTGCCCGCCGGCATAGCCGACCGCTGTCGTGTACACCCCGGGTCGGTTCCAAAAATATCGCTCGACGCCCCAAAAACAGCCTAGCCCAAACAATGCGGTATCGAATTGTTCCATTGATTCCGGTTGCATCGCCGTGCCTAATTCAAAATGCTTCTCAGGAACCGGCATGCGTTCTGAACGTCCTGGCAGCGCCTGCGCTGACGACGGGATTGTTTCCTTTTGATTGAGTCCCAACATGATCGTTTTCACCTGCATTTATTGCGTTACCTTAAAGAGTAAGCTTGTTCCCCGTAAAATCAAGCTTGGCGGATAAACTAGCGAGTAGTTTGTGAGACATTCAGTCGCTAACTTCGTCGAGGACACCGCGGAGATCCGTTTCTACCTGACTTGGCGACGTGCCAGAATTACGCCTGTAGACAATGTTTTTTGCTTGATTAACCACGACCAACCCGGGGCTTCCTTTGATTCCATAATCCTTCGCAACGCTGTCCGCATTCAGTAGCAGCCGAAAGCCATGATCGTGTTCGCTTAAATAGGCGACAGGATCTGAGTCCTCCCACACATTGAGCGCATAGAAATCGACACCTTTCGTCGCATAGTCCCGACGCACTTTCTCCAGATGAGGCATCAGCGCTCGGCAATATGGACACCAGGTGGCCCAGAAAAGCAGCACTGCCGGACGCTCTGCGCTCTCACGATGGAAATCGACAATTGAACCGCTCGGATCGTTCAACGTCCAATCCGGCGCGAGTGTCGGCTCGGCAATACTATTGAATGCGGGAAGGATTAGCCCGATGACCAAGACGAGCAAGAGTACGCAGCGCAATGGTCCGTTATTCTTCAACATCCGTGACATTCCCCAACAAGCTCAAGTGCGAACTAGAGCTATTCAAAAATATTTCTCGGTACTTGATGTGCGATTACGATAAGCTTTTCTCGCAGCCGTCGGATCACTAGCGTTCCATCGTGCGAACAGGCACCGACGACGGGAATAACCATGACACTCAATGAAATCGTAAAATTCCACGTTAGTTGCGGCCGAACTGTGCTGATTGGGACCGCTTTGCTCGCGGTTGCCACCACCGCGTTTGCAATCGAACCCGTTAAATCACCAACTAACTCGTCTACATTTTCCGTGCTCTTCGAAAACGATCTGTTTGGTGACACTGACCAACAGTACACCAACGGAGTACAACTTAGTTGGGAATCTCCAGACCTCACACGCTACGCCGATGCTGACCGTTTGCCCCTGTGGTTACTGCCAATTGTCGCGAATTTACCGTGGATTAACGAGCCGGATACACAACGCAACGTCGGATTTTCGGTTGGTCAAAAGATGTTTACGCCGAACGACACACAATCCTCGAACCTCGTCGCCGACGACCGCCCGTATGCGGGATGGCTGTATGGCGCGCTCGGATTTACGAGCAAAACCGCGAATCAAATGGATCGATTCGAGTTCGAGTTTGGGATTATCGGACCCGCAGCCCAGGGCGAAGAAACACAGAACTTCATCCATGATTTGCGCGATCTGGCCAAGACTCGCGGCTGGAGTCACCAACTCCGAAACGAGCCTGGGCTCGCGCTCATTTACGAACGTAAATGGCGACCCTACGCGTCGACAAATGCATACGGCTTTGGATACGACGTCATCACCCACGCAGGTGGCGCGCTGGGTAACGTATATGTTTACGGTAATGCGGGTGCAGAGGTGCGATTCGGCTGGAATCTGCCGGGCGATTTCGGTACATCGTATATTCGCCCAGGCGGCAATTCAAACGCGCCGACGACTGTTAACGACCCCCGTATGCGGGGTTCGCGTGCCTACGGGGCATACGTATTTGCCGCCGCAACGGGTCGGGTCGTCGGCCGCGATATTTTTCTAGATGGCAACACGTTTGTAGACAGCCACGATGTCAATAAGAAAACTTTTGTTCGCGATTTTATTCTCGGCGGAAGCTTGGTTTTGCATCACTACAAGCTGTCGTACGCGCAAGTTTTTCGAAGCCGTGAGTTTGACGGACAAAGAAGCAAACCAAATTTCGGTTCGATTAGCTTATCGGTGACATTCTAAGATGATGAACCTTACCGCAGACACACACGTTATCGAACGCGACTTCCAATAAAGAGGTTTACAGCAACGCTACAAGTCCACTATTCCCGCGTTACCTTAGTCGGCAGCACGAACTGTTCAGGCGACTGCTGTTCAATCTAACCGCGAATTACGGAGTCTGTTCGAAAAAGGCGCCGCGAGCTTGCCACGGGCCTCGGACTGGGTTTTCGCTCAGCGTAAATAAACATGCGGCGCAGCGCCTAATAAAAGGGTAAGGTTGCCCGTAGTCTACCCTGCAGACAATCGACGTCCCCAACCAGGTTCAAATCGAAACTAACAACCGTGTTACGACCCGTTACTGCGTTCATCGCACTTAGATACCTCCGCACGAAGCGCAAGAATCGTTTCGCGTCATTCGTCTCCATTGCCTCGGTGCTTGGCGTCGCGCTCGGCGTCGCGGTGCTGATAATCGTCGCATCCGTAATGAACGGATTTGAAAAAGAAGTGACGCGCCATATTCTCGGCATGACGTCACACGCGATGTTGTTCACACCAGGCTCCTCAATTGACGATTGGAGAACCGTCCTCGAAGATATTAAACGCAGTCCTGAGGTCGCAGGGGCCGCGCCATTCATTCGTGCCGGCGCGATGTTAAACCATCGTGGGGTCGTTCGTGGCATTACCGTGCAGGGAATCGATGCCGACCTCGAACCGTCGGTAACCACGTTGGCCGACGTTATTGGCGCTAAAAATCTACGCTCATTGACGACGAATCCTTCGAGCATTTTGCTCGGAAAGTCACTAGCACAAGCCTTGGACGCAGATGTTGGTGATACAGTAACTTTGGTTGCTCCGCGTTGGAGCGAGAAAAACGGCGTAGAGATACCTCGTTATATCGCCTTGAAGGTGATAGGAACTTTCAGCGTTGGGATGCACGACTTCGATTCTGGAATCGCGCTGCTCGATTTACGCGAGGCCGCCAAAGTATTCGAACTCGATACGGCGGTTTCCGGCTTTCGAATTCGATTCACTGATGCGGATTTAGCGCCGCTAGGTGCAACAGCCATCGCTAAGCGGTTATCGAACGGATACACGGCGATTAACTGGACTCAATATCACCGCAATTTCTTTCACGCGATTAAATCCCAGAAGCGGATCATGTTCGTCATCCTATCGTTAATCGTCGCCGTGGCTGCGTTTAATATCGTCGCCTCGATGGTCATGATCGTCAAAGAAAAAGACCGAGACATTGCTGTACTACGTACTTTAGGCTTGAGCCGGACGGCAGTAATGTTAATTTTCATCTTTCAAGGCATGCTGATCGGATTAAGCGGCGTCGCACTAGGAATCGCAATCGGCGCATGCGGCGCGAATTCCGCTGATCGGATTGTCGCCGGCATCGAACGAACTTTTGACATTAGCTTTATAAAACCCGACGTCTACTACATTGACTACCTCCCGGCAGATGTCCGGTTGGAAGACATTGCGGCTATCTCCGTCGTCGCATTCCTTATCTGTGTTGTCGCCACGCTCTATCCCGCGTGGCGCGCATCACGAACTTCGCCGGCACTTGCATTACGTTACGAATAGGCAGTGTTATCTGCCCAAAAGTGCCTAAAACACCCGTCCCTGAACGCCTTAATAAACGCTTTGAAGACCGGCTCGACGAGGCGCGGTCTCAGAGCCAATCGTCTAACTGAATTACGCACGCCGATGCGGCGTCTGCAAAAGCGGCGACAACCTCGTCATATCACCAATATTGCAGCGCACAATTATAGTTCTATAATAGCGGCCCCTCGTTAAGCGATTCGACACAGCAAATTATGGACATAAAAGGCAAAGTCGCGGTAATAACCGGTGCCGCAAGTGGTATTGGACGGGCCGCAGCTCAGGAGCTCAAGAATCAAGGCGTCGGCGCGATCGCCCTGGTCGACATGGCCGACACAGTTCGTAACATCGCTGAAGAAATGAATGCCGGGACGGGGCACGACAGCGTACGTGCGTTCCAAGGCGATACGACTGACGAGATGTTCCGCAAGAGCGTGTTCGATACGATGCGACGCGACTACGGCGGGGTTAATATTTGCGTTCCAGCGGCGGGCATAACCCGCGATGCGCTAGCTGTTCGACTGAATAAAGAGAAAGGCAAAGCGAATATTTATCCGATCGAAAATTTTCGACACGTCTTGGAAGTGAACCTAATCGCCCCTATCTATTGGGCACTAGAACTCGTCGCACAGATGGCTGAGGACCGGTTTACCCGCGGGCTGAAGAAGTGGGATCCCAGCGAGGGCATGCAAGGCGTGATCGTATTTATTGGGTCGGTTTCGTCACAAGGAAATAAGGGACAAATTTCGTACGCGACTGGCAAGGTAGGCCTCGAAGGTGCTGCGGCTACTCTAATGAAAGAAGCGATGTACTACGGTGTCAGATGCGCCGTGATACATCCAGGATTCACTGACACACCCATGGTCCGCGCGCTCGGCGAGGATTACATCAATACTCACGTTATTCCGGCAACCCAAATTGGCCGCTTAATTAGACCCGAAGAAATTGCTGACGCGATTTGCTTTTTGATTCGGAACTCTGCCGTCAGCGGTCACCTTTGGGCGGACGCCGGCTGGCACCCCATGCCCTCCTAGTTCCATCGCTAACAACAATTGCACCGGGCATCGACCTTTTAGCACCGCACGCTGCTGACGCCGCGAGACTTCATATCACGATGCGCTAGGGGTCTTCGGACTCGGCTACCTCACCTGTCAATAGACGAAATCAAGCTCGAGTTACTTGGTAAAAACCTTCTTAAGTAACTCAGTTGTCCGCGCAGCAGGATTCTCGCGAATTAGTCGCTCTTGTGCACCAACCATCAGGAAAACACCGTCCATCGTCTTGTCGGTCACATGATTTCCGAGATCAAGCTTTTCGGTATCGACAAACTTGCTCGCGAAACCCACTTTATCCATCAGGCCCTGATATTGTTTCGTCACGCCAACCTGGCCAATGGCGCTATCGATTATCGGCCGCATCCGAGTTTTCAATGAGTCACCACTCGAACGTTTCAGAAACTCAGTGGCAGCCTGGTCGCCTCCGTTGAGCAAGCCCTTGGCGTCCTCGATGGACATTTTACTAATCGCGTCGCCGAACACGGCGGCGGCTTCTGGCACTGCACGCTCCGCCACGCGGTTCATCCCTTCCACGAATTGATCGGCCTTGGCATCTTGTCCGACCGCTCGCAGCCCCTTCTCGACCATCGACAAATGCTTCGGCATAGGGATTTTGACGTCAAGATTTTTCAAAAAACCATCAGGTTTTCCTAACGTCTGCACGGCTGTCTGAGCGCCCTTAGCCAGCGCTTCCTTGAGCCCGTTGGCGATTTGGTCTTGCGACAAACCGGCAGCGTTTGCTGCTTTGGTAAGCGTTCCATTTTCAAGTGCTTTGGATCCTTCCGACTTGAAGTAATCCATAAACCCATATCAGTCTGCAATCGCGTTGGGCGAAACCGCCGCCGTGACAAGGGCCGCGCTAATCGACAACAGTAATAACTTCTGCTTCATGGGATTTCCTCAACCAGCATGTGGTTAGCTAATTTATCGGTGCTCGGGTCCGAAATAGGTACATCCTCGATCAGTTCCTTCCATCACGACGACTTTATTTAAGCCGGCGATCGACGCTTCAAGTTTTTCCCAAATCCAAATGGCAACGCATTCAGAGGTTGGATTTGATAATCCCGGAACGTCATTTAAATAGCGATGGTCCAGCGCATCCTTAATTTCGTTTGCAGGCGCGTCGATATCGGAAAAATCTAGTACCCAACCTGTATTGGGGTCGACGTTACCGCGCACATGGATTTCAATCATAAATGTATGACCGTGTAGTCGACTACAAATATGCTCAGGCGGGAGCGTAGGCAAGCGCCGCGCCGAATTAATTGAGAACTTTAGAAAGAGGTCCATAGTTGGGCGGATAATACCACTGAGCGCTCTTGAACGGCCAATCTAATGATTTTAATTTCCAGACTCGCTCGACCCTGCGCGTACTTATGTTCCGACGGTTGGAACGAGTCGAATGAGCAAAATGACAGTTTTAAAAAGCGTCTGAATCACCCCGCCACCACCATTCACATCGGCGCACCTCGGCGGCAACGACCAAAACCGTCTCGCTCGACGATGCTCGGCACAGACAGCACCGTTGCCGATGCAAATGTTAAGCGCGGCGGCGGTCCGTTCGATTTATTCGCGTTATCTGCAGAGGTTCGTCACCAGAATCAAACGCATTCGTCATTGGCCGCTAATAGAAGGGATGATTATAAGTAAAATTGTGCTTAACATGCAGTGAGAAACAATCACCATGTCCAAGGGGGTAATTTGAATCATCCGAATGAGCGCGTGCTTTGCGTCGACGACCAATCCGAAATTATTGATCTTTTAGAAAGGCATCTTCGAGACAGTTTCAGTTGCGTGTTCGTCACTAGCGGCGCGCAAGCGCTGAAAGTGATCGATACTGATGGTCCGTTCGCCGCTGTCGTGGCCGACTACTCGATGCCCAACATGGATGGAATTACCTTACTCACGGAAATTCGAAACCGGGCGCCAGACACCGTGCCAATTATGCTGACAGCTTACGGTGACATTGACGTCGCGATCGCGGCGCTCCATGAAGGTCATATCTTCCGTTTTCTGCGCAAGCCATGGACCAGCGACGAGCTAAAGCGAGCAATCTCAGATGCGCTAGATCTATACCATTTGATCACCAATGAACGTCGGCTTCGCAATGAACTCGCGGACGCGAACGCGGAGCTCGACAGTAAAGTTAAGGAGCTCGACGAAACGAACCAATTGCTTGAGTATTGGGTAGAGTTCAGTCCTGCGATTCTTTACAGCCTGACCTGTGAAAATGACAATCTTCGACCGACTTACGTCAGTAAGAACTTTTCTAGGCTTACCGGACACGAGCGGACCGCGATGATCGTCGACCCCAAATTTTGGGCGGGAAATATCCACGAAGAGGACCAACAAGGGTTCCACGACGCGGTTGCTCGTTTGATGAACGGAAGTACGTCGAGCCAGACGCTCGAATACCGGGTACGCCACGAATCCGGAACCTTTCGCCAAGTAATCGATTCCATGCGCGTGATCCGCAACAGCGAGGGGCGGCCACTAGAGATAGTGGGGGCATGGTTAGATTTGAGTAACCGCGAATAAAGTCGACGACGACGCAAGACGCCTGCAATCTCAGGATCACGATATAACTAAATTAATCAAAGAGTTAAATTATTAACATACATTAATATCCTTATAGATAACATGAGAAAAATGACATAATCCATTGTAATAGATAATAAAACTTGATTTCTGTCCTCGAATGCAATATAAATAAGACTCGTAACTAGCTAATAGTACGAAATTTTATATTTCCAAGGTTTTCGAGGGTCTGGTCTATGGACAACCTTGTACGTCACCAATCAGTCGCCGTTGATAAAACGGTTATGCCCAATTTAGTCCCAAATACGAAGCCAAGCTTCCAGAAAGTTCGCAATGACTTTATCCGTCACCCACAACAGTTCCCGATCGAATTTCGGCGAACTCGAACGTGGGCGTGGTCGGCGCAGAATCAACAATCACCTTCCGGTGATTTGGGCTTGAGTTTCGTGTCACGTAAGTACATTCCCACAGGTACGAAAATGGAACTGTCGATACCGCTTCGCGGTGTTGTTCAGAAATTCCAAGGAACCGTGGTCATGGTTCGTGAGATGTCAGAAGGTTTTGAGATCGGCTTGTGGTTGGCGTCTGCGGATGACGCCAGTCGCGCCCGGCTAGTCGAGCAGATCTGTCATTTAGAATGCTCGCTCCTCGATGCCAAGGATCGGTTCGAAGAACCCGACCAAACGACAATTCGTCTTTCGCCAAACCGCCGTTTGGCGAGCTAACTAAATCTGACGAGGGCGCCGCCCATTCGCGTCCGCGCTCCTCGTGTCAGAATGGGTCCTGACGACCCTCGCGCCTGTGCGAAGTCTGCTGACCCAAATCCTAGGACGGATCCGCTTGGACACCCGCGTGACGATTTTCAACCCGAGGCGCCGTTGCGTCCGAGCCCGGCACTACAATTCGGTAGGACCTGCCTTCGTGATCGCTCGGGCGATCACATTAAATCACCCGTTCTTAGGCTTATCACTCTCGTTCGGACCTGCCTGCGCAACCGTTTCCTCGCCATCTTGTCCTTCTTCGAGCGCTTTCACCTCGCTGCCATCTAGCGCATCTGGGGGCGCACCGTCTTGGTCGAGCTCATCGGGCTCTTGCTCAACTTGGCTGTCGAGCGAGGCCTCCGAAGTGATTTCTTGCTCAACGGCGACGTTTGGGTCAATCACCTCGACCGGTTCGGACGGCGTATTTAATACCGGTAACAATCCTGCTTTCAGACTCTCGATCTGCGCCGTCGCTTGCTCAGCGTCGCACAATTGTTGCGCCCCAATTGCCATGTGTTCGTAGACCGAACGATATTGTTCGGTCATATCGTGCAATAAGCTTGCAGTTGTTTGAAAGTGCGCAGCCACATTTTCTTTATAATCTGAAAGCTCGGATTTCAACTCGGCCGTCGATTTGCCATCGCCTTCCCGGCGCTGACGCGTCTGTGCAATAGCGTACCCACCAATCGCGCATATCACGCCTAGGATCACTACTAGAGCCACGGCCGTGACGATATCAAGAGTCAACATTCATTCTCCTTTCAGCACTCGATTTCTAACAGTTAATGGCCGGCGATTATACGCATTATGCGTCGATAATTTACCGCCATCGGTTTACTTCGCGATGTCGCTATAATCTCGTCCTTAGTTTGATTGCGCGCTCGCCACACTTAAAACACTAGAAAGGTCGATTCAATATGGAATTTCTCATGGACTATGGCATGTTTGCTGCCAAATTCCTTACCGTAGCAGTTGTCATCGCTGTCGTTCTTGGTGCGTTGGTAGTGCTGGTTATCGGACGCTCTGATGGGCGAACCGAAGACCAAATTGAAGTAAAGAACCTAAACGACAAATACAAATCGATGACATTGACGTTAAAAAGCGCAATGCTGCCGGACAAACAGTACAAACAGGAAATAAAGCGTGAAAAACACGACCGCAAGGATCGCGATCGAGGCAAAAACTTCGATACTGAAAAATCGCGATTATTCGTGTGCCGCTTCGATGGCGACGTACGCGCCTCGGCGGTTTCATCTCTGCAGGAAGAAGTTACGGCGATCCTCTCAGTAGCGACGACGTCTGATGAAATCGTGGCCATTATTACGAGTCCAGGCGGCGTGATCCACGGTTACGGGCTGGCAGCCTCACAATTACAAAGGATCCGTGATAGGCAAATCCCGTTGACCGCCGTTGTCGATAAAGTAGCTGCCAGTGGCGGCTACATGATGGCCTGCGTCGCAGACAAGATTATCGCAGCCCCGTTCGCAATAATCGGCTCTATCGGAGTTGTTGCTCAAATGCCGAACTTCAGTAAATTCCTCAAAAAGCACGACATTGACTATGAGGAGATAACCGCCGGCGAATACAAACGCACCTTGACGATGTTTGGTGAAAACACGGATGCGGATCGCAATAAATTTCGCGAAGAATTGGAAGACGCGCACGAGTTATTTAAAGAATTTGTGTCTGATAATCGGCCACAGGTTGATATCGCGGCAATCGCGACTGGGGAATACTGGTATGGCAAACGGGCGCTCGAGCGAAAACTAATTGATGAACTGAGTACCAGCGATGACTACCTCTTCCGCCGCGCCCAAGAAGCTGACGTATTTGAGGTAACCTACGTTCGTAAGCGTTCGAAGCTTGAAAAGTTGTTCGGTAGTGCGACGCAACTATTTCAATCTCTTTGAGATTAGGTGAAACATCGAGCGTATTTGCTCGCCAGCATCACCGTTTCATAGTGAATATCGACTATGTCCTCGACGTTCGGCGCATACCCGCCGGCCATGACAACGGCCAAAGGGACATGACCACGACGGCAGCGGTCGATCAATAGCTCGTCGCGCGAACGCAAGCCGTGTTTGCTCAAATTTAGCCGCCCTAGGCGATCTTCTTTGTACGGGTCCGCTCCGGCGAGATAAATAACAAGTTGCGGCCGCGCCGCCAGAAAAGCGCGTGACACACCGTCACGGAAATTCCTCAAGTACCCAACATCTCCTGTGCCGTCTGGAATCGCGAGGTCCAAATTACTGGTGGCCTTGTTAATTGGAAAATTTCCGTCCGCGTGAATTGAGAAAGTATAAAGCTGCGGGTAGTCGCCGAGAATTTCTGCTGTTCCGTCGCCTTGATGAACATCTGCGTCCACAATGAGGACACGCTGAATGTTGCCGTGGAAGGACAACGCCAAGGCGGCAATCGCCACGTCGTTAAATAAACAATAGCCTGCACCGCTATGGACTTTCGCATGATGCGTTCCCCCAGCAAGATTGACAGCTACTCCCTCTTTGATGGCGGCACGGCACGCCGCTAACGTACCGCCAGCCGAATGCAAGGCACGCTCAACTAGGCTCGTCGACCAAGGGAATCCTAACAAACGTTGTTCTTCAGCAGAGAATTGCCCACCGATCGCCCGTGCAATGTAAGCGGGATCGTGCGCGAGCTCTACATCAGCGAGCGCGATCGGCGTTGATTCCACAAACTCAAGCTTGACGAGATTCTGGGCCGATAGCCGTTCGCGCAGACGCGAGTATTTGTCGTAAGGAAATCGGTGCCGCGGAGGCACCGGCAGCGGAAACGTATCGCAGTACAGTGCTTTCATAGGTAGTTCAATATGTTGGAAGCGGTGCAAGCAAGCGAAATCGCGTCTGTTTATTTTTCAAATGCGCGTCTAAGTTCTTCACCAATAACCTCTATTCCGCGCCGCACCGATTCGGAATCTTGGGCGTAGGAGATGCGAATACATTGTTCGATATGCTCCCAATCTTGCCCGAGTCCTGGAAAGAAATGCCGACCAGCTAGCACTAAGACATCGCGCCTTTTCAAGCGTTCGTATAACTCGACATCTGAAATGGGCAGATCAGGAAACCAGGCCCAAAGAAAAATAGCACCTTCAGTTTTATGTAAATAGTAATTTATCCCAGCGAAATATTCCGTACACCATGCTCGGGCTTGCAGAGCTTTTTCCAGGTAGAACGGTTTAATTTCCTCTGCGCACAGATGCTCAATCCGATCGGATTTGATCAGGTCGGTCACAAGACTCGCGCCCAATGATCCGTTCGCGAGCATAGTAATCGCGTTGACGCTAGTTATTGTTTGGACAATTTCTGGCGCAGCAACAATGATCCCCGTGCGCAAACCCGGCAATCCGAGCTTCGACAAACTCATGCATAAGATAGTGTGGGCCTCGAACACCGGTGCCGCTTCGCTAAATACGATGTTAGGAAACGGGAGTCCGTAGGCGTTATCAATGATTAATGGCACATTGTGTTCGCGTGTAAGCGTTAATAATTGGCCAAGTTCGTCATCTGTAATGACGTTGCCCGTTGGATTAGTCGGTCGCGACACACACACTGCCGCAACATCAGGCGTGATCTTGAGCGCTTCGAAATCGATTCGATATTTGAAAGTGTGCTCGTCAATTATATCAATCGACGGTCTGACAGAACGGACCATGTCTGCTTGTAAGCCGACCTCTGCGTAGCCGATGTACTCGGGTGTAAGCGGGAGGAGAATGTGCCGCGCATGCCCTTGTCTTGTCATTCCGGCAAGCATGTTAAATAAGATAAAAAAGCTTGCCTGACTTCCGGCAGTTGTTGCAATATTCGAGGCGTCGACCGCCCAACCAAAACGACGCCGCAATAATCCTGCTAATGCATCTAAAAATGGTCGATGTCCCTGAGGACCATCGTATTGGCCGGCGATTGATCCGAAACGGCCATCATCCAAGCTTGCCTGCATCTGGTCATGAAACAATTCACTTATTCCCGGAACCGTACCGGGATTGCCGCCGCCGAGATTCATCATCGCACGACCACTGTTTAAAACTTCCCCAAGATCGTCCATTAATTGACGAGTCCCTGAATCAGAATTGAATTGATCGCCGAATTTTGAATATTTAGCCATCGCTGAGTTCTTCGTTATCAAGAATGTTTAAAGTCGGTTGCGAGCAACGTCATCAGAGTAATGCTCGCGAATCCATACGCAATAGTGGATAAAGTATCATTCAGATCGGCTTTGGATAGTATGTCGCTCATGTTTTTGTCTCTAAATAGCTTTTGCCGTCGCATTGGAACTCTTCGAACCGGGCTCGCGATCGCGACAATTGTTGTGATCGCCGCGGCGCCATTTGCAGACGGCTCAACTCATATGCACGATTGGCGCTTGTTTCCAAGTGTGATTGCTCCGACGTTGATGATGATGTTGGTCTTCACCTTGCCGTTAGATATCACGATGGCATTTGTTTTCATGAGCGATGCGAGCGAGCTTGAGAAAGAGCGATTGCAGATGATCGTACGTTTCGAAACAATCTTGCTTGTGCTGATGATTTTGAGCTGGATTCCTTTTATGTTCCTGGTTCTCGATTTCTCGTTATTTTCGTAGCGCTCCATCCAATCGGGTTTGAAACCGCAAACCCTCCGCCTCTCTAGATCATTCCCAGCCAATTCACCCAGTAAGACAGCGGACGGACACACCAATATTCACCGGGTCGTTCGTCAGCAACATTTCGGGCATCAAGAATGTCGATTTATCGACGAATTGCGCGGACAAAGTTGAATTTTCGTTAGTTTACTACTAGTATTTAATTTAATTAATTAATTATATAGTATAAGCTATTGTAAAATAATGATTTATTCAATCGCTCAAGCTTTCGCAAACGACGTCGTTCCCGTCAATAACGCGGCTCCACCTAGTTCGCGAAGAACCCGTTCGAAAGGTCTCAAACAGATCCGATTCAAGTTAAACGGGAAGACCTTGCATTTTCGATCACTTGACGATTTCTCGTTCTCCATAGAATCGCGGACCAGTGTCCCCAGCGCTCGGTTCGATCAACTACTAGGTCGAACACCGAATGAACTGCGCCAGGAAGCCCGGAGCATTAAATCGGTAGAAAAGAATCTCGTCGACATTCTTGAGGACGCGTTGATAGATACTACAGCCTGCGGTCCTGCAATTCGCGACCTCGGATTACAAGTGTTCTCAAGTGACCATGACTGGCGCCCTCTTATGGCGGAACTGAACGAGCTCAGCGATAACTTCGATGGTTATAAGCGTCTTGCCCTGATCAAGTACATGCAGTACCTCGGCGGGCGACAAGAAGTCTTACGCATAATTTATTCAATGAAGAACGTGGGCCCGGCTCACACGCGTGAGCAAATCGTTGAACGAATAGGCGAAGAGTTCGATGCCAGTGAAACAGCGCTTTTCGATACGAGTCCACGTGCAGAGGGTGATCCGATGGAAAATCGGCTGGAGAGACTTCCCCGCGGCGAAATAGTTCGGGCCCATGTCCTGCCAGGACATGCACTGGAGATGCGTTTCTCCAGCCATGCGTTCAGATTCGTCAACGACAATGGTTGGACGCTACTCGGCCCACACGGACTCCGTTTTGACTTGTCCGAGGGACGCACTACGATCGGACGCGGTAGTGACAATAACGTCTGCCTAGGTAAAGAGTTTCGTAACATTTCTCGTCGACACCTTGTGGCGGAACCGGTCGACGACCATGTGATCTTGCTAACCGACATTTCCTCTCACGGAACGTTCGCGCCGACCTTGCACCTCGAACGACTTCGGCGATGACATCACCGCAAAACGTTAGCTTTCGTTCGGCGGTTCCGTATTCTCCGAGCGACCGAGTTTCGAATTGAGTTTAAGATCCAACAGTTCGATGGCCATGTCCGGGATCTGAGCTTGGCGGGCAGAACTTCCGGGCGCGAGCCAGCTATCCACTGTGGCCCTATCGACGTGTAGGAGTTCTCCCAAATCGCGCCGGTCAAGGCTGTGCTCGGACATAATGTCAATTAAAATATCGCGATTATTCATCGCCCAACTCCCTCGATTAACGTCTCACGAATGATGAGTCCCCTAATAGGGTCACTACTGTACCGCCTCGATCGTGCTCAGCAAACCGAAACCAAAACTGGAATCAAAAAAACACCCAGCCGTGTGGCCTAAGGTCGACCTAATAACCAAGGGCACAGCAATTCAAGAGCAACAAGATCGAGACTGACACCTTGCTTGAGTCGACGCGAGCAAACGTGACGTGTCAGTTTGCGCCCACCCGCCGTAAATTTTTGTCAGACTCGTTCCGCCTCTAATGAAACCAGGCTCGCCGCGCGCGTCGCTCGACCAACGAGCGGATATCCGGTACTACCGAGGCGAAACCGTGTTGCCGTTGAAATTGATCCGCTACCTGAGCCCCAGCATACGGGCGCGCTCCGCGACATCACGCAGGATCTCCAACACGTAGGTGCCGCGAACGTCTATCGCGGCCGCCAATTCTCGCCATCGCGCTGGAATAATCCAATCAGGTCTATCTTCATTCCCGATAGACATTGCCATCCCAGAACTCAAGGCCTGATAGACATGCGTAGACATCAATCCATAAAAAGGCGCTAGGCGCGGGCCGTCCGGCAGATGCCTGATCGCGAGTTGCTTGGAGTGGCCGCCTCCGTTGCCCGTTAAATAACAAAACACAAACCAACGCAGAAGTGACCGCATATCTGCGGCGGGCATTACGCTATACCCTCTGATGCACGTAATGCAGTCCGAAAAGCTGAGCCCGCCTTCTCTTTCGTATTGTTGTTCAGGTCTCGCGGACATTAATTACGCGAAATCTTCCATGAGCAGGGGCTACCAATGACCATCGTTGAGCACCCGATCTAGACGATCGACGACCAGTAAGGTAACGGCCCCGTGCCGAACGACGCTTGCGGTGGTCTCCAATCCGAGCGCCGACGCAAGCTGCAAACAAGATCCTTCGTTCATAACGGATTCGCGAAGCCCCGCTTTGGCTGGTTTGGTGATATGCGAACTCAAGACATTACCAAAGGTTAATGAGACTTGCGCACCGTCATAGCGAACCGCAAATTTGTGTTGTTCTCCGGGCAGACTAAATCGAGAACCCTCTACGTCGATTAGCAATGGATGAAGCGGCAACGCCGCCACGACGTTTCTGAGGTCTTCCTCGTTCAGTACTCTGAGTTCACTGTCCGCCGTTCCATGCTCACCAGGTGCCGCAAGACGTAACGCACCGACGCAGTCTCCGCAGATGGCCCCGAGTAACCTGAAGTCGCTTCCTTGTGACACACCAATTTTCCGTGCCAACTGTCGCCGAATATCGGCATCCAGTAGTAAGTTTCGGAAGAACGAGGCGACGTCGTCGCATCTAGCGGGTCGGCTAGGAAATCCGGCGAATAGAGAAAAGCCCAACTACCGGACGCCTCTTCAACAAGATGTCCGAGTCGCGGTTGGCCATGACAAACCTCAAGCTCAGATTTCATCTTCGGCCAATGAGTGCGTCCACGACTTCCGACTGACCGCCATTGAGGGCCCTACGATATTTGCCACACGAATAGCGCGTCCTAGCTCTAGCGTTGATTTCCCGTTTTCTATATCAGGAACAAATCTCGTTCCACCCTCTGCCAACGCCGAGACTTCAGCTTGTCTCAAACCATGCTGGCAACGCTGGCGGCGTATTTGACGACCAAATTTATTCAGATTCATAATTTTCTTCATTATTGAAATAATTAGACACCAAACATCCACATTACGGGAACGACGTTCGTTCTGGAATAAATACACCCATAAGCTATAACTTGCATAAAGTAACCCTCACGGGGATTGCTATTGCCTTAAATGAGGCGCCCATAGGCGGTTTTCATGTAATTCGGAGCTAAAACGACCTTGCGGGCGCGGGCTTGCGTTTACGTTGGGAATGAAGGGACCGAATAAGACGGGATTGGGCGGGACTTCGAGAATTAAAATAGCGTGTCGATTTACTATCAAACCATCACGTTATGCGTCGTTCTAGAGATTCTTCCGCGATATCTTTTCGGCTAGCAGCAACCACTGTGCGATTCTCTCGCCTGCGTCACGGGTATTGCGGCGCGCATTTCGAAGTGCCTCGGACAACGGCATCGCGCGCACAATGGTGCTTTCCAATGCGTCTACGCCGCTCTCAAATAGTTTTTGCGCACTCGGAGCCAAACTACCACCCAGCGCGACGACAGGAACATTTTTGCGACCCGCCACAGCCGCGACACCCACGACTGTCTTGCCGAAAGCGGTTTGTGCATCGATACAGCCTTCCCCCGTAATGACGACATCAACGTCGCTAAGGCGTTCTTCGAATCCTACGGCTTCGATAACAAGCTCGATTCCAGAACGAAGACTCCCGTTCGCAAATGCTACCAAACCTGCCGCCATTCCGCCGCCCGCGCCCGCGCCTCTTAGGCGCCGTACATTCACCCTGAGATCGCGCTCAATGACCGTCGCGAAATGACGTAAATTTCGATCGAGCGTCTGTACTTGGCTAGGCGACGCACCTTTTTGCGGACCGTAAACTCGGCTTGCCCCGTTGCGTCCGACCAAATAGTTTTCAACGTCGCAGGCAATAGAAATTTCCACGCCCTGCAGGCGCTCGGTGCGTCCACTAGAATCGATTCTCGAGATTTCACGTAAACCACCCCCGGCGAGACCGGCCTGAAGGTCCGACCCGTCTCGCGCAATCATATTGAAGCCCAATGCTTGGGCCATCCCCGCTCCGCCGTCGTTAGTCGCCGAGCCACCAACACCGATAATTACCTTCTGGGCACCACGCTCAAGGGCTGCGGTGATCAATTCTCCTGTACCGTAACTAGTCGTTAGCAGTGGGTTTCTTAGATGCGGAGGTACGAGATGTAGACCGCACGCCTCAGCCATTTCGATAACCGCCGTCCGACCGTCGCCGAGCATGCCGTATGAGGCAATAACTGGGTCCCCTAGCGGACCCACTATCGTTTTGCGGTGGCGTCGTCCGTCGGTTGCCCCTATAAGCGCGGAGACGGTCCCCTCGCCCCCGTCGGCCATCGGCAGCTTGACGCAATGCGCGTCAGGCATGACTCGTCGGATTCCTTGTTCCAGGGCGTCTGCAACCGCGTTCGCGCTCAAACTTTCCTTGAACGAGTCTGGTGCTAGTAGGATTTTCAAATGCGCAGTTCCGACTCCACATCCGTGTACACGACGGACTTAGAATCCTTGAGCAAACGCGAAAGGCGTCCCCATGGAACGGTGGTTGCGCGCGAACCGCGCTCTTTCAAATACGGCACGGGCGCGCTTGCTTAACCTACCGAAGAGGTCTCGAGCACTGCGCGTCGTCGAAAAACGTACTCGTTACATCCGATCCCGCCGGCACAAGTTTTTAATTTCGTCAATTCAAAACCGAGAGAACGATAGAAGTCGAGCAACTGTTCGGGCTTCGCCACTTCGAACGGCAGACCACCGACCCAATCGACTAGGTCGTACCAAGGGGACATTCCGCGCACGCTTTCGCGTGCATAGCATTGCCACGTGTGGAGTGGACTTCCTTTGAAGAGATCTCGAACCAAAGTCGGCCCCCATAAGCGAGTCACGGCGGGCAGCATCACTAGCCAACGTAGCTGCCTCGGTAGACGGTTATACAACTGCTTAGTTTGCAACCACATCTTGCTCGAGCGTCCCTGGTCGTTATAGAGCGCAAGCGCTAGCGTGCCGTCATCTGCCACCAAGGAGGGAAGTTCCTGCAAGGCGGCCCACATATTGCCGGTATGGTGTAGAACGCCCCACGAGTACACGACGTCCCAGCGCCCTAATGTCGCCAGATAGTTTCGATCGAGCGCCGAACCACGTTCGACCGACCATTGCGGATCGTTTGGCTGATGTAATCGACGCAATTCGCTGGTGCACGCGACGGATTCCGGATCAAAATCGAATGATAGAACTGTCGCACCAAGCCGTCGGGCGGCCAAGCTAAATAGACCGCTACCTGAACCAACATCTAGAAAACGCGCGCCCGCCACGTCACGCCCAAGTAACTGTTGCAATGACTGTGTTGCAAGCTGAATCCGCTGCTCATCTACGTTGCCTAGGAACTGACGCCAATTCCGTCCGAACTCAAAGCGCGAACCCGCATCAATTTCTCGACTGTGGTCAGTATTCATCTATGTCACGTTCTTCCACTTACCATCACCGTCGCGATGAGCTGCGTCTATTCGTTGGGCGCGGCTGCCTTATTAACGCGGTGCGCACACGTAGTTCCACACCGTTAGTGCATTCTTTTAGCATTCTAAAATCTTGACCTATTCGCACGGCCACAGGTTCGCCGTCTAAGTATGCTATTTGATTTTTAGTCGTTGCGGGAATTCGAAGGCCGGGTGTAATGACCCCTGCGAGGTTTAACGGATCGGTCCCACTAATAACGACAATCTCGTTGTTGTTTGGGGATTTGTTCATTCGACGCAATGCATCGACGGCGTCCGGAAGCCCGAACTGTTCACCGGAAAACCCTGCCACGAAGCGGCCGCCGCGCACTTCGCCGCGGGCCTCCATACGACGAAGCGCCCACAACAAATATCGCCACGGGGGAAGCGCCGTCTCACGTTCGATCACGCGCTTGAACACAATACCGTAGCGGTTTAATAACGTGCCTACGATACGCTCCATGGTCGGTCCGTCACTGTCAAAACGTGTGGCGTCGTTACTTCCCGTCCGAGGAATTAAATCCCAACGCCCAACCGTATCAACGCTGGCAACCGGAGTCCCGCGCCGACGTGAACCGTTTAACGGCCGACGTTTACTGGCCGGAACAAGTAGTATTCGCAACCCGGAAAAACTGTCTGCCGTGATCAACCCGGCTGCTGCGAGTTCACCGAGCGCTAGTTCACATTGGGATTTAAGTACCCCGCAACGATCGACGATGTCGTCGAAAAATGCAGCGCCGCGCTCTGTAAGTACCGTTAGGACCATTTTCGCAACACCGCTGAAATGATCTTCGTGATGTTCCTCGGGAGAATCCACCATGGCCAGCCAGTTTCTCAGATCGTTCCTCGGAATCAATGCGATCGGCGTCGACTTTAATGGTCCGACTGAGGTACCCGTCGTGTAGCGCTTAGGGTTCAAACGTAACCAAACTGTTCGCCCGCTGGAATGCAGCTGGTCCAGATAATCCGGACGAAAATCCCGCACCCTTGCTGGGAGTATTTCGCTTTCCCAGGCCACCGCTGCCACTTCGAACCCAGCAAGTTGCTCGATGATCGCCGCCGTAGATTCGAGCCCTTCGGATTGAGTTTGCGGAGCGACCCGCTGCCACTCAAATAGGAAGCGTAAATAAATTGATCCTGAGACCGGCTCTATCTCGGCACGCAATCGGCGCAAAGTATAGCGGTGGATACGCGCCAATACGCGCCGGTCGCACCATTCTTTCGCGGTGACTTCAGGGGTGAATCGGCCTTGGAACACGACACCCCGATTCTCCAATGCGGTTAACGCGGATTTCACTGATAACAGCGACGCACCGAGTATCCGAGCGATCGAGGTATCGGTCTGCGGACCCGTATTATCGAGGCGTGAACGTACGAGCGCGACCAGCGCCTGTTCAACGGATAAGGCCGAGAATATTTTTAGCGCTGGATTCTCCCTGCCCGGAATGACGTGGCGATCAGACCAAAGCAGATGCAGCTCCGCGTAGCGCTCACTCGCCACCCAAAGCGTCGGACAGGTCGGGCTTTGGATCTGGACAGCACGACCGGTCGAAGACAATTCGTCAAACAGGGGATCCCACGAGCCGCGGCCGTAGAGACCTGCTTCTTCCTCGGTTATCGCGCCCATTAGAAGCAGGGCTTCATGCAATTCGTCGGCATTAATTGCGCCGGGCGCCAGTTCGTCGCAGACCCGTTCGATCGCTGCGATATCCAATGCTCCGAGATCCGAGGCAGTATCCGGGTCGAGCCATCGGCGACTTTGAACAGCTTGAGTGCGACGCTCTTCGAGCGGCGCGTCGTCCAAAAACGCGTAAGGATTTGCGTTCAATATTTCGTGGGCGAACGGCGACGGTTCGGTTAAATCCAACTGCACAAGTTGTTTCTTGCCATCCGCGATCTCCGCAAGGAGATTCTCTAGGGTGTCTATATCCATCGCTTCCGTCAAACAATCGCGCAAGGCTTGTTCGACTAGGGGATGCTCAGGAATTTCACGACTACCGTGCAAATTTTCTGCACAGGCCAATTGGTCCGGAAACAGTAGTGCAGCTAAATCTTCCGCGTTCATCCGCTGCAAACGGGGTGGTACTTTCTTTCCACCGCGAAAGCGCGGCAGCGCGAGCGCACAGTTGGCGACCCACCGCCAACGAATGTTGAACATCGGTACATCGAGGACAGCCTGGGTTAATACGTCGCGTACCGTAGCGGAATTCAGATATCGCCAAACTTCTTCGAGCGGGAAACTGTGGACAGCGCCAAGCGAGATTACGATTGCATCTTCGATAGCAGCTGCTTGCAACTCGAAGTTAAATGTTCTACAGAAGCGCTTTCGAAGCGCCAGTCCCCATGCGCGATTCACCGCAGAACCAAATGACGAATGAATCACGAGTTGCATGCCGCCAGATTCGTCGAAAAACCGTTCCATGACGAGCACGTCTTGGGTCGGCATGGTGCCAAGTGCACGGTAACCACTCATGAGATAGTCAAACAATTGTTGGGCGGCGTATTCGCCGACACCGACGTCATTCGACAACCAAGGAACGATCGCCTCTCTCGGATCGCCGGGGGCACCATCTGCTCGCTCACGAAACAGGTCACGGACTCGCGACACCGCAAAGGACAGCTCGGCGCTGCGCGCCGGCGCCTCGCCTAACCAAAATGGCATATTGGGCGGCTCCCCAGCAGCGTCTACAACTCGAAGCGCGGCGGCGTCTACTCTTAGTACGCGCCACGACGTATTACCTAGTTGAAAAACATTTCCTGGGAGGCTTTCAATCGCGAAATCTTCATTGACGCTGCCAACGAAATGACCGCTAGGTTCAACGATGACATCGTAGTCCGCATTATCTGGAATGGCGCCGCCGTTCGTAAGAGCCGTGAGCCTTGCACCGCGTCGTGCGCGTAAATTGCCGTTAATGGCGTCCCAGTGCAAATACGCGCCGCTGCGACCGCGAGCAAAACTATAACCTTCGGACAACATTTTGATCACTTCATCGAATTTCTCTCGAGTGAGCGCTCGATAGCCGTAGGCGCGTACACATAGCCGGTAGAGTTTGTCCGCAGACCAATCGGTACTACTCACTTCTGCAACAATCTGCTGGGCGAGAACGTCCAAAGGGGCTTGCCGAACGGTAATGCGATCGAGTTCTCCACGCCGGGTCATGTCTAGCAACGCGGCGCACTCAACTAGCTGATCCCGAGTCTGAGGAAACAAACGCCCTTTGGCCACTGCGCCGATAGAGTGGCCGGAACGGCCGACTCTCTGGAGGAACATCGAAAGCGTCCGTGTGGAACCAATTTGGCACACGAGTTCGATGTCACCAATGTCTATACCGAGTTCTAACGAGGCGGTCGCAACCAATGCTTTCAACTGGCCATTCTTTAACCGCTGCTCCGCCTCAAGACGCCGTTCTTTGGCCATACTGCCGTGGTGCGAAGTAACGAATTCCTCGCCAACCCGCTCACTTAATGCACGCGCCACCCTTTCAGACATGCGACGCGTGTTAACAAATACCAAGGTCGTTTTGTGTTGTCTAATTAACTCCGCGATTCGATCGTAGTTCTCAGCCGCGGAATCTCCAGAAAGCACCGCCTCCAGCGGAGCCGCAGGCAGTTCGATGCCGAGATCTCGATCACGAACATGGCCTTCATTAACGATTGCGCAACGCGCCGCACCGCAGGGTTCGAGGTTGTCCATGCCGACTAAAAAACGCGCAATCTCATCGATGGGTTCTTGGGTAGCAGAAAGACCGATGCGCAACGGCGAACCCGTAGTAAGGTAATCCAAACGCTCCAAACTTAAACTCAAGTGAGCGCCACGCTTATTTCCGGCGAGCGCATGAATTTCATCAATAATGACGGTCCGCACACCACTCAACATTTCGCGCCCGCTCTCACTCGTGAGCAATATATACAGTGACTCAGGGGTCGTGACCAAAATGTGAGGCGGCCGCCGGCGCATCGCGGCGCGGGCTGCTTGCGGCGTGTCTCCGGTGCGGACTGCGGCGCGGATCGGGGTGTAATCGACTGCTTCGACACTCAAACTTCGGTGGATACTTTCAAGTGGAACATTGAGATTCTTCTCGATGTCGTTGCTAAGCGCTTTGAGCGGCGACACATAAAGAACGGCGGTCGAATCCTCGAGCACCCCAGTAACCGACAGATGGACTAAATCATCGATGGCACAGAGAAAGGCCGCCAGTGTTTTCCCCGAGCCCGTTGGGGCGGCGACTAAGGTGTGCTTACCTGCCTTAATAGACGACCAAGCCTGGATCTGACAAGGGGTCGGCGCACCAAAAGTCTGTTCGAGCCAGCGCGAGACGCTAGGATGAAAATTCGATTCCGACATGGTCCGCAGCCTACCTTCTTAGCGTGCCAAAAACCATGTTCACTCCCGATCACGCCCGGCCTGGCGCGCGAACATACGGACGCAATCCGGGCAACCACGAACTGGCCGAGCAACACTCAAATCCACGATCGGTTTTCAACGTCGACACTGCGATAATGATGTCTAAGCTACACCTTCGGACAAGCGTTTATGAACGAACAAGCAACCATCCAGATGCGCCCGATTGGCTTCGTCGAAACCGACGTTCCGGACGACGAGATTGCGAAACGCCGCCGCGACATCGTATCCGAGATAGTCGTACTCGAAGAGTTTAGCGAATCCTTACTGGGTATCCGCGAGTATTCCCATATCTTCGTTCTATTCTGGTTAGACCGTGTGACGCCTTCAGCGCTACCCGTGATTCACCCGCGGGGCGACGGTGCGCTGCCCCCAACAGGAATATTGGCATCACGAGGTCGCGGGCACCCAAACCCGATCGGGCTTGCGGTGTGCGAATTAGTTGAGGTGAACGATACTCGCTTGCGGGTTAGGCGACTTGATGCTTACGACGGAACCCCAGTAATCGACATAAAGCCGTATGACCATTACGACGTATTTCCTGACATTAGAGTGCCACAATGGTTATCCGAACGATCAGAAAAGCGTATCGAAAACGCAACACATAGTGGCAATTAACCCACAACTCCTGTAAGCTCGTCACCGCCCGACGCCGCCTAAGCCGAATGACTACCATGCGCCATTTGAATCTCCTGCCATTGATGCTCTTCGCCATCGTCGAATTGACGAGCATATCCAGGACAGCCATGGCGGAACCTGCCGATGGCGAATCCTATGGAAATTGGACGATAAATTGCGAAAGCGAAGCTCAAGGTAGTCGCGAGGGCTGCTTCATTATCCAAAACTTGGTGCTACGTGACGGCGGTCAGCGCGTCTTGCAAATAGCAATTGGTTACGTCGTTGAAACACCAGATCCCATTGCGCTGCTCAGCCTGCCGCTCGGGATATCTTTGCCGCCTGGCGCGGAGATTCAAATCGATAGCCATGCAGCGCATCGAATCGCGATCGAGAGATGCGAACCGAACGGCTGTCGCGCGGGCTTAAGGATCGAGCACAATATCCTCAGTAATTTACGTACGGGTAAGCAAATTTCGATCAAGTTCTATGACGCAAAACGTCAACCCATCGAGGTCCCACTATCCCTCGATGGATTCGAACAAGGGCTCGCCTCGCTATCCGCGTCCAATTAGTCCCCGCTTGAGCGTGTCATACGAGCATCAGTGATTCTTATTCTGTAAGAACGTATTGGGTTGCACGATCCGATCCCCGATTTCAATGCCCGATTTCTGAGCTTGGCCTCCGTTAATTTCCAACACGTAACGCGCTGGCATGTCTGCGCCGAGTAAATCCAGTGAACCCGGCGTCGTATCGTGCTCGACGTGCACAATGACACCTGTGTAATCGATGAACAGCATATCAAGCGGCAGTAAGGTGTTCTTCATCCACATCCGTATACCGCGAGTTTCCTTAAAGTCGAACAACATACCCTTGTCTGCTGCCAACTCTGTCCTCCACATCAAGCCCGTGCGGCGGGTCTCATTATCCCGGGCAATTTCGACGACGAAACTTGCGATAAGCTGCTCTCCCCGAAGGACGTCTAAATTCTCTTGAGCCGGATCGGCGACTAGCGCCGGCGTGAACAGCATGACCCATGGCAATAATAGGAGGGTTCGAGCGTAGCGTTTATGAGGCGAGTTCACAGTCATTCATCGGCGCGTTGTTAATATCGTTCAGATAGTACTGCTTGCTTAACGATCGCGCTGTGCTAATTGACACTTCAGCTAGATTGAGCCCAGAACGACGTTCATGGTCATTCGATCTTCAATATGATAGGGCAACTCTGGCTACGAATATCTAACCGGACCTCACACGCATTTGAAATGGGGGACGCTCCAATAGGTCTCGAGGCAGACGACTGCTGGTGGCGAGTCCCGACAACAACATCACGTTCATTGACATCGCAAGCGGCAAATTGCTAACGACAATGTGTGTCGGACGAGTCATTGCTCGTTGTCGCAGACATCAGATGTTGCAACAGTCCACGCGCACTCGGGCAATCCATTAGGCCCTAGTGTCTAAATTAAAAATACGTTCTGTTGTGCTTTAAAGCTCTGCAATAGGCCTTGTCGATAGTTTAAGTATCGGGGCTGCCATCCGATTCTGTGCATCGTGGTGGAGGGATCGCAACGACGCGATGACGCCCTGCTGTTCGGTGCCGTAGATTCAAAAACAACCGTGTCGGAAAAACCGAGTTGGTCTGCGACAAATCGATAGTAGTCAGCACGCCTAACCGGATGACCATCACTTGCGAGTTCAATCCGACTCGCGCTCTGGCTGCGAGCACACGCAATGACGAAATCG
>JBLFWX010000050.1:0-39469 GCA_047611805.1 Gammaproteobacteria bacterium
TCGTTCTTCGTTCTTCGTTCTTCGTTCTTCGCGATTGGCAGTCCGACGGGCTGCTCGTCGAACCTATTAGAAATCGTTGTGTGAGTGGTCTCTAACTGTCTAGGTTTTATCTAAGCGGTCGCGACCCAGTTGCCGTGAAAACCCGGTGGGATACGATGAGGGACATGGATCACGGCTTGGGCTGGACCCGTAAAATCGTCCGCATTCAGTATTTCAAGCGCCGTTGTCTCGTTACTCATATCGACGACTAAGCCAATTAGCCATCCATCGTCTTCGGCGCCGGATTCATTTCGTGGGACAAATACGAATTCCCCCGGATGCCGATCTTTACCGAAATCACGCACCTCAGTGCTGGCATTTCCAACGTCGTGCTTGAACAGCACAGTGGCGGCGATTGTCAGTTCGATGTGATCTTCCATCGGTAGTGCGATGGAGTAGGCGTAACGATATGGCATGCTCGTGCGGCGATCATCGATTCTTGGGAATTCTTGGTTGTGATCATGTAACACGCGCCGATCAACGCGCCTCGTGGACGGGTTAATTGTCCAGCGCTCTAGTCGCGAGCGAACAGAGTCCGGGCCTAGAGTGCTGCGCGCAAACATTCGATCGTGCGAGACAACATCGACGACAACGTTATCGTCTGCGGTTTCAAAGGCGTTCGCGACATGGAACACGTAGTTAGGCTCGACATCGCACCACACGACGTCGGCATTAGTGCCGTTGCGCGGCAGGAGACCAACGCGAGCTTTATGTTTGTCATTCCAGGCGTAAGGAAACAACAGTCCTGAGAGTAAGGCCTTCATCGAGAATGTGACCGGCAAATCAAAGATTAAGACGTAATTTTTTGTGATTGCACAATCATGAATACTGGGTCCATCGCTTACTGTAATGGGTTCCTCGCGGATCACCTGAGCGCCTGGATCGAGAACGACATGCCAGACTTTATCGACCGTTTCTCCGTCGTAGCAAATCGCATGTTGTTCACCGGTGTGAACATCGAGGTGGGGGTGTGCGCTGAACGAATGTTTCAACGTCCCGTCAAAAGGGTTGTGGGAAATCGTTTCGAGTTCGTTTGACAGTTCAACCGGCTTACCTCCGGCCTCGACTATCGCGAACGTACGCCCCTTCACGCCAATGATGTTTGTATTCGCCGTATCAAAACGCGGGTTGCGGATGCCGGGTTTCAGTGCTTCGCCGAGCGCTTCACTCACTGCGATGGAGCGGACCCAACGATTGCGATACCACACTGCCTGGCCATCTAGGATCCTTATCCCATGGGCCATGCCGTCGCCGATAAACCAGTGATAGCTAGCCGGATCAGGCGCGGTTACTGGGTTCGGACCAATGCGCAAATAACGACCATCGAGCTGCTTTGGAATTTCGCCGTCGACTACTAAGTCGGCGAGTGTTTCCTCGGTCGTCATGGGCACGTGAATGCCGGTGAGAAAGGGATGGGGTTTATCGAGACTCGAGCGTCGCTTGCGATTGAATTCGGATATGGCATCAATGCCTTTGGTCACCGTGGAGCGGATAGTTTTTTCGATCCCACTTGCCATGATTTCGTCTCCTGATGGGAAAACATCGTTGCAATGTTTACAGTGCCAGCATGAGTATAAATGATAACAGTGTCAACATTAAGCAAAAGCGCGATACAAAAGCGCCGTATCACCATGGTGATCTGCGCGCAGCGTTAATCGAAGCAGGGCTCGAATTGCTGCGGCAACGAGACGCAGACGATATTGGGCTGCGCGAAGTCGCGCGCCATGTTGGGGTGAGTGCGACGGCAATCTATCGTCACTTTCCTGATAAGGACGCCTTACTCGGTGCCTTGGCGCACGAAGGCATGGAGAAACTAGCGGCTATACAGCAGGCGGCAGGGGCAAAGGCCGGCGGAGGTCCCGATGGTTTCCGTGCGACGGGGGCTGCGTACGTGAAATTTGCCGTTGAAAATCCCGCGCTTTTCCGATTGGTGTTCAGCTGCGCACCCTCCATCGATTTGCTCGATAGCGAACTTGGGCGAGTCGGTAGCGCGATGCGCGCATTACGCGAGAATATCGCGGAGTTAATGCCACCGGAATTGCCTGTCTATGAGCGCAAAGTGGCGGCTCTGCGTGCTTGGTCGATCGTTCACGGACTGTCGTTACTGGTACTAGACGGTCAAATTGAATACGACGAAGAGACCATTTATCGAGTCATTTCCGGGACGACACTATAAGCACGACCTAGACATTCCCAACCTCATAGCGCGCATATTGAGAAGGCACGAGATTATCTTCTTCGAAACATCCCAAGTTGAATATGCATTTCACCCGTACTCATTACTCAATCGCGATAGCGAAATGAGCTAGACATGTAAACCAGGGCTCGACTAGTATCAACGCAAAATTCTTACCGGTCGACGGCGACCACCACCCAGCATCCGATCGCGTAATACGACCGATCGAATCACCAAGCGAGGCAAAAGAATGGCTCAGCCCACAAACATTTTGGACGGCATCCGAGTGCTCGATTTCACCCAAGCATTGGCAGGCCCAACGACGACCCGGTTGATGGCTGAGATGGGTGCTGAGGTTATAAAAGTCGAGCTAGCACCGAATGGCGAGCAAGCACGAGGCCTACCGTATTTCCGTAATGGCCGTTCGGGCTATTACATCCAGCAGAACCGCGGCAAGAAAAGTATCGCGATCGACCGAAAAAATCCGCGTTCCATCGAATTGGTCAAAAAAGTTCTCGAGTCTTGTGATGTGCTGGTAGAAAATTTCGCGCCAGGCGTGATCGACCGACTCGGTTTTAGTTGGGAAGAAGTTCACGCGGCGAACCCACGGTTAATCATGGGCTCGATATCGGCATTTGGTCAAACGGGCCCGTTGTCCAAATTGCCGGGTTATGACTACATCGGCGCCGCTTACGCGGGTGTGCTAAGTATGATCGGCGAGCCGGACGGTCCGCCGTACTTCTATATGCTCGGCATCGGCGACGTGATGACAGGTACGCATTTACTCGCCGCAATCAACGGCGCATTGTTCCACCGCGAACGCACTGGGGTTGGCCAGTACGTTGAAGCCTCACTTCTCGATTCTTATTTTCATTGCCATGAAGTTAACGTCCAAGCGCACACGGCGTCCAATGGCGAGATTAAACCACATCGCTCGGGAGCCCATCACTATGCGGTGTCGCCGCTTGGCGTGTTCAAGTGCAAAGAAGGCTACGTGATCATTGCCGTGCTTCAGAACCAGTGGCCGAAGTTCTGTAACGCGCTAGGTAAACCCGAACTAGTCGACGATCCGCGTTTTGTGGATAATGTCGAGCGGGTTGCCAATCGTGAGGCGCTATCGGCGATTATTGAAGAAAGCCTGACACGATATTCAACTGCGATCGAAGCAGCCGAGGATTGGGGCTTTAATCACCACGTACCGGTCGCGCCGATTTTGTCTGTTGAGCAAGCCGTGAATCATCCGCATCTCATTGAGCGCGAAACGATTCGCACGATTGAGGATCCGATATTTGGCAGTTATCAAGTGCCTGGCATGCCGTTACGATTCTCGGCCGCACCGCGCCACCAGAAATTAGACGCAGCTTATATGGGCGAACATAACGTCGATGTATTCACGCAATTTGCTGGCGTTAGCGAAGCGGACGTGCGCGCCTTGGAAGCTTCAGGTGCACTTATCGCAAAACCTGATGTTGCGGAATCGTAGAATCTTTTGCTAACGATTATCCGACCCGCGATCGATTCGCCGGGTCGGCGACCTCGCTGGCATTCACATCGCTAGCAACATTGGTGCTCGAAGCATTGAACACTGACGCCACCGTCTAATACACTGTCATTGCTAGTCTGCGTCTAAATATTACGGTGAGCCCGCGGCCGCCGCGTTAACCCGCGCAGTCTCGATGCGCGCGTTCGGTTTACCTTGCGCGATATCATCGATTTCGCCGGAATAGATCAAACAGAACAATGTCCGCCCGTCGTCCCCACCTAATTGGCAAGCTATCGCGGAGTCCGGACCGACGTCCACCGTTCCGATGACTTCGCCGTTTTGGTTAACTTGCACGAATTTTTTGTCGGCGAACAACGCGACCCAAACATTACCGTCCACATCGAGACACATACCGTCAGGAACCAAACCCGGGAACTCGGCGTAGATCCGGCGATTGGAAAGATCCCCGTTGTCTGCGCGATCAAACGCCGTTAAGCGCCCAGCGAAAGATTCTGCGACGATTAAGGTACGCCCGTCTGTGCTAATGACGGTGCCATTTGGACACTCCAAGTTATCGGCGACGACCCGATGCGACCCGTCGGGGTCGACGAGAATGATTTCCGCCGTTGCGGGATCGCCTCCACCAAAAATATCGTAGCCGAAATTGCCGATGTAAGCGCGTCCCTGCGAGTCCACGACCATATCGTTGAGATCGCCATTGACGGTGCCGCTCGCGTCGGCGTGTAGCACAAGCTCACCATCGACGAGCTTGTAGACCAGTCGATCGAGCATCGATACGACGATCAGCGTGCCGTCCGGCATAAAGCCAAGGCCCGATGGCCGCTTCGGAACTTCGACGACGACCTCGCGTTCGCTATTTTCAGGGATACGGTAGATCTTGTGGGCCATCATGTCCGATACCCATAGCGCCCCGTCATGCCAGCGCGGTCCTTCGAGGAACACAAAGCCGTCGAGGTATTTCTCGCTTGTGTATTGTTTCATGCTGCTCTCCTAATAGAACCGTGGTGGAAAAAACGACGAGCCTGCGATATTAGCGATCAGCCTCGCTCGGTTATTTTGTTGTCATACAAGCTTTTGTCGCGATAGTTTGAGGCTTAAAGAAGACTCGAGAATATGTTCGATGTAGCGGTCCATGCGTTGCCGCTCGATGCCGCTGAATATCATCAATGCGACCATGTGGCTGTTCGCAACCAGCATGCGGGCGGCATCACCGACGTCGACATTACTCGCGATCGAACCCTGGCGCTGACCTTTTTTCAGCACCTTAGTATGCGCGCTGATCATTTCGTCCTGAAGTTTTAGGTAGCGTGGCCAATTCGGATCGTTGATCGCCGTGCCCCACACTAACCAAATCCGAATGTGATTCGGATTACTTTCCACGGTCTGGGTAAATCGCTGGTAATTACGCAGAAACGTCTCAGGCACTTCGTGCTTAGATTTCTTAACTTGGTCGACAATGTCCCAAAGAACGCTTTCAACCGCCGACAACACTGCATTACTCATCTCATCTTTCGTGGGAAAGTATGCGAACACGGTCGGAATCGATACATTGGCGCGTTCTGCCACTTCCGTGTGTGTTGCGCCCGTGATGCCTTGATCCGCATAGACACTGACAGCGCATTCGATGAGCTGCTGGCGGCGTGCGTGGCGATCCATGCGGCGCGGTATTTTCGCCAATTGTTCCAATCTAGACCCACTCCGGTTCTTACTGAAGATCTATTCAGTTGACATTGTTTTCAGCAACGATAATAGTTCTGTCAATCGCCGTCTATAGCTCGGGAGTATCGCAGTGCAGGGTGGTCTATTTATTATGTGTTCTCATGGGTTCTCGTATCCGCCGGATGCCGATCGCGGATCCGATCCAAGCGTACTCCGATCGCTAGATGAACGCCGCTATCGATCAGCTAGGGCCGCCAACGAATGACGACCGATCAAGTCACACCAACGAACAGCCCCGAACAAGCGCGGTCCGATCTCGACACGCACGGCATAGCCGTCGTAACCAATGTACTGTCAAAGAGCGAAGTCGCAGACGTTCGCCGGCGGTTGTTCGATGCGGTTGATGCGAGCGAAGCAGATGGCGTACCCACTCGAGGCTATCCGTTTGATCCCGATTTGCACAACATTCGGGTGTTCCACTTGTTCAATTTGGATCCGGTATTTGTCGATCTGATCCAAAAGCCCTATGCGATTGATTATGTTCGCCACGTATTAGGTGATGACTTCCTGATTTCGAACTTTAGCGCAAACATCACCGAACCAGGCAATCAGCGCATGGCGCTGCATGCTGATCAAGGTTACGTCTTACCGCCGTGGCCAACCCAGCCATTGGCCTGCAATGTGTCGTGGCTCTTGGATGACCTTAACGAAGAAAACGGCGGCACTCGATATATCCCAGGATCACATCGCTATGGGCACGGACCTGCCGAAGGCGAGTCCGCAATGACGCATGGTGTCGAAGCGCCCGCCGGTTCAATCGTAATAATCGATGGACGGTTGTGGCATCAAACAGGTGAGAATCGTGCAAGTGGCGGCTATCGCGCAGCCTTGTTTGGTTACTACGCATTGCGTTGGTTGCGACCTCAGGTCAATTGGAACACTGCATTGTGGCCAGAGACCGTGGCGGCGCTTGAGCCCAGCTTTCTACATCTCCTGGGTTACTACACGGGCAACACGGAATTTCAAATTCCGAACGGCAAGCGTGCGCCGCTGCGTGCGCCGGGGGAACTGAATACCGGTAACAATCAATTTGCCCTCGGCATAAATGAAAGAAACCGTCGCTAAGCAATAAGCAGCAACATAGCGATTAGGAGCAACCGATCAATGGCAAACAAAATTCAACCGCAGCGACTCGGCACAATTGTCGAAGCGTCTATCGCGGCTTATAACGCGAAAGACTTCGAACGGTACCGCGAGTTTCTCGCGCCGAAGTTCTATTTTTGTCATTACAATCGAGGTTTCGAACACGATAGCCGCGACGATTTTATCACAACCCTAAAGTTGTTCGCTGATCAACTGATGCCAGATCGGAAGATCGGCCCCGCAGTTAAATTGATCGAAACTGACAATACGGTTGTGAGAGTTCATCACTGGGGAGGAACGGCAACTGCCGACATCCCTGGAATGGGGCAGGCCGGAGAAGTGCTCGGGCTCGATCTGTGCACGCTCTATGTTTTCAACGACGACAAGATTGCTGAATATCACGATTACGGATAAGCAATGATGTCGCGCGCAGCTCTGCGAGAATTCCGCGGCGCCTTGATTACGACACGGTTCTTTTTATTCATAACGAGATTCACTAACGGCTTCGGGAGATGACTTAAATGTACGACAAGCGACTACGTGGTCTATTAGCCTATCTGACAATATGCCTGTCGTGCTCTGCGATCGCAGCGGAGAGGATCAGTGAAGAAGGAGGCGCGTCTGAGTTTCCCCCGGGCGCTGAATGGTCAAGTTACAACAAGACACTTGATGGGCAACGTTATTCGACCCTGAAGCAGATCAACAAGAGTAATGCGGCTCAGTTGACTGAGGTTTGTCGAGTAAAAATCGCCGACGGTGGGTCGTTTCAAGCCGGTCTCATTGTGATCGATGATGTGATGTACGCGACCACCTCGACCGATACCTTGGCACTTGATCCATCGACCTGCAAAATCATCTGGCGGCACCGCCATCGCCGCCAAGCGGATTCTCCATTGCCGGTTAATCGCGGCGTTGCTTACTACGCGGGTCGGCTCTTTCGCGGCACCGACGATGGCCAAGTTATCGCACTCGATGCGAGCACTGGTACTGAACTGTGGTCGAACATTGTGGGTGATCCGGCGCTCGGAGAATTAGTTACTGGTTCGCCAGTCGCCTGGAGCGGCCTCGTGTTTGTGGGTACTGCCGTGTCCGAGTTCGGTGTGCGTGGTCGGGTCATCGCCTATGAAGCGATGACGGGCAGAGAGGTCTGGCGTTTTCACACCGTCCCGGAGCCTGGCGAACCAAATTCCGACAGCTGGCGTAATACCGTATGGAACGACATTGGCGGCGGCGGTGGCGGTACGTGGTCGCATTTCGCTCTGGACCCAACGACGGCAGAAATTTTCATTCCCGTAGGCAACCCGATTCCAGACTTTGTGCCGGCCGAGCGACTGGGTGACAATCTCTACACGAATTCCGTGTTAGTGCTCGATGCGCGCACGGGTGCTTTGAAGTGGTGGTACCAGTTGGCGCCAAACGATGGGCTCGATCACGATCTAGCGGCATCGCCCGTGCTTTATCGCAACAGCAAAGGCGAGCAAATGGTCGCCGCCGGTGGTAAGGATGGGTATCTACATATCATCGATCGTCGTACGCACAAGTTGGTCGCGAAAACGGCGGTCACGACTGTCGACGAACCCGCACCCGTGCCAACGCCTGAGGGGGTTGAAGCTTGCCCTGGACCAGCGGGCGGGGTCGAGTGGAACGGACCTGCGTACGACCCAGGGCAAAATCGCCTATTCGTTGGTTCTCTCGATTACTGCGCGCTATTCATGAGCGATCCGGGTACGACGCCCGAAGCAGGCGGATACAACATGGGTGGCACGTGGACCGGTATCGGCACGCCGCGGGGTTGGTTGTACGCGTTAGATGCTGATACAGGTGCGGTTGCCTGGCGCCACCACGCCGATCACCCCGTACTTGCGGCGGTAACGCCAACCGCGGGGGGCATCGTGCTCAGTGGTGACAACGCCGGCGGTTTCCGTGTTTTCGACAGTGCTACCGGCGAAATACTGAAAGAAGTCGATACGGGCGGATCATTGTCTGGCGGCATCATCACTTACCAACAAGCAGACCGCCAATATATTGCCATGACGTCCGGCAACATTTCACGCAGCCTATTCGGTGCTGCAGGTCGCCCATCAATTGTCATCATGGCCTTACCTCAAGCCATGGTAACCGCGGCCAATAGCGACACGTCACCAAATGTGGAGCGCGGGCAAGATGAATTTAATCGATCTTGCGCGGTTTGCCACGGCACTGAAGGCGATCAGTGGAACAAGGTCGCTCTAAAGGCTACAAAGGAGAAAATGACCGTCGACGAGTTAGTCGAATTCATCAAGAATCCGCGCGAACCGATGCCGCGTGTTTTCGCGTCGCCTACATCAGCGGAGGATGACAGGACAATCCGTGACATCGCAACTTTCGTCATGCAATGGCAATAATGCGAATCACCGCTCGAGACGTAGTCGGAGAGCACGTGCGTTCTTAAACGGACCTAGCTGATTCTCCGCTCTCTGACACGGGTAAAGCTAGAGCCGATGATGCGCCGGCCCAACAAGCTATCGATCTGAGCTGCTGGGCCCTCGTTAACATGCCGCTGACCAACAGGTGCTGTCCATGACTGACGCAAATTCCAGCTTACAGATGTGGAGTTGGATCTTCTTGTCGGCCTACATTGTCGTGATGCTTGGTCTTGGCATTGTGGGTATGCGGCGGGTGAAGTCTGGTGACGATTTCGCAGTGGCGCGTGGGAGTTATGGGCCGATATTTTTAGCGTTCGCCATCGTTGCCACGACCGCCAGTGGCGGAACTTTTCTCGGTTTGCCGGCCATGGCCTATGAGGCTGGTGTGTCCGCGCTGTGGTACGCGTTTGTTCACCCCCTGGCTATTTATTTAGGCTTTCTTGTCTCTCTAAAAGTTGTTAGACGGGTTGGGGAGCGTTTCGGTAATCGATCGGTTCCGGAATATTTGGGCGACCGGTTTGAATCCGAAGCGCTGCGCATCGTAGCCGCTTTGTTTTCATTGTTACTCCTATTCTATTTAGCCGCACAATTACTCGCGGCAGCGGTATTGTTTACGAAAGTAATGGGCATCGATTTGTTGCCCGCGCTCATCACGACGGCGGTGATCTTGCTTGTCTATATCGTTATCGGCGGCGCGCACGCCGATATCCTCACGGATGGCGTGCAAGGCGCATTAATGCTTGTGCTCGCGATTTTCGTCACCTGGATGTTTATTACTGGCTTTGGCGTAGGCGGTGGGGTCACGGGCATCATGGACAAATTGCATTCGATCGATCCGGCGCTCACGATGCCATTGCACCCGAGTTTTCCGATCTTGAATTCTTGGTGGGATATATTCGCGATTGCATTAACCCACGCACCGGTCGGCCTGCTGCCACACATTGGCAATAAATTATGGGCGCTAAAAAGCGATAGCGATCAACGGCGCCTACTCGTAGTTGCGTTCCTGTGCGCCATGCTCATGGCGACATTGACATTCGGCGGCTTGATTGCGCGCGCGGTACTTGGAGACGCGCTGTTCGAAGATGGCGCGAATCCGAATGAAGCGATACCCATGTTGTTCATCACACTCATGCCCGCGTGGGTCGCGGCCCTGATTGGCGCCGGGGTGCTAGCGGCCGTGATGTCGACGGCCGACGGTTTGCTAGTTTCAACATCGCAAATATTCGCCAACGATCTATATCGTCGCTCGATAGCGCCGCGTTTAAAATCCGCCCCGAGCGACGCTAAGGTGGATGCCGTGGCGTTGAAAATCAGTAGAGTTGCCATTGTGATCATTATGATCGGCTCGGTGTGGCTCGCGTGGGAGAGTCAACATTTGAATGTCGCCTTACTAATCTGGAGCGGCGTCGGTGGTCTGATGGCAGCGACTGCAGGACCTATGTTTCTTGGCGCGTTATGGGCTCGAAGCACACGCCCTGGTGCATTGGTCGGTTTTATATCCGGTATTGTCGTGTTTATCGTGCTGAAATCCGCAATTCTCAACGCCGATTTACTTAGCCAAACGGCGCTCGATCCGGCTTTCCGCTGGATGGTATCGCAGAGCAATAACCCATTTTCGTGCTCCGCGCTCGGTGCCATCGCGTCCGTTAGCTTGATGGCGATTGTGTCGATGCTCACAAAGGCGCCGAGTCAGGAACATTTAGACGCAGTGTTTGGACGTGGTTAGTCACATGCCAGTAGGCCAACAGCGCACGACGTGCTTCGATGCCCGTGACGAGAACCGTATGACATTTTCTGAGCCGCCCGCATGGCGATTCAATGGGCTGGATTTCCATAGTGCAAGTGAAGATCCCAGAGGATAGTGACATGACTAAAACGCAAACTAATGATGCATCGTCCGAACACTTCGATGCCATCATCATCGGCGCCGGGATCAATGGCATGTTGCAACTCATTCGCTTACGCGAGTTGGGTTTGTCAGTGCGCGTCTTGGACGCCGCGGGTGACGTTGGTGGCACATGGTATTGGAATCGATATCCAGGCTGTCGATTCGATTCGGAAAGCTATACGTATATCTTTTCGTTTTCACAAGAATTGCTCGACGAATGGGATTGGAGCGAACAGTTTTCTGCGCAACCAGAAACGCTACGTTACTGTAATTACATGGCCGACAAATTCGACTTACGTAAAGACATTCAATTTAACGCCAGGGTGAAGTCTGCAAAATTCGATGAACTCACCGACGAGTGGGTGACTGAACTGGATGACGGGAGCAAGGCGCGATCGAAGTATTTCATAACGGCACTAGGGCCGTTATCCGCACCTGTGTTGCCGGCTTTCGACGGCATGGATACTTTCCAAGGCGAGTCATTTCATACCGGCCTATGGCCACACGAGCCTGTCGATTTCGCGGGCAAGCGAGTCGCCGTAATTGGTACTGGCGCATCGGGCGTGCAGTTAATTCAAACGATTGCGAAAGACGTCGAACATTTAACCGTTTTCCAGCGGCGACCGAATTGGTGCTCGCCATTGAACAACAGCAAAATCGATGCGCAAGAAATGGCCGACATTCGTTCGCGCTACGATGAAATATTCGCAACCTGCGGTCAAACGGACGGAGGATTCATGCACGTCCCGGATCCGCGGAAAGCCACCGAGACGAGCGCCGAAGATCGCGAGGCATTGTTTGAGGCGCTGTACGCAACACCGGGGTTCGCCATTTGGTTAGGTAATTTCTACGATACGTTTATGGACCCAGAGGCGAACGCGATGATCACGGATTTCGTCGCAAAAAAAATCCGCGCGCGGGTCAATGATCCTGAGATCGCCGAGAAGCTGATTCCAAGGGATCACGGTTTTGGAACGCGCCGGGTGCCGATGGAAACCGGTTACTTCGAAACTTACAATCGCGACAACGTCGATCTTGTTTCCATTCTTGATTCGCCTATTGAGTGCATTACGCCAACCGGACTGCGGGTTGGAGGCGTAGATTATGAGTTCGATATCATCGTCTACGCGACTGGCTTCGATGCGATGCTCGGCTCCTACAATCGGATCGATATTCGCGGCATCGACGACCAGTCATTGCAAGAGAAATGGGCCGACGGCCCACGCACATTCTTAGGCGTGCAGATGG
This sequence comes from Gammaproteobacteria bacterium, assembly GCA_047611805.1. Lineage (GTDB taxonomy): Bacteria > Pseudomonadota > Gammaproteobacteria > UBA11873. Next base: position 12,066 of record JBLFWX010000050.1, read on the forward strand.
AAGGTTTTCCAAACATGATGATGGTGATTGGGCCGCATACGGGCGCATCATTTTGTAACATGCCGCGCTGTGGTGAAGAAAATGTCGATTTCGTGACGGAACTGATCCGCTTTACTGAATCCGGAGGCTACACCCGCGTGCACCCGTCACCACAGGCCGAAGCAGACTGGACTGAGCACGTTATTAATGTCGCGAACAAAATGTTGATCAACCAAACCGACTCTTGGTTCACGGGTATTAACCGCAACATCCCTGGCCGCGATAAACGCATCCATCTGCTCTATACGGGCGGGGCACAACGGTATCGCCGCAAATGCAGTGACGTCGTCGCTGGCGATTATGCGGAGTTACAATTCTCGTCGCTAGCGCGTTAGATCTGAACACAGGTTTACCTCTACGAGGAAAGTTGATGGAATTGAACGAGCAAGTTGCCGCCATTACGGGCGGCGCAAGCGGTATCGGCGCGGCCACGGCGCGCTTGATGGTCGGCGCTGGCGCACGGGTCGCGATACTCGATCGAGACGAGGGCGCCGCAATAAGCCTCGTCAAAGTACTTGAATCGCAAGGCGCGAAAGCGATTGCGATAGCGACCGACGTGAGTAGCCGCGGCGATATTGAAGCGGCACTCGAACGAGTGCTCGGCAGTTACGGTCGGCTCGACATTATGGTGAACAACGCTGGCATCACGCGACCTTCACGCACCGCTGAGGTGAGCGAAGAACTTTGGGACGCCGTGATCGGGGTGAACTTAAGTGGCGTATTTTGGGGCTGTCAGGCGGCATTTTCCTACATGCGTGACGCAGGTTATGGGCGCATTTTGAGCACGTCTTCGACCTCGTCTTTGGGCTCGTATGCTAATGCATCCTACGCGTCGACAAAGGCCGGTGTGGTTGCGATGACCCGCTCCTTGGCGATGGAATACGGTAAGTATGGGGTAACCGTCAATGCGGTTGGTCCCGGTATGGTTGTCACGCCAATGACGGATCAAGCCTCAGAAGAAATTAAGCAACGATGGATCCGTAAAACGGTCGTCGGCAGACTCGGTGAACCTGAAGACGTCGCGCGCTTGTTTCTTTTTCTCGCATCGCCGGGCTCGAGCTATATCACTGGACAAATGATTTTCGTCGACGGCGGGTATACCTTACCGACAATGAAAGCCTGAGCACGTCGGGCGCGAGCGAGCCCGCCAAGATTTGTGTAAAATCGCCGTCGCGTGGCGAACACGAATGTGCGTAGAACATTAACTAACATTGATTGGAAATTCTCATGAGTATCAAACGCAAGGCGTATATCGCCGGCATTTATGAACACCCCACACGAAAAGCCGAAGGGATACCGATTGCCCAAATTCATGCGGAGTGCGCAAAAGGCGCGCTGGAAGACGCTGGTCTGAGCCTGTCGGATGTCGATGCGTATTTTTGCGCCGGGGATGCGCCTGGTCTTGGCGGACTCTCGATGGTCGATTATTTGGGGCTCGAAGTCGGGCATATCGATTCTACCGAAACCGGCGGTTCATCGTACATCGTGCACGTTAATCACGCGGCGCAAGCCATCGCGGCCGGGAAATGCAAAGTGGCGCTCATCACCTTAGCTGGAAAGCCACGTACTGGCGGGGCCGCACCAGGTCGTGGCGCAATGGCAATGCCGCCACCGGACGTGCCGTTTGAATCCCCGTTTAAACCTAGCGTGCTGAATGTGTACGCGATGTGCGCGCAACGACACATGTATGAATACGGCACGACGTCGGAACAACTCGCTTGGATCAAAGTCGCGGCATCCCATCATGCGCAACATAATCCACACGCGATGCTTAAGAATGTCGTCACCGTGGAGGACGTTGTCAATTCGCCGCTCGTCGCCGATCCGTTGCACCGACTCGATTGCTGCATCATCTCTGACGGCGGCGGCGCGCTCGTGATCGTCGCGCCAGAGGTCGCCGCTAAACTTAAGCGCCCTAAGGTCGCCGTGCTCGGCGCCGGGGAAGCAGTGAAACACTTGCGTGGCGGCCAAGTTGATCTCACGTATTCCGCGGGGATCCGGTCCGCAGCGACAGCATTCGACGAAGCCGGTATCACCCGGCAAGACATTAAGTATGTCTCCGTGTACGACAGTTTTACGATAACGGTACTCATGCAACTCGAAGATATCGGTTTTTGTGAGAAGGGTGCCGGCGGACGATTCGTTGCAGACGGCAATTTGATATCCGGCGTCGGCAAGCTACCGTTCAATACCGACGGTGGCGGCTTGTGTAACAACCACCCAGGTAATCGCGGCGGTATGACCAAGGTAATCGAAGCCGTGCGTCAATTGCGCGGCGAAGCGCATCCTGCAGTGCAAGTAAAGAATTGCGATCTTGCGCTCGCGCACGGTACCGGTGGATTTCTTGGCACGCGACATGGCAGCGCGACATTGATTATGGAGAGGGCATAGCAAATGGCTAACGACAAAAATGCTGCGTTTCACGCAGACATCGCGCTGGAGCCCTATTGGGAAGCCGCGAGAAACGGGAAGTTGCTACTAAAAAAATGTGCGGATTGTGGACAGACTCACTATTATCCACGGCCCATTTGCCCGTTTTGTATGAGCGATAAAACAGATTGGATCGAAGCGTCCGGCAAGGGCACGATTTATACATGGAGCGTGGAGCGTCGCGCGCCAGAGCCTTATGCCATAGCGTTTGTTAGCCTACCGGAAGGACCCACGATCCTCACAGCGATCGTCGACACCGATCTCGATGAGATTTCGATAGGGCAATCGGTGAAGCTGAGCTTCGAAACTCGCAACGATCAGCCAGTACCCGTATTTAGTCCTGCCTAATCGCATGCAAGATAACTTGTTTGCGAAGCAGTCTGTTCGGCCCAGGCGCTCGTGGTGAGCAGGAAATAATAGTGCGTAAAAAGTGCGCGAATTCGAAGGGCGTAGTTATCCTACGTTAGGATGAATCGCGCACTTTTTTTGAGGTGTTTACCAATCAGCGCAATGGACTGGTTCTAAGTCCGAGCCCTTAATCCAACCGACCGCTACGCCGCGCCGAAAACTTCCGTGACGTGCTCGGTATCGAGATACTCTCGTACTTTGGCGATTTTACCGGCCTTACAAACCATCATGAAATGATAGACGTTCTTATAAGTCTTGCCGTTTGATATCTCGGCATAAGATTCCGCCTCAATTGAGACCCGATCGTCTTCTGCCGTGAGCTGGCTCGGTGTGACTTGAAAACCTTTAGGCGCACCGGTACTCATGTCGCCGAGCAAGTTTGTAAATTCGGCTTTAGAGTAGGTGCCTGATAGCGCGGTCGTCCCCATCACGGTCCATGTGGCGTCTTCGGAGAGCATTCCGACGGCGCTGTCGTATTCCCCGGCAGAGAAACTTTTCCAGAAATTCGTGACTAGCGTTTTATTTCCTGTCGTACTCATAGTTAAATTCCCAATAGAGATTTAGGTGAGCCAAGCCTACCGCAGTTTGTGCATACCCGGCTATTTTTCTGGTCCTCTAATTGGCCCTGGTCGCCGCTTGGTGATCGGAGATACAGCAAATTTCGGGTACGTCTGCGAGTGTGCCCTGCGAGCAGACGATCAACCTCGCGTGGGTGAAAGATTCGGACTTATACTGATCGCTCAGTGATTAAACTAACGAGGAGATCCATATGATTGTGATAACGGGGATCATTAAGCTCGAATCTGAGAATGAACTCGCGAGAGTGAAAGAAGCCCTTATTCGACGCGCCATCAGGAGCCGTGCCGATGCCGGCAATATTGACTACGTTTTCGCCCAAAGCCTTGAGGATCCGACGGAAATACGTTTAACCGAGAAATGGGAAGACGAGGCGACGTTGAACGCACATTTGAAAATCCCAGACGAGGAGTTTGGCGTGATAATTACGACAGCCAAAATCGAGAGGGCGGTCGTCGTCTCCAGCGAGGTGAGTAGCGAGAGAGAATTGCTGAACCGGTAGTAAAGATCAGCTTGGATGGTCTAAACACCATCTCATCCGATCGAATAGCGGCTCAGCGTTTCGATTTCCCGAGGACTCGATTTTGGGAGACAACGGCGCGACAAGGCCTGTCAGTCAATCAATTAGCCTTCCATCTCGGTCGCGAATTTCTGGCCCGTTCACACGAGCGCGACCGTCGCCAAATCCGCGGTCGCGATCTTTTAATGCGACTTTAAGTCCTTTCTCTTTGACAGTGTCCTTGAAAATTTTCGTCCCTGGTGCAAGGTGTGCGCGCGCATCATTTTCCGCCGCCATGCGCTGCAAAGTACGTGCGCCCATCAACTCCATGCCGACATTAACGATACGCTTGTTAGCGGCGAGCAAATCCGCATCAATTAAGGCAAGCCGATCCAATAGACCTTCACATTCTTGCTCGAGTAAATCAGCGGGGACGGATTTAAGAGCCAAGCCAATCTGCGCTGCTTCCTTACCAGTGACCGTATCTCCAGTGAGCGTTAATCGTTTCGCCCATTGCGGGCCAACATGATAAAGCCACATCTGATTCGGCAATGAGCCGAGGTCGCGCGCGGGTGGGAAACCAATCACTGCATCGTCCGCAACGATCACCATGTCACATAGCAACGCGATATCTGTGCCGCCAGCCAGACAATATCCATGCACTTGTGCGATCACCGGTTTATGGATATCGAACAGCGCCATTCGCATCCGCTGACCCCGCTCGAGTCGCCAAATATCATCGTCTATCGTCGGGTCGGCGTACAGATTTCCGCCACGCCGTTCCCCGCCATCGCCGACCTGCGCGCGAGCGCCTGGATCAAGATCGTATCCAGAGCTGAAACAGCTGCCTGCGCCTTTAATAACGATCGCATGCACTGCTCTTCGATCGTCCGCATCCCACAACGCGTGATTTAGCTCTTCAAGCAGTTTCAGAGACAATGCGTTGCGCTTGTCAGGACGGTTGAGCGTAATGCGTGCGCGCCCCTCGGCAATTTCATACTCAATGAACTCGTAATCGTCCATGGAATTACTCCGTCAGTAATTACTATTTATAGTATTTCAAGAAGTCTGGTTCGCGTTTTTCATTGAGTGCGTTAACGCCTTCTTGTGACTCCTCAGTGAGGTAATACAAGCGTAATGCCTGCATCGCCAGGCCACCCATACCGCGGATAGATTCCGTGTCCGCATTAAAACTTTTCTTCGCTAGGGCGATGGCCGTCGGACTCCGTTTGTTGATTTCGTCGCACCAGGATTGAACCTCTGCGTCGAGTTGATCATCGGGTACGAACTTGTTGATAAGTCCCATGTCGAGCGCCTCTTGCGCGCTATACTTTTTGCATAGATACCAAATTTCGCGTGCTTTCTTTTCGCCCACAACCCGCGCGAGATAAGCCGTGCCAAATCCAGGATCGACCGAACCCATTTTTGGGCCCACTTGGCCGAAAATGGCGTTGTCCGATGCGATGGTCAAATCGCAAATTGTGCACAGAACATTGCCACCGCCAATCGCGTAGCCGCGTACTTTTGCGATAACCGGTTTGGGGACGTCGCGGATCACTGAGTGTAATTCTTCCACTGGCATACCGGCTGCGCCGCGCGCGTCGTTGTTGCCGTACATGCCGCCTTCGTGTTCAGACTGATCGCCGCCGGTACAAAAGGCTTTACTACCGGTGCCAGTAAAAATAATTGAACCAATGTCTTGATCCCATCCGGCTTTCAAAAAGGCGTCGAGAAGTTCGACCACCGTACGCGGTCTAAATGCGTTGTATTTCTTTGGACGGTTAATGCAGATTGTGCCTGTGCGACCTTCTACGCTATAGATGATGTCTTCGTAGTCGTTCATGCGAATTCCTCGATTCGAATAGTTGAAGTTACTAACAATAGTGCTTAGTCGGCCGAACATACAATGATTAATCGGCTCAACTGATCGTTGATGGCGACGCGACTCCGAATCTCAGTCGTAAATTCTGGCGATGGCCATCGATGATCGTCACGAGTTTCGTCCCGTTGAGCTGGAACCCTCGTCGCAAAAGCTAGAGTCACAGTTAAGTCATTATTCCTCTTAAGCCCTAATTGTTTTCGATACCCGCCCCAGAATTCAGCGACCGTAGCGCGCGCCCAAGGCCGTTCGCGACACGGCAGCGGCATGCTATTTAAGGTAGCCCGCATGGCCCTTGGGACTTGCATTCGACCGAGTGCCGTTGCACTGCCATAATCTGGTATGGGCGATCCCGTGGGATTTGTCTTTTTCGTAGGGGGATCGCACGGTCTAGCTATTGTTAATCAAATTTAAACGACCGAATAACTTTGGGAGCTATCCAATGCCAGACGCATTTATCATCGACGCCTGCCGTACACCTCGTGGTATTGGTAAAGTGGGCAAGGGCGCACTTGCGCATTTGCATCCACAGCACCTAGCCGCGACCGTATTGAAAGCAATTGCTGAACGAAACGACGTCAATACGGCAGAGGTAGATGACATCATTTGGGGGACGAGTTCGCAGACCGGAGCGCAAGGCGCGGACCTCGGGCGCATGGCCGCGCTGGACGCTGATTACGATATCAGGGCGTCCGGTGTTACCTTAGATCGTTTCTGCGGATCCGGGATCACCGCAGTTAATCTTGCGGCCGCGCAAATTATGTCAGGCATGGAAGATCTCGTCGTTGCCGGTGGCACGGAGATGATGAGTTATACCTCATCCACTGCCGATCCAAATGTGCCGCCGATGCTCGATAAAGGGAATTTACGGTTGCGCGCTAAGCATCCGCAATCGCAACAAGGTGTCTGCGCCGACGCGATTGCGGCCTTAGAAGGCATCGACCGAAACGCTGTGGACCAGCTCGCATTCGTCTCGCAGCAACGCGCGGCTGCAGCGATCGCAGATGGGAGATTTTCACGTTCGCTAATCGCCGTACGAAATCTAGACGGTACCCTGGCGCTCAATCACGATGAGTTTCCGCGGCCGCAAACAACGCTTGAAACGCTTAGCAATCTCAAACCCGTATTCGGCGCGTGGTCCGAGTTCGAAGTTGACGAGACGGGCGCAACCTATGGCAGTCTTATTCGACAAAAGTATCCGGAGCTTACTGAGATTGAGGCGATCCACCATGCAGGAAATTCGTCTGGTGTCGTCGACGGGGCGGCCGCTTTATTGCTCGCCTCAGGGTCTTATGCGAAGAAAAACAACTTAAAACCCAGAGCGCGGATCGTCGCAACGGCAAACATGGGTGACTGCCCGACCTTGATGCTCAACGCGCCCGTACCTGCTGCGCGCAAAGTCTTGGAACGCGCAGGGCTCACCCTAGACGATATCGACCTGTTCGAAATAAACGAGGCATTTGCGGTAGTAGCTGAAAAATTTATTCGCGATCTCAACCTCGATCGGGATAAAGTCAATGTCAACGGTGGCGCGATGGCGCTTGGCCATCCCATTGGTGCAACAGGATCGGTTCTCATCGGGACGTTGTTGGATGAACTCGAGCGTCAAGGGAAGAAGCGCGGGTTGGTAACGATGTGTGCTGCCGGCGGAATGGCGCCGGCGATCATTATCGAGCTGGTTTAGTTACGACGGTGCGGACGCTTTTTGTGCTCGCACGACCGCCGATATGCGTACTATTCCCCCACGCACAAACGACAATGAGTGCGGGCTAGTTGACCAAAACGATTCGTCTTTATAATTATTTCTGTGAGAACATAGAGTTCGCCTCACAGATTGGAATGTAAGGGTCGACATGGACCGACGGTATTGCAAAGGCACTTGTGCTTGTTGATAACGGTCGTTCACGGTAAATTTCTGTGAGTCCGGAATCGACCCGCAACAGCCTTTTAGCGAGGGCCAACGATAGACAAGCGTGTTCAAGGTTTTAATCGAGCGCGCACCATACCCGATGGGCTCGGAAAATAATTTATTTCTTGCTTACGCCGACGTGTCATCGGGTTCTTAATATCTAACTCTGTAGCGCAGCCATTTGATTTTCGAAATCGCGCAAATTGAAATAATCTCGCTACTTCGCCAGCTCGCCGTTTTCAAATCCGAACGTACCCATAACGGGCATAACAACTCGCTTGTCGCCAAAAATGAAGGTGTCTACTCGTTCCGTCATCACTACGCTGTTGTCATCTTCCGCGATAAAATGTAGGGCCCATTTATTTTCCGTTATTGGTTCCATAAACGGCGCAATAAATCCTCGGAGCGCTTCTTTGCCGGATAGCGGGTCCATCGGTATATGGTGATAGAACGCGTTATCCGAAAATGTAGCCATAATTCCTTCAACGTCTAGCGCCGCAAATTTAGCGATGAAGTCGCGTACTTTATCGATATTCGACGTGATTATTTCCCAAAGACTGCTATTTAGTGGACGATTACTAAAGATCAAATTAGCGCGACATTGAATCACGTTTTTGAACGTAACGATCTCCGCTAGCTTGCTAATAGTATTCCCTACAGCAGCTACCGCGTCGCAGTTCATGTTTCAATCTCCTATCGGTAAACGCAACAGGCAGAATGTCCGAGGGAAATCTCCGCTTGAACAGCCGCATGCGGCCGGTTTGATGATCTGACGATACTCAATGAGGCCACGGAAAAGGATGTTTATTCAGGTTGTGCTACTGTGCCAAAAATTCTCTTTTTTGGGAAATGAGAAATGTCTGTCACCCTAAATCATACGATAGTCTCCACCCGAGACAAGGTGGCCACGGCCTCCTTCCTAACCGTGATTCTCGGGCTGCCTCCCCACAAACTTATGAAGCACTTTGCAGTGGGGGAAGTTGGGGACACGACTCTCGATTTTGTGGAAGCCGATGCGGACGTTGCATCCCGCCACTTTGCGTTTCTCGTCAGTGAATCGGAATTCGATAGGACATTCGACCGGCTTCTTAAACGGGGGCTAAGCTATTGGGCAGATCCCGCGCGCAACAAGTCGAACGAGATCAATCATTGGGACGATGGGCGAGGTGTCTATTTTGACGATCCCAATGGGCATCTTGAAGAATTCCTCGCGTGTGACGATGCGAACATCACTGCGTACGTGCCGAACTCGAAGACGTCGCACAACGCGGCCAAGGGCTTGTTCCCCCGCCAAGACTTCCGCTACATCGCTGCAGATGATGAGTATGACAGTCCAGCCGGCGAGCGATTGATTTACCGATTCACGTCACATGAGGTTGGTAAAAACATGCGTCGCCATTGGTCGTCCGCTTGTGTTTGTTGCCCGATCAAATCGCAGTGCGCGACGGGCGTCAATCGGCGAATGAGTCGGTGGGAGCATGAAGCTATTATGGAAGCCGCGCAAACACGATTAGACAATCGTCCCGACGCGATGAGGATCCGTCGTCGGACGGTCGAGCATCCGTTCGGCACATTAAAGGCTTGGATGGGCGCAACGCACTTCCTCACGAAGTTGCTGGACGGAGTGAGCACGGAGATGAGTCTCCATGTACTAGCGTATAACTTTAAACGCATGATCAAGATAATGGGCGCTAAAGACCTCATCGATGCAATACGAGCCTAGGGGGCTCTTTTGCGTTTGAAAATGCCGCATGAGGAGGTGCGCTGAGCGCTTCGGAGACGAACGCGATGGCGCGCTCGATAAATCACACCATCATCTCGCCGAAGTAATAGGACCGTCAAAACCGACCAGCGTTCACTTGTGATGCAATCTGTCGGCCGAGCATTCGATAATCGATGTTTTTACACACCCTCGGCCGATAGTGCTATGTCGCGTGAAAGCCCTGATTGGCAGCTACCTAGACGTACACCGGACAGTCGCACGGCGCATACGTAAAAGCGATCCAAATCAGCCAATTAGCAACAACCGTTGCCTTCCTGAATAGGTGGGCATTTAACGTCGCCATAAGAGCAGAACACGCAGCAGTCACCGTCCATTGCGCGGAGTAATTCGCCACAGGCTTTGCAATCGTAAAAGAACTGGCAGGCGTCAGTCGGCATCTCTTCTTTTTTTGCGTGTCCACATTTCGGACAGGTCAGCGTCGAGAATTCTTGAATGGCGGCACTCATTGAGCCGGTTCCTTTACACGCAGTACCGCACCCACACGCCCGCGACGGCTGCACAGTGTCCGGTATGAATTTGCGTCGAGACGGGTTGCTTGTTCAATTTGTACCTTGCCTTAGTTATCTATTTCTCTATGGTAGGACCTGTACTGGCTACAGGTTCAAGAGAAAAATGCAGACGAAGCCGAAAAACCTATCCCGAGGCGCGCTGGCTCAGCGCAGCGGCGTGAATGCAGAGACTATTCGCTATTACGAGAAGGTTTCACTGCTCCCTGAGCCAGTTCGCAGTGAGGGCGGTCACCGTGTCTATGAAGATAGCGATCTGGAGCGACTGTGTTTTATTCGGCGCTGTCGGGAGATGGGATTCTCGTTAGAGGAAATACGCGGGCTACTGTCGCTAGTAGATGGCGAGCACGTGTCGTGTGAACGCGTAAAGAAAATTGCGGACGAACACCTGCTGGATATACGCGCGAAAATTAGTGACCTCAGAAAGATGGAACGGACATTGCGAAAGCTGTCTGCTAACTGCTCGGGTGATGACGTGCCGAATTGCCCGATAATTGATGCACTCCAAGCAACTTAATCGAAGTGGCACGAATGGCCCTTGTTGGCCGTTAGCCCTAGATCGCTTGAATCGGGCTGAACGTCGGTTATGTGGAGGTCCAGCGGTCGGTCGCGATTAATGTTCCGATCCACTGTTCCTTCGATTTAGGTTAAACAAAGAATCTCTTTGCCTTCCGATGAGTTGTCGCGTTAAAAAACGCCAACCCACTTGTCGCGACAACAATTAACCCGCCCTTTATATAGCCGATCACAAACAGGTTACCGGATATTGCGACGCAGATTAATGCGACCGCGATATTAGCAAGCCCCCAACGGTATTGGTGGATTGATTCGTTGTGGCGTTCGAGTTGTTTTTCCGGCTCTATCTGTCGAGTATTGTAGCCGTATGACTGTATCTGGGCGTTCAAGATGGATAAGTTAATTCGTTGGGGTACATGGTATCGCCGACAGCATAAAGGGCAGTCGTTCCCAAGCGAAACCGTGATTTATCGTGCAATGGCCGGACAGATTCAATCAGGCTTAGCGTGGCGTCCCGGCGGCTTTGATAAGGACGATAGCGCGATAGATATGGACCGGAAGGTCGCTGCATTGCCTGAAAAGATGCAACGGGCCTTGATTGCTGAATTTGTTTTGGGCGGTGAGGTGGCGGCAAAGACTGCGGCGGCAAACATGCCAATTAGCACGTACTACCGGCATGTCAAGCCGGCACTGGCTCGGATGTCGGCTAGCGAGCGATAAAAGATGCCCAAAAAGTGGGAATAAATAGCTACAATTCGTTTACGGTGCGCCAACCCACTGCTGCACTTCTGATTTGATTCCCTAATCCCGTCTGGACGCTCGAACGCTGCACCATTTGTGCACCATATTGAGAAAATAAGAAATCGGCCAAGGCCGATTATCGGGATAACTTATTGATTTTATTGGTCGGGGAGACAGGATTTGAACCTACGACCCCTGCCTCCCGAAGGCAGTGCTCTACCAGGCTGAGCTACACCCCGAATTCGATTGACTTGCTGGCTATGAACTTCGGTGGACGGCAAAATTAGCTAACGTATGCAGCCCATCCGAATATGGCGTCTGCGGTAAATTGCGGAGCGCCTGTTTCGCTTTAGCAGCCTCTGCTTCAGCGAGCGCGAAAGTGTACGTGATGGCCCCTGTGGATTCAATGGCGGCCGAGATTTCATCAATCCGCTCCAACCCCCCGTGCTCAATTGCGTCACGAACGATTGCCGTCTGTTGCTTATTGCCCTTCCACATTGCATATAGCAATGGCAAGGTTGGTTTACCTTCGGCAAGGTCGTCGCCGATATTTTTCCCGAGTTGCTCTGGGGACGCGCTGTAGTCGAGGGCATCGTCAACTAGTTGGAAAGCTGTGCCAAGGTGTCGGCCGTAACGCGCGAGGGCCGTTTCAAGTTCGGGCATTCCGCCGCTGATCACCACGCCGAGCTCCGCCGCCGATTCGAATAGCTTCGCCGTCTTGTTGTGGATGGTGTTCAAGTATTGTTGCTCGGTGGTGTTGGGGTCATTACAACTGACAAGCTGCATGACTTCACCTTCGGCGATGGTATTGGTCGAATCGGCAAGAATTTCCAGGATCCTTACGTTTTGTAGGTCAACCATCATCTGAAAGGCGCGGGAGTACAGGAAGTCGCCTACCAAGACGCTCGCTTCGCTACCCCAGACTAAATTAGCGGATTCGCGACCGCGCCTCATTTTTGACGAATCGACCACATCATCGTGAAGTAAGGTGGCTGTGTGGATTAGCTCAATGATGACGGCGACATCGATATGGCGGCTCCCGGCGTAGCCAGCCGCTTTTGCGCACAGCAGCGCAATTACCGGCCGCAGGCGCTTACCACCACTTCCGATAATGTACTGACTAAGCTGGTTTATTAACGTGACTTCCGAGTACAGACGGGTTTTGATCAATCGGTCGACGGCAATGATTTCGTCGGCAACAAGTGCGCGAACGTCGGCGAAATCCATGGGTTGGGCGGTGGCACTCATAATCTGATGGCAGGCTTGATTCTGTTGGGCTTCAACGTAGGGGTTATCTTGCCAAGGCCACCGTTAAATTACCATCGGAATCGCGCTAATCGTGTGGCCATTAGGGCCGAGTGCCGCGGCTTGTGCAGAGCGAGATAATTCCGTAGAATCCCGCGCTCTCAAATCTACACAATCCAATCATTTCGGACACGCTCATGAATTTCGTAATAAAGACTGGTGGCAAGCAATACCACGTGAGCGAGGGGGACAAACTCCGCGTCGAAATGCTGGATGCAGCGCTCGGTGAAACCATAGAATTCGCCGAAGTACTGATGCTTCGCGACGGCGAGAACGTCGAAGTTGGCACGCCGCTCATTACTGGCGCTAAGGTAACGGCCACCGTTATCGAACACGGCCGCGCCAAGAAGATCAAAATTATTAAATTTCGACGACGCAAGCATTACCGGCGTCAGGCGGGTCATCGCCAAAACTACACGTGCGTCGAAATCACTGGCATTGCTCGAGGATAAAGGAAAATGGCACATAAGAAAGCTGGCGGTAGTACCCGCAACGGACGCGATTCAGAGTCAAAACGGCTAGGTGTGAAGTGCTACGGCGGCGAAGACATCCCGGCCGGAAGCATCATCGTCCGGCAGCGTGGGACGCATTTCCATCCTGGCTTGAACGTGGGTTGTGGACGCGATCACACGTTGTTCGCGAAAATCCAAGGGATCGTACGGTTCGACACGAAAGGGCCGAAAAACCGCAAATTTGTCAGCGTAGTCCAGGCGTAGCGCTTACCAACCGAAGTGGCCGAGCAAAACCCCGTCTGAGACGGGGTTTTTTGTTACCGCGAGATGCCGCCATCAGGCGGATTGCAGGCACTGCATGAAATTTATCGACGAAGCGAAAATCAGCGTTCAAGCCGGCAATGGCGGTGAAGGCTGTTTGAGTTTTCGTCGCGAAAAATACATTCCGCTGGGTGGCCCCGACGGCGGCGATGGCGGCGACGGCGGCAGTGTCTATCTTGAAGTCGACGCTCGAATCAACACGCTTATCGAATTTCGTTACAAACGCATCTTCAAAGCGCGTAACGGGCAGCCAGGTATGGGTCGCGATCGAATTGGCAAAGGTGCCGAGGATCTCGTTATCTTTGTTGCCCCGGGAACGCTCATCTACGATTCCGAAACCGACGAATTACTCGCCGATTTAACTGACGAGAATCCGCGCATGCTGATTGCCCAAGGCGGGTTTCACGGGCTTGGCAATGCGCGCTTTAAAAGCAGCACGAATCGCGCTCCACGGAAAACGACAAAAGGATCGGCGGGTGATTTTCGTGAGCTGCGCTTAGAACTTAAGTTGTTGGCCGATGTCGGGTTGCTCGGGTTGCCAAATGCCGGTAAGTCGACCTTGATCAGTCAAATCTCGGCTGCACGCCCAAAAATAGCAGATTATCCATTTACGACCTTGCAGCCAATCCTCGGGGTTGTCGCGATCAATTCAGAAACCAGCTTCGTCGTCGCCGATATTCCGGGGATTATCGAAGGCGCGGCCGAAGGTGCGGGTCTCGGCGTTCAATTTTTGCGTCACGTAGAGCGAACCAAACTACTACTTCATGTGATCGATGTCTCCGGCTTGAATGGTGCCGGCGATCCGGCCGTCGATTTCGAGACAATTACGCATGAGCTGGCAGCGTACCGTAGCGCATTAATCGAGCGGGAACGCTGGGTTGTATTCAACAAAATCGATGTATTCACCGACGATCACGTGATCGATGTCGACGAATTCCGCGCGAAGACCGAGTGGAGTGGACCGATTTATTTAATCTCCGCAGCCACGGGAGCGGGCTGCAGCGAGCTCGCGAATGCGGTGGCGGCGCGACTTGTCGCCGAGAGCGACGATGAATGAATGAATCCACAACGTCGCAATACCGGGAACGGATAGTCAATGCACGGCGCTGGGTAGTAAAAATCGGCAGCGCGTTGGCGACAAATCACGGCGTTGGGCTCAATACGGAATCTATTGAACACTGGGCCGCGCAAATGGTTGCGCTTAAAAAAGCTGGCCGCGAGATCGTGGTCGTTGCATCCGGATCGGTTGCCGAAGGCGCGGCGCGACTCGGCTGGAAAACTCGGCCACACGCGATAAACGAATTACAGGCCGCGGCTGCAGTTGGCCAGATGGGCTTAGTTCGCGCTTGGGATAGCGCCTATGAGAAAAACAACATGCGGGCTGCACAGGTTTTGTTAACGCATGACGACCTGGCGAATCGCGGTCGCTACCTCAACGCGCGCAGTACCTTGCGAACGTTACTGGAACTCGGCGTTTTTCCCATCATCAACGAGAATGACACGGTCGCGACCGAAGAAATTCGTTTTGGTGACAATGATACTTTGGCAGGTTTAGTGAGTAATCTGGTCGACGCCGACCTGCTTGTGATCCTCACGGATCAAGAAGGTTTAATGAGCGCAGATCCGCGCCATGATCCGCACGCGACCCTAATTTCTCAGGCAAATGTCGATGACGAATCCATTATTGCACTGGCGGGTGATGGCGGCGCGTGGGGCCGCGGTGGCATGCGCACTAAATTGTCGGCGGCGCGGCTTGCGGCTCGATCTGCCACGTCAACGATCATTGCATCTGGGTCTAGACCTAACGTGCTAACCGACATCGCTGCTGGCCACGATATCGGAACGCTGTTAGCCGCTCCGAACGCAAAACTCGCGGCTAGAAAACAATGGCTAGCGAGTTCTCTTGTTCCCAAGGGGCAGCTGATCTTGGACGAGGGCGCGTGTCGAGTGATCCGTTCGGAAGGTCGAAGTCTGTTGGCGGTCGGTGTCATTGGCGTTGTGGGCGAGTTCGAACGCGGCGAATTGGTAACTTGCGTTGATAAGAGCGGCCGTCAAATTGCCAAGGGCTTAGTGAATTATGCCGCGCGCGAGGCCCGCGAGATCAGCGGACACGCGACCCAGCGAATTGAGTCAATTTTAGGCTTCTCTCGTGAACCTGAACTAATCCACCGGGACAGCATGGTCATTTTGTAATCGGCGCTCGCCGTTGCGCAGGGCCAACCCACCAGGCATCGTATTAATTCTTTGAGCACAAAAAAACCGGCATGCGGCCGGTTTTTCGGGTAGCGTGTTGGATGGGCGCTACGCCAGCGCTTTAATACGCGCATTCAGTCGAGATTTATGGCGCGCAGCTTTGTTTTTGTGGATCAACGAGGAGCTCGCCATCGTATCGATAACCGGTACGGCCTTAATGTAGGCGGCCTGGGCTTTCTCTTTGTCGCCCGCGTCAATCGCCCCAACCACTTGCTTGATTCGCGTGCGAAGCAGCGACCGACGGCTTGCGTTGTGTTGGCGGCGCTTCTCCCCTTGACGGGCGCGTTTGCGGGCTTGTGCTGAATTGGCCAATGAAATTTACTCCGAGGACTGCTGCAAAGGGCGCGAACTATGCGACGGAATCGCTTCTTTGTCAAATCTGTAAGCGGCAAATCAACCCATGTAGATAGCCAAATCGACAACTTTTCCAGTTCAGGAATCGTGGTCATTGTGCGGTAGAATTCCGCGGCGGTTTAATCCTCCATACCGCGTTAATGTCTAAGGAAAGCACCCTGAGCAAAAGCTTGTTTCGTTCCACCGCCGTCGTCGGCCAAATGACGCTCGTCTCTAGGGTGTTTGGTTTCGTCCGAGACATAGTTATCGCGCGGCTTTTCGGTACTTCGGTTGCTGCTGATGCATTTTTCGTGGCCTTCCGGATCCCGAGTCTGTTCCGGCGTTTGTTCGCCGAAGGCGCATTCGCCCAAGCCTTCGTCCCAGTATTGACCGAAGTAAAAGTGTCTGAGGACGAAGATCAAGTCATTGATTTGGTGGGTGCCACGGCCGGCGCACTCGCGTTGATCTTAGCGTTCGTTGTTGCTATCGGCGTTTTGGCGGCACCCTGGTTTATTGCTGCATTTGCCCCGGGATTTATCGACGATAGCGAGCAGTGGGAACTGGCGACCTTGCTGCTGCGCATCACGTTCCCCTATTTGCTGTTTATTTCGATCACGGCACTGTTCGGCAGTTTGCTGAACACTTATGGGCGCTTCTCTATTCCCGCGCTAACACCCGCGCTATTGAACATCGCGCTGATCGGATGTGCACTGTATCTGGCACCTCACCTAGACCAACCCGTCATCGCACTGGCGATTGGAGTATTCATTGGCGGAATAGCGCAATTCCTGGTGCAGTTCGCCGCGGTCCTTCGCTTAGGGGTGTTGCAACGGGTCCGAATAAATTTTAACCATCCGGGTGTGCGGAAAATATTGCGACTCATGGGGCCTGCATTGTTTGGGGTGTCCGTCGCGCAAATAAATTTGCTCATCGACACCGTCATCGCGTCATTACTTGAGACGGGCAGCATCTCGTGGCTGTATTACTCGGACCGCTTGATGGAATTTCCGCTCGGTGTTTTCGGCATCGCCTTGGCCACAGTTGTCTTACCAAATCTGTCGCGTCAGCATGCGAGTGGCGACGAAAACGGATATTCCGACACTTTAGATTGGGCGCTGCGCCTGACGTTGTTAATCGCCTTGCCCGCAGCGCTTGGCCTTGCGCTGCTCGCGCAGCCAATGCTCAGCACCCTATTTCAATATCAAGCGTTCGACGATCGCGATGTCGTGATGGCGGGGCGGAGTCTCATGGCTTACTCGACCGGATTGACCGCATTCATATTGGTTAAAATATTGGCGCCAGGATTCTACGCGAAACAAGATATGCGCACCCCCGTGCGAATCGGCATCATCGCGTTGTGCTCCAACGTCGTGCTGAATATTATTCTCGTGTTTCCGCTGGCACACGCAGGTCTAGCGCTTGCAACCTCGCTCGCGGCATTTATCAATGCGGCGTTACTGTTGAAGGCGCTGCGCAATCACGGCTTCTACAAACCTAGCGCCGGGTGGATTGTGTATTTCGTCAAGCTTGTCGCGGCCTGCATAATAATGAGTATCGTGATGATGAGCTTAAGTTCCGAACAGTCTATCTGGAGTGCCGCTGATGTTGTCACGCGAGCACGTATGCTCGGCGTGCTAATTATTGCAGGGGGGGCCGCATACTTTGTTTCAGTGTTCGCCTTTGGGATCCGCTTCCATCATTTTTCCGGCCATTCGAGCGCATCACAATGACAGTTGATCGCTACGCGATCGGCGCATTCTTGTATAATCGCTCCGGTTACTCCCACTAACTGATCGGAACCAGCAAAACTATCGATATGGAACTGATTCGCGGCGCACACAATATAAGACCGTCTCACCACGGTTGCGTTGCGAGCCTCGGCAATTTCGACGGCGTGCATCTCGGACACCAAGCTGTGTTGAGTCAACTGCGCGACGCATCGAATCACTTCGGTGTGCCATCGACGGCAATTATCTTCGAGCCCCAACCCGCCGAGTATTTCCATCCCTCCGGGCAACCACCGCGTTTGAGCGCACTTCGCGAAAAGCTCATGACGCTCCGAGAATTCGGCATCGATAGGGTATGCGTACTTCGTTTCGACGAGTATTTCGCCGCGCAAACGGCCGAAGAATTCGCGATCAATACCCTCGTCGAGGGATTGGGGATCCGCGAACTCATTATCGGCGACGATTTCAAATTTGGCAGTGCGCGCGGCGGCGACTTCTTCGCCTTGCAGGCGTTTGGCCGAGAATACGATTTCACGGTTCGCCGGACTAACTCCTATATTCTCGACGGCGAACGAGTGAGCAGTACGTCAGTTAGGCAGAAACTAATCGATGGCGATTTAGCCGGCGCGAATAGATTTCTCGGCCGTCGTTACTTTATTGCAGGAAGAGTGGTTCAGGGGCAGCATCGTGGACGTTCCATTGGATTCCCGACGGCCAATTTGAAACTCAATCGGATCCGCGCTCCGCTAAACGGAATTTATGCTTCCTACGTCGCCGGGCTTGGGTCTGAATTATTGCCATCCGTCACCTATGTGGGATCGCGTCCGATCATTGAGGATCCCACCTACGTTGTTGAAACTCACCTTCTAAATTACGACGGAAAAGATTTCTACGGTTGCCACTTGAAGGTCGAGTTCGTCGAAAAAATCCGCGATGACTCACCATTCGAATCCTTCGAGAAATTGCGTCAGCAGATTGTTGTCGATTGCGCCGCCGCGCGAGATATTTTGAATCTTGCAGCCGAGCGTGTGAATCCATGACGTTTAGAACAAGTCATTGGTTAACTATTGCGTTTGTTATTGTCTTGCTCGATCAGGCAACGAAGTTCTGGGCGCAAGCGACGCTGAACTACGGGGATCCGGTTGCCATCGTGCCTGGGTTCAACCTCTTATTGGTATACAACACCGGTGCAGCATTTAACCTGCTGAGCGAGGCGTCCGGCTGGCAGCGTTGGTTTTTCGCCGCTATCGCGTTGGTTGTGAGCATCGTGATTACCATGTGGTTGCGTAGCCTCGGACCTCGGCAATGGTGGCTGCCGATCGCATTGACCTTAATTCTCGGCGGCGCACTCGGAAATTTCTGGGACCGAGTGACGTTGGGTTACGTCATCGATTTCATCGAAATTTACTATGACAAATGGTCGTGGCCCGCGTTTAATGTCGCGGACTCGGCCATCTGCGTGGGTGCTGTGATGCTATTGCTGAGCGGCTGGCGTCCCGTACCAGAAAAATTGGACACAGCTTAACTCTCGCAATACGCTCTGATCGCGGCCGCGCCTAAACCCCTGGATTTCCCAGGGCAACGAAATTCAACGATAATGAACGGAACTAGTCGCACTTCGACTTATAGGAATTGTTATGGAAATACATCTCGCAAACCCACGTGGATTTTGTGCAGGTGTCGATCGTGCCATCGGCATCGTCGAAAACGCATTAGAAATATTTGGCGCTCCGGTCTATGTGCGCCACGAAGTCGTTCACAACAAGTACGTGGTTGATGGATTGCGCGACAAAGGCGCCATCTTTGTGGACGAACTCGACGAGGTTCCTGACGATGCAACCGTTATCTTCAGCGCCCACGGCGTGGCCAAGGTGGTGCGTGAAGAAGCAGCGCGACGCAAACTCAGGGTATTCGACGCCATTTGCCCGCTCGTCACTAAAGTGCACATGGAAGTCGGTAAGTACCAGCAAGATGGACGCGAGAGCATTCTAATAGGCCACGCTGGACATCCTGAAGTAGAAGGGACTTTAGGCCAATATACGGTGCGCGACGGGCGCGGTGGCATGTATCTAGTCGAGTCCGTGCAGGATGTTTGGAAGCTTGAAGTTAAGGATCCAGACTTCCTTGCATTTGTTACGCAAACGACCTTGTCGATGGATGACACGGCAGAGATTATCGATGCGTTGCGAGTTCGGTTTCCGAAAATCGCCGGACCCAAAAAGGAAGATATTTGTTACGCGACGCAAAACCGCCAGGACGCAGTAAAGCGATTATTAGAAAGCAGCGACTTAATCCTGGTGGTAGGCTCTCAAACTAGCTCTAATTCCACACGCTTAAAGGAAATTGCAGAGAAGCAAGGGATCGCAGCTTATCTAATTGATAATGCTGACGAAATTCAAGCCCAATGGCTGGAAGGCAAACACAGTGTCGGCGTGACGGCCGGTGCTTCCGCGCCTGAGGTATTGGTTGAGCAAGTCGTGCAAAAGCTGAAGGACTGGGGCGGTCATACGGTAACCGAAGTCCCAGGAATTACTGAGCAAGTCGTATTCAGTCTGCCGCGCGAGTTGATGCTTGTAGCTGACAATTCGTAGCTCAGACACGCTAGCAATTTGCACAAACCGCGCGGCAATCCAGGTCTTGGCCGCGCCGCGCTCTTCGATATCGTCCAACGTTGCAGCATTCTTGCGGTTCAGGCGCACACCCGTGCGCTAAACCCGGATCTGCGGCCTCGCCGCCAGCATAACGAGTTAGCGCGGCGCAATTAAACGACCCAGCCCTTAGCCCTATCGCTGCTGCGACACGCGTCACAAGCGCCTCGCGATGCTTGCCGTTCATCGGCTGTCATACGCCGTTCGTCGAATCACGGAAGACATCCCCGTCGGGTGCTGCTAAATAAGCTCCCATGAATAGAAAACACATTGCGGGATTTACCATCATCGAGTTGATGTTGTCGATCGCTATCGCCGGCGTGTTACTTGCGGTAGCGGCGCCGAGCTATACCACGATGGTGCTAAATAATTGCCTGACAACGAAGGCAAATGGGCTAGTCAGCGCGCTTCAATTGGCGCGTAGCTCGGCTATCACGTTTCGCGATGATGTCACGGTCGGCGCACTACCGTGTAGTGTCAGCGGCGGTGCGAGCTGCAGTACGACGGACGAATTCGGTTCTGGCGTCGTTGTTTTTCGCGACATCGACGGCGATGGGTTAGCAGACGCTGGGATCGAGGACGTCGATGGCGATGGCGTGCTCGATGTAGGTGAGGATGTGAACGGCAACGGTATACTGGATCGCGAAATCATTAAGATGGTTCGTTTTGATTCCTGCGCCGCCACCATGGATGAGACGACGTTAGGCGACGACACGATTGCGAACTCAACAGCCCTCGTGTACGCGTCTAACGGCGCCGCCACGCCACGCGGGACGATCAATGTTTGCGATACCCGCGACAACACCACCTACGACGCTCGCCAAATTACCCTAAGTGCGACGGGTCGACCGACCACTGATCATCCGACTACCAATCCGTGCCCGTGAGAAAGTTAATGACAAATGCAAAACGCAATCGACCGTGCTATCGATTGGGCGGCCACCCAGCGCACCGACGTGCGGCAGGATTCACTTTGATTGAAATTTTGGTCGCCATGCTCGTTTTAGCAATCGGCTTGCTCGGGATTGCCGCAATGCAACTACGCGGTCTTCAATACAACCACGACGCTTACCTGCGTTCGCAAATCAGCGTGCTTGCCTACAGCATGGCTGACCGTATGCGTATTAATAGGCTTGTCGCCGCAAGTTACGCCGGCGATTTCACCGTTCTTGCTACAGAGCCGACCGGGTGCACGCAAAGTGCAACTGGCGCGACGAACGATCTCGCATGTTGGCGGCACGAAGTTTGGGAGGCGCTCCCGCCCGGCAGTAGCGCCGATATCACCGCCGAGCTAGACGACGAATTTACGATTGCGCTCGGTTGGACGGATCGTCAAGGCTCTCCCGAAAGATTCGTCGAATACACCTTTTTGCCATGAGAAATTGCCCTATGAATCGCACGCAGCAACAAGGTTTTACGATCGTCGAGCTCATGGTCGCGGCAACGCTTGGCTTACTCATTCTCGGTGGTGCCATCTCGATGTTCGTGAGCAATAAGCGCGTCTATACGGAACAAGACGAGATGGGACGCTTGCAGGAAAACGCACGTTTTGCAATGGATATGCTCATTCGAGACATTAGGATGGCGGGGCATACTGGCTGCGGAGATGAACTCGACGATGTGATGAATCACGTCAATGGCGCCGGCACAGCCACCACCCTGTACGCCTTCACCCCGATCGAAGGCTCCGAGGCGGCGGGAACGTGGAGGCCAAGTACGAGTACCGAAGAACAATCCGATATGCAGACCGATATGCCTATCGATTCCGACGCCATAACACTGCGTTACTTCGCTGATACCGAAACGTTCTCGATGCAACCAGCGAACGACGCGGCGAATATTGAAATTTATACTTCAGCGGATAGCGAAATCAGACGAGGCGACATTATTGCAATTTCGGATTGCGCCAGCGCAGATATCGTCGTTGCGACTACAGATGCATCGACGAGCACTCCTGCATGTATTTCAACAGGCCCGACGGATACATGCTTAGACACCTTCGAGCATAAAACCGGCACGATCGCCGGTGCAGATCCCGGCAACGCGACCCAAGTTTTAAGTAAAAACTACGACTCAGAAGCCACGATTCTCCGTTATGTCACCAATCGATATTTCATTGGTAATGATCTCGACGGTAATCCCGTTTTGCATCGTAAATCTGGCGTTGATAACGCCGAAGAAATGATTGAAGGCGTTGAGAACATGCAAATCCTCTATGGCGAGGACACGACCGGCGCTGATCAGGTCGCAGATATCTATCGCGATGCTAATTCGGTTGCAGATTGGGACGATGTCGTGAGTGTCAGAGTCGCACTGTTAATGCGCACTGTTCGACAATATGGCAGCGACATAAACAACGATACCTACAATTTACTCGGAGTCACCATCAACCCGACCGACGACCGGCGTCGTCGGCGCGTGTTTACCACCACGGTACAAATTCGCAATCGGCGTAGTTAGAGAATCAACCGTCATGAATCAATCAGCAATAGCAAGTCAATACCAAAGTGGCGCGGCGCTTATCACTGCATTAGTGATGATGACCATAATGACTTTACTCGCAGTCACATCAATGCGCACAAATACGCTAGAAGAAAAAATGGCGTCGAACGCGCAAGAAGTGAATCGCGCGTTCCAAACTGCAGAAACCGGGCTTGCGCAGATACTCGATCGCAATGATGCGTTTGATACGAACAACAAAGTAGACGATATGGGTACACCGTTCGACCTAAGCGACGATGTTTATGACTTCACCGATATCGACACGGATGTCGGTGATGAGTATCACGCTGAAACCGTCTACCAGGCAGAATTTCGCCAAAAAACCGCGCCAAAACGTTCGGCTAATGCCTGGAACCGCGAAATATACAGTTTCTATCACTTTGATCTCGGTGCTACCGGAACCACGTTCAGTGGCGTCTCGACGACGCTCCACGCCGGCGCCTATCAGGTCGGGCCCAAGTAGCAGAACAGGAGAGATATCGCATGTTTAAGGGAAAACTCAGTCATCTAGTAACCGCAGCGTATTTGTCATTTGCTGTCGGCAACACTTCGATGGTCTACGCGGACGATACGGAAATTTATCTGAACTCTGCCTCAAGTGCGGGCACCTCGAACATTCTCTTCAGTCTCGATACCTCCGGTTCCATGGGCACCTTAGTCGACGAAAATAACAACGGCACGATTGATGCGGGCGAACGTTCGCGTATCGAAGTGCTGAAAGAAGCAATGCTCACTGTACTCGATAGCCTACCGCCTTTGAACGCGGGCATATTGCGTTATCACTATTATGGCGGACCGATCCTCTATCCGGTTGCGAATGTTGATGAGTTCGCTTGTGTCATTGAAGGTAATTGCAGTGCGCTAACGGGGACGACAGGCATACAAACGGTAACGTCAGTTTTGACAAACGGCGACGACGATGCGGAGCAAGAAGGCTCGCTAACAGTAACCTTGGACCGCGTTGCGCTCGATATTGGTGAGCGTCCTGCAGGCAGTTGTACGACGGTGAGTGAATCTGTTCGTATCAACTCTAATACGGATGACGCGGAATCGTCCGTCGGCGGGGATGGCTATACCGATTCCAGTTCGGACTTAGAAATCCCCCGAGAAGGTAGTAACCAACAAGTTGTTGGTCTGCGATTTCAAAATGTGTCGATCCCAGCAGGTGCAACGGTAACGGACGCAAGACTCGTTTTTGAGATCGATTCAACAACGGGCTCGGGCTATAACGCTCCCATTGATACGATTATCGTCGGTGAAAATATGTCGGGTCCGCGTAATGCATTTAGTGGTGGCACAGGGGGTGAACCTGAAGACCGATTGGCGAATCCGACCATCGCGTCGATCAATTGGGAAACGGGTGAGTTTCCCGACCGAAATGAAAATCTCACGACGGATAATATTTCCGCAATTTTGGATGAGTTAGTTAATGATCCGGCCTGGCCTGCGACAGGTGGTGACGATGTCGTTTTATTAATCTTCGAAAATCCGGGTGCAGCAGCTGGCTCGAGTGGTAGCCGCGAAGTTGAGTCGTACGATGGTGAATCAGGAGCTGCAGCGTTACTGACGTTTAATTATCAAACCTGCTCGGCAGCCGGGGTACAAGAAATCCGTACTGGATTACACTTTACGAATGTCAATATTCCACAAGGAGCAACGATCACCGGCGCCAGAATAGATTTTATTAATACCACCTCAGAGGCCGGTGCGCCCGAGTTTCGGGTACAAATGCAAGACGTGGACGACGCCGAAGCATTTGCCGTTGGGTCACCGCTTACGAGTCGTACATTTCATGGCAGTCCTGTCGCGTGGACGGCGGCATCGACCCCAGCCTTGACCAGCTGGGACCCTGTCGACAGCACTTACGCCACGCCTGATCTCACGACGCTGGTGCAAGACGTCGTTAATCGCAGTGGTTGGTGCGGCGGCAACGACATGATGTTCATGATCGAAAGAACCGGCGGTGCAAATGCCGTACGCACTGCGTACTCCGTTGAAGGTGACAGCACGAAAGCGCCAGTGCTTACTGTTACTTATGATGCAGACGTAACTTTGCCAGTAGGCGGCGGTTGCCAACGTTCGACGATCGTGAGTCTCGTGTCGGCAGGTAACAACGACGCGGAAGAGCATGCGGACGGCAGCATCGATACGGGCAGCAGCGATCTTGAAATGGTCCAAGAAGCCGACACGCAGGTTGTCGGACTACGTTTCACTGAAATTCCAATAGCCAACAGCGCTGTGATCACGAGTGCAAAGCTGGTTTTTACCGCCGATGAGATTGATAGCGGAACAACCTCTCTCACGTTCGAGGGCCAACTGTCGGATGATGCGAATGCATTTTCCACATCGATAAATGATATTACAAATACTACGAATCGACCGCGCACCTCTGCCTCGGCACCCTGGTCTCCGGCTGCCTTCGCATCGATTGGGCAGTTGCATGAAGTTACCGGTCTTGAAGGAATCATCCAAGAGATTGTGGACCGACCTGGCTGGGTGCCGGAAAATGCGTTGGCACTATTCATATCCGGAACGGGTACCCGAGTTGCCGATTCGTACGACGGTGATCCGGCAACCGCACCACGACTGCAGATCACGTTCGAAGGAACTCCAATAACTACGCAAGCGACCGTACGAAGTCGACTTAAAGATATCGTCTCGTCGTTAGTGCAAGCGAGTGGAACGCCGATCTCCGGTGCAATGCTCGAGTCCGCCTACTATTTCCGCGGTGAGCCGGTAGTGTTCGGACGCCAACGAGGCACACAATCGTCGAACTACCGAGTCTCTCGCGTGAGTCATGAGGCGTCTTATATCGCCAACGGTTCGACGGTGACGTACCCGGGCGCCTGCTCTGAGGACAACATCAATCACGATGATTGTAGAACGCAGGTAATCTCGGGTGGGACACCAAGATATAAGAGCCCGATAATTGCGGAATGCCAAACGAATTTCTTGGTACAGCTTACGGATGGCGGCGGCTACTACACGGGGAATGGTTTGAGTAACACCTTGGCACAAAGTATCGACGAGCAAGAACTGATCAATTCACTTCAAGCTCGCGATGATCTCGGTAATCTGGTTTCATTATCGAATTGCGCATCGGACACGACGTTGTCTGACGGGTCCAGTTTTAGCAGCAGCAGTGCCCACAACGAATGTACCGTCAAACTCGCAAAATTTCTGCACGATAGCGATCAAATCTATTCGAGTACGCAGGCGCTGCAATCCGGGACGTCGCCGATTGACGGTGTGCAGACCATAGATACATACAATATCGGTTTCAATCTTTGCGGTAATGGGAACGTGACCGGACTGTCCAGTACCGGCGAACAGGTTTGCTGCGCCGCCGGAACCTTAGTTGCGGACGCGGAAGGTATCGTTCAGGAATGCCCGTCACCATTGACGGACCCGACCGCTATTCAGGTACTGAAAGCGCAATCCGAT
This sequence comes from Gammaproteobacteria bacterium, assembly GCA_047611805.1. Taxonomy (GTDB): domain Bacteria; phylum Pseudomonadota; class Gammaproteobacteria; genus UBA11873. The sequence continues at coordinate 38,337 of JBLFWX010000050.1, forward strand.
GTCGGAGGCGGTAAATACTTCAATGCGAACACCGTAGATGAATTAGTCGTCGCGTTTAACGCCATCACGAGCGACATCATCGAAAAAGGCGCTACGTTCGTTGCACCGTCAATCGCGGTAAATACATTTAACCGCTTGTTCAGTCGCGATGAAGTGTATTTCGGCTTATTCGAGACCGCTAAATCCGCGCGTTGGGACGGTAACGTTAAGAAATACCGAATCTGCGTCGATCCAGATCCCGATGGCGACGGCACCGACGATTGCTCGCTCGGTGACGTTCTCGATGACAGTGGCGACCCGGCGGTCGTGGACGATCCCTTGTCACCTGACGATGACGGTCAGTTCGAACTCACAGCACAAAGTGTATGGGGTGGTGTCGAAGACGGCCGCGAAACCAAACTCGGTGGTGCTGGTGGAGAGATCACGGATTATAGGGATCGGTTGATCTATACGGAATTCGAAACAGGGAGTGGGACTGCCGCCGCAGGTACCGCTTTGAGTGGCGCCGGTTACTTTTTTGATGACACGAACTGGGACGACACTTCCGTTTCAGCAGTGCGCGATGAGGTTTGTCCGGATCCGACGGTACTCACGGCCGGATCCGACTGTGAGAATCGCATGCTTTGGCTGCTTGGCGCGGATACACAAGATGAAGACCCGCTGTCGGATACGCGCTGGTGGTTCCACGACGTACTGCATTCAAGCCCGGTCGCGGTGACCTACGGGCAGGATGCATCCGCCAACTTTATTGATAAAGTCTTAGTCGGTACAAATGACGGTGCGTTGCATTTCATCAATGGTAACAGCGGTGTGGAGGAATGGGCGTTTATGCCGCGTGCCGTTTTGGCAGATCAGCAAGGGCTATACGACAATTCTGGGGTAGATCATATCTACGGTCTTGATTCCACACCTGTGGTCGGGGTGAGCGACGTTAATCTCGATGGTGTGATTGATCCAGCGACCGATTTTATTGGTGTGGTGATTGCCCAACGTCGCGGTGGGGACAATATCTATGCATTAGACCTCACGCCGACGGCGACATTAACCACCGTCTCTTCACTGATAGTGCCGAAATTCCTGTGGCATATTAACTCGAGTACGGCAGGATTTTCTCGACTGGGACAGTCGTGGTC
>JBLFWX010000051.1:0-38920 GCA_047611805.1 Gammaproteobacteria bacterium
TCAGCGCCGCAGAAGTTCGAAAATTACTGAAACGTGCGCCTGGAATTACAGTCCTAGACGGGCTTAAGGATGGGGCCTACCCAACCCCAGTAACGGAGGGGGCAACCTCGGATCCTGTTTTCGTCGGGCGGATCAGGGAAGACATCTCACACCCCCGTGGGATCGATCTCTGGATTGTCTCAGACAATGTTCGTAAGGGCGCTGCGCTAAATAGTGTACAGATTGCTGAAATTTTGGTAAAAAGTCATCTATAAGCTATAGTTAAGCACTATTTATAATGTTTATTCGAAGATCAGTTGGTCGTCAGTTATCCAGTAAAACGTCCGCCGTTGAGACTCGATTTATGCCACTGAACTCGAACAATGAATGACTAAGGACGCAACCATGCTACGGAACCTAGCCGCTGCTTTGGCTTTAACATTGCTGTCCCAGATGGTGATGGCCCTCGGACTGGGCTCGATAAAACCGTCGTCCCGCCTGAACGAACCGTTCGACGGGCGAATCGAAATACTGGGCACCACAGCCGCCGACGCCGATTCAGTATTCGTGAAACTTGCTGACGCTGAGCAGTTTGAGCGCGCCGGAGTCGCCCGGGACGCAGTCCTATTGGAGCTGAAATTTAGTATCGTCGAAGGTAAATCAGGCGCTGACTACATCCAGATTTCGTCGCGCGAGCCAATCCGAGAGCCGTTCCTGAATTTCTTAATCGAATTGAACTGGGCCAACGGCCGTATGGTTCGTGAGTACACGGTTTTGCTCGACCCGCCACTGTACGACCCCGTGCGACGTCGGTCGCCGACACCGGTAACGACGGTAACACGGGCGCCGGAGCCGCAGGCGATCGAACCCCACGCATTTGTGCCAGAGCCTAGCGCCAGTCCCACAGTCAGCCAAATCCCCACCCCTATGCCAGTCGAAACACCGGCGCAGTGGGAACCAGAACCGGCTACCTACAGCTCACAATCGAGCTTAGGGACCGTTCAAGTGAACGATACGCTGTGGTCTATTGCGAGTGCCAATTTGCCGGATAGCGCTACTAGCGTCCAGCAAATGATGCTGGCGCTGCTACGCGCCAACCCCCACGCATTTGGCGAAGGTAACATCAACGTTCTAAAGCGCGGCGCGATTCTGCATCTACCAGACGCGTATGACGTCAGCAGCTTGACGCGCTCCGAAGCGATGGCAGAAGTTAAACAGCAAAACCAGCTTTGGGCCAATTATCGCGACTCGGTCGTAGAGCGTGTTGCTCGAGAACCCGCGGTGCAAGAAACGGCACTTGAACAAGATCTGCCGCCGGTCACCGACGCGATGATCGATGCAGTGCCTGAAGAATCCCCTGACGAGGCGACACCATCCGATGGGCATCTGGAACTTGTCGCGGCGCAGGCCGAAGATGGACAAGCTGGCGCGGGCGGCGACGGCATAGCCGACGTTACGCTGGTTCGTGAAGAACTCGACGCGCAGATTCAGGAAAACGACGAGTTATATGCTCGCATCGCTGAGGCAAACGAAATTATCGACTTGATGAGCCGTCAGGTCGATATAAAAGACGACGAATTGGCCGCTCTGCAGGTCCGTCTCGCCGAGCTAGGAATCGAAGCGCCTACGGAAGATGGCGCTGCTGGTCCCGACTCCGAGATGGATGTCGCCGCGACCGCCGACACTGAACCTAGCGACGAAGTATCTCCCGTGTCTCCTGATGAAATGGGCGACGTGGATATATCAATTGGCAGCGAACCGGCGACAGACGCTAGCGACGCGATGGATGATTCGGGCGACGCGACAAGCGACGTCGAACAACCCGAGGTCGCGACAAACGCTGGCGAAGTCCTAACTGAGTCGATATTCGACGGCATAATCCCCAAGCACATTGCAAGCCTGGTGCCGGGTGGCGCGTTAACCGTCCTGGGTCTCATCGGCGCTGCGTTACTTGCGCTTCTCGCGATAATTTTCAAGCTTGTGCGCGGCACCAGCGCGAACGACAAGCAACTAGGCGTTCGGCCGGACCGCGACGACGTAACGGAATTAACGGCAATTCCGGAAGATGATCCGATCACGGAAACACCGGTGCTTCTGGTGGATGACGATTCAACATCGGAAGCGACAACGGAATACGGCTCCGGTCTGCAAGAGACGTCCCAGGATCTACTTCAAACCTTAGAATCGTCTGCGGAAGAGCTTGCTGGCGGCGCGATGGACGAAGACCCGCTAGAGGAAGTGAACGTCTACCTAGCGTATGAGCGGTTTGACCAAGCGGAAGAGCTTGTTCGCAAAGTGATCGCGGAGCATCCGAACGAGCACAACTACAAATTACGCTTACTCGAAGTTTTCTACTCCTCGAACAACAAATCCGCCTATGAGACGGCTGCGCGCGAACTTCATGAGCAAGTAGGCGAAGCCGACCCTCTTTGGGATAGCGCCGTGGCAATGTGGACAGAAATGTCCCCGGAGCGACAATTATTCGCCGACAGCGTAGCGGGTGAAGACGACATTCCTAGCGCTGCAGGCGCAGCAAGTGCAATCGTGGATATCACGGCCGATACCGACGCCGGTACGAGTACGCTATCGATGTCTCCTGGGAGCGACGAGGTACTAGAAAGTACGCAAGTTGGACTCGGGCCCGTTGATCCTGAGGACGACGCAGGTGGCCTCGACTTTGACCTTGGCGCCGAGGAATTTGATGTCGGCGACAATGATTTCTTGGATCTGACCGCGACGGCCGACTCCGATGGAATGCTCGACTTAACGGCCGGCCTGGATGAGGAGGATATCCCGGGTTTCACTACTGAATCTAGCGAGCTACCGAGTGCTGACACAGATGTGTTGGACATCACGTCGTCGGGTCCTCTGTCCGGAGACGACCTTCTTGACATCACGGGGGGCTCGCCCGAGTCACAAAACTTGCTCGATGTTACGAAAACTGGTGGCCCGGGACTAGAGCACGGTGATGACATCTTGAATATCACTTCGCCAAATCTAGACAGTGGTGATCTCGACCTAGCCGAGATCGATTTCGATATTAGTGATACCGCTGATTCGCTCATCCCCGAAGCGGGTTCGGACGACGCCGATCTGGTGTTTGATATCACCTCACCGGAGGTTGACGACGAGACGTTCAACCTGGATTTCGATATTGGGGCACTGGAAAACGAAGCCCTGATTCTAGACACCGGAGAGGCCCGTGACGAGACGTTAGATATCAGCGGGGGATTGGATTTTGATAGCGATATTGCGGCCTCCATTGAGGATGGTCTCGACCTCAATATCCCCGACGGCGTCTTGCCCGGAAGTCCCGAAGATATAGAGACTGTCGAGATGGAAGCCGTCAAAGATTTGTTACCTGATGCGACTGATTTGAACGAAACTTCGTTGGGTGAACTAGCAGAGCCGAAATTTGATCTTTCGCTGCAAAGCGTGGAACTGGACGACCTAACGAGCAACGCTGATCTGGAAGAATCAGAAATCGAATTCGACCTCGCACTGGAAGACACCACCGAGATGAATCGAATGGTCATCGACGACACACTCGAGTTACCCAAACCTAATACGCCGGACGAAACTCTCGAGGATCTCGCGAAGTCGATGGAAGAAAGTATGGCTGATTTGGATCTGAGCGCCGACGATCTGGACGGCGAGGAGACCGGTGAGCTCGATTTTAGTTACGAAGATCTGGATGGCGAAGAAATCGATGAACTAGATCTTAGTTTGGCCGACACGCGCGGCGGTTTGGATCTGGATCTTGGCGAATTATCCATTGATGATGCGCCAAAATTAGATTTCGACTTAGACGATATTGATCTTGACATTGTAGACCCAGCAGATACGGTGGCGATGGATTTAAGCCAATCGACTGCAATTCGTCGGCCCGACGAATCAACCTTATTGATGCCGGCCGACGGAACGGTCGAAGTGCAAAACGACTCCGACGAGATCGATACGAAACTGAACCTAGCGAAGGCTTACATTGAACTCGGCGATAATGACGGGGCGCGTTCGATTTTGGACGAAGTATTGCGCGACGGAGCGGGCAAGCAAAGGGCGGAGGCTCAGACGTTAATCGATCAACTTTGATTGGCGATATTAGAAAGTCCTAACGCTGATGAAAGTGGCGTTCGGCGTCGAGTATGACGGGTCGAAATTCTTTGGTTGGCAACGGCAAACGAGCGTACGCACTGTCCAGCAATGCGTAGAAGAAGCCTTATCGCGAGTCGCCGACAGCCCGCTTAAAGTCTACTGTGCCGGTCGAACCGACACAGGTGTTCACGCAACAGGCCAGGTTATCCACGTTGAGACCGGTGCGCAGCGAACAACGAGATCGTGGGTACTCGGAGCGAACTCAAACTTACCCCACGACGTCAGCATTCTATGGGCGCAGCCAGTTGAGGAAAGTTTCCATGCCCGTTTTTCTGCGATCGACCGAGCGTACCGATATGTCATCTGCAATAGAGTCGCGCGCCCAGGGCTTTGGTCCGCAAAGGTAAGTTTCGTTTTTCAACCACTCAATGCGGACAAAATGCGTGAAGCGGCGCAGCACCTCTTAGGAAGGCATGACTTTAGTTCGTTTCGCGCGGCCGGTTGTCAGGCGGCCCATCCAATTCGGGAAGTTCGTCGGATCGATGTACGTCGTCAGGGACACTTTGTCACCGTCGACGTGGAAGCGAATGCATTCCTTCAGCACATGGTCAGAAATATCGTCGGAACCTTAATTGCGGTAGGGGACGGGCGAGAAACTCCGAACCATATGGCGACCGTGCTCAACGCGCGTAGTCGTGTTGCGGCCGGGCAGACCGCAGCTCCCGACGGGCTTTACCTGACCGAGGTTTCCTATCCCTCCAGATTTGATTTGCCGCAGGCGCCTACTAACCGCGTGATTTCACTGATCTGAAGTATCGCCGGACGCGCTGCATTCACTAGGCGCCTAAACGCGATCGCAATCGGACGCTGCGCACAGACTTCGTCGTAAATACTTAACTCCTCGCGCAACATTTGTATGCGCGCGCTGCAGGAGATGAGACAATACCCAGCACTAACACTTGGCTGGGCGATGGAACATAGAACACGGGTCAAATTTTGCGGAATCACTCGATTGGAAGACGCGCTCGCTGCGATAAGTTTAGGTGTAGACGCGTTGGGGTTCGTTTTTTATCAATCTAGCCCACGCTACATCTCTCCAGTTAACGCACGTGCAATAATTGAGCAGCTGCCGCCGTTCACCAGCATTGTCGGATTATTCGTTGACACAGACAGAGACAGCCTAGCCGCAACACTCGCCGAAACGCGGATCGACATTGTGCAATTTCACGGCAACGAGACCGCGACACAATGTGAGCAAGCGCAGGTGCGCGCCTACGTTAAGGCGTTACGTATGGCGCCCGGGATTGATCTTGGCTCTGAGGTCGCACGCTACAGCCAGGCTCAGGCCATATTGTTGGATAACTACGATGAGAAAATGATGGGCGGCACGGGTACAGCATTCGACTGGAAAAGACTACCGCAGAGTATATCAAAGCCAGTCATTTTAGCGGGAGGCTTAGAGGCCTCGAATATTGGCGAGGCCATCAAAGCGACGCGACCGTATGCGGTCGACGTTAGTAGCGGAATTGAATCTCAATATGGGATCAAGGATCTCGCAAAAATGCGCGAATTCATGAATGAGGTAGCGAAAGTTGGTCACTAATTCCACAACAGCAAAGACTGCAGTAGACACAGTATTGCCGGACGAAAATGGGCATTTCGGTGCTTACGGGGGCAAGTTTGTTGCCGAGACTTTAATGGGCCCACTAGGCGAATTGGACGACGCGTATCGCGAATCATTGCACGACGCCGATTTCATCGCGGAGTTCGAACGGGATTTAGCCCATTTTGTCGGTCGACCCTCTCCGCTCTATCATGCCGAACGTTTGAGTGCGCAATTACAGGGCGCGCAAATCTATCTTAAGCGAGAAGATCTAAATCACACAGGCGCCCACAAGATTAATAACGCGATAGGACAAGCATTGCTCGCTCGTCGAATGGGCAAGCGCCGAATTATCGCCGAAACAGGTGCGGGTCAACATGGCGTAGCGACGGCAACCGTCGCCGCTCGATTTGGGATGCAGTGTGTGATCTACATGGGCGCTGACGATATTCAGCGACAGGCACCGAACGTATTTCGCATGAAACTACTGGGGGCCGAAGTCGTTCCAGTCGAGTCTGGTTCGAAGACCTTAAAAGATGCGCTCAATGAAGCCATGCGCGATTGGGTCGCAAATGTCGATAACACGTTCTATATCATCGGTACCGTCGCCGGGCCGCATCCGTATCCGACTATGGTGCGTAACTTCCAATGCGTGATCGGACGCGAAGCTCGTCGGCAATCGCTTGAACAGATTGGACGGCTGCCTGATGCGCTAGTTGCGTGCGTTGGAGGAGGTTCGAACGCGATAGGCCTATTCCATCCTTTTTTGAGCGACGCGGCAGTGAGAATGATTGGCGTAGAGGCCGGCGGAGACGGAATTAGCACCGGTAGGCATTCGGCACCCTTGAACGCTGGCAGGCCGGGTGTCCTACATGGGAATCGGACCTACTTAATGCAAGACGAGGATGGTCAGATTATCCCGACCCACTCAATATCCGCCGGGCTCGATTACCCTGGTGTAGGTCCGGAGCACGCTTGGCTAATGGACAGTGGGAGGGCTGAGTACGTCGCAATCAACGACGATGCGGCGCTCGCGGCGTTCCATCAGTTGACGAGATTGGAGGGCATCATTCCCGCACTAGAATCGAGTCACGCGCTCGCCTATGTGAACGAGCTCGCACCGACAATGCGAAGCGACCAAAGTATTGTTGTAAATTTATCTGGACGCGGTGATAAGGACATCCAAACGGTAGCCGATCGTTCTGGAATTACGCTCTAGCAATTCCAACCTTCAGATGCGAAAAGAGGCTATGAACAATCGAATCCAAAATTGCTTTAAGGCACTTCAAGCCCGCGATAAATGCGCGCTTGTCACCTACGTAACAGCCGGTGACCCGAGCGCGGAAGTCACGCTAAATATCATGCGGGAAATGGTCAACTCGGGAGCCGACATAATCGAACTAGGCGTGCCATTCTCCGATCCCATGGCAGATGGCCCGGTTATTCAGAGAGCGAGTGAACGCGCGTTACAAGGCGGCATGTCGTTGAAAGGTGTTCTGGAGGTAGTGCGACAGTTTCGTCTCGAGAATTCACTCGTACCGATTATTTTGATGGGCTATTTGAACCCGCTCGAAGCGATGGGCTACAAAATATTTGCCGAACTTGCGAGTGCGGCTGGGGCGGACGGCGTGTTGATCGTCGACCTGCCACCGGAAGAATCAAACGATATTAATCGCGCCCTGGCATCTTGTGGCTTGGACCAAATTTTTCTTATCGCACCGACCTCAACACGTGCACGTATCGAGAGTATTTGCGCGGTGGCGAGCGGCTTCGTCTACTACGTTGCGGTAAAGGGTGTCACGGGCACGAAAGATATCGACACGGCAGACGTGGGCTCACGGATACAAGAATTTCGTCAGATGTTGCCACTGCCAATCGGCGTTGGCTTTGGAATTAAATCTGCAAAATCCGCGGCCGCAGTCGCGGTTTCAGGCGATGCCGTCATCGTCGGAAGTGCGATTATTGAAATCATCGAACGACATCAAGGACGGCCTGAAAAGATGAACGATGAAATTGCTACGTTTATTAAGTCATTACGCGCTGCGCTCGACGAAGCACGGGCGGCGTAAGCGCACTGGATGTTTAATGCGTCGACTCTACACCCATGTGCACTAGGATTGCTTTCGCTACGTCGGGGGAACACGACTAAATGAGCTGGTTTGAAAATCTCTTACCTTCGAGCATTAGAATCGTCGGAGCAAATAAGAAATCGATTCCCGAGGGAATTTGGACGAGTTGTCCGAAGTGCAAGGCCGTACTCTATAAAGTTGAGTTGGAGCGAAACCTCAACGTCTGCATGAAATGCGGGTACCACGCCCGCATCAGTGCGAGAAAACGAATCAAGTACTTTCTTGATGCAGATTCCGTAAGCTATTTGGCAACTTCACTCGGGCCTGTCGATTTCCTAAAATTCAAGGACAGCAAACGCTACAAAGATCGTCTAAGCGCAGCACAAAAAGCTACCGGCGAAACTGACGCAATGGTCGTCGCTACGGGCACTTTAGAAAACCTACCGGTTGTTGTCGGGTCGTTTGAATTCGATTTTATGGGGGGCTCGATGGGATCGGTCGTCGGCGAACGATTCGTGCGCGGGATCGACCACTGCATCGAAAAACGAAAACCGATGATCTGCTTTTGCGCTAGCGGTGGGGCAAGAATGCAGGAAGCCTTGGTCTCACTAATGCAGATGGCAAAAACCAGCGTGGCACTGGCGGAGTTGCGCGAAAGTCGCTTGCCGTACGTATCTGTATTAACCGATCCGACGATGGGCGGAGTGTCCGCCAGCATCGGCACGCTCGGTGACATCATCGTCGCCGAACCGAATGCCCTGATTGGTTTTGCCGGTCCACGGGTTATCGAACAGACCGTCAGAGAAATATTGCCGGAGGGTTTTCAGCGCAGCGAATTCCTGCTTGAGCATGGCGCGATCGATATGATTGTCGATCGCCGGCAAATGCGTGCGCGACTCGGTTCGATTCTTCGACTATTGATGCATCAAAACCTCACAGTCGTGGCGCAAGAGAGCGACACTGACCTTCATAAAGCTACCGAACTTACGCAAGCCCCTAGTAATGAGTGAGCGTCAACTGATAGCGGCTACTGATGTCGGTTTGTGCCCAATCAGAGGACGTTGAGATTGGCTACTGCGAGCCGTCGCGACGAGCGAAAAAACGATTCGCTAAAGGACTGGTTGACCTGGCAAGAATCTCTTCACGTCGTCGACATTGAGCTTGGACTCGAGCGTTGCAACGAAATCGCGCAGACGTTGCAATTAACGCGTCCTGCAAAAACCGTGGTGACGGTGGCTGGGACTAACGGTAAAGGTTCGAGTGTTGCGATGTTGGAATCTATTTGGCGAGCAGCCGGCTACACAGTTGGCACTTACACCTCACCGCACTTAATAGCCTACAACGAGCGCATTCGTCTTAACGGCGAGCCAGCAAGTGACGCGGACATTTGCGCTGCCTTCGAGCGGGTCGAGCACGCCCGAGACGGTCGCCCGCTAACGTATTTCGAATTCGGAACCTTGGCGGCACTGACGATTTTTTCCGAGGCGATGCCCGATGTCGCAATTCTAGAAGTCGGGCTTGGTGGTAGATTGGACGCCGTCAATATTATCGACGCTGATGTCAGCCTGATCGCCACGATTGGCATCGACCACGTGGAATTCTTGGGTACGACACGCGACGCGATTAGCCTAGAGAAAGCCGGGATTATGCGTCCCGGAAAACCCGCGGTCTGCTCGGATATCGACGTTCCTCAAACGCTCAAAGAATACAGTCAGAAATTACCGACCGAACTAGAAATTTTAGGCGACACGTACCGGTTTTCAGATGAGGGTGAGACCTGGAGTTGGTGGAGCGGCGATGCACAAATCGTTAATTTACCGAAGCCGAGCCTGCTCGGGGAACATCAACTTGCTAATGCTGCCGGGGTGCTTAAAGTCGTGGATATACTGCAGCCGCGGTTACCCACTGGCGAGAGCGATATTGCGCACGGTCTGCAGAAAACCAAGCTTCAAGGGCGTTTCCACGTAATACCTGGCGATATCGAAGTCGTCCTAGATGTAGCGCACAACGCGCAGGCAGTCGAGATATTTGTACGAACGCTTCAATTGCTCGAGCCTGCGAACAAGACTCACGTTATTCTCGGTATGATGCGGGTCAAGGACCGCGAAGGGGCGATGCGCTTGCTCGCGCCAATCGCTGATTCGTGGCATCTTGCGAGTATCAATGCGCCTCGTGGAGCAAGCAGTGAAGAACTCCAGGAGTCGCTGAATAGAGCCATCGGGAAACGCGGAAAAGCGTGCTTACACGAGAGCGCAACGGACGCCTACATGCAGGCTAAGTCATCAGCACAAGCGGGTGACAGAATTATAGCGATTGGTTCCTTTTTAGTCGTCTCCGAGATTCTGAACTTTGTGCAGTAATGACTTACAGATTGTCCTATCATTCGCGATAATGGGTTGTAACTGATGGACCCACAACTAAAACAACGAGTCGTCGGCGCAGCAGTACTGGTCGCTCTATTTGTCGTATTTATTCCCGTTTTTCTTGATCAAAGCGATGACGAGCAGGTCGATGCTTTACCGACTTTCGAAGATTTCGACCCACCGCAGGGTTTCAATTCGAGAGTTGTGCCAATCGATGACGAGACGATGGACAAGATCGAACATGCGATGGACGCGAATTCGGATCAACTAATCGACAGTGGTGTAATCGAACCCTCGAGTTCTACCGACTCGGGTGTCGAGTCAGCGTCGCAATCGGCATCGATAGGCGAGAGCGGTGCAATCGAAACTCCAAGTTCTAATGGCGCGGGCGTCGAGCCAGATTCGCAATCGGCATCAATCCGGGCGGTACCGCGCACGGGTGTTACCGCGTGGGTCGTCCAACTAGGCAGTTTCAGCAGCGAAGACAACGCAAAGGCGTTAGTGGCGCAATTGAAAAAGAAAAACTACACGGCGTTTATTGAGCAATTTCAAGATCGTTCGAAATTGGCTTTTCGGGTCCGCGTCGGTCCAGAACTAACCCAAAACGCGGCCGAACGAACCCTCGGTAAATTAACCAAACAACTCGATCTCGAAGGGATCGTGATGCGCTATCCTTGAGTACGTGGCTTTGTTAGTATTTCCTCTACCTCAGCCGTGGCCGTTCAGATGAATTGGGCGGATATATTGATATTAGGGATCATCGGAATTTCGGCGCTCATTAGTTTGTTCCGCGGATTCGTTAGAGAGGCGCTGTCGCTATTGGGATTGGCGATTGCCGTGTGGATTTCTGTCACTTTTTATTCTCCCGTCGCTGAACTGCTAACGGGTTATTTGTCCGTCCCGACGGCCCGGCGCGTATTAGCATTCATTGGCCTGTTTGTGATCACTTTGATCGCCGCGGGGCTCATCAATCACCTTATTGGGAAGCTTGTCGAGAAAGCGGGCTTAAGTGGTACGGACCGAATGCTGGGTGTGATTTTCGGCGCCCTTCGCGGAATGGTCATTGTGGGCCTATTTGTCGGCTTAGCAGGGATGACTGAAGTGCCTCTTGACCCTTGGTGGAATGAATCCATATTCATGCCGCATTTTCAAGCTTTGGTGGAAATTGGGGTTGGCCTGTTGCCCCCAAACCTCGCGCCAAATCTCTCATACGCGTCGCCTTAGAAGCAGTTAATTCGGAAAAAAACTTATGTGCGGGATTGTTGGAATCGTCGCTAAAACGGCAGTCAATCAAGCGCTCTATGAGGCGTTAACGGTTTTGCAACACCGCGGCCAAGACGCTGCCGGAATCGCTACTTATGAAGAAGGTCGGTTGTTTCTACGTAAATCGGCCGGTCTTGTGCGCGACGTTTTTCACACACGGCACATGCTCAATTTGAAAGGGCGAATGGGGATCGGACACGTTCGCTACCCAACGGCCGGAGTGTCCTCAAACGCCGAGGCCCAGCCGTTTTACGTAAACTCGCCTTACGGCATTACGCTGGCGCACAACGGTAATCTCACGAATTCCGAACAACTGAAACGCGATCTTTTTGAAGACGACCTGCGGCACATCAATACCGATTCCGACTCAGAAGTTCTACTAAACGTATTTGCTCACGAACTAAAACGCTTAGGGAAGCATCGCATCGACTCAAACGATATATTTCGTGCGGTCGAAGGCGTGCACAAGCGCTGCTCGGGCGGTTACGCCGCAATTTGCATGATCACCGGGGTCGGAATAGTCGGTTTTCGAGACCCGAATGGTATTCGTCCGATCGTTTATGGCAAGCGCGAAACCGACCTTGGCACGGAATTCATCATTGCATCGGAGAGCGTCGCGGTTGATGTGTTGGGGTTCGAACTAATCGGCGATATAGGACCAGGCGAGGTCGTGTTCATAAGTAAAGAAGGTGATCTGCAAACGAAACAGTGCGCCCCGGTCTGTGAAAGTGCTCCGTGCATTTTTGAATACGTGTATCTCGCTCGTCCCGATTCGATTATCGACGGAATATCAGTTCACAAGGCACGGATGCGCATGGGTGAGGCGCTCGCGCACAAAATTGAGCGCGAATGGGGCGACCACGATATTGACGTCGTGATCCCAATACCCGACACGGCGCGTACGGCCGCACTAGAATTAGCGAATGAACTCGGCATCATTTATCGGGAAGGGTTTATTAAAAACCGCTATATAGCGCGAACTTTCATCATGCCTGGGCAAGCAATGCGTAGAAAATCAGTACGGCAAAAATTGAACGCAATCGGTTTGGAGTTCGAAGGGAAAAATGTACTACTCGTGGATGACTCCATTGTTCGAGGTACGACGTCGAGTCAGATTATCCAAATGGCCCGTGAAGCGGGAGCAAACCGCGTCTATTTCGCCTCGGCGGCGCCACCGGTTGCGCACCCCAATGTTTACGGTATTGATATGCCAACTGGCGATGAGTTGATCGGATATAATCGAACAGTAGAAGAGATTGGAAAATTAATTGGTGCTGACAAGCTAATTTATCAAGATCTTGATGATCTCGTTAGTGCCGCGCGTAAGGGCAATATGGACGTTCGACGCTTCGATATGTCCTGCTTCGATGGGAATTACGTGACCGGGGACATCAACGAATCATATCTTAATCGAATAGAAGCACAGCGTTCCGACGAGGCCAAGGCGAAGCGGGCGGCGTCCCAAAACGCGTTGAGCGATCTTCATAATTCGGAAGAAGAGTTGTCGACCGGCGTTTAAGTAAAAAAACGGATCAGCGAATACTAAAGCCGCGAGGCAGTGTCCGCTCGAAAGCGCGACGCTTGCGAAAATTCCCGGGCTCGCGACACTCCAATTGACATCAACTTGCGAACCTAATATCTTCCGCGCACTTGAGCGCCGATTTGAGATCAGCTTCCGGGCGCTATAGAAAAGCAGCTAAAGAGACGCATTTGCCGCAAATGCCCCCTCAGACTTGGCTAATCGTCCCGCAACAACTGAATCTAAGGTCGGACCCTGTCGCGAATATCGTGCACGACAGACTCGGCCTGTGCCTTGTGTTGTGTTGGAAGGAATAAGTAGATGAACGAATCCGAGTATGAAAATTACGCGCTGGCGACAATCGCATGTCGGGCCGGAACGGCGGTGACACAAGAGCTTGAGAACAGCGATCCCATTTTCCTGACCTCGAGTTTCTGCTACGAAAATGCGGCCCAGGCGGCCGCCCGTTTTGCAGGCGACGAGCCCGGGAATGTCTATTCCCGATTTACAAACCCCACTGTGCGTGCCTTCGAGCAACGCTTAGCTGCGCTCGAAGGCGGCGAATGTGCTGTCGCGACGTCATCGGGAATGAGCGCGATTATGACGCTTTGTCTCGGCTTACTTCGCGCCGGCGACCATGTCATATGCTCGTTCAGCGTATTCGGCAGCACGATAAACTTGTTTAAGAACATCCTGTCCAAGTTCGGTATCGAATTCACATTCGTTGATCTCATCGATCACGGATCTTGGGAGCAGGCAATCCGACCGACGACTAAGATACTGTTCGTTGAGACGCCGTCGAATCCGCTAACAGAAATTGCCGACATTCGTGTGTTAGCGAGTCTCGCCCACGCGGCGGGCGCGTTGTTGGTTGTCGATAATTGCTTCTGTACGCCAGTCCTCCAGCAACCATTGCAGCTCGGTGCCGATATCGTTATCCACTCCGCCACTAAGTATTTGGACGGGCAGGGGCGTTGTCTTGGAGGTGCGATCGTTGCCCCGCATGAATTGGTCGAAGAAAAACTGATCCCCGTGATGCGTTCCGGTGGGCCTAGCATGAGTCCATTCAATGCTTGGGTGTTCCTGAAGGGGCTGGAAACTCTCTCAGTACGCATGCGCCAGCATTGCGAAGGTGCGCAAGCAATTGCCACCTGGCTGAGTGAACGACCAAACGTTCAAACGGTGTTCTATCCTGGGCTTGTGGAACATCCGCAACATGATTTGGCGTCGCAGCAGCAGTCAGGCTACGGCGGGATCGTTTCTTTTGAAATTCGAGGTGGCCGCAGCGGTGCCTGGAACTTTATCGACCGTTTGCGCTTGTTCTCGATTACCGCGAATCTCGGTGATACACGCAGTATCGTGACCCACCCTGCTTCGACGACGCACAGTCGGGTCAGCGCCGAAGACCGGGAACGTAGCGGCATCACTGAAGGTCTGGTTCGTTTATCGATTGGTCTCGAGGAGCCTCGAGATCTTATTGTCGACTTGGAGCAAGCGTTTGCCGACAGCTAATCGGCAGTAGAGTCCGAGCGTGCGATTGATGACTGAGGCACCGCGAACCGTCTTCGCCGGCAAGCGGCTCTTCGCGTTCGCCGAGTAAGCGTTGCGGCGACCTTCTTACCAGCGAATTGAGAGCCGGGCTGAGCTTGGAAAACGCGGCTAAGCGATAACGGAACAGCAGATCGGAGGTGGACGCGCAGGTTTCCGCGGCCGGCTTCCGATGGCACAATGCGTCACAAGTTGAGAAACAGTCCAATTCCTCGCACAACTGTGCGAATTTGCGTAATACCAATAAGACGGAGGTCTAAAAGTGACAATTAAAGTAGGCGACAAAATGCCCGAAGGAAAGTTTGCGATGATGACGGGTGAAGGTCCTGGCGGTGTGACCACAAGCGAGTTATTCGGCGGTAAGAAGGTCGTCTTGTTTTCGGTCCCTGGAGCGTTCACGCCGACATGCTCAGCCAAGCACCTTCCTGGGTTTGTAGAGCAGGCCGCAGCCATTAAAGCGAAAGGCGTAGATACGGTGGCATGTATGTCCGTAAACGACGTATTCGTAATGGACGCTTGGGGGAAAAGTGCGGGTGCTGACGGCAAGGTAACAATGCTTGCGGACGGTAACTGCGACTATAGCAAGGCATTAGGTCTTGAACTCGACGCCACTGGATTTGGCATGGGCATGCGTGGTTCGAGATTTGCACTTGTGGTCGACGATGGCGTTGTGTCGCATGCTTTTATCGAAGCAGCGCCGACAGAACTCGTGGCAAGTGCCGCAGAGAACGTGCTGAAAAATCTATAAGCTCGAACCGATGGTGGGCGATTGTTGCTTCAGGTTGATGGGACCTGACTCGCGATCGCCCCCTCAATTCCGCCGACAGTTTCGCCCGGTAGGCGCGCCGCGAGGTGCTACGGAATCTCGTGCGGATCCATGTCATTAATCCTTTCGCGATTTTGCGCTTGCAGAGCAATTACGGCGTAAGGCGAAAGAATCTGAGTAATGTCCCTTAAAGATAACCATGGCTACCATATGTCTGCCGAAGAGTTTCGTCGGCATGGCTACGAATTGATCGACTGGCTCGCCGATTACGCTTTAGATGTCGAGCGCTATCCCGTGCTCTCCCAAGTAGCGCCTGGCGACATCCGCTCTAAATTGCCGCCTGCTGCACCGCAGGTAGGCGAGCGTTTCGAGGACATAATGGCCGATTTCGAGCGCGACATCTTGCCAGGTATCACGCATTGGCAGTCACCCAATTTTTTCGCCTATTTTCCGGCCAACACGTCCGGCCCGTCAATATTAGGCGAACTGTTAAGCGCGGGACTTGGTGTACAAGGCATGTTGTGGCTGACGAGTCCAGCGTGTACCGAACTTGAAACCCATGTCCTCGATTGGCTAGTAGACATTTTGCACTTGCCGCTTAAGTTTAAATCGACATCAAGTGGTGGCGGTGTAATTCAAGATTCCGCATCGAGCGCCACATTGTGCGCGCTACTGGCCGCGCGCGAACGCGCAACTCGCTTTAACGCCAAAGAATCTGGAACCACTGGTCGTCTCATTGCATACGCTTCGACGGAAACACATTCATCTCTCGAGAAAGCTTGCGCGATCGCCGGTATCGGCGTGCAGAATCTTAGAAAAATCCCGACGAACGATCGCTTGCAGATGGATCCAGCCGCCTTGAGTGCGCAAATTTCTCAAGACCAAAGTGCCGGGCTGCAACCGTTCTTTGTGTGCGCTACGGTCGGTACGACTTCAACATTGGCAGTCGATCCGGTGGCGGAAATCGCTTCGGTATGTGAAGAAAATAGCCTGTGGTTGCACGTCGACGCGGCGATGGCTGGAAGTGCTGCGATGTGTGAGGAACACGCCGCCTTGCATCGTGGCGTCGAGCGCGCCGACAGTTACTGCTTTAATCCCCACAAGTGGATGTTTACGAACTTCGACTGCGACTGTTTTTTTGTAGCGGATCGTGAAGAGCTGATTAGGACGCTCACGATTCTGCCCGAATACCTACGCAATCAAGCGACAGAATCCGGCGACGTTATCGACTACCGTGATTGGCAGGTGCCGCTCGGTCGTCGATTTCGGTCGCTAAAATTATGGTTTGTGCTGCGCCACTACGGAGTTGAAGGTCTTAAGCACCATATCCGCGAACACGTTGCATTAACTGCGCGATTCGCAAAATGGGTAAGCGATTCCCCTGATTTTGAGATTGTGGTGCCGCCTAACTTAAACTTGGTGTGTTTTCGATACCGCGCTGATAACGATTTCAATCGGAAATTGGTCGAAGCACTGAATAGAAGTGGCCGCCTGTTTCTAACCCACACGACAGTACACGGCGATTATTGTTTGCGCTTTTGCATTGGACAAACGAACACTGCGGAATCCCATGTCGCTGCTGCGTGGCGCTTAATCGAAGGGACGGCTCGGCAACTTCGATCGCATGTATAGGCGGAAAAGTAATGACGTCCGTGCAGATTTGACTAATCGGTTTTAAGGCTTAATTTCATGCGTAATACGTTGGTAATGGCTAGCTGTTTGATCGGCTCAATGACGCTCTCGGCATACGCTCACGAAGTAGACACTCGTTTCGATCGCATTGCGATGTCGGTAAGTGCGGAGCGCGAGGTAGATAACGACACACTCGTTGCGGTGCTATTCTCCGAACACCAATCGCAGCAACAGCGAAGCGTATCGGAAGAAGTCAATAGCGCGATCCGTTGGGCGCTTGAAAAATCGAAACAGGCACTAGACGTCAAGGTGCAAACAACGCAGTACAACACCTCGCCGATTTATAACAAACAAGCCATCACGGGATGGCGGGCTCGTCAGTCGATTAGACTTGAAAGTACTAATGCGCAAACCTTGAGTGAATTAATCGGCGAGTTACAAGAGCGATTATCGATTCAATCAGTCAACTACACCGTCTCGAAGGCGGCGCAAGATCTCGTGGAAGAATCGTTGATTTCGGAAGCCTTGGCGTTGTATCGGCGACGCGCCGAACTCGTCGCCCAGGAATTAGGTCGAAAGAGCTACCGCATTGTCGAGCTAAACATCAACGCGCAAGGGGCTCTCCCACCACAAATCGCCTACGCGACGAGAGGCCTCGCCACGAAAAGTCTTGCTGCAGCACCAGCAATTGAGGCGGGTGCGCAAACGGTAACAGTAAATGTCTCCGGCAACATTGAAATAGATGCCGATACTCGCTAGTTACTGACGTCGCGAATAGCTAGGTTTCCTGGAACGTCAGCACCTGACGCTGATGCTGCACATCGCACTGCACTTCGTTGTTCCGCTCTTGGTCGCGCGGTACGCCTTCTATGCGCGTTTCACATCTGCTTATCTAACGATGATCGCTGCGATGGTGATCGATCTCGACCATCTATTAGCGGTTCCCATTTACGATCCCAGCCGGTGCAGCATCGGCTTTCATCCGCTCCATGATGTGATCCCGATCGGTATTTACGTCGCGCTCTTGTTCTTCAGAAGATTCCGCATCTTGGGAACCGGTCTGTGCTTGCACATCATTCTCGATACAGTTGATTGTGCCTTCATGTAGACCGCGACGATTCTAACCGTCGGCCTATGATCGAATCTTGATCGGCGACCTAAGCAATCGAGCGTCGCTGTTCAATCAGACGACGTTTCATAATTTGATAGCTGCCCGGCTGCTGCATGGTGCTCAGCTTCGCTCAATGGGCCGTACGTCCGCGGGTACGGCCAGCCATATCCCCCAAGCGGAACGAGGTAGGGAAATGCGGGGAACCGCCAAGTCTGACACCAGCAAACATGATTCCCGCTATCAATGGTCGACCCAGATCGCTGACGCAAACCCTCAGCTCCTGGTCTGCGAGCAGCCGTTGTTGGGCCGTGCCGCCGCGCCAATAAGCCAAATCATGGACTGTGCAGCAGTCCAACCGTAAATTATCTTGCGAGAAGCTCCTTGTCTGGAAAATGGCTGCAGCCATCGGTTGTAAACGGGGCCAGTTCTTGAGCGCTCGCGGAGCCTAGCAGCGGCATTAGGAACGCTACGGCGTGTAGTAATTTTGTTCCGCTACCGAAGCTGACGAGCATTTTCTGTCCCTATAATTGCATTTCGTCTGGAAGACTCGCGATAAAGGCTGGCCGTCCTAGGCGCACCACTATTGTTTCTTCGAATATTTTTGACCCGTCCGGGACCTCGTTGTCGAGCCATTGGGCCGCGCGTCCGCCAAGTGTTTGAAGATGAGAAATAATGCCGTCCGCAAGACGCTGACGTTCAGCAATTGTTCCATCAAACGGCGCAAAAAATATTCTAATCAACGATAGTTGTTTCATAAGGGGTTCAATTTGGGCGACGAAGCTTTCTTGATCCCCATGCGGAAGATAAGCGGCTTTCAAAAGCCCTTGGCTAAGTTCCTCAGACAGATAAAATTTTCGCGTGCCGCTTAAGAATTCGGCGATGTGTTCGTTATGGCGCTGGGCGATGTTGTTGGAGGCAACACCAACGTAGTTAATTCGGTGCGCCTGGTTATAGAGGAATGTCCAGAGATAAATGCCTGGCATCCAGGCATTCGGATCAGCCAGTAATAACGGAATATTGTCATCGTTGGGCAGTAAGGCACGCGGGCCGGAAAAATTAATCTCTAACATCTTCAATACAGATCGGAGTTTGCTGAGTCGAGGCTAACCGACATGTGACGCGTAAGCATCGCTTATGCGAGCTGCAACGCGCCGATGTCATTTGTGCGGAGAGATCAATCAGCGAACTAAATTGGAGGGACAAAATAATCTCCTGAGGGATTCTTGGTTTCCAATTAATGCGAGTCGGCAACACGTCGCGAATTCCGGTGCGCTATGGTGGTTGCTTCGATGGTGTTGAGATCCTGCGCCGCATTTATTGTTGAACCCGGGTTCGCCTTGAGTTCCAGAAGTTCGAGTGACAAATTTGCAGCGTCACCATTACGAATCGGCTGTAGGGCACGATCGTAGGCTGGTTGAGAGGAGCCGGGATCGACGCGGCTGCCCGAGTTTAAGGCGTATAAATCGACACCGGCAGTCGTATTCCCACCCCAAACGTAAAACGGAATTGTATAGTTTTCGCGATTGTCCGCGGGATTGTGCGTCGTCGTTCCAATCCGGCCGCCGTGATCAGCGGTAATGACAAGAACTGTGCGACCACGTAAAGACTTACTCGATTGAATCGCGGCAAGAATCTTGCCGATCAAATGGTCGACTGTTATTACGGAATTCAAATAATTGCTTTCAAGTCTGAGGTCCCAATTGGAGGTATGACCGGCTGTGTCGGGATCACGCAAATGCATAAATGTGTAGTTGAGCGGGCTGATAGTTATAGCGCTTAAGAAATCGTCGACGAGATCGCTCGTGTCATCGTTAATCTCAAAGACATCAATCTTGTCACGACCATCGTCTCTACCCGTTATATCAACTGCGCCGTTCGAAGCGCTATAGCTTTGCTCATATAGAACGAATTTCGACTTACTTGCAAATACTGCAGTAGACAGTCCGTGATCGTGGACGACATCAAAAACGCTGCTAACGTAACTTCCCTTTATCTGATGCAACGATGTTGTGGATCCGGGCACGACATTTCGCGTGTAGTTATGTCCGGCTATACCGGCAACGGGACGACCCGTGATTTGCGTCGTATGGTTCGGCAAGGTGACGGTATAGTCAACGTCGGTACGTGCGTTGTCCGTATACGCGCCCTCGTTTCTAAGTCGGAAAAAATTAGGCAAGCGCGTTTTTCCGAGAGTCATAATCGCGTCGGCACGCAATCCATCCACACTAATTTGAATTACGTAGCGCGTAATGGCGGCTTGAGCCTGCGTCGATCCGAGACCCGCAAGCGATGCGATGATTACAGCTCGGCCAACAATTCTCAGGTCGATTGATCGCATTTGAGGAATCTTCAACTGTAAGACATATTGTCAGGCAACATATTAATCGAATATGGGATGGCAGCGACCTAATTTGTTATTGGGTTGCCCGCTGTTGTCCCTAGAATCAATAACCGTGCGCATCGGGTTTTTCTTCGACACGGAATTATTTTTGCCTCGTAGCCCTTGCCCTTAGCTAACGCTCGTGCGGCTCGATATTCGCCACGAAAATCCGGGGTGACAATCTTTTCGAGGTGCGCCCAGTTTGAATCGCTATCAGACACGGAGGCCTCGACAATGACACCGATCAGATTTCGGGTGCGTGACGGCCACGTAGGGCTTACCGGAATCTTTTTTTTAAACGATGTCTGGTTCACCGCGTCTCGCAGACTACTGGCGTGACGCGGATTCGCGATGACAAATTTGTCTCCTTTCCTTATTGCTGTAAAACCTTATGAGGACAATAGTAATTGCAGATCAGATAATTTCCTGACCGGTGGCAAGCACTGATGGCCGCGACAGACGTAGGCGGTAACGGCCGGGCCAACCCTGTACTGCGACAATAACCCAGGCAATCCGTCGACATCATTAGGAATCGAAAAAATTTGCCGGCGAGGGGAATAAACACGGGCTAACTCCCGATCCCAGGTCTCCATAGCGATTTTCTTGCCGCGCAAAACGACTAAGGTCGGCGGCACTAAATATTCATCGAGCGCGAGGAGCAGGGCGTTATGCGCGATGGGTGCTTGGTTAATCGAGGCCCAAGCGGAGCACAAGGTCCGCTCGCTTGCTTCAAGATAGCGTGCCTCGCCGAGCAAGTGCCCGAGACGTGCGAGCGCCCAGGCGGCAATACCATTGCCGGCCGGTAGCGTGTCGTCGGTAAAAGGTTTCGTGCGTTGGATAAGAGACTCATGGTCGTGAGCAGTGAAGAAAAATCCACCTTGATCAACATCTTCGAAGTTATCCAACAAGCAATCTGCGAGTTGGATCGCGAATTCTAGATTCGCGCTACTCCAACGGGCACTAAGAATATGTAGCAGCGCGTCGATCATGAACGCGTAGTCGTCAAGATACGCATTGAGATATGCTGTCCCTTCACTGTATGTCGCCAACAGTCTCCCGTCGCGCCACATCCGCTCACGGACGAAGGTGACGGCGCGTTCGGCGCTATCGGCGTAGTCAGATCGGTGCAATCCGTTCGCCGCGATTGCTAAACCTTTGATCATGAGCGCGTTCCACGAGGTGAGGATTTTATCATCGCGATCCGGCCTAATGCGCGATTCCCGGTAAGCGAACAATTGCTCCTTGGCGCCGTTCACGTGCTGCTCGATCGCCTCAGGGGTACCGCCAATCACATTGGCAATCTCGTGGAATTCTGCCGCGATTCGCAAATGCCAGCGGTTTTCGAAATTGGCGGCACGTTCTACGCCGAAGCGTCGAGCGAACGCTTCATGCTCGGGGCCGAGTACGGCGGCGATTTCTTCGCGGTCGAAAGCGTAGAATTTTCCTTCAAGGCCTTCGCAATCCGCGTCCAAACTTGAATAGAAACCACCGTCCGGTGATGTCATTTCACGAGCTAACCAGGAGGCCGTCTCGATCACGGCGGCTTCAAATCTAGGATCGCTGCTCAGTTGCCATGCTTGAGCGTACAGGCCAAGTAACGGTCCATTGTCGTAGAGCATTTTTTCGAAATGCGGAATCATCCATTGGTCATCTACCGAGTAGCGATAAAAACCGCCCCCGAGGTGATCGTAGATCCCCCCATTGGCCATTTTCTTTAGCGTAAACAAAGCCATATGTCGTGCGTGCGGGTCGGGCTCCGCGGTCCGTGAAAAATCACGCAGGAGGCGCTCCAAGCTACTTGGGTGTGGAAATTTAGGTGCTCTCGTAAAACCACCCAGGCGATGATCAAACGCTCTCGCTGCTTGCTCGCGCGCAATTTGCAACGGTGCTGCGGAGAGTTCCCCCACCAATGCGAGGGGGTGACGCTGCATGTCCGATAAAGCGTCCATAATTTGCTCGTTCTGGCTGCGAATATCCGTTTCGCGCTCGCGATATAGTGCACTGACCCGGCCCAGCAGATCCTTAAAGGCAGGCATCCCATGTCGGGCCGCGGGAGGGAAATAGGTACCCCCTAGGAATGGGATCTGATCGTTTGGCGTTAAGAACATCGTTAACGGCCAGCCGCCGTTATTTTGAGTCAGTAAATACTGCGCCGTTTGATAAATTTTATCGATGTCCGGGCGCTCCTCGCGATCGACTTTAATGTTGACGAATAATTCGTTCATCATCTCAGCCGTCGCCGGATCTTCGAACGATTCGTGAGCCATTACATGGCACCAATGACAAGCGGAGTATCCAATCGACAGTAGGATCGGTTTGTTTTCAATGCGAGCTTTCTCCAACGCCTGCTCTCCCCATGGATACCAGTTCACTGGGTTGGTTGCATGCTGTAGCAAATAGGGACTAGTTTCGCTCTGGAGTTCGTTCATTCAGTATCTCGAGTTTGCGGTTTCTCTGGGACTATCACGGCGTTGCTTAAGCGGTAGACTTTGTAACGAATTGCTAGGTTATTCTATCCGCGCACTGGCTTGCCAGCGACGACCTCGTGTTAATATCTGTGCTCGCCATGATTCCATTTCCAAACATCGATCCAGTCGCTATTCAGCTCGGCCCCGTGTCGATCCATTGGTATGGAATTTCTTACATCATCGGTATTGGACTGGGGTGGCTCGCGTTGCAACGCAGTTCAGATTCTCCAAATCTTCGATGGACGAGGGACGATGTTGCCGATGTCGTGTTTTTCGCAGCGATCGGTGGTGTTTTGGGCGGACGGATCGGCTATGCCTTGTTTTACAATTTCAGTGATTATGTTGGCGATCCGCTAGGCATACTCGCTGTTTGGCGCGGCGGCATGTCATTTCATGGTGGGGTCATCGGCTTTATTCTCGCGCTCGCAATTTTCGCTAAACGGCGGTCGCGACCTTTCCTCGCGACCACTGATTTCGTCGTTCCGGCCGTGCCAATCGGTTTATTTTTCGGCCGTATCGCAAACTTCGTAAATCAAGAATTGTGGGGAGCGCCGACTTCGATGCCCTGGGGGGTGGTATTTACCCATCCAGCGGCCGGTAGCGTTGCGCGCCATCCGTCGCAGCTCTACGAGGCGGCACTCGAGGGTGTCTTATTGTTGTTGATCTTGCGCGTCACGGCCGCGCGGGCGTCGACAACAGGCGTGGTCTCTGGGACGTTCTTGCTTGCCTATGGCGTTGTGCGCGCAGGAATTGAATTTGTCCGTGAACCGGACCAACATATTGGTTATCTAGCCTACGGTTGGGTGACGATGGGGCAGGTTTTGTCTCTCCCCATGATCGTCCTCGGCGGTTTGCTCATCGTACTATCGCGACGCTATCGGGCTCACAATTAAGGTAATTCAATGCAGGTCTATCTCGATTTACTCCGCCACGTCCGTGACCACGGAATCGAAAAAGGCGATCGTACGGGCACTGGCACTCTGAGTACATTCGGCTACCAGATGCGCTTTGATCTCGCCAAAGGCTTTCCGTTGTTAACGACGAAAAAAGTGCACTTAAAGTCGATCATCCACGAGTTACTTTGGTTTTTAAACGGCGATTCAAACGTTGCCTATTTGAAAGAAAACGGCGTTTCCATCTGGGACGAATGGGCGGATGACAACGGGGATCTCGGGCCTGTATACGGTGTCCAATGGCGAAGCTGGCGAGCGGCCGACGGGCAAGTGCACGATCAGATCTCGGAAGTGATAGCGGCACTTAAATCGGATCCAAATTCTCGTCGGCATATCGTTAGCGCCTGGAACGTTGGTGAAATACACTCGATGGCTCTCGCGCCGTGCCATACGATGTTCCAGTTTTACGTGGCCCAGGGTCGCCTGTCGTGCCAAATGTACCAGCGCAGCGCCGATATCTTTTTGGGTGTCCCATTTAACATTGCCTCTTACGCGTTATTAAATTTGATGGTGGCCCAGGTCTGCGGATTAGAGCCGGGTGAATTCGTCCACACCTTGGGTGACGCGCACTTGTACATGAACCATCTAGATCAGGCAGACGAGCAACTAAACCGCGCGCCAACTTCATTACCGACGATGGTGCTAAATCCACATATATCTTCGATTTTCGAGTTTGCCTACGACGACTTCACCTTGGAGAATTATCATCCGCTGCCAAGCATCGCAGCACCGATTGCGGTGTAGTTGGCCAACGCTTGTAATGTCAACGGCTGTTTGACATGCGTCTAAATATTGTGGTCGCGATGGCTGCCAATCGAGTCATTGGTCGGGGCGGTGAGTTGCCCTGGCGCCTCGGCGACGATCTGAAATATTTTAAGCGTACTACGATGGGGCATCCGATTATCATGGGTCGCAAGACTCACGAATCGATCGGGCGTGCGCTACCGGGTCGCTTGAACGTTGTTATCACCCGTCAACGCGACTACGACGCACCGGGATGCGAGATTGTTCATTCGCTTAAACAGGCAATGAATGCCTGCGGATCTGCGACCCAGGCGATGATCATCGGTGGCGCGACGCTGTATCAAGAAGCCTTACCCCAGAGTCAACGAATATACCTCACCGAGGTCCATGTTGAGCTTGATGGCGACACGGTATTTCCGGCACTCCAAAAAGTCGATTGGCACGAGTCTTCGCGGGAGTTTCATCGCGCTGACGGTGCCAATGAATTCGATTACAGTTTTGTCGTGCTTGAACGTACAGACTGATAGACAAATTGCGCTAACGAGTGCCGGTAGGAATCGAAGCACATGATCAAGAGGGAGGTCCGCAGCCTGACCGTTTTTCGGATCCCCTATGCGCGTTAATCGGAAATCGGCATGTGGGTTTTTGAAGAGACGCTGAAAAATTGTCGATCCTCGAGGCGAAGCGCCGTTAGCCTACCGCCCCAAACCGCGCCAGTATCCAACGGGTAAATCCGCATCGCGTGCATCGCTTGTTCGTCTAGATGCAACGCCGACCAATGTCCGAAGACGATTGATTCCGAGTTGTCGGGAAAACGGAAAAGTTCGTACCATGGGGTCAGTTCGTCGGGTTGCGAGCCGAGCGGACCCTTGTGTTTAAAATCCATCCGACCGTCCGGGTAGTAGTAGCGTAGCCGCGTGAACAGATTAGTCACTAAGCGGATTCTCGACCATCCAGTTAATTCGTCGGACCATAAATCCGGAGCATTACCGTACATGTGGGCGAGGAATTTTTTGAATTGATCGCCGCGCAAAACGGTCTCGACTTCAGCGGCGTAATCGCAGGCCACACGCGGCGACCAACCAGGCGCGATCCCCGCATGCACCATCGTGAATCCGAGGTCCGTATCACGGTGAACCAGCGGTTGTTGGCGCAGCCACGCCAGCAAACTGTCGCGGTTCGGCGCTTGGAGGACATCTTGGAACGTGTCCTTGCTTCCTGGTTTGTATTTATCGATGTAGGCGCAGGCAAGTAGGTGTAAGTCGTGGTTGCCGAGTACCGTGATTGCAGCATCGCCGAGCGCATAGACGTATTCCAAGACGGCTAAGGATTTTGGACCTCTGTTAACCAAGTCGCCGACTAGCCAAAGCGTGTCGGTATTGCGGTCGAAATCAATCGCCTCGAGAAGATCAACGAATTCGTCGAAACACCCTTGAATGTCACCGATAGCGTAGGTCGCCATGTTTCGGACTGATGGACTAGTGCAAGACGTTAGGTATGGATAGCCTAAAAGCCGCGATTGGGGCGTCAAATGCCGTGCCGTCATTCGTTACCATTTGGTAGCTACCGTGCATGGTGCCAACCGGGGTTTCGATCATCGCCGCACTTGTGTAGGTAAAAGACTCCCCCGGGGCCAGCAGTGGTTGTTCTCCAACGACGCCTTCGCCTCGAACTTCTTGGATATGTTCGGCCGCATCGGTTATTACCCAATGACGCGAAATTAATTGGGCCGGGACATCTCCTGCGTTCGAAATCGTGATTTTGTAAGCAAACACGTAACGATTGTTCGCCGGGACAGATTGGTTCTCGATGTAGGAGGTTTCAACATCGATATCAATTTCGGGTAATTGGTTTGTCATATTGCAACTGTAAGCGAATGTCGCCGATTGGGCAAAAGGATCGCGCAATCGTTCAGCCACGGTCCGGGAGCGCTCGATCTAGACAACGCAGATTTAACGATTCTTGAAGGTGCTCTAGTTTGATATTGGTACTTTGCGCCAGATCCGCGATCGTTCGTGCGAGTTTTACGATCCGATGGTAGGCACGTGCGCTTAAGCAAAAACGATCGTAGGCCTGGCCCATGAACGCTCGGCCTTGTGAATCGAGGGCCGCACAGCGCTTGAGCCCATCGACCGATAGCAGATGGTTCAGCGTCCCTTGGCGCCCCAATTGGACTTCCCGTGCGGCTGCTACGCGATCACGAACGATGGCACTCGATTCACAAGACCGGTCATGGGTAGAATCTAACCAGTCGCGCTGGCGCACGACTTCGATGTGCATGTCGATTCGATCGAGCAACGGACCCGAGATCTTTTGCCGATATCGGTTGATTCGCTCAGCCGTGCAAACGCACCGCCCTGATGGGTCGCCGTGATATCCACACGGACACGGATTCATGGCTGCGATGAGCTGGAATGTAGCCGGAAAGTCCGCGCTTCTGGCAGCGCGAGAAATCGTAACGCGACCGGTCTCTAAAGGTTCGCGAAGAACTTCGAGTACCCTTCTGTTGAACTCCGGAAGCTCGTCCAAAAACAGAACCCCACGGTGGGCAAGTGATACTTCTCCAGGTCGAGGAAAACTACCACCCCCAATCAGGGCTGCGGCGGAGCTTGAGTGATGTGGGCTCCTAAATGGCCGGCGTCGCCAATTCTCGACGTTGAATCCAGATTCGCTAATCGACAATATTGCCGCAGATTCGAATGCTTCAGGTTCGGTTAACGACGGGAGTAAGCCTGGGAGTCGAGTCGCAAGCATCGATTTCCCTGTTCCTGGTGGTCCGAGCATGAGTAAATTGTGTCCCCCACTGGCGGCGATCTCGAGCGCGCGTTTGCCCTGAAATTGACCGTGAACATCAGCAATGTCCCCGTATTCATGAGTCGCAGGGCGGGTGGGCAATGCAACCGATGACGGCGTGAGTGGCGCGAGGCCGTTCAGATGCCGGCAAACCGAGTTCAATGAACTGCCGGCGTAGACTTCGATATCTGAGACCAACGCGGCCTCCATATCGTCGCCGTAGGCCGTGATGAGCGCGTGTTGCTCGTCACGTGCGGCTAGGGCTGCCGGTAGCATTCCGCGCACGGGTCTCAGCGAACCCGTGAGCGCTAATTCGGCGATGCACTCGGTGCGTGCGAGCAGTGTTATTGGAACTTGGTGGGAGGCCGCAAGGATGCCCAGCGCGATCGCTAAATCGAATCGGGTGCCGTGTTTCGGGAGATCTCCGGGAGCCAGATTGACGGTGATACGGCGGGTTGGGAATTCGTAGCCTGAATTGATGATCGCTGAACGAACGCGTTCCTTGCTCTCACGTACGGCGGTTTCCGGGAGCCCAACTAGATTGAACGCGGGCAAGCCGGGTGATAAATGTGTTTCGACGCTGACCAGGGGCGCGTCCACGCCCACGATTGCCCGCGCTAATATGATTGCGACCGTCATCAGTTGCGCTCCTTGCAACGTCCATCATTAAGTCATCTGTCTCGACGACTAAGATCGTTCCGTGATCATGTCTCCATTGTAACCGGTAATCGACGCGTTAAACGTCGTGCGTTACTTACTCGACCGTGCCCTCCAATGAGGCGACGATCTTTTCAAGCGCGTCGAGCTTTTCTCGAGTTCGTTGTAGAACTAGCATCTGCGCATCGAATTCCTCGCGGGTCACGAGATTCATTCGCACAAAGCCCGCCTCAAGCGCGATTCGAACATTTTCCCTGATCTCTTTCGTGACCTGATTCGTGCCCGTAGGCAAAACCCTCGTGATGCTTTCTACGATTTCTTCTATTTTCTTCAGTTCGATCACGCTAATACTCCGATTCGGGGCTCCGACTTTAATACCAGTAAATCCGCTGGTCGCACTGCTAAGTATATGCCTCGAGTCGAGGGAAATGGGGATCAAACGGGTGTCGAAGGTGCCGACCAAATTCCCAGGCCGTTCGCCCGCCGAAGGCGAAAGCAAAGATGCACCGTAATAGTGCAAACCGTCTCATGATCGGCACACAACAGGGCAAATAGCGTTTTCTCGGACGTTGGTTACGATTAAGGTTTACGCCCTTGTTCGTCTCTAAACTATTGATTATAAATATGTAATCGTAACTGGCACAGCGAATGCATACATAGTTTCCCAGGTAAGTGGTTAATTACGCTTCAAGCGTTCAAACAGCACCAATAGGGGATGCAATGAGATGAAACTCGTAACGGCAATAATAAAGCCATTCAAAATGGACGACGCGCGTGAGGCGTTATCTGCGGTTGGAGTCCAAGGTCTAACGGTCACGGAGGTCAAGGGATTCGGTCGACAAAAAGGACACACGGAACTCTATCGCGGCGCGGAATACGTCGTCGACTTTTTACCAAAATCGAAACTGGAAATCGCTGTCGACGACGATCAGGTCGATGCAGTCATCGACGCGATCTCAAAAGCGACGAGCACCGGAAAGATCGGTGACGGCAAAATCTTCGTGCAAGAACTCATCAACGTCGTTCGCATTCGTACAGGTGAATCAGGGCCTGATGCGCTTTAAGCGCTTGGCGGTTCCCGACTTCATAAATTTATCAATCATTAACCGTTAGAGGAGGATGCCCGTATGGACGCATCCGTGGTTGAGCTGAAATACGCTCTCGACACATTTTATTTTCTGGTCATGGGTGCCTTCGTCATGTGGATGGCGGCCGGATTTGCAATGCTTGAAGCAGGTTTAGTGCGCGCCAAAAACACGGCCGAGATCTTAACTAAGAACATATCTCTGTATGCCATCGCATGCGTTATGTACATGCTATGCGGCTACAACATTATGTATCCCGGCGATGCAGCCGTGAGTAGTTTGTGGCCAGGTATTTCATTCATGCTTGGCGCGGACAATACGGCCGAAGCGGTGCTGGCGAGTGGTGGGGACACCTATTACTCGACAATGGCCGATTTCTTTTTCCAAGTTGTGTTCGTCGCTACGGCAATGTCGATCGTCTCCGGAGCAGTTGCCGAGCGAATGAAACTGTGGTCATTTTTGGCTTTCTCGGTGGTGATGACTGGCTTTATTTATCCCTTGCAAGGCTATTGGAAGTGGGGCGGCGGCTTTCTCGATGCGAATGGGTTTTTGGACTTTGCCGGTTCCGGGGTGGTTCACTTAGCCGGCGCGACAGCAGCTTTTGCAGGTGTCTTGTTACTCGGCGCGCGTAAGGGTAAATATGGCAAGGACGGTAGCATCAACGCTATCCCAGGGGCGAATCTGCCGATGGCAACATTGGGCACCTTCATTCTGTGGCTTGGGTGGTTCGGGTTTAACGGCGGATCCGAACTCAAGGTATCGGACATCGGCGAAGCTAACGCCGTTGCTATGGTCTTCGTTAATACCAACGCAGCGGCCGCCGGCGGCGTGATCGCTGCACTACTGACGTCTAGATTCTTATTTGGTAAAGCTGATCTCACGATGGCGCTCAACGGTGCACTAGCTGGTCTTGTAGCAATAACTGCTGAACCACTGACACCAACCCCAGGGATCGCGACGCTGATCGGAATCGTCGGTGGTGTGCTGGTTGTGTTCTCAATCTTATCGCTCGATCGATTCAAGATAGATGATCCAGTCGGCGCGATTTCGGTACACGGGATTGTCGGCATGTGGGGGCTTCTAGCGGTCTGTCTCACTAACGATGATGCGACCATCACGGCGCAATTGATGGGACTTGGCACGATATTCGGCTTTGTCTTCGTGACGTCCGCGGCCACTTGGTTCGTCATCAAATCCACGGTAGGGATTCGAGTTTCCGAAGAGGAAGAGCACAGTGGAGTGGATGCCAGTGAGTGCGGGGTGGATGCGTATCCGGAGTTTGTGGTGTCGGGCCGCTAATTCGATCTGCAGTTTCACTTAAACTAAGGAGAACAAGAAGAGGCGCTAGATGCGCCTCTTCTTTTGTTTGCACCAAAACTGACCTCTAAAAATCTCGATGCACTAAAAGAGGTCGAGATACACGCTAGAAATTTGCTTCCGAGATTGTTCCCTATTCGCTATCCGCCTAGTTCTCCTGTCTTCCCCCTATTTACTCGTGTGGCACAGATCATGCACCACAATCGGTCAGTGCCATTGATTGTGAATCGAAAGTTGGCGTTAATGCCAACTACGCTCTAAATTAGGGCAGCCTTCGGTGAGCAAATGATGTCGCGACGAAGAACCGTTGCGATAGCGACGAAAGCGCGCCGCTTGAAATAACTTGAATATGGGGAATGCCAATGAAACTCGTGACCGCAATTATTAAGCCGTTCAAACTCGATGAAGTGCGCGAAGCTCTTTCAGAACGGGGCGTTCAGGGCATGACCGTCACCGAAACAAAAGGTTTCGGCAGACAGAAAGGCCACACCGAGCTTTATCGAGGAGCCGAGTATGTCGTCGACTTCTTACCGAAAATAAAAATCGAAGTGGCGGTGTCCTCTGATCGGGTCGACGAAGTTGTCGAGACCATTCAAAACGCAGCGAACACCGAGTCTATCGGCGACGGCAAAATATTTGTTCAAGATTTACTTCAGGTTGTACGCATTCGTACCGGTGAGACGGGCGAAGACGCGCTTTAGCCAGGCGTGATTCGACGCAAGCATATTAGGTTGCGATTTAGAAACGGTCGCGACGAACGACAATTCGTGGCATAGGGAACAGCAAACGCCTGCGACCCATCGGATTTTGTGAATAAAGCAAGCGATTCGCCAGCGTGCCTCGTGTGAAGCAGGTTAGGAACGTTTTTCCAATTTCACGATTCGATCAGGTGATGCGGTCCAAACGCCAAAAATGTCGTTTTCCAGCAAACTTCGATTATTTTGTCCGAGCCCAAACATTGGACGATTATCATTCAACATGGCGATAAACTGGGAGGCCGAACAATGAGCATTTTGCAGCGAATTACGCTACTACTTTTAACCCTGGGTGCATGTACTAGTGCGCAAGCAGAAGGCATCGACAGCGGAGATACGGCTTGGATTCTGACCTCCACTGCGTTGGTTCTGTTTATGACATTGCCGGGCCTTGCTTTGTTCTACGGCGGCCTCGTGCGCAGCAAAAACGCTTTGTCGATTCTCATGCAGTGCTTCGCTATCGCCTGTTTGATGTCGCTTTTGTGGTTCATTGCAGGCTACGGTCTTTCTTTCGGTGATGGAGGCGATCTCAATAAGTTCATCGGTCTAGGCAATATCTTGCTGTCTGATGTGACTCGCGAGTCGACGAGTGGGTCGTTACCGGAATCGGTTTTCGTGATGTTCCAAATGACGTTTGCGATCATTACCCCGGCGCTCATTATCGGCGCATTTGCCGAAAGGATGCGTTTCTCGGCCGTCTTGATTTTCAGTAGCTTGTGGTTGCTGGTCGTCTACGCGCCGGTATGTCACTGGGTTTGGGGTGGCGGCTGGCTGAGTGACATGGGTCTCCTAGATTACGCTGGAGGTACGGTCGTCCATATCAACGCCGGGGTTGCCGCGATTGTTGCGGCGGTGGTGCTTGGTAACCGCAAAGGATTTCCGACGACGGCGATGCCGCCTCACAATATGACTCTAACGGTGACAGGCGCATCGATGTTGTGGGTCGGCTGGTTTGGATTTAACGCGGGAAGTGCGGTCGCTGCAAACGGCGACGCGGGCATGGCGATGCTGGTCACGCATATATCGGCAGCCGCCGGATCGTTGGCGTGGATTGCAGTCGAATGGATCAAGCATGGCAAGCCGAGCGTCTTAGGGATCGTAACCGGCATGGTTGCCGGGCTCGGTACCATTACGCCGGCGTCTGGATACGTGGGACCCATGGGCGCGCTGATCATTGGTTTGTCGGCTGGCGTGGTGTGTTATTTCGCTACACAGTTTATCAAACGGGGTCTCAAGATTGACGACTCCTTGGATGTGTTTCCGGTACACGGTGTTGGCGGTATTCTCGGGACGTTGCTCGCCGGAGTATTCGCCTCCGAAAGTCTAGGTGGCGTTGGTTATGCGGAAGGCGTCTCCATGGGACACCAAGTTGGCGTCCAAGCCATTGGCGTTTTGGCGACAATGGTTTGGTGCGGCGTTGCGACCTTCGTGTTGTTGAAGTTGGTGGGTATGTTCGTCGGTCTCAGGGTCGGAGAAGATGCGGAATCGCAAGGTCTCGATCTGAGCGAACACGACGAACGCGGCTATATATTGTAGTTCCGAATACGGCTCGCCATCAGAAAGTCTTGGGCGCTGTGAGCGGCGCCCAAGGTCCCTCGCGTTTGTTGCGGTTCGCCTATCCTGGTGAGGGATGGCTGCTACCCTATCCCCCGCCGTTATTTTTCGAGGCGGACTCGCTCGCCAAGCACCTGTGTCGAAAATGATTCGTCGCGCCGAATTTTCCCCTTAAAGTCAGATGGATCTATCCTTGCTGAAGCCGAATGAAATAGAATGCCGATAGCTTAGTGGAAGAATAGAAAACTCACTCCTTGTGATAATGTAGTTCGATTATCCACGCCTACTGAGTCACTCTACTTTTTTCGTGTATATTCAGGCTGTCTAAAGCACACACGCAGTTACGCTGATACGAATAGAACATGACCGAACGGAATTTAGTAGAAAAATCGTTGCTCAAGACATTAGTCCCGCCTAATGCATTGAATGCCGAGAACTTTGAAGAATTGGCTGGAAAAGCCTACGTAGAGCACATTGGTGCCGGAAAAACGATCTTCAATTTTGGCGATCTCGATCGAAAAACGATCTATTTACTGGAAGGTAGCGTCGAGCTCGTCGCACAGGACAAGCAAAGCACCAAGCTCAAAGGCGGCACCGACGTCGCGAAACATCCCCTCGCAAACTTACAACCGCGTAAGCACACGGCCACCGCGTTAACGGACTGCAAGATCACACGTTTCGATAGCGATTTGCTGGATATTTTGTTGACTTGGGATCAGTTGTCTGGGATCGAAGTCAGTGAAATTCATGTGGCGGAAGAGGGTGACGACGATAGCGATTGGATGACACGCATGTTGCAATCGCGAGCCTTTCTTCGAGTGCCGCCAGCAAATATCCAGGCGATGTTCATGCGCATCCAAGAAGTGCCGATGAGCGATGGGGAAGTCGTCATAAAGCAAGGCGACGATGGAGACTTCTACTACATCATTAAGAACGGCCGGGCAAAAGTCACTCGGTCTTCGAAGACCGGTTCAGAACTAACCTTAGCGACCTTGAAGGACGGGGATGCGTTCGGTGAAGAAGCCTTGTTATCTGAAGCGAAACGCAACGCAACGGTGGTCATGGATGGTCCCGGAAGCTTGATGAGACTTTCAAAAGAGGACTTCAACGCATTATTGAAGGAGCCTATGTTGAGTTGGCTCGGTTTGGACGCCGGCCAGGATCTCGTTAAGAACGGGGCAAAGTGGTTGGACGTGCGACTCGAGAGTGAACACGCGAACACTGGCTTGAACGACAGCGTTAACATCCCGCTATTTATGTTGCGCATGAAAGTCGATTCTCTTGACAAGGCGACCCCTTACATCGCGTATTGCGACACCGGCAGACGTAGCTCAGCAGCTGCATTTCTGCTGAGTGAAAGGGGCTTCCAGGTTTACTGTCTGACCGGGGGCCTGATGGAACAGGCGCCTCCTGAAGGTAGCTAACACATTCGAAGAGTGCGAACCGCATATTCGCAGCGATAGATAAATAACTTCGTTCCACGACGGCCGGACCGCAGTCAACATCACATCTACATGGCAAACTGGTTTCATATCTCGCCCGACAGGCCATACTTTTGTGTCGTCGGATCGCCAATTGATCACAGTAAGTCGCCACAGATCCATCAGGCATTTGCTGCCCAGTTCGACATAGACCTTCGGTATGAGAAGATTAAAGTCGAGCAGAATTACTTTGCCGACGCGCTGAAGGAATTCGTCGCCGAGGGCGGTCGTGCAATGAATGTTACGGTCCCGCACAAGGAAGATGCGTGTGCATCAGCGGATATTCGTAGCGAGCGTGCGGATCTTGCCGGTGCAGCGAATATGATCTCGGTTGGCCGCGATGGCGAAACAATTGCGGATAACTCGGACGGCGCGGGGTTAATTCAAGATTTGAGGATCAACCGCCAGTTGGAATTGCGCGGCAGCCGCGTCTTACTTCTAGGTGCCGGCGGCGCGGCCCGGGGTGTCGTTCCGAGTTTACTGGCGCAACGTCCGAGCGAACTGGTCGTAGTCAACCGTAGCTTTGCGAAAGCAAAGGAATTGGCAGAGCGTTTCGGGTCTTTGGGCCCGGTCCGAGCCGCCGAGTACACGACTATTGGGGAAGGACCTTACGGATTAATCGTCAACGCAACTTCGCTTAGCTTAAGCGGAGAAGTGCCCCCCCTGGACCCAGATTACGTCTCAGCAAACACATGGTGTTACGACATGATGTACACCAGCAACGGACGGACGCCGTTTCTCGATTGGTGTGCGTCCGGCGGCGCTGCGGGATGTTCGGATGGTCTTGGAATGCTAGTTGAACAGGCGGCAAACGCTTTTTCAATTTGGCATGGCAGAGAACCGGACACTGCATCCGTTATCGATTTGCTGCGCTAGGATCGGTTCGTTCCGTTAAGCCTCTGCGGAACTCTAGATGCGCCGATTCCTTCTACGACAGGCCGTTAATTCGATCCATTAAATCGGGCAACCAACGTACAATCTGCGGAAATGTCGCAATCAAAGCGAGGATCACCAGCTGGATGAATACGAACGGTAGTACGCCGCGGTAAATGTCTTGAATTTTTATATTGTCTGGTGCCACGGCTTTCAAATAAAACAGCGAGAAACCAAACGGTGGCGTGAGGAACGAAGTCTGCAGATTAACGGCGATTAGTATGGAGAACCAGAGTAAATCTAGGCCGAGTGCGGCCGCTATTGGGGCCAATATCGGAACGACGATAAAGCAAATCTCAACGAAATCGAGAAAGAAGCCAAGGATAAAAATTACCCCTTGAGAGACGAACAAAAAACCCCATTGTTGTCCCGGCAACGTAGTAAAGATCGCATTAACTAGCCGATCCCCACCCATCCCCTTAAAAACTAATCCGAACGTCGTTGCGCCAATCAGGATAATGAAAACCATGCTCGTAAGCTTCATGGTTTGCAGTGCAGCTTCGTGCAAGGTATGTAACGTGAGACGCCGGTTTGCGACAGCTAACAGTATGGCGCCCGTGCCGCCGATGGCCGCCGATTCTGTCGGCGACGCGATGCCAAAAAATATCGAGCCCAACACCGCGAGAACCAGGAACATTGGCGGCACCAGAGAGAACAACACGCGTCGACCGATGGCCTGTTCGTCGTTAGCTTGAATTGATGGCGCGCTTGCCGGATCCAACCAAGCCTTGATTGCGATGTACGCGCAGTACGCTACGATCAACATCGCACCGGGTACAACGGCCCCCATAAACATCGAGCCGACCGGAACACCCGCAACGTCAGCCAATAATATCAACACAACGCTGGGAGGCACGATCTGCCCCAATGTTCCCGCGGTGGCAATCGTGCCGGTTGCTAAAGCCGGCGAGTAGCCATGTTTTAGCATGGCTGGTAGGGCAATTATTCCCATCGTTACGACCGTAGCACCGACGACACCTGTCGTTGCGGCTAGCAACGTACCAACGATGATGACGGCAAAAGCGAGGCCTCCGCGTAAGCGACCACAGAGTATCGCCATGGACTCGAGCAATTCTTCTGCTATGCCGCTTTTTTCTAAAATCACCCCCATGAAGATAAATAGCGGCACCGCCAACAAGGTGAAATTCGTCAATATGCCCCAAATCCGAAGTGGCAACAGCGAAAAGAAATCGACACCCAAAGCGACGCTGCCGAACAGCATGGCGACGGCGCCCAAGGTGAATGCAACGGGATAGCCAATTAAGAGCGCCGCGATTGCGACGACGAACATGAGTAGGGCCCATACTTCCATCTCTTTACCGGTCGCCAGAGGACAGGCTTACTAACGCCCTAAAAGCGTTGGCGAGCGCTTGCAGAGCTAATAGCGCAAACCCCAACGGGATCGCAGCCTTCAGTAGCCAACGGTAACTCAAGCCGCCGGGGTCTGGAGATATCTCTGCGTGACTGTATGCGTCGTACGCGAAAGGGATGGATGTCCAGATTATGAGCACAGAGAACGGGAGTGAAAACGCGAAAGTTCCTACAACGTCGATTATTGCGCGGTGACGATCGCTTAGTTTCGCGCTCGAGTAGACCAAATCGACGCGGACGTGGTCATCGTATTTCAACGTATGACTAGCCCCAAACAAGATAACGATGCCAAAAAGGTGCCACTCCAGTTCTTGGACGGCAATTGATCCATTATTAAACATGTAACGCATTGCGACGTCGTAGAGTGTCAATCCGACCATAGCCACCACTAACCAGGCGGTTAGGCGACCGAGTGATTCGTTGATATTATCGACGACCCGAGCTATGTCGTGGAGTATCTTGAAGAAAATGTTCGACATCTCCGATTCTCAATATGATGGAACCCGACTAGGACGGTGCATGTCACTAGGCATAAAAGCTTCGGCCGCAAGCCAACTAGTCGGCCGTGTCCTAACGCGGCTGTTAGTTTTTCGCAACATCTATGGTTAGCAACCGCGGCATGTTACTCGACTCGTCTTGCGATGACGATGAATTGTGTCACCTGATTGGTCACTCTGAGACGTTCTCGGGCGACGGAAATTCCAATATCTTTGTATCTCGGATTCATAGATGAGCGATCTTTATGTCAGACATTGCGGCGATCGGCTGAGCGCTTGGCGATCAGTACGACGATCCGTGACTCAGTCGTTTTATCCGTGATTTGGGGTTTTAAATCGCGGACACAATGAGTTTTTTTATTCGTTATGCACAAAAGCTTGTTCAGTTCAAACGGAACATCGGCTTAGCGGATGAGATCCAAGCAAATAGTCGCGATTCTAATCTATCTATTTGATAAATATAAAGTTATTGAAATTGTCTAATTCTTGCTCGATCTGATCGATTAAGCGATATATCCCTCCTAAATTAACCCGGCCAGCGACATATACACAAGCTTATCCACAGAAACTGTGGGTAAGCTTGCGACTACTTTCTAGTCAATGACTTATGTCCCATTGTTCGGATGCGCATTAGATAGTGCGTGCAATTGAAGATTTAAGATTCGTACTCTAGCGCTCTTGCCAGCAGCAAATAGGTCTCGACATGGATTTCTTCCGGGCGTTGCTTCAAGTCGATGCCGCAGCTTTCGATGACGTCTAATGGGATTTCACGACCTAGTGAATTCTTCACAGTCTTGCGTCGTTGGCCGAACGCCAAGCGTACGCAATATTCTAAGCAGCCATAGGTATTCGGCGAAATTTCTCGATTCTGTGGCGTAATACGGACAAGTTTAGAAATGACTCGTGGTGGCGGGTCAAATGCAGTGGGCGGCACTTCAAAATATCCCGCCACCTGGGCATAGCTCTGTACCATCACGGACAAGCGCCCGTAGTCTTTCGAACCAGGACTCGCGGCTAGCCTGTCCACGACCTCCTTTTGTAGCATGAACGTCATATCTTTAATGACGGAACACTGGGCAATGAGTTGCAGGATTAACGGCGTCGAGATGTTGTACGGCAGATTACCAACGACCCGAATGGTTCCAGGATTTCGAAAAGCCGCGTAATCGGTCTTTAGCGCATCCCCAACGTGAAGGCTGAAATTAGGGTGTTCGCCGAATTTCGAGTCGACGATCTGGGCGAGGTCGCGGTCGATTTCGATAACATCGAGCGGTACGTTGTAACCGAGCAATTGCTTAGTTAAGGCACCGCGCCCCGGGCCAATCTCAACGAAGTGCTCACCTAGGTTCGGTGCGATGAGTTCGATAATCTGGTCAATGGTGTATTGATCGACTAAGAAGTGTTGTCCGAAACGTTTGCGCGCGCGCGTTTGGCTCACGGGGATTTTGCACTTAACTCAATCGCCGCGGTGACGGCCGCGATTAAGCTGCTTGGATTGGCGGTACCCTTGCCGGCAATATCAATCGCTGTGCCGTGGTCCACGGACGTTCGCAAGATAGGTAGGCCAAGCGTGATATTGACGATTTCGCCGAATCCTAGCGCCTTGATCACGGGTAATCCCTGGTCGTGGTACATCGTGATGTAAGCGTCCATTGAGTGCCGAGTTTCAGGGGCAAACGCCGTATCAGCGGGCATGGGTCCAATTAGTGTCACGTGTTCAGAACGGGCCGCGTCAATCGCCGGCCCAATGATCTCCGAATCTTCGTGTCCAAAATGACCACTTTCGCCCGCATGAGGGTTCAACCCACATATCCCGATCCGCGGATGCGGTATGTTGAATTGATTGCGCAGCGCAGTTGCGAGGACATTAATGATATAGGTGATTTTCTCACCTTTGAGCGCCGACGGAACTTCGCTTAGAGCCATATGCGTCGTGACAAGTGCAACACGTAGCCCTCCCGAGGCGAGCATCATCACTGGGGGG
>JBLFWX010000052.1:0-38508 GCA_047611805.1 Gammaproteobacteria bacterium
AGTTCGGTTTTGGGTGTTGGGTGTTCGTTGAGTCGGCGATGTAATTCGAATAGGCTTGAAATTCAGCCGTCGCGCCCAACGCGCAAACTAATGCCGCGTCAATTTCAAAATGCTTGGGCGATGAGCGGGCTAATTTCGGTAGTGCTAGCAGCCCTCTATTGCCTACGGAGAAAACCTCACGATGAAATTTGGACTGTACTTTCTTCCTGCATTCGACCGCGAAATCCATCGAGATGCGGCGACCCTATACGAGCAAATGATCGATCAAGTGGTGCTTGGGGAAGAACTCGGCTTCGAGTCTGCCTGGGTGTCGGAGCATCACTTCAGCGATTATGGTGGCGATATTCCAAATCCACCGATGTTCATGATGGCCCTGGCCCAACGCACGAAACGCATCCGGCTCGGATCCGCGGGTGTTGCGCTACCCATCAATCGACCGCTTAACACGGCAGAACAACTCGCCATGGTTGATGTTGCGTCAGGCGGCAGGGTCGATATTGGCGTCGTGCGTGCGTTTTTGAATTTCGAGTACACCGCTCTCAACGTGGACATGGCAGAAAGCCGGGAACGCTTTGACGAAAGTATCGACATTATCCTCGGCACGTGGGCCAACGATTCGTTCTCCTACAACGGTAAGTTCAGTCAATTCGAGAACGTTCAATTAAGACCACGCCCGATTCAACGTAAACCCCGAATCATAGTGGGCTCGATCATGACGCCACAATCCGTACAAAATGCGGGTAAGCGCGGCTTCGATCTCATGGTGATCCCGTACGCGGTGCCGTTCGCTAAAACCAAAGAGATGATTGCGATATACCACGACTCACTCGATGCGGCAGGTCACGATCCTCGCGACCATTCAATCATGGCGCCCATGCATTGCTACATCCACGAAGATGTCGAGGTAGCTAAGGCGACAATCCGCGAACCGATTGTGCGGTACCTTGGCTACGTTCGAGACGCTGTAGCAGGTGATACGTGGTCGAGCGACTATGCGGGTTACCAAGGCATGGTAAAAGGTATTGAGTCGCTGATGGATTTTGACGTGATGTACAAACAGAGCACGTTATTCGGCGATCCAAAGCACGCGCGCGAGTGTTTGGAGGCCGTGCTGGATTTAGGTGTCACGGAAATATCTTTGGTAACGCAAATGCCGGGATTAGCGCAAGATAAAATATTAGAGTCGATGCGATTATTTGCTCGAGAGGTCATGCCGCATTATTAAGCTGTGAAAACTTAATGTTGTTTCGAAGCGCTGCCTTTTATAAGTTTAAACCTTAGCAGCCAGCCATCAGATAACGCTTGGATTTCACGGCAGACGTTCGAGGTTGTTCGCGACTTCAGTGGAAAGCAGTAATCAAGAGATTTCCGCTACTACTGCTCGGTCATCTTCGTGCCACCTGAGCGCCGTCAAATAAATCTGTCCCCTTTGGTTCCTGATCTTTATCATTTATTTGTGGGGATCCCTCAGGGTCAGACTCGATTGGTTTCTTACCCGCGGCGCGCGCCCTGCAGCAGAAAATGCATCGCGAATTTTTTCTGCATACGGATCGGCACGACGCGCAACGTTTCAAAAAAAGGGATGTAGCGATCATGTACTTCCTGAGCGTTACGGAAATGGCGAACGTGCTCGTGCCATGGGAAGTTTGGCACGGATGCAAGCACCATGGTTCCGGCACGTATGCGCTGAACAACTGCCAGATCTTCATTTACATGTTCAAAAAACTCCGTGCTCAAAACGACATCGTAAGGTTCATCTTCGAGCGCCGCATCAGCGAATACGTCGGCGCAACGGAAGGACCAGCCGGGGTTCACTTCCCGTGCCTGGCGGACGGCGATTTTGCTGAAGTCGATTCCAAGGTAGCTGTGCGCGAGATCTAAATCGCGGATTGCATTGGCGAGCTGCCCGGCGCCGCAACCTATCTCCAATATGTGCCGGGTCGGTAAGATGCGCAGCCGATCGATCAGCGTGGCCCATAATCCATAGTATTCTGTTTGGGTGTAATGAAGGCGCGCCTTAGCGTTGCGGGAATACGTATCGTCGTAATAGGACGCACCGCGCTCCGTGCCAATAATTGCCGGCTTCTTCATCTGTTCTCCTGCTAATTGAGCGATCATCGCACGTGTTCGATGTTACAAGGTCTAGGGAATGAAACTAATGTAGCGCAACCTGACGTCCGAGCATAAGAACACTGCACGCCAGTTTTAACCCATCTGTCGAGCATCGACAAATCATCAAACAGCGCTTAACTGACTTTTCTCATCATCCATCCCTATCTATACCTCATTTACTTCTCCGGGGGCCGATTTGATTCGGCAGGCAATGAATCGAGTTCGTTCCGAGCCTGTTCTCTAATGGATGTTCGGTCTTGTAGTTTAAGACGCGCAGCAGAACGACTGCGTTCCGGTGCGACGCTTAATCGCGCGTCGCTCGATTGCTGGCAAGACAATTCAAAGCGGACAGACATATTTTCAGTAAAAACTGATCCGTCAGTTGCATCCGAATTTGATCTGCGAAATAGTGCCTGAGCAAAGGAGGGCTGAGAGATCTGCTATGGCGACTTATCAGCGCAAACCTATCCGAAAATGGATCGTTCGAAGGCGCAACGCAACTCGGAAGACCAACAATCAACTACGTTCATGCGCGCGAAATCGCCTGATCACAAAGCCTGGGATGTGTCTGTGGTTCCGTTTTAAGGAAGTGGTCGTTTCATGATCGCAAAAGTCAGGGGCCGGCGCCGTTGGACAACAGGCGCAGAGCCTCTGCGGAAACCTTCGCCGCCAATTACCGCAAAGG
Source organism: Gammaproteobacteria bacterium (assembly GCA_047611805.1). Lineage (GTDB taxonomy): Bacteria > Pseudomonadota > Gammaproteobacteria > UBA11873. The sequence continues at coordinate 2,798 of JBLFWX010000052.1, forward strand.
CACCCCAGGTACGCGTACGCGTTTTGTTAGAATCGCAGGCCCGCTTGTTACCGGGGGGAGCAACGAGAAAGTCGTGAAAAAGATCTGCTTACGTGTCTTACGGCCTGTACCGAAAGCTATACTTGCCGGGTTGTCGAGACCATTAGCCTCTGTGGCCAGAATAGTTAGACTCTCGTCGCGCGAATTAAATTTAAGCAAAGTGCTGTTGACGACGCTTACGACATAAAGATTTCGACGCACATCAAACGCGATACCGTCGACTCCGAACAGGTCCGGATCTTATACAAATATTTCGGGTTGACCCGGTTTGCCGCGCCGCGAGACGGGTATCCGCACCGCGCTACCGACCTCGGTGTTCGAGACATACATGCTGCCACGGAGGAAAGCGATGCCATTGGCACCGATTGGAAATCCAAATCCAAAAACTCCGTTACCTTCGAGAAGCGCGTCTTGAAGCCACAGCTTTCCAGATTTGCGCTCTCGTGCGAATCGCCAAACTGAACCCGTTATGCTGTCTGTGACGAACACGTTACTTTCTTGTCGATCGCGATGCTATTCGGGAGAAGGAGCTCTTCAGAACCTGGCAGTCGCGTACCTTCCCATTTACGGTTGATTCGATAAACCCCGCGAGTACTCTCATCTCCCGAATTGTTGGCCAGGTAGACCGTACCCTTCGCATCCACGGCTCAGCCTACGGCTCCCGGACTTTCTAGATCGAAGAATACTGATTGCTTGCCCTTCGGCGTAATCTTCAAGACCTGACCGGTTGAATTAATGCTGATGAAAATGTTGCCGCGCTTGTCTATGGCAATACCTTCTGGCAGTTCGCTAGGGTCAAAAGCAATTAAGGTTTCGATCGGACCGTCAGCTTGGACGAGGCACGGTACGAGAAAAAGGGCGGGCGCCCAGCGGACGGACACTGTATCTCACTTTCAGACATTGAACGCCATTTCTTGAACCGCTCGGATGGCTTCGTATAACGTCTTAGACGCGACTTATTGCGTTGCAAAAACAAGGTCGGTGCAAACTATCAGTCACGTCGAATGAGCATTGCGCTAGAGTTACCCAACCGTGGTCGGATGGCAGATCAAGCTGCCGATCCTATCTCTACGGCGCCTCAGATCCACCTTGCGGAATCCTATCTCGAGACCGTTTGGCGCTTACTCAAGGCACCTCGCTTTGCGTAGAGATTTCGTTGTCGACAGGTGTCCGACTACCTGTAGTGACAACAGAAGTCCGTCCACTCTGCACGATGTGCAGGTTACTCCTCTATAACGGGCAATTGCCGAATCGTCGCAGAGGGACAACTAACGGTCAAGAACGGACTTAGAAAATTTAGCTCAAAGTGAATTATCCGCAGGGCTTAAGTGGTTAACTGAGCAGTGTCCCCTTTTTCCCATATCTATTGTCGGCGATGGAACTAGCACCGCACGGCATTCACGTCGCCCATTTTGTCCTCGATGGTGGAATTATCAGCCGAGTTGCGACACCCGACGGCGACAAACAATTCGATCCAGACGTCATTGCCCAGAGCTACCTCGATATTCATCGTCGACATCATAGCGCCTGGACATGGGAGGTCGAACTCCGTCTGTGGGTAGAGAAATTTAAATACGAAGAAAAGGAGATCAGCCATTCTTCTGTCGCGGAGGAACAGATGCCTCGCCAACCGGCGGCTTAGTGCCGATCAAGAAGACCGCAGAACTAGTGCCGACAATGAGTGCTAACAGCCTCGGCGAATAGCCTGCGTCGGGGCTAAATAATTATTCATCGACGCTTTTTCGCCGCATAAACAGAACGGTTAGACCCGCAAGAAAGGAACCCGCAACACCGCCCAAGCTAATGACACCTAACACTTTAGTCGCTTGTGTTATGGAATGGCCGAAGTCTGAAACAATCGTTGGTAGCCATTTTGCAAAATAGTAGTAGGTCGCAACGTTAGCAAAATAGGCGAAGATAAGAATGCAGCTAATAGGGGCTAGACCATTTTTAAACAAATCCGGGACAACCACACTCGCAATTTGCCCTTCTTGTCGAAGTGGTAGTTTATCCGGCACGGGAAGTGCCAGACGGCGCATAATTATTTGTATACGTTCTAATGCGCCTACCGGCCGTTTACGCTCGAGAAAACTGATCGTTTCCGGAACAAGAACGGACACCAGTGGGATAAAGACAAAACCGACCGCGGCGCCCAGATAAAAAGTGACCCTCCAGTCGTATTGCTTAAGCAATGGCACTAAAAATTCGCGCCCAAATAAATGCCAAGAGGGAATCCCCCGGCCACGAGCACGACGGCGAGGGACCGGTTTTTGTTGTTACAGTAGTCAGATGATGTCGCAGTCGCCGCTGCTAGCAGCCCGCCAATCCCTATTCCTGTAAAAATACGGGCCGCACCTAATACATAAGCATTGAGCGCTGACCCGGCGACAGCCATACCTATTGTCAGGATCACAAGACCGAGTAGCATGGTTGGTCTACGCCCGCCGGTATCTGCCAAAGCCCCCATCGCGATAGAGCCTAACGCCATCCCCACCAGCTCGAGAGAAAGTATGATGCCTAAGGTAGCCTTGGAAAGACCCCCTTCGGCGGTGATTCCGGGCGCAGCAAAGGCAACAGACAACACATCGTATCCATCTAGCGCCAATATCCCTATACAAATAGCGACAACGTACCATTGACGAATTCTCATCGGCGCCTGTTGCAGGCTTTCGAGCGGTCCTATTTCAGTATTCATGTTGTCCCCAAGCAGCAATTATTCTTATGGGCTTGTATCGGTTATTGAAGGTCATTTTTCGGCCTCTCACCCCGGAGAATCGACCCAGGATATACATAAGATGCCATTTTGATTTGGTTTCGAAGAATAAACTGTTGTGTGATAAAACATTTCCATTCTATCGAGTTCCAATTCAAATTAGCTAAAAGCATCTAACAGCATGCGGTGAGGATCTCATCGGGCTCCAACATCTGTATCAACGACGCTGCGACGTAGTATCCGTGACGGTTGGGTTTAGCTTGAGAACCTAGGCCCTACGCACATCCGTACCGGGACGTTAGCGACTGGCCGATGTAGACCCACATAGCCAACGCTCATTGCTATCTAAGCTACTAGGCACTAACGGCCAACTTCGGACGGTTATTCGAAAAAGCGAAGCGCAAGACGAGGGGTTTGGTTCTCTGAATCTAATCCGTTCGTATCTCATGTCACTAAATCAACAGTGTCCCCTGATGCTGCATGGGAGGGGAGGTTTAAATCCCAAGCGTTGCTGGAAGACACGGCGCTTATCACGGCGATGGCTTACGTGGATTTGAATCCAATACGGGCCGGGATGGCGAAAGACTTGGCGAGTAGTGATAAAACGTCCGTGCAACAACGGCTCAACACAATCACCGGACAGCCAGTTGAACGGCGGATGCCATTACAAGACTTTCTGGGTGTTGAAACTCAAGTGGGTACCGGGTTGCCGTTCAGCCTCCAGGATCATCTAGAATTAGTCGACTGGACGGGTCGCTGTGTCCGTGACGGTAAGCGGGGTGCCATTGCTCCGCGAACGCCCAAACTGTTGGTTTTTTTAGGCATCGCGGAAAGCGAATGGCTACCGAACGCGACGATGATGCAGGCCCGATACGAGGTCGTGATGGGTGCGCCCGAGAAGATGAAGGCGCATGCGCAATCGCGAGGGGGATGATTTTGCCGAGGGTACCGTCACGCATTGCGTCTTTATCGGCGATTAGCGGCCTAATTATTTCGCGACGGACAGCTGTTCGCGTCGTGATGATTCTGTGGGTGTCCTTGAGTTCGCCGGTAACAACATAATAATTTGGGGACCCTGTCCCTATGCTCCCTGTTGGCACACAGATTAGACAGCTTGCTGCTTAGTTGGGCATCGAAGTCGGTGCGCGATGGCCGCTGATTTTACTTTTTCTGGTTGTCAACAATCACGTGATCGGTAATGACCGCGACCTCGTGGCGTCCGAGGAAATTAGGTTCGTCCTCCAGCGCACGCTGACCAGCTTCACTCGCCCAAGCGGTTTCCATAGCTTGCGCGTTTGCATAATCGATAAAGGCGAAGCCGTCGATGCCGAACTCCGCGCTTGGCTCTTCGAGGTGGCGTTGTACGTAACGGAGCACGCCGGGGAGCTGTGCAGGCACCGGCGCGTGCACGTCTAGCCAATACCGATCGAACTCAGCGAAGCTCATACTAGATTTACGCCCCAAGATCGCGACCGTGTGGATAGGTTTATTCATTTATGTCCTCCCAGCCTCGCGGCTGCGATCGTTGTTTCTCCCAATCAATTTCCCAGATTGAAACCTGGTGCATAGCGCCGCGCAGGCTTTTGAACGGACAGCGGCTGTCTAATTCGACGCTCGCGTCATTCGACCGTCCGAAATCAACTTTGTGCCGACGTTCAGGGCGAAACAAGCGACCGGGTAGAATCGGCCAACTTCGGACCGTGGTTCGGATTAGAATTACCGCATCTTTACGGACTATGTCGAATTAACAAACAATTATCGAGACCCTCACGGTCCCTCGCTATCCAGATTTTAGGTGAAACCCCGTTTTGCGCGTAGCAATAACAACGCCGGGGTCAACATAATTAGCGAGGCTGGTAACGGAACTGTAGCGACATTGAATTCGAATGTGTAATCCAAACGGAGTGCATCTAGATCGGCAGTCGACTGATTGTGCAGGTCCGAGAAACGAAAATTATCGTAAATCACATACTCCCCGGGACCAATAATTAATCCCTCAAATGACGTCGGAAGATCTGTGGTCGGTATTGCGTAATCTGGCTCTGAGTTCGAAATATGGCGCGCGATTGGGGTTCCCTGGACTAGGTCAAACGGGCCCATCACTAGTTCCCATACTCAAGCGACTTTTCCGTTCAAATCGTTTCCAATTATCGCTTCGTCGACGGAAATTTGAAGGGTCTCATTAGTCGTGACAATAAATTGAATTGCATCGGATGGATCGGAGCTATCGAATCTCCATGGTGTCGTTCCCGCTATCGTATTCGAACCGGGGTCGAAATCGAACACAGCGAAAATAGCCCCCGGCGTGAAGAATTGTTCAAACCCAGGTAAATCCCCGTCCACTGCTTCATCGTACACGACTTCTGCTATGCAGGAAGTCGTGTACAGACCGAAAATCGCAGCAATCAGATACAAATTACGCATACACAGTTTTCCTATACGAGAGTTCTGATTGTAGGAGAATTTGATGTGCGCGACGACACGTGCGTATTTTTGCCCGCAAACGCATCGTCCAAAAATTACTTCCGTCCTACTGACGCTTGTATCTAATGTCACAGCGACTCAATGTCCGCGATGGTCGATTTAATTTCGAGTATTTGAACACCATGTCGCAGATGCAATTCGATCAACACGACTCAAATCAGTTCCGCGGGTAAGTTCCAGGTAAGCGGGAGTAATTTAAATCTTTTATGGCCGTCCGATAGACATCCAGATACCCGACGTTCAATCCGATTTAAGCGGCTGAGTAAAATCGGCCATGGGACGGTATTTCTACCCGCTGTTGCGCTCCGCCTGACGGCGGCCGATTCCAAGTCAGCATTACACTTGTGATGTTTTAGGCGGCGCTATTCTTCAGCACTGCCGCGCCCGCCGACGAAGCTTGGGACTTTTTTTGGCATGGTTAGCCACGTGTGGCGCCGCATTCCAAAAAGCGACATCGTAGGTGCCGGAAACTCGGGAGCGGCAAAGCAACCAACCAACCGCGACACACACTTTACCATGTTGGATCTCGGGAGCCTTCCCGAAGACGTTGCTGCCACAATTGGGGCACAAATAGAATTCAACTCGCGAATTTGTATCGCCCGTTCTAGCATATAACTTCGTTTCACCTTGAGCGGTTATGTCTCCCTCGGCATACCGTGCGCCAAGGTTATAGCTCGTGCCCGTTCGGCGCTGGCACAGTTCGCAATGGCACATCAGAACCGGGCTCGGTTCCCCGTTCGCGATTACCGAAAGATTGCCGCAGTGGCATTTCGCTACTCGCTTCATAATCTCTTGGCCCCTTTAATCTTTCGTGCACGTCTAACAGTTAATTAAACGGCTTCACAAAATAATGAATTAGACCGCGTCTGCCTAGCGTCGTAATTAGTAATGATTATTCGGTTATGCACGTTGAGAGCGTAGCGCATGCCGTGCCACTGTTTCATGCGCTTGGGACCTTTGTGGGTCGATGCCGGCCTCACAGGTTGTTTCCACTAACGACTGTTATCTAGGAGCACAAGAGACATCCGAATATTTTCAATCCATATAGGAATGCGGACTCTAATCCGTAAGGGGAATTCAAAAACCTCCAACGAAACAATGACGTTAATTCCGGCTCTTAGCCCCAATACCATTGTTCGAAGCTCAATGCCGTCGTGGCTCGTGCACGGCTGCGCGAATTGGCGGGAAACCAGGCGAGTTCGCGTGCCACGCCATCGCGAGATTGCGCCGAACGTGCGCGAATTCCGCGTAAGTTCTTCGCGTGAATAACGGCTCCGATAGGTCGGCAGATTTCGTGCGACACGAGATCGCCGTTCAAATCGAAAGGGTAATTTTGGTGCAATCCAACTTTTGCCACACCGAGCCGCGTGTGCGCATCGCACACCTCTTGTTTTCCGGGAAGCTTCGCTCCAACTAATAGAGGCCCCGTATCGCTCCGCAAATCCTCTGGTTCGAACGGCCAACGGGAAATAAAATTACGCAAATTAAGTCGCGCGGTAACGTGATCTTCATTTAAGTAAAGCGCGGGATAACTTTTCGGCGGATTCCAACGGCCACCGAATGTTGCCGCAAAATCTGGGTCCAGCGGATTGCTCCACTGACGATTCGCGATGCGCCACCAGGTATGTTTATTGGGTAAGAGTTCGGTTACCGGGTTCAACGTGGACGACCGCTACCCATGCGCTTGCTGGAAGTCGAACATCTCGCGGCAGGTTGCCAGGAGCAATTGCGTGTCACCGCGTTCGAGTAAGCCGAGCATCGAAACATTATTCTTTCCAGGGATGGGTCGGCGTACGACTGCCGGAATTCGGTCGCGCTTTAGGTAGTGCACGAGCAGATCGGTAGCAGCGGCCAAGTCGCTGACCATTGCGGCACGATCTGCCGGCGCGCCACGGCCGATCCATTTCCCAACCGCTTGTCGACTAATTCCGAGTAACCGAGCTGTTTCTGATTGACTTAAATCCCAGATTGATAAAATGCTCACCAGCACGTGACCGGCGCGATGCCGATCGAGGTGTGCTGAAAAGGCATCCAACCATGCGTGCTCGTCTTTGTGAGCTGCGATAACTTGCTCGGCAGCGGCGAGTGGATCGGGATTTAGACTGTCGGATTGTGTAACCATGGGTCTGCCATCCTTTGACCGCAACCATATGTCAACCGCAACCAATTGTCAACCTGACGTTTCTTGTACGGATGCGCAATGCGCGGCAATCTCGCGAGCAACGTCCTGAGTGCCTGATTTCTAGGCTAACAGGCCACGCCGCCATCGACCGTGAACTCACTGCCAGTGCAATAGGAGCTTTCGTCGGAGGCGAGAAACAACACAAGTTGCGCTACTTCGTCCGCATGCGCTGCGCGACCAAGTGGGATGTTCTTAACCACACGATCCAATTTTCCAGCCTGGATGTATGAAAGTTCTTGCATCATGTCGGTATCAATAAGTCCAGGGTGAACTGAATTTACGCGGACATTAAATTTCCCGAGCTCAATTGCAGCGACCTTGGTCATGCCGCGAACAGCCCACTTACTCGCGCCGTAGGCGGTTGAATGAGGGCTTCCTTGTAGTCCAGCAACTGATGAAATATTGATAATAGAGCCACCGTTACCAAGCTCTTTCATTGCGCGCGCTGCGGCTTGCATGCCGAGGAATACACCGACTTGATTAATTTTAATGACGAGTTCGTACTCCGCCAACGTCGTGTCGATCAGGGGCGCGGCTCGGTAGATCCCAGCGTTGTTAACGAGCACGTCAATTTTCTTGTGCTCTGAGACCACTTGACCCATGACGGTACGCCAAGCGCTTTCGTCGCTCACATCCAGGTGTAGATAGCTCGCGCCGATCTCCTTGGCTGCTGTTTGCCCGAGCTCGTCGAGCACGTCGGTGAGAACGACTACTGCACCTTCGCGAGCTAACAATGCGGCTTCAGCCTTACCTTGGCCGCGTGCCGCGCCCGTGATCAGTGCAACTTTTCCGTCGAGACGTCCCATATTGAATTACCTTTTGATGAACAAATTTATATTTGTACGAGGAATGGTCAGGATTGGCCAGCAATGATCGCGTCGAGCTCTGCGATTGCCCGGCGAGCTTCGTCACCTTGCGGAATCGGCTTACCTGAATCGCGCCACTGAACCGCAGACTTAAATCCGTGGGCCTGCGATTGGCGTCGGAACCACATTCCTTCGGGGTTGTGGCGGGTGATGCCGTCAAACAATGTCGCCATGGTTTGGCTCGCGAGTAAACCTTGTCGCTCGATGGATTCGTTGACGATCATTTTTTGCATCATTAACATCCCGCTCGGTACCGCACTGATGCTCGTAGCGAGTGCGTCGACTGCGGAATCGAGTTGCGCACCGGCGACTGTTTCGCTCACCAACCCCCAGCGTTCCGCTTTAATGCCGTCGATTAATTCGCCCGTTAGAACCATCCGTTTGGCTCGCTCGGGCCCAAGCCGGTACGACCAATGCGCTGTCGTTGGGCACCCCCACACTCGGGTCGGCATATAGCCCATGCGAGCGTTCTCTTCCATCACTATAAGGTCACAACACAGTGCTAGATCCGATCCGCCGGCTATCGCGTATTTGTGGATCCGCGCAATCGTAGGTTTGTGTGAATGCCACAGACTCATAAAGTCGTCCGTGTGTTGGCGCATCGTTCGATAATCGACCATCGGATCCCAGGGCACGGATTCTTGTTGGCAAGGGTGATCGTCACCAGTGCCAGTGAAAAGCCCAATATCGTAGCCCGCGCAAAACGCGGCTCCTGCGCCTTGCACAACTATCACGTGGATAGCGTCGCAGTGATTCGCGAATTCTACGGCCCGGCGAATTTCTCCCGGCATCTCGCTGGTGATCGCGTTGAGTCGTTCGGGTCGATTGAGCGTCAGTCTCGCGATCCTGGAGTTTTGCTTATCCTGCGTCAGGGTTAGGGTTTGTAATTCGTCATGCGGAATTAGTGCATGTCCTGCATAAGGATCGATTTCTACTGTGTTCGCCATCACGACATCACTCCAAATAATATTTTCGACAGTCGCCTTGAGAATATAGATTCGAAGTCAAGAATCGGAGTGTCAGGCAACCGTTGCGAGTTGGATAATTCATGACACCAATCTGTAATACGGAATGTCATCATGAAAAATTCAGCTTGCGAGATTCTTGTCACTACCGTGACCTTGGTGCTTTGGATCTATCTAGTAATCGAGGTCGCAACAAAGCTCACCTATCCCTCTTTGGTCGAACTATGCGCTGCTGCCGGTTGTGGCCCTTTCATCGAGGGTCGCGCTTGAGACCGATGATTGTTCTATTTTACAGCAACGCCTCAACGGGTCCTTCGCCCATCACGGTGGTGCGATGAGCGCGTCGAATTTCACGCTCTGGAACGACGGTTGCGCGATGCAAGGTACAGCGGTTGTCCCACATGACCAAGTCGTTGCTCGTCCATTCGTGACTGTAGACGAATTCGGGCCGCGTGCACCAGTGGACGAGCTCTTGCGCCAATTGCCGACCGGCTTCGACCGGCATTCCGTTGATCGATTCGATGTGCCCGCTGACGAAGAGGCTCGGTTCACCCGAACCTGGATGGACTCTCAAGATTGGATGAGTGGACGGTGGTAATGCGTCGAGTTCAGCCTGCGGAACATTTCCGTCGCCGGTTTGCTGGAGTGAATAAGCGTAATGATGCACAGCCATCAACCCACGCAAGGCTTCGCGGCGTTCAAGAGCTAATTCATCGTATCCTACTCGCATGGAGGCAAAATCCGTGTCGGCCCGTTCGTGCATCGGAATCTCTCGACCTGACAGGATTGAGGCCATCGCAGGGATGGGTTTGAATGAGCTGTCGGTGTGCCAGCGTGCGTTCACATTAAGAAAATTTCGCTTCTTAGCATCGGATTTAAGAATTTGTCCATGCTCGTCGACGTTCGACAACTCATAAACATAGTGGTTTTTCGCGGCGAGCGAAAAGCTGACCGTCTCGAGTTCGTGAAAGCGCACACTGAACGCGACTTGTTGATCGTCGTTGATGGCCTGATTTCGAAACACCAGCACGGAATACTGGTTGAACGCGGCCACGATGAGATCGAAGACCTCGTCGCTCAGACTTTGCGCCAAATCGACGCCGTAAATTTCGGCGCCAAGGTGCGGATGAAGCTTGCGTACGGTGAGTGTGTTGGGACTATTGGTCATTTGGAATTTCCGTTGCGATGCGCTTGCTCCGAAATTGTTAAACGGGCTCCACCGTATATCCGATCTTAGGGAAGTGGACTGCCACGGTTCCCACTCTCGGATCTTCTCTATAGATAGTGACGCTCGAGACAGTCGTGCCCACCAAGGTTCCAGTGATCTGAGCTTCCGCGTAATCGGACGGTGAAACGCACACCTCAGTTCCTGCCGAGATGCCAATGGGGTCACGGGGATCGATACCCGTCGCTGGTAAGGGTTTTGCTGCCTTCGCGATATCAAGTGCATCTGAGGGTTCCATCTCGATGCGTGTTCCCTGGCCGATTGCTGCCAAGCGGTCGAGCCATAGACCAATGCTAGGAATATGGTTGTAGGCGCGTTCCGCCTCGGTGGGCGCAAAGCGGATCAAAAACCAGGGATCCCACATCGCATGAATGTCTGCCCATCCAGGTCGATCACCCGTTAGAAAAGGGCGGCCGTCCGCAAGCTGCTGGCGGATAAAATCAGTATGCGCGTCGAGTTGCGCCCGATAGCCAGCCAGTCGCGGTCCTAAGGTGTCGCTGTCGAATTGCGTCTGCCACATTTTTTTTCGGTCTTCATGAAAATGAGCAGGCAATTCTAGGCTGCCGGCAAATGGATCGTCCGCTCCCATATAGATAGCCACTGAAGCCACCACGTAAGGTCCATTTGCCCAACTACCGAGCGCCATCGTCAGCCCAGGGTTTCCATCGGGGAAAATAGACGGTTCCGGATATTGGCGTTCGAGTAATGTGGCGATGAGTTGTGTATCGCAGTAAATGTCTGCGCCAATTTGAAACACCGGGGTCCTGCGATAACCCCCAGTCAATGGGGTCAGGTTTGGCTTTGGCATTGCTGAGGGAACAATTACCGAGCGCCAGCTAAGATTTTTGATGCCAAATACGAGTCTTATTTTTTCGGCAAACGGTGCCTCGTCGTAATGATGCAAAATAAGTTCAGGCACTTTAAGTCGTCCTTTAATGATCGTTCGATGGGATCAAAACGTTAACATAGATTAGGATGGCTGCTGAAGTTGATTCCGTTACCTGAATAGGGTTAGAAAAATTGCTAACGGTCACGTTTTCGTACCGCAAATGAAATCTGAGACTCGAACGGAACGTTACAGTGGAAGTTCGGGCGGACACCCGTTTTGAGCGGGTAGTTGACAGAGAACAAGGAGTGACGATGACTCAGGTCCATCGGCGTCGATTCCTGCGGCGCGCACGCGATATTGCCGGCGCTGTTGGGAGCGCATTGGCTGCGCCGCACGCCGCGGCGGCGATTGAGACAACGAAATATCAAGGCGCGCCTAACCGCGAGTACGGATCGAGGTCGCGATTCGAGAAGCTGAAGCGTTGGGTGATGCCTGCTCGCTATCCATCCAGTACAGCGTCGTGGACGCCGATCGGCGATTTGGACGGGATCATTACGCCATCGGCGTTGCACTACGAACGCCACCACGCTGGGGTACCCGATTTGGACCCCGCAACGCATCAACTCATGATTCATGGCCTGGTCGAACGGCCGCTGGTATTTTCGATGGACGATCTGCGGCGCTTTCCTGCGGTTCATCGCATTTGTTTCCTTGAATGTTCCGGCAACGGCTATCTCGAATACCGCGGGCCGACGGGCGAGAACGTACAACAAACTCACGGCCTCACGTCATGTACCAATTGGGGTGGGGTGGCACTAAAGACGGTCTTGAATGAAGTTGGCATTCATTCGGATGCAAGTTGGGTCGTAGCTGAAGGCGCGGATGGGGCAGCCATGACGCGCAGCATCCCACTCGCAAAATGTTTGGACGACGTGATCCTTGCTTACGCACAAAATGGTGAGGCGTTGCGGCCAGAACAAGGTTACCCCGTGCGATTGTTGGTGCCGGGGTTCGAAGGCAGCATTAGCGTTAAATGGCTGCGTCGTTTAAAGCTTACAGCATCGTCGTATTACACACGCGAAGAAACATCCAAATACACGGATCTGATGGCGCACGGGCGCGCTCGCGAATCTACATTCGTGATGGAGGCGAAATCGGTCATTACGTCTCCGTCCGCTGGCCAAGTATTATCAGCACCTGGCTATCATGAAATTCGCGGTCTTGCATGGTCCGGTCGGGGCAAAATCGTCCGCGTCGATGTGAGCGTCGATGATGGCGAAAGTTGGCGAGAAGCCACTATCCACGGCCCCGTCCTGCCGATCTGTCACACGCGATTTTCGCTTGATTGGGAATGGGATGGCAGCGAATGCACGTTGCTTAGTCGATGTCTCGACGAAACGGGTTATACACAACCGAGTCGCGAGCGCCTGGTGCAAATACGGGGCGAAAACTCTTTTTATCACTACAACGCAATGCAGCGTTGGCGGGTAGACTCCGCCGGAGTCGTGCACAATGTGTGACCCAAGTGGGTCGTCGGCCGTGCGGAGATCCAGGGCACGTCGCAGCGCCGATCACTTTCTCTCGTTTGTCACACTGCTGATCTTGCTCTCCGTCAGGCAAAGCGGTTCGGCAGATGAGAACGCGCATCCGCCCTATGGGATCGGGCATTTGGCGAGTCCGGATCTAATCAGCAAATTAGACATTGCCATTGGTCCGCATGGCGACGAATTACCTATCGGTCGCGGCACCGTGCCACAAGGTCGCGAACTTTACAGTGAGCGCTGCGCAATTTGTCATGGTGACAACGGCACCGAAGGTCCTGATCCTGTGCTCGTTGGCGGACATGGTAGTTTGGCGAGTGCGAAGCCAATCCAAACGGTTGGGAGTTATTGGCCGTACGCGACTACTTTATATGATTATATTAATCGCGCCATGCCGTTTTTTACACCAGGTTCGTTGGAGCCCGACCAGGTCTACTCTTTATGCGCTTACTTACTCAACGCCAATGGCATCATCGCCGATGACGCCGTGATCGACCGAACTACCCTACCGGGGATACGCATGCCGAACCGGGATGGGTTTATTCCGGATCCGAGACCCGAGCTGCCGCAGGATTAGTCATACCCGACAGCGAATACACGAATACAGAGGAATTGCGTTATGAGAAAAACGAATCGATTAATGATTTGGATCGTCTTGGCGCTCGGTTGCGCGTCGTCGAAGGTTTTAGCGCACGGCGGTCATGGCGGCAGCGCCCAACTGCAAAAACATAACAACGATCGCACGATTGCAGCGCAGGCGTACGGCGGGGTTCATGAGGATAAAGGTGCGGTTACGATTTCGTTCTACGGCAACATCGCGTTCGAAATTACCTCGCCGCGTGGTGTAAGAATGTTTATCGATCCATGGCGCAACGACATCACGGGCATGTTCCCGCCATGGTACATACGTGATATGCCGATCGTTCGGACCGACATCGCCATGGTCACCCATGCCCATTTCGATCACGACGGCGTCGATCGCTTACAAGCAGATATGGTTTTGGAGCGGATGGCGGGAAAATTTAAATTGGCGGACGTACTAGTCACTGGCATCGCCGACAAGCATGTGTGTGAAACGCAAGGCGAAATTGTCTATCGCCAGCTCGTCATCGACTTCATCGACCAGGATCCTTGCCCGCCGAACGAAGCCTTGCAGTGGGATAACAGTATGTATCTCATCGAGACGGGCGGGCTCCGCATTTTGCATTGGGGCGACAATCGCCAAAATCCGCCCGAGCGTGTCTGGGACATGATCGGTGACGTAGATATTGCGATTTTAGCGATAAGCGACGACGGACATATATTGAGTCAGAAGTGGGCCGACATCGTTATGGAGAAGACGAAAGCAAATATTGTCATCCCCGGGCATTACTTCGTTAAAGGCGTCAACATTCCTGAAGCCTACGGTCTCGAATCCGCCGCCAAGTGGACCGCGAAACACGAGCATACTTTGCTCGACTCAGGGACGATTACTTTGCGCCCCGATGAAGTAAAAAAATACAATCAACACGTGATGTATTTTGGTGACCACGTCGCTTATCCAACCGGCGGCAGCCTACCAAGGAATCCGCCTGGCGCCCTGCCTGAGGTGCCCGAACCGGCCCGCGCTTGGAAACGTTTCGCGCCTAAGTAGCGGTTGCATTGCCGATGGCGATGCCGCCTCCGACACTAGCGAGTGCCGACAAGTCATATCTGATCTGGCTGCTCGCGTTCGTCTGTTTTATGACCTTATTTGAGGGCTATGATCTTCTCATTATCAATCTTTCACTGCCGTATCTAGGTAGCGATTTCGGTGTCGATTCGCAAACCCTAGGGAGCGCCGTGGGATTGATCAACGTGGGGACCATCCTCGCGTTCATCCCAGTGAGGCTCGCTGACCGATACGGTCGGCGAGCCGTTTTTCTAAGCGCCGTGTTGGGCTACACGATATTCACTTTGCTAAGCGCATTTTCGTTCGGCTTATACGATTTCGTCGCTTATCAGTTTTTCGCGCGCATGTTTATGGTCACCGAGATCAGTCTCGCGGCGATCATTCTGACTGAGGAAATGCCTGCCCGTTATCGCGGCATTGCAGTAACACTAATGTTTTCGCTGAGTCTTTCTGGTGGGATTCTCGGTTCGGTGATATTTCCCTACGTGGTCGATACGGAGTTGGGCTGGCGCATGCTCTATGTGATAGGGGCGGTTGCTGCACCGGTGTTGATTTTTTATTGGTCTAAATTGCGCGAGACTCGGCGCTTTGTCCAAGGCGCGATCGAAGAGCACAGTATCCCGATCCTGCAAAGTTTCAAAGCCATTAAAATCGTTTTCCATCCGCGCTTTCGTCGCCGCGCCATTGCCGGCGCGACGATTTGGTTTACAGTAAATGCTTGGAGTTCTAGTTGCCTGTTCTTCTTCTCTTACTATGTAACGAATGAACGTGGCTGGGATTCTGGCGCTGTTAGCTATGCGCTAACCTTAGCGTATTCGCTTGCGATTATTGGTTACGCGACGGCGGGTCCAATGCTCGACTTCGCAGGTCGACGACTGACAGCGACGATCTATTTCTCAATCGGCGCGATCGCCGCTTACATCTGTTTTACCGCGCAGTCCGTGCCGGTCATAACGGCCGCCTACGTCGTCGTGCTCGGCATGCATGCGGTGTGGCCGATCGCCGGAACAATTACGAGTGAGATATTCCCTACTGAGATCCGTGGAACGGCGAATGCGGTCGTGAATCATATGCTGGGGCGCATTGGAATGGCCTTGGCGCCGGCAGTCGTCGGCGCGTTGTCTGCGGTACTTGGGTCGATCGGTGAAGCAGTTGCGCTGATAAGTCTGATTCCGTTCGTTTGTTTGCCTATAATCTGGTTAACCGTCAGAGAAACTAAAGGTCAGGAACTGGAAGATATCCAGCCGTAAGCTGGCCTGCAGGAGTTTGGAACTATGAGCCAACAAAGGATTCAGGTTCAACCACGAACCGTCGCGATTGGTGCGGATGTACTTAACATCGATCTCGCAAACATCGATACGGAAACGTTTACGGAAATCAAAGGAGCCTTGCACAAGCATCAAGTCCTGTTTTTCCATCAGCAAGTGCTAAGCCCTGAAGCTCATATGGGGTTTGCCGAGCGCTTTGGTGAGATGGAAATCCATGAGGTGTTTACACCGCTGGAAAACCACGCCGAGATTTCGGTCTTGGTGCACGATGCAGAACACCCGCCGATCAGCGATTCTTGGCACTCAGATGTCACCTACAGAACGGAACCCTCTATGGCATCCGTATTATATGCCCGTTCGATCCCACCGAACGGCGGTGACACCTTATGGCTTAGCGCAACGGCAGCTTATAAGAAACTGACGGAACCAATGAAGACGATGCTCGAAGGTTTAACCGCCGAACACGATTTTCTACAAGCTTACGGCAGCTACTTTCGTAAACAGCCAGATGGCGCCGAGCGGCTGCGTCGCGCGCAAATCGAAACACCACCGGTCGAGCATCCATTGGTCGTTGTCCACCCGGTGACTGGCGAGAGCGTCCTGTATGTGAATCCGACATTTACGAGCCGTATTGTTGAGTTATCGCGCAAAGAATCTGATGCCATATTAAAGCTGCTATTCGAACATTTGCTGCAGCCCGAATTTCAGGTTCGCCTCAAGTGGCAAGAAAACGATGTAGCGATGTGGGATAACCGTGCGACGCAACATTATGCGACGGGAGATTACTTTCCTCACTATCGACGCATGCATCGGGTGACGGTGGGTGGCGATCGGCCAGTCGGCGTCAATCCTATGCGACGCGTGCCGGCCGCGATCCGCGCTGTAACTTAGTCTCTTTAACCCGTCGGTGAGGTATATGGATTTCGCCGATAGCGTATTGATCGTTAGAAACTAGGCTAGTTGGGTATCCGGATCCGATTGAGATTAATTTTGTGTCGAGCTCGACTGTCCAGGTTGCCGCACTATTAGATGAGTAAGGAGAGTGCGCTTGCCTAAGGTCGTTCGATTCCACCGCACGGGTGATGCCGACGTTTTACAAATCGAAGAAATACCTATGCCCGACGCTGCGGCAGCCGAAGTCGTCATTAACGTCGAGGCATTCGGACTCAATCGCGCCGAAATCATGTTCCGGAGCGGCGAGTACCCTCAATATGCCCCCGAGTTGCCGTCGACGATTGGTTACGAAGCCGCAGGGACTGTCGCCGCTGTCGGAGCTGACGTGGACTCGGTGCACATCGGCGATCGTGTGAGCAGCGTGCCGTCATTCAAGATGGGTCGCTATTGGAGTTATGGCGAAGTCGCGAGGGTCCCGGAATTAGCCGTTGCACGTTATCCGGAGCGCCTGAGCGCGATTGAGGCCGCCGCTATCTGGATGCCCTATATGACAGCGTTCGGTGCCGTGATTGAGTACGGAGCGATGCGACCAGGTGACGTTGCCATTGTGACTGCCGCGAGTAGCAGCGTCGGGATCGCAATCCTGCAGACGATTAAAGCATTAGGTGGAATTGCGATCGCGGTGACTACTAGTGAGTCGAAACGTGATTTCGTCCAAGCGCAGCAACCAGCGCATATTGTGGTGAGTTCTACAGAGAATCTGGCAGAACGGGTTATGGAGATCACGCCCGGGAAAGGTGCGCAATATGCTTTTGACCCGGTCTCTGGCCCTGGGGTTGCGGCACTCACCGAATCGATAGCTTAGTAAGGGAAAATATTTATCTACGGTCGCCCCGATCCCGAGCCGACGGCGTTTCCGGTTGGGCTTGGACTCGCGAAAGGTTTGACGTTGCGCGGCTATTCCTTGTTCGAGGTAGTGAACTATCCAGAGGTTTTTCAACGCGCGAAGCAACACGTTTATGATCGACTCGAGGATCGATCTTATCAGCCAGTCATCGATTCTGTTTTCGCGTTCGAAGATGTGGCGCAAGCCCACCGTCACATGGTGTCAAACGAGCAAAAAGGCAAGATCGTCGTCAAAATCTAATTTGCCCGAGCGTGTAAGAGCTGTGTCGAGTTTCTGGACAGCTTGGCAACCGTTGCCAAAACGCCAATCGCGCTTTAGGATGCCGTGCTCGTTACGATCCTAGACCGCTTGCGGGTAATCCGCTTGCAGCCCAATTCTCGGAGTAAATCGAACCATGAGATTCCGCCTCGCCCGCTGGGTGATGAACAACCGTCTTGGGGTTGGCATTGCCTTCCTCGTTATCTCGTTAGCTGCCGCTGTCGGTTTTCCTAACGTCGAAATCCGTACGATCTTCAACGATATGCTGCCGGTCGACGATCCGTTTGTGCAGACGTTTTTCGATCATCGTGGCTTCGGCAATCCGCTCACGATGTCGGTCATGGTCAAACGAAAAGACGGCAATATTTACAATCCGGAAACGTTGCGCAAGGTTCACCAATTAACTCGCGACATCGATCTCGCGCCGAGCGTCGATCACGACCAAGTCATTTCTATCTCGACCGAAAAAGTTCGTTTCGCCCGCGCAAACGCAACAGGTCTTGAATCGCAGCCGTTGATGGACAACGAACCGCCATCGACACCAGAACAAATGAAGGAGTTTTTGAGTCGCGTAGAGAAATCGACCAACGCGCAAGTTTTCTACATCTCGGCGGACCAAAGCGCCACATTAATCAATGCAGCGTTTCATGACACGGTAGATTACGGCGTCTCATTCGCCTACGTACAAAAAATAGTAGAAGAAGCGCGCGACGAGAATCACGATGTCTATCTCGCTGGCCAACCGGCGTTAACGGGCTGGGTGTATAAACTACAAAAGCAAACCTACAAGATATTCAGCGTCACCATACTAGCGTTGATCATCGCGCTGGTGTTTTACATGCGCAATGTCGCCGGTGTTGTAACCCCAGTAATTTGTGCGCTCGTTGCTGGCATATGGGGCTTTGGTTTCATCGGTTGGCTAGGACTGCCAATCGAGCCGCTATTGATGATTGTGCCCTTGCTGTTGGTTGCCCGATCGTTTTCGCATTGCGTGCAATATACCGAGCGCTACTACGAAATATTGATCCACTTAAAAGATCGTCGTAAAGCGGCAGAAATCACCATGGCCATCATGATGGCGCCGTCGATTCTAGGTATTTTGACCGACGTGTTCGGCATCATCTTCATCGCCGTGGCGCCGATCACGACGATGGTGAATCACGCAATTTTCTGCGGATTTTGGGCGCTTTGGATCATTCCAACCGGTGTGTTTCTGTGCTCCATCGTACTTTCGTATCTCCCTGTTCCGAAGAATATCGATTCCATTGTCGGTGGTGCCGAGAAAGAATCAGGTATTCATCTGGCCCAAGAGCGACTACTCGAATGGATCGCGCGTATCTCTGTTGGGAAAAACGCGACAACAACTGCCGTTATCATCGCGATTTTTGGAGTCGGGGCAATTTATCTGAATTCACAGATTAAAATTGGCAACCCAGTTGAAGGCAGTAATCTGCTCTGGGATGATTCTGAATTCAATACTGCGGTCCGTGCAATTAACGCTCACTTCCCTGGCATGAACACGCTCGAAATTATCTTGGAGGCGAAAAACCCGGATATCAGCAACCCGGTTGGTCGCACACCGGAGGTTGCTCGAGTGGCAACCGAGATCCAGCGGATGATGGAAACCGATACGGCCATGCTGCCACGCGCGACTTTATCGTTTACTGATTACATGTCCGAGACGAATCGCCTGTTCTCCGGCGGCAATCCGAAGTGGGGCCCGTTGGATTTCAACGAGCAAGCGATTGATGCTGCGGGATTCGCCGCGCTTTTTGGTAGTAGTCCGATCAACTTATCGCATGTCGTGGAATTCACGCTCAACCATTCGACAGTGTCTCTTTGGTACAAAGACAACAAGCAAGAAACCGTTGATGGCGCACTTGCTAGTGCCGCCAGAGCGGTTGAAGCTGTAGGGATCGATCACGAGGAATTTACCGTGCGCTTAGGTACGGGAGTAATCGCGCTACAGCAAGCAATGAACAGCGTCGTCGAACGATATCACTGGTTTATTCTCGGCCTGTTGAATGGTGCGGTTATGTTGATTTCCGCATATGCCTACCGGTCGTTCATGGCTGCCGTTATCTTGATGGTGCCGGTAAACTTATCGAACTTTATGCTCGGCGCATCGATGCACGTGCTCGGCATTGGTATGGACATCAATGCGGTTATCGTTGCCGTTATGGGAGTCGGAATCGGGATCGACTACGGAATCTATTTGTTATCTCGTATTTGTGAGGAATATAACGCTCACGATCACGATCTTGAAAAGGCTATCCATGCGGCACTCACTACGACGGGTAAGGCGATCATGTTCACCGCGACCGTGATGCTGATGGGCATTTTGCCGTGGTATTTCTTATCCGATCTGAAATTCATGGCGGACATGGGCATTTTGTTAGTCGCAATCATGTTGATCAATATGGTCTTGTCTTTGGTCGCGCTGCCGGTCTTGGTCTGGTTTGTGAAACCGAAGTTTTTGGCGCGCGAAGACTTGATGGTCGGCGAGAGCGTTGATATGGCTAAGATCATGGCGGCTAACGCCAGCTAACGCGACTCGACCCGACCCGATAATCGAACCGATCCGCAGGCCCCAAGCCCGCGATCGGTTCGAGTTCCATGGCGCTTTGAAGGACCGAGACTGACCGATGCTTAAAGTGATCGGCGCCGGATTCGGACGTACTGGCACCTTGTCATTGAAAGGAGCCTTGGAAATCCTCGGTTTTGGGCCGTGCTATCACATGATGGAGGTCCTAAAGCGCCCACACCACGATCAGATCTGGCACGCCGCTTTGACCGGATCGAGTCCTGTCTGGGATAGCGTGTTCGATGGTTTTCAAGCAGCTGTCGATTGGCCATCCGCGTTCTTTTGGCAAGAACTCCGCGACACCTACCCCGATGCGAAAATTATTCTAACTGTGCGCGACGAACACGCATGGTATGAGAGCATTCGCCAAACGATCTTCGCCGCGATCAATCATTGCGACGGCGAACGCGGAATAGGGTTCAGCGAACATCGGTTGATGACCCGTGAGTTAATTTTCAAGCTCGTATTCAACGAGCGCATTGACGATAAAGAAACCGTTTGCGCCGTTTACCGAGCGTACAACAACGTCATAGACACCGTCCCGTCTGAGCGATTGCTCGTCTATTCTCCTGGGGAAGGTTGGGAGCGGCTCTGCGAGTTCTTAGACATTAACGTCCCGGCCGCGCCTTACCCCCATGTTAATTCGAGTCGCGACTACCGCGCGAAATTCGTATCCTCGGAATAATATGGACGCTCGCTGTTGCCGATCAGTCTTGTCGATTAGTGGCAAGACGGCTCTGCCTAGACATGCGCTTATGAGCACTCGATTTTCGAGTCGCTTGCGCCGACAATGGTAAAAATTTTGAGGGAAAGGGATGTTTTCAGGAGTCGTAAAGTTCACTGTTCGAAGCCGATCGCTATTCCATCTAGCTGCGTGCGTGGGCTTATTTTCGTTCGTCGGAGTGAGTGAACTCGCGGCCGATCCCTCGACTGAAAAGCGCGGATTGCTCGGTGTCAGTGGCACTAAATCGCCGTATCTCGTGCAATTCCTGGTCTCAGGTTCCGATTTCTTAAGCATCCACGGTCTCACTTTCGACGCAAAAGATAATCTCTACGTTGGCAGCGTGATGGGGCAGGCGATATATCAGGTTGATGTCGACACGGCGGACGTTTCCGTTTTTGTGCCACCGCCCGAGGGCATGGCGGACGATCTAGAATTCGGCCCGGACGGCACAGCTGTTTGGACTTCTATTCTGACAGGGAAAGTTCACGCACGCCGACCGGATGGAAAGGTCTATCTTGTGACAGACAATCTGCCGGGGGTGAACGCCGTCGCTTTCCATCCCGACGGCCGTTTATTCGTCACACAGCTCTTATGGGGCGACGCGCTTTGGGAGTTGGACATCAACGGCGTCAAACCGCCGCGCCAGGTCCGCGCGGATATGGGGTATCTCAACGGATTTGATTTTGATAGCGACGGATTTCTGTATGGGCCCTTGAACTTGAAAGGCGAGGTCGTACGTATCGATGTCGATAGCGGCGAAATGAAGACGCTTGCGACGGGTTTCGCCCTACCGGTCGCCGTGAATTTGGATAGCAAAGACAACGTCTACGTAGCCGACGGCACGTTAGGGCGTTTGGTCAAAATAGACAAAGATACGGGCGCGCAGACCTTAGTCGCGACGGTGGATTCAGGTATTGATAATCTCGCGATTAATTCTCGTGACGAAATTTTCATTACAAATTTAGTCGATAACGCGATCCATAAAATCAATACGCGAACAGGCGCATCGCGGACGTTATTGCACAGCGAGCTTTCCGTTCCGGGCGGCATTGACGTGGTGAGCAATGGGTCTCATGACACCATTTACTTGGGCGATCTTTTTACCTATAGCTCGATCGATGGTGATACTGGAGAAGTGACGGAAATCAAGCGCGGCTTGGACGCGCACTTCGAATGGCCGATGTCAGTGGGGGTGCAAGGAAATAAAGTTATCACCTCCAGTTGGTTCGCCGATGCGGTGGAAATATTCGATCGTCAAAGCGGCAAGTCGCTTGCGGCGTACCACAATTTGGTCGATCCGGTCGACGCCATGCTACTAGCCGACGGCCGCATCTTGGTCGCCGAGCAGGGGACGGGTCGCTTAATTGCGCTCAGTCCAAATGACGACATTGAGCGCCAAGTGATAGCGAGCGACTTACCTGGCATGGCCGCGCTACGCCCGTTTTCTAAAACGGAAATCTACTTAAGCGATGTCGAACGGGGCGAGCTGCTGCGGGTGAACGTCGATACAGGTGAGAAGACCGTGGTGGTGGGGGGACTCGATCACCCTGAAGGATTTGATGTAGCTCCCGACGGCAGCATCGTGCTGGCGGAAGTTGGCAAGCAACGACTCGTTAGAATTAATCCAGTCGACGGCAGCATTGCCGAGATTGCAGGGAATCTCGCGATCGGCTATCCGGCAGCGCAGGGAACGCCGGCAGTTTACATAACCACGGGTGTCGGAGTGTCGGAAAATGGCACGATCTACGTAACCTCCGACCTCAATACCGCAGTCTACAAAATCACAAAACAGTAATCTTTGCTACCGACTACGTCTTCGGTGGGCAGGGTGCCGATCGCGTTCAAACGCACTGACTACCAGCTTGGTCGGTAAGGCAAGACACTGAAGAGTGCGCGTGCCAGAATCGACACGTTACGCGGCAGACATTCCGGATTTGTGCAGTGCCGCAATTTTAGCCTCTAGAGGGCAACTCCTATGACCAATACTTACGATCTAAAAATCATCAACGCACGCATTGCTGATGGCTCGGGTGAGCCACTTTTCGATGGCGAAATCGGCATTCGTGATGGCTTGATTACGGCGCTCGGAAAGGCGCCTGGCGAGGCGACTGAAACGATCGATGCACACGGCCATATCGTGGCACCCGGCTTTGTCGATATTCACACCCACTACGATGCGCAGATAGTGTGGGATCGAATGTTATCTATCTCGCCATGGCACGGTGTCACCACGGTGGTGATGGGTAACTGCGGATTTAGCGTAGCCCCGACCCGACCCGAGCATCGCGACATGATCATCCGAACCTTAGAGAACGTTGAAGGAATGACTGTCGCCGCCTTGCAAGAGGGACTCGGTGAGCACTGGCCGTTTGAAACATTTCCGGAATACCTCGATGCGATCGAGTCGCGCGGTATGGCGATAAACGTTGGGGCGATGATCGGCCACACTGCGTTGCGTACTTATGTGATGGGCGACAATGCCACGGAACGTGAAGCGAGCCCAGATGAAATTCATCGCATGCAGGAATTGGTGGATGAAGCCATGGAAGCTGGCGCGATCGGATTCGCAACGTCTAAGGCGATCACGCACGTTGGATATCAGGGTAAACCAGTGCCGAGTCGCGCGGCGTCTTTCGAAGAAATAAAAAGTCTCGCTGCTGTGTTAAACCACGGCGACCGGGGCGGTGTTATTCAAGCGACAGTCGGGCCAACCCTGTCGTACGACGAATTTCGGCAGTTGAATGAAGTTTCTGGTTGTCCAGTTACTTGGACGGCGCTGTTAGCGGGTGCTGCGATCAACGAGGGCACCGCGAGCGATCAATTGCGCCAATCTGAAGCGCTGGTTAGAGAAGGTTACAACGTTGTTCCGCAGGTCACGCCGCGGCCACTCAATTTCGAGTTCCAACTCGCCGCGCCGTTCGTGCTCGAGCCGCTGCGGTTGTTTAAACCCGTCTCGCAAGCGGATCACGAAGGCAAAAAACGCTTATATGCAGATCCGGAATTTCGCGCAAAAGTTTGGGAAAAGCTCGATGGACGGGTTCCTGAAACGTTCAAAAATGGCTTTCGAGCCACGGTGATATCGGAAATGCCAGGCCACCCAGAATTGGACGAGCGAAGATTATTCGACGTCGCGAAAGAGCGCGGGCTTACACCAGTTGAACTGATGTTCGATCTCGGTTTGGAATCCGATCTCAAGGCGCGCTTCCGCATGCCGGTTGCGAATCACGAAGAGGACGAAGTTGAGGAGCTGCTGTTAAGTAAAGATACGGTTCTCGGCTTATCCGATGCCGGCGCACATGCCAGCCAACTCTGTGACGCGGGATTGACAACTTATTTGCTCGGGCGCTGGGTGCGCGAGAAAAAAGTTCTGCAGATTGAAGAAGCCGTCCGTATGGTCACGTCAAGACCGGCTGAAGTGTTCGGGATCCACGATCGCGGACGACTGAAAGTTGGGCTAGCAGGCGACGTCGTTATCTTTGATCCCGACACCGTTGGCGGCATGCCGTTGCGGCGTGTGTGGGATTTCCCGGGCGGAGCAGACCGCTTAGTCTCCGATGCTGTCGGCATCGATATGGTGATCGTCAACGGTACGATCTTACGTAAGGATAACGTCGATTGCGTTGCCGCGGATGGCCCTTTGCCGGGACGTTTGCTGCGCAACGGTCGGGCGAGCGTCGCAACCACGGTTTAAGAAGAGGCGAACACGTATGATAAAACCAATCATCTCGGCCGATAGTCACGTTAGCGAACCCCCTAATTGCTACGTAGATTTTATCGATAAGAAATTCAAAGATCGCGCACCGCGGTTGCATCACGACGAAAAACGCGGTGACGTATTCACTGTTGAAGGCAGCAAGACGCCGATACCGATGGCCTTAGTTTCGGCTGCCGGCAAATCGCCTGAAGAATTGTCGCCAAAGGGCGCGCGATTCGAAAACTTGCATCGTGGCGGTTGGGAGCCGCATGCACGGATTAAAGATCAACAAACCGACGGTATTGCGGCAGAAGTGATCTACCCGTCTGTTGGTATGGAAATTTGCAACATTCCGGACATCGATCTCAAGCAAGCTTGCATGGAAGCCTACAACCTATGGCTAGCCGAGTTCTGTGCGCCTTATCCGCATCGTTTGATCGGGCTCGGTCAGTGCGCGATCCGCACCCCGGCCGAAGGCATAAAGGAACTCGAAGTAATTAAACGCATGGGTTTTAAAGGGGTTATGTTGCCTGGCTTGCCGGCACAAGAGGATTACCCTCACGAAATGTACACAGAGTTTTTTGACGCCGTTGTCGAACTCGACCTCGTGCCTAGCTTTCACATTCTCACCTCTGGTGAAGGTTTGCGACAAGCCCATCGTGGTTCCAAAATCAATTCGTTCATGTCCGTCGTGCGTGGCAATCAAGAGATCATGAGCATGTTCGTTTTCGACGGCATTTTTATGCGTCATCCGAAATTAAAAATCGTCTCGGTTGAAGCCGATGGTGGTTGGATCCCGCACTATATGTATCGCATGGATCACGCGTACCAGCGGCACCGTCATTGGATGCGCGGCCAAGAACTTGAAATGACCCCGAGCGAGTATTTTCGCGAGCACATTTATTTTACCTTCCAAGACGACTACACCGCGTTTCAATTTAAAGACTACTTGAACATCGAACGGATGATGTGGGCGAACGACTTCCCGCATTCGGATTCAACTTGGCCTTGGTCACAAGCGGTCTTGGATAAGCACCTAGTGTCGATGACGGAAGCGGAGAAAAATCTCATATTGCATGAGAATGTGGCGAACCTTTATAAGCTCGACACAGCCGCCTTGGAAGTCGCGGCATAAATAGGCATATGGGTTGCGGCAAGTCGTCGATTGAAAAACGCTGATTAAGATTTAAGGAATTCGGTAATGACTGATGGTCCTCTGTACGAACGACTTGGCGGCGAGGAAAAAATTCGCGCTTTAGCGACGTCTATTTTCGATAATCATGCGAAAAATGAGATCATCAACGCTCGCTACGGGGCGAGCGATCGCGACGATGTTATTCGGCTAGTGGCGGAGTTTATCTGTGCCGGCACTGGCGGGCCGCAGACCTACTCGGGCAAAGATATGCTTGCGGCGCACAAGGGCATGAACATTAGCGAGCAAGAGTATGTCGCCGTGCTTGACGATATCCTGGATGCGATGAACGCGAACAACATAGGCAAAACCGAGCAAGAAGAATTCTTAATGATCGCCTACTCGCTCAGGGGCGAAATCTTGCATGTGTGATGACAAGCAGGCTGTTGTTTGACGATTGCGGAGGCCATGATTAGCGAACCGCCCCAGATTATGGTGTGACGTAGCGGCAAACGCTTATGGTGCACCGAGCCATCGCTATCGAACATTCTCGTGCAGTAACACGACGTAGAGCAGTCAGCGCCGCCGTCAGCGTGTAAAACGATCGACTATTACCGATGTTGCACCGTCATCGTGATCGTTACTTCTGTATAGTTACCGCTACCTGGCAGTCCGGGGCCACAAGAGAGATACCTGATGTCCGTAACAATCCACCCGCTTCGCATCGTTTATCCATCGATATTGTTCTTGCTGTTTTTATCGCTGCCGTTGGCATCGCACGCCGCGACCGTGCCCCTGTGGTCGGAAGTTGAGTATCTGGTTATCGCTGATGACGTCACGGCTGAGAACACGATACGCCAGGAAACGACGATAGATCCAATCAGCGAGGCGTTCCGACTCGAGAAAGACGGTTTAGTGCTCGATGTCGCGGTGGGCGCTTCCTGGACCGATCTGGGTTCAGGCATCGTCGCTTTCGATCACTTTCGTGGCGACGATAACCCGAATGGTTTCACGCGGAATTGGCATGGCGAAACCAGTTTTCGCTTTGGATTTTCGGTCGACACTGCGTCGCAGATCGCGATCGCTTACGGCGCCCTTGGCACGACCACTTCGATTTCAACAACCGGGCTCATCACCTGGTTTGCAATGCATGGGTTCGACATTACCGTAGAGCGTGAATCCGGTGGTCCAGAATCACGTCTGCTTGGTTTCCAGAACGATTTTGCACCGAGCAATGCGCCCAATCCGCAACGCTTCGACGGCACCATGATCGTTGCATTAGAGCCAGGCACGCATATGCTGGAGCTCAAATTGAGCGAAGATGCCTTCGGTAATTTCCCTGGCAACCGGACCATGAGTGGTGATTTTACGTTTGCGATCGCTGAAACCAGTCCGGTGCCTTTGCCTGCCGCGTTCTGGCTGCTTTTCGCGGCGGCGCCGTTACTTTGCCGTACGCGGCCCCCGCGTGTCTCGGCGCAGTTTACCTAACTGTCCCGTTCGACTCGCTCAGCGCTGCGGCAGAGGTCACGCGGTAAGGGGCCACGACTCCTCGCCTTTGGACCTGACGCATAAATAGGCATCATGAATAACGTAACCATCTTCTACGCCAACGCTATCGGCATGAAGACAACTGCCACTAACCTGCGTCCGACAGACTGCTAGGATCCCGGCAATACGACGAGCTGGAAAGCTTCGATATTGACAGACTATTTTCGCTGGATGTCGTCCGCCACCTAGTCCGCTGTCGGTACCTTATAAAAACGCGGTCGGATGATCGTGCCCGGTGACGAGTGATCCATATAAAGAAAGATTCGCTTCGTGCCCAAGAAAGCCGTGGCAATTAACCGCGGTTACGTCCTGATAGGCTTGTTGTAACGGATGCCCTGGTTGTAGAACGGCCCCACCTGCTTGCAGGAATAATAGCTGGGTAGCTTTCAGACATTCTCTAACCGCATAGCTCGTCTCTAAATTCACTTTGGCAGACTCTTCAGGACGCATTACTTGTCCGAGTTCGGCGAAGCGTCGGATCGTTGTGGCCGATTGCTCGAGTAGAAGACGCGCGCAATCGATCTGCATGCGCGCCGTGGCGATCGCCTCATGCGTGGCAGGGGCGTCCACACGAGCGATTCCTGGCAGCGGATAGGCGCCCGCTTTACTGCCTTTTTCATTTAGATTCGCAACGAATGCAGCCAACGCGGTTTCGGCCGCGCCGAGGGCAGGGCCGGCCAAATTCAATACCAACATTGGGACGAACGCGGCCATGTACAAACTTTCAGAATTCGTTGTACGTCCGGGGGATTGGTACGCCGTGGCGGCGCTGTATGATAAGAATCGATGTTCAGGAACGAATAGTGCCTTCGCCAAAAGACTAATGCTGCCGGTCGCCTGTAATCCCGAGACATACCAATCGTCCAGCTCTTCGAGATCATCGCCTGGAACCAGCATGCAACCGACATCGCAAACCGCGCCTGCATCATCGACGATCAACGAGCCTAGCAGCGCCCAGTCGCGATAGTGCGCGCCAGAACAAAATGTGAAGCGTCCATCTTCGATCAAATAGCCACCAGCAACTTTGCGGGTCATATTCTTGCTGGGATTAAGCGAGGCGCAGGCGACCACATCCGGATTTGCGCTAAACACCTCTTGTTGTGCTTGTTCCGGGAATAGCGACAACACCCAGTTGTGTATTTGAAAGACCGCGAGCACCCACGCACTTGCCGGGCAGGCTTCAGCTATTTGGGCAACGACGGGGAGTACTTCATCCATGTGCAATTCGGCACCACCGAAGCGCTTCGGATTGTAGACGCGGTAAAGACCCGCAGCGCGCATCGCATCGATGTTCGCTTGCGGGATCCGGCGCTCCTGAACGCTAGCGCTTTTTCGGGTGCCGAAATCTTGAACAAGTTTATTGATAGTACGTTCGTCAAAGGCTGCGATATCGTCGCCATTTGAAGTGGCAGTAGTCGCCTTCATGAGCTCACCAAGATTCTAGATAACCTGGGCTAGAATGTATCACATTCGAAAAATCACTTTGACCCACATCGACAATAGGGTGTATGAGGGGAAGTGCTGAGGAGTTCGGTTTTGAAGTTCGGCATCACGGTTAGTCAAATTAAGGAAGTCGATCTGGTCGTGCGCGCTGAGCAACGAGGCTACGATTTCTGTTGGGTGTGGGATAGTCCAATGATTCGATCAAACGTGTGGGCAGTGCTTGCGCTGGTCGCCGATCGGACGAATCGCATTGCAGTTGGTTCAGGTGTCGCCATTCCAGCCCTATCAATGGCACCAGTAATCGCGAACGCAATTGCGACGATAAACGCAATCGCACCTGGACGTACTTTTCTAGGCGTAGGAACAGGTAATACGGGTTTGCGCGCGATGGGGCAAAGGCCAATGACGATTGCCGCCTTTGAGCAGCATTTAAAGGTGATCCGAGGACTCCTTCACGGACAAACGGTTAGCTTCGAAGCCAACGGAATCTGTGAAGAGATTGCCTTTCAAAGTCTCGAGCTTGATCACATTAATCTGGACGATGCGATCCCGATTCATGTCGGCGGGTTCGGCCCGCGCGCTCAAGCACTCGCAGGACAATATGGTGACGGCTTGATCACCAGCATCCCCCGTGGTGGCAGCATTCCAGACGCGTTGGCGAACGTAAAATCAGGTGCGACTAGGGCCGGGCGTTCGTTAGAAAAATTCGAGACTTACGCCTTGGTCAATCTGTTGCTGTTGCGTCCTGGTGAGACGTTAGCGTCCGACAGGGTAGTGAATGAAGTGGGTTCGGCCATTATGGTCAACATTCACTTTATGTATGATCGTTACCGCGAATTCGGTATAACGCCGCCGGACTATGCGCAGCCGATCTGGGAAGAGTACGTCGCGTTTCGCCAAGCGCGTGATGCCGAACGCTCATTCACGCAAGCGCACGATAGCCATTACGGTCATATCGATCCTGCCGAGGCTCGCTTCATCACACCCGAGATTATTCGGGTGTTTTGTATTGCAGGGCAGCCCGATGAGATTGTCGAACAGCTTAAAGTTCTTGAAGCGCTGGGGCTAAGCGGCATCAACTTTATCGCCTCGATTGAACGGCAATATAAGATGTGTGATGAGTTCGCCGACACGGTGATGGCTCAGATGCGATGACGTTTGTGAAGTCGCGACCTGCGCACGCGCCGTAATTCTTATTGATGGTACTTATTGTCTCCGCTTTTCGAATACCGATGACGATATTGCTGAGCAAGCTGAGCAAGCTGAGCAAGCTGAGCAAGCTGAGCAAGCTGAGCAAGCTGAGCAAGCTGAGCAAGCTGAGCAAGCTGAGCAAGCTGAACTTGTTTTAGTTATTTCCGCCGCCCAAGTTTAAGCGCGCGTCACGCTGTCTAGTGCCTCAGTTGGGCATTGAAGCGACGGCGGGAAGTCGGCTGATAAGACTCCGGCCGATCCTCACGATCAGTTCGACGAATTCGCTCCTCGTGGTTTCGCCGTTCGCTCCGAATAAGATTCTGTTGCCCTCTTTTACACCGCACGACGGAACTCTTAAACTGTGTTGGACGTAACGTCGAATGCGCCCTGGAGAACAAACATGTGGAAGTATCTAAGATTCGCCTATATCCACTGGACTTGGATTCCGCTCACCATTGTTGGCTTTTTACTTGGGGGCTGGTGGGTTTGGACCGGATTCGTTTATTTGTTCGTCGTCGGTGTGGGTGGAGAGATTCTTACTCGCCAATCGCGTGACGAGACGACGCCACATTACAGCTATCCGATTATTCACGATATGATCATCTACTCCGTCGTCATCAGCCATGGGCTGGCGCTATTTGTCGCTGCGTGGGCGTGTAGCGGTGGCGACGTACTCGGGTTCGGCGTGCTAACCAATTCCCTGTTTTCTGCGTTTGGGGCCGGAATCGACGTTTTCGCCGCGCGCGATGCCAACGTTTGGTTCGACTACGTGGGGATTGGCATGTCGCTGGGTGGCGTCCTCGGTGTTAGCGGGATCGGTGCCGCGCACGAGTTGACGCATCGCACAACGCGACCGCTAGACCTGTGGTTCGGACGATGGGATTTTGCTTTGATGTTCGGGACAAACTTCGCAACGGAGCATGTTTTCGGGCATCACAAGAATCTGGGTTACGCGGGTGTCGATACGGTTTCTCCGAAACGAGGGGTCGGCTTTTACGAGTTTCTAACTGCCGGTGGCTGGGCGCAATGGAAAGGCGGTTATGACATCGAGCGGGCGCGTCTCGATAAGCTCGGGAAACACTGGTTTTCGCCGGCCAATAGAGTTTTGCATGCGTGGCTGCGTGGCGCTTTAGTCGTCCTTGTCGTGTGTTTAATTGGGGGCTGGCTGGGATTATGTGTTTGGCTAATTGCAGCCGCATTCGCGAAGTACATTTTGGAAGGCCTTAACTTCTTTTCTCACTACGGCCTGCTCCGCTTGGAAGGCGAGAAAGTGACCACCCGCAATACGTTTTCAAGCTTCAATCCGCTCAGTAATCATTTCACGTTTAATCTGGGTCGACATGGTTCCCACCATGAATACGATCGGCCCTATTACAAACATGAATACAAGGCGATGCCAGAGTCTCCGTTCGGTTATCTAACAATGACTTTGGTGTCGTGGTTTCCACCGATATTCTGGAAACTGATGATTCCAATGTTGAAGGACTGGGATGATAAATGGGCGACCCCCGCAGAACTCCAGATCATTGATCAGCACAACCGTGATTCAGGCCGCGAAGAACTGGCACCGCAACAAGCAGCAAGTCAGTTCGCGGCTTGACGGGCGCGACGGTCCTTGCCCCGTGTACTTAGCAGCCCTCGGACTTAGGAGGAATCTATTGCAGCGCTGGGATAGCGGCTCAGATCTCCGTTCATTGTTGTCAAATAGAACAACTATTCGCCCCAAACGAACGTGGGGTCGGCCTCGCTCTCCCACCCGCTTCGTGACGATTCCCTAAGGTTGACAGGCTGCTAGCGAGGTTAGTCCGTGTACCATACGATCTAGTCCGCCAACTAATTATTCCACCACGGTTGATCAGAGAAAGCGCGAATATCGATTTCGTGAGTCCATGCGGAGCGATGCTGATGTGCTAGATAAAAGTATGTTTCAGCAACTTCGGCCGGCAAAATCAGACCGTCGTGGTCAAGCCCCTTGCTTTGTCGAAGCGCTTGAAAATTTTCTGGCCCGAGCATCTTGCCAAGCGTATCCGGGGCGTCGACGGCGCCATCGACAACAATGTGGCAGATGTGAATACCCTGTGATGAAAATTCCGCATTTAGCGATTGGCAGAGCATGCGTCTTCCGCCCATGGCCGCCGCGTGCGAGTGTTGGCCCGCGTTCCCTCGAACGGCCGCCGTCGCAGACGTCACCAAAATAGTGCCCTTGCCGTGTTTCACCATCAGTGGGCAAACTGCCGAGGCGAGTCGAAAGAGGCCGAACGTACCTATCCGCCAGCCCATATCGAAGGCCTTATAGCTCGTATCGGCGAGCGTCCGGTTCCCGATCTGTGCGCCCAAATTATAAACGGCGACTTCAATAGGGCCGATATCTGCCTCGATCGTGGCGACGAGATCCTCGATGCTGTTCTCTACGACGGAATTTACTAGGAACCCGGATGCCGATCCGCCAGCGCTCGTGATCTCTTCGACAAGTTTGTTGAGGCCCGTCTGGTCACTGCGGCGACAAAGACACAAGTGGTATCCGTGTCTGGCAAAACGCTTGGCGACGTTGCCGCCGATGCCAGCACCCGCGCCGATAATTAAGCAAACTGGTTTCATGACTCATAGTGCTCCTGTGGAAAACGAAAGCTCAGGTACGGCAATCGCATCGATTAGTTCACGCCCGTTGAAACACAGCGGGAGAGGGTAAAGTGAGGCCCGGTGATTTCTCGTACAATGCATGGAATTCTGACTATCAGGGTAGGTGACCGCAAGTAGGTGTATCGTTCGGAGGATACGATCAAGTGACTCCCTAGATACGCCGTCCAAACGCAGAACCGGCAAGCTTTTAACGCTCCACCGGTCAAGCAAGCGTTCACCCTTGAGCTCTACGACTGTCGATTTTGAATCCGTCGAACGAAGGATTGACTTGAAACGATATGAATTCATTAGTTTCGGATGCGCTGATACCTGCGCTGGTTGACGTTGTTGGTAAATCGAATGTCTTAACGTCCGATAGCCGTACGTCGTTTTATCGGACTGGGATCCGGATCGGCCGTGGTAGTTGCAGAGCTGTGGTACTACCTGAGAGCTTGCTGGAAATATGGCGGGTTCTGAAAATTTGCGTCGCCAACGATCTGATTATTATTCTCCAAGCAGCCAACACGGGTTTAAATGGGGGTTCGACGCCGAACGGCGAAGACTACGATCGCGAGATCGTGATTATCAATACACTGAAGATCGATAGTCTGATTCTCTTGAACGGCGGTGAACAAGTGGTGGCCTTTGCCGGCGCGACGCTTTATCAACTCGAAGACAAGCTTCAACCGTTGAACCGCGGTCCCCATTCCGTGATCGGCTCTTCGTGTATCGGCGCATCAGTGGTCGGTGGCGTGTGTAATAACTCGGGCGGCAACTTGGTGAATCGCGGCCCCGCTTATACCGAGCTTTCAGTTTACGCACAGCTAGGCGAAGACGGCGAACTGAGATTGATAAACCAACTCGGGATAGACCTCGGTGATCAGCCGGAAGAAATATTGACGAATTTACAGGCCGCTAAGTTCGACCTCAATCCAAGCATGTCGATCGACCAAATGGCCTCCGATCGTGAGTACCAGCAGCGAGTCAGAGAGATCGATGCGGACACTCCGGCGCGCTTCAACGCCGATAAGCGTCGCTTACACGAGTCAAGCGGCTGTGCCGGTAAACTCGCGGTATTTGCCGTGCGTTTGGATACTTTTCCGGATCCGGAGCGCGACAAAGTTTTTTATATTGGAACAAATGATCCAACGGTGTTCACGGCACTTCGAAAGCATATTTTGTCCGAATTTAAGGTGCTACCCGAAATGGGTGAGTACATGCACAACAGCTACTTCGACGGCGCCGATAAGTACTGTAAAGATAATTATCTCGCGATTAAATATTTTGGCACGGCTTTTTTACCGAAGCTTTTTGCGTTCAAAGGTCGGGTCGACGGTTATCTGGCGAAGCTAATTTTTCTGCCAGATAAACTGGTCGATCGTAGTTTACAGTTTTTCGCGAGTCTGATGCCGGATCATCTGCCAAAGCGGATCCGAGACTACCGCACGCGCTTTGAACATCACTTGATCATTAAGGCGAACGACGACGTCATTGAAGTCACGCACGAACTCCTGAAAAGCTATTTCGATGGCGCTTATCCAGGTGAGTTTTTCGTTTGTGACGACAAAGAAGCTGATGCCGCACTACTGCATCGCTTCGTCGCCGGTAGCGCGTCGGGTCGCTACGCACTGATTCACTCTAAAGAAATCGGTGGGATCATGCCGCTCGATATTGCACTGCGACGTAACGACGACGATTGGCACTGTCTATACAGCCAAGAGATTCTGGATAAATTAGCTGCGCCCTTTCGGTTAGCGCATTTCTTCTGCATGGTGTTCCATCACGATTTCGTCGTCAAAAAAGGTGTGGATCCCGAAGCGCTAAAGGCGGAATTATTTGCGTTACTTGACGCGCGCGGGGCGAAGTATCCAGCAGAACATAATGTGGGCCATTTATATCCGGCTGAAGCCGATCTACGGGATTTCTATCAGCAATGCGATCCGTTGAATTCGTTCAATCCAGGTATTGGCAAAACCTCAAAGCTCAAACATTACGTTTAATCATAAACCGAGTTCAGATACCCTTTTTTTCTGTGCTCCGTTATTTTGCGTCAAATACCACAAGACGCGGTCGAATCAGTGCCTCGCGGCTAACCAGAATTCTATTTACCCCGGACGGACACGATCCAGGAGATTTGCACTCCAGGAGCGCTCAGGGGACAATCCCGACCAGTTCTTAAGTCACTACTTGAAGGAAAATCGGATGAATATCGCAACTGCCCCAGAGAATTTCGTCACTGGTTACAAACCTGATGCTATCGAATGGCAGCATATCGTTGGCTCGCCGCGTTTTGATTATCCTATCGATTATTGGGTCGCCGTACTTGGCGTTCAGCCGGAGACTGGCCAAATCGATTTTCTCAGCCGCTGGGAACCGAATGCGTATTGCCACTACCACCGACACCTCGGCGACGTATCACTGCTCGTATTAGAAGGCGAACACCACGTCGTAGAGACGACTGCGACTGAGACAGTGCACAAAATCCGCAGGCCTGGACATTTCGTGCGCAACACAGGCGGTGACCTCCACATGGAATACGGCGGCCCAGAAGGCGCGGTCGTATTCTTTAGTTGTCGGGCTGTGGAAGATGGGAAACTATTCGACGTTTTGGCGAAGGACGGAAAAGTGCTTGTCACCGCGACGATAGATGATTTTCTGCATGGGAAGTTGAACGGCTAGGACTGCGGCGACGCTGTTCCTTGTGATGTCCGAGCGCAGGTCCATTTAACGCGCAGGCTATTCGCAGGCGTTCTGTGCGGGTTGATGTCGATGGCGGAGGGGTCTAATCCCTCCGCGCGGGGGCGTTCAGAATTCTGTGTCAACATGGTTTTGCGTGACCTATAAGATCACAGTTCGATTGCGGCATCAAGCCGTCCTTCAAAAAATATCGACAGTTGCGACACGGTTAGACTCCAATTTGGGATCGGCATCGTCCACCGTTTGCTCGCGTTGGT
>JBLFWX010000053.1:0-35645 GCA_047611805.1 Gammaproteobacteria bacterium
CGCGAGGTGTTCACGAAACTCCCTGGCGCGACGACCGTCGAAGACATCGAAGCGCTGCTGCCCGGCAATATCCGTCTCTAAAACAGAAATCCACACTGAGCAAGTGTGTGGTTTACCGAGCGCTTACAGTGATTCCGCTGGTCTAACACCGAAGACTCTCAGAAATCTCCTGCCACCCCAATGCTAGTCAAGGTAGTGGAGCACTTCGGACTTGGGAATTCATCGAGAGCTTGCTTTAAATGCGAGCTAAGGAGCGCGGAGTTTCGGGACCCATAGTCGCTCTCGGCAAGGACGAATCGCATGGGTTTCTGCCGCGATCCGATCGGCGTAATGGAATGTCCCTAAGTCCGAGGGATTCCTAACGATCGCCGAGCCACTGCTGAACTTGTGGCTCGCCGCCGGCTGCCCAAGATTTCCACGAGTCGATTTCAAAACGAATCATCGTAGGGTTACCGAAAAACATTGGCGTTTCGGCGTACTGCGGGTATTTAATGGCGAGCGCTCGCGCTGCAGCGTTCCAATCGGGATGGGCCGTGTGATGAACTACTGCGTGACAAAAAAGCTTGAGCCACCAGAGGCTCGACCAATCTTCGCCGTAGTGATCGATTAATACACAGACGTTTGGATGCTCGGTAACCCAAGCTAGTCGATCAAGTGCTGCATTGTTCTTTGGTTTCCCATCGATCGGTGACCACAGCGCACCGCTGGCTCGTGCGAAGACGAAAGGCAAAGCCTGAGCGTGCCCTTGCATATCGATTTGCCCGAGACGTCCAACCGGGCATTTATCAATCAGTCGTTCAACAAGCGATCGCGAAAACATATCTGATACTGCTCGTCGGGGTTAACCCACAATTACCTTTTCATCGGCAATGACGAAATCCAAAGGTTCTGTTAAGAAGTTCGGCTCATCTGTTCGCGTGTTAGCATACTCCGGAGTTTCGGCTGATTCCCTCATATCCGATGTACCGTTAAACCACGTCAGTGCAACACCATCCAAAACCGGTTCGCGACCGTTGGCATACGCCCCAATTCGAGTATGGCTCTGTACGTAACGCAAGACCTGGGGAATGGACCCACCGAGCGGGCCATGTACGTCAATCCAGTATTGGTGAAACGCACGCGGATCCATACCGGGCTTGCGCTTTACGAATTCGATGTTCTTGACGCTGCCAAGCGGAATCGCCCCCTCTTTGATTACAACATCTTCCGCGATAAATTCCCTATAAGAGGATGCGTCCATGAAATTGTCGTGGTCGGCTTGGGTGTCTTTCAGCTCCGCACGCGTCGATAACGCGCGTAGCGCATCGCTGTCGTCAAACCACAATTCCGCAACGCCATCGCATGCGGGAACTCGGTTCCGGTAACCAGAAAGTCGTGTATGTGATTGAACATAGCGACGAACTTCCGGCATGCGGCATACGATTTCCGCGTGCTCGTTGCCCCAATATTTTTGGAAATCTTCAACTGATAAACCTTCTTTGCGCTTAAAGATGCTTATGACTTTTATCAACGTAGCGCTCCTGCAAGTTGGTCACGAAAATCAGGATGTGCGATTGCAATTAAGGCTTCCGCTCGTTGGAAAAGATCTTTGCCTCGCAATCGAGCAATACCGTATTCCGTAACGACGCAATCCGTGCAGTAGCGTGGCGTTGTAACAACCGCCCCTTCCAGGAAATTGGGCACGATCTTCGAATACTTTCCGTTTGCGGTGGTCGATGTCAGAGCGATAATCGAAATTCCACCTTCCGACAGGTTAGCGGCTTCAATGTAATCCAGGCTGCCGCCGACGCCGCTAATTTGAAGCTTCCCGATAGCCTCCCCATTGCTCTGCCCCTGTAGGTCAATCTCCAAGGCCGAATTAACTGAAACAAACTTTGGCAGCGACCCAACCTTAGCGACATCGTGCGTGACTGACGTCGGCGCCATCTCGATGCGAGCGTTTTGATTACAGAACTCGTAGAACGCTTTCGACCCTGCAAGCTCGCCTGCGACTATTCTTGCTCCGCCGGGGGCCTTGTCGATAAATTGCTGCAACCCACCAGTGAGCAAACCGGACCACAAATTTATGCCCGGCACCTCACTTAGCCGCTCCAGTATTCGATCAGGTACTGCCCCGACACCGAGTTGGGCCCATGCCCCATCAGGAATCAGGCTCATTACATTCTCAACAATTTGCTCGTCGCTTGCCTGACCCGCAGGGGTTGAATATTCCCACAGCGGCGTATCGGCTTCGTACGCTAAATCGATTGACTCTAGCGAAACTCGACTATCGCCTGACGTGACGGGCATGTTGGGATTCATCTCGGCGATAACGAGCTTCGCGCTGCGAATGAAATCGAGGTTCGCGCCCACCGATATCCCTAAGCTTACGCGCCCGTCGGCCTGAGGCAGCGAGGTCTGCACCACGACGGTGTGCGGCCGAATTTCGCCCGTATCGCTCACCACTCGATGAACGTCTGCGAGTCTTATCGGGACGAAACCGTACTTCGACCGGTCGCCTTCCTTAAACAATGCTCGTGTATTTGCGGAAGCCTGCCAGGTCAAATAGCGGCTATTGCGGCCAAGACCCTTTTCCAAATACGGATAGGTTCCAAACGAAAAGCCTGAACACAGTGTTAGATCGGTAAATCGCTCGATGTCATCCATCAGTGCGCTATAGAAATTTGTCGCCCGAGCACAACCGGCTGGCATTATTGCGATACTATGATCCGGAATCTCGGCGACCGCGTCGGCTGGTTTTACTAATTTCATATTTTCATCACGACTAACAAGTTTGAGTTAACTAAATGGACCGTTCTGCCCGACAAATGACAGTTCGTTCAAGCAGATGACCTGCTCAAGAACGCATTTGGCGACCAGCAACAACAACGCCACAAGACGTGCCGTGGTTGTTCATGATCGCACCGAGTCGCCAAATTACCAAATACTTGGGTGCGTGTATTTGCTGCTGATTTTGCTGTTGCCTGCAACGGCTTACGCGCAGTCGCCTCCGATCGCCGGTCGGTGGCAACTCGATCAGGATGTCAGCACGGATTCTGCGGATGAACTTAAAGGCGTTCGAAAATCAAAAAGAGTGGAGCGCAGCGGTTCGAAACCTATCGCCGATTCCGGCGGCCCTGGTGGCACAGAGAAGAGATATTGGCAGTACGCGAATGAAGGAAAGGAGTGGCAGCGCAGTAGTGAACTCGCACATGCCGGTCCGATGCAGCGATTATTGGAATCGAATAACCTTGAAATAATTGCGCTCGAAGAGGGATATTTATTCGTCTACGCTGACGGCTTTGAACGCAATATCGTACCCAACCCTGGCGGGCGGGTATTTACTGCCAATGGTGACGAATTAATTAAAACAGATATCGGCTTTACGCTCGCTTACTGGAAAGACGAGCTGCTGGTGTTCGAAACGAGGATCGAAAAAGGCGGCAAAATGACGGAATCGATCAGTGTGTCTCCTGACGCTCAGAAACTTACCGTGCGCATCGAAATCGATCGCCGCGATTGGAAGTGGATCGCTAAAATCGACCGTATCTACGATCGAGTTAGGGGGGGTGCCGGCCGACAGAGCTCCGTGTCAGCATCCCGATAATTCCGAACCGGACGGATCCGCGGCACTCTGGCGCGATGTTGCTGCCTAGTGCCACAGCGCTTTCAAATTACGCGACCGATGCAAGACCGCTCGCAGCATTGCGTATGAACCGGGGCGAAAGTCCCTGGAGATGATCCGACTGCCGAGGATTCGCGCGCGCCGTCTACTCACTCGGTTTTATTTTTCTCGCGCTCGCGTAGTTCGCGACGCATAATTTTTCCGGTTGTCGTCATCGGCAAGCTGTCGACGAATTCGATCAATTTCGGTACTTCATGCTTCGCGAGGCGGCTGCGCACCGATTCCCGTAACGCTTCACCCAGTTCTACACTCGGCATCACACCAGGGACTAAAATGACGAACGCCTTCACGATTTCGGTGCGGATCGGATCTGGCACGCCTATCGCGGCGGCCATTTGAACGGCGTCGTGTTTCAGCAGCGCATCTTCGATTTCGCCTGGGCCGATTCGGTAGCCGGAACTGGTGATGACATCGTCGGCGCGCCCGTGGAACCAGAA
The DNA here is from genome assembly GCA_047611805.1 of Gammaproteobacteria bacterium. Taxonomy (GTDB): domain Bacteria; phylum Pseudomonadota; class Gammaproteobacteria; genus UBA11873. Next base: position 4,102 of record JBLFWX010000053.1, read on the forward strand.
GTAGCCGTCTTCGTCCATGTGACCCGAATCACCCGTGATTAACCAATCGCCGATAAATTTATCGCGCGTCGCTTCCGGCTTATTTAGATATTCTAAAAGCATGACAGGGTGTGGCCGTTTGCACGCAATGTGCCCTTCTTCGCCTGTCGGCAACTCATTACCGGCATCGTCTATGATCGCGCAAATCGTGCCTGGCGTTGGCCGCCCGATGGAGCCTGGCTTGATCGGAAAAACGTTGCCGTTGTTTCCCAGAATGACATTGCATTCGGTTTGGCCAAATCCTTCGTTAATCTTGATATGGAGTTCTCTATCAGCCCATTCCAGGAGCTCTTTACCCACCGCCTCGCCGCCTGAGAGTGCGGCACGGAGCTTAAGGTCGTAGCGATCTAGAGCATCAGGAACCTGGCGCATTAACTTGAGCATGGTCGGGGTCAGCAGCGCTAAAGTGACATTGTGCTGATCGAGGACTCGATACGCTTCCTCCGGGTCGAAGCCTTTCATCGCGCTCGCGATAACGGTGCAACCGTGAAACCATCCGGGCAACAAGATATCTGCAAGACCTGCCATCCATGCCCAATCTGCGGGAGACCACAATGTGTCCTTATCTTGAGGGAAGAAATCGTAGATGAATTCTAGGCTCGGCATGTGCCCGAGCAACATGCGATGCGGCTGGACGGATCCTTTCGGCATGCCGGTCGTACCCGAGGTATAACTGATCCAGGCGATATCATCAGCCGCTGTGTCGACATTCGTGAAGGTCTCGTCCGCGCCCTCGATGGCTGTCCAGAAATTGGACGCCCCTTGCGGCTCACCATCGACTACAAAAACGTGTTCTAAGGTTGGACACTGCGAGCGAATTTCCGCGATTTTTGGATAATTCGCGCTATCTGTAACGACGGCCTTCGCATTGCAATCGTTGAGTCGGTAAACAATCGCGTCGGGTCCAAACAACACCGAAGTCGGGCTCGAAACGATGCCGGACTTAAAGCAGGCAACGTGCGCGATCGCGCACTCCGGGTCCTGAGCTAGAAGCAAGGTCACGCGATCGCCCCGCTTTAGGCCGCGCTCGATTAGGATATTTGCGAACTGATTTGCGTACTTCCTAATGTCGGCGAATGTGAATGTTAGTACTTCCTTGTTTTCATCTTCATAGACAAGCGCCACTCTGCCCGGATCCTCAGCCCATTGGTCGCAAACATCGTTAGCGATGTTATATCGCTGCGGAATGTTCCAGCTAAAGGAGTTATAGACCTCGTCGTAGGTCTTACCCGGTTTCAACATTCTCATTTTTCGCTTCCCCCTGTTAATTACCCAACGTGGCGAGACTATACAAAATAAACCTCGCCTTACACATCCCTTTGCAACTTCTAGATCCCCTCTAACGCAGATGATATAAAGCCGCCTGCGAAAATTCATACGGTTCGACGACTATCTCGGTTCGTTTGCGCACATGCAGCATCCGAGAGCAACCGCACGAGGATCCTAATACAAGGAGAGGAAATAACCATGACAGGGCTATTAGAAGGAAAAACCATCGTAATCACTGGCGGCAGCACTGGGATTGGTCGCGCCACGGCGAGACGCTGCGCCGAAGCAGGCGCCGCTGTCGTGATCGCTGACATCAACAAAGACGAGGCGCAAATCGCCTGCGACGAAATTAAGGCTGCTGGTGGAAATGTGATGTTCATCGAAACGAACGTGACTGACTCGGCCGCCGTTAAAGCTATGTTAGAAAAGACCGTAGACACCTATGGCTCGCTCGACGGTGCGTTCAACAACGCCGGCATCGAAGGCGCGTTTACCAATATTGTAAAAATGACCGAGGCTGAGTTTGATCGCACGATCAACGTCGATCTCAAGGGCGTTTGGTTATGCATCAAACACGAAATCGAACAGTTCGTAGCCCAGGGCACTGGCGGTTCGATTGTAAGCACAGCGTCAGTAGCCGGACTCGTCGGCGCGCGTGGCGGATCCGCCTATTGCGCTGCCAAGCACGGGGTTGTGGGTCTCACTAAATCGGTGGCTTTGGAATACGCACGAAAAAAGATCCGCGTTAACGCTGTATGCCCAGGCGTGATAGAGACGCCAATGCTAGACCGGCTAATGTCTGAAACGGGTCTGGACCGTGCCGCGTTTGAAAATCAAGAACCGATGGCCCGCTTCGGTAATCCGCGCGAAATTGCCGAAGCCGTCGTTTGGCTTCTATCGGAGCAATCCTCGTTCGTTACAGGGATCGCGATGCCCGTGGATGGAGGATATACGGCGCTATAAGTTATTATACGGCTGAAGTCGGCGCCGTCGGCTTCAGCGACACATTTGAGGTTTGAGATCTTGTGCCAGTCAGTTGCGGACCATCCCTCTAACGTGTTGCTAGACGGCGCCACTCCAATCGCATTCAAAATAATCTCCGACCGTCTAGATGCGGCGGCCCGCAACATCACTATTCGCAAACGCGGGCCTGCTAGGCACCTGCTGCCGAAGTTACTCGCTCTTCGAGATCGACATTTAGTCTAGAAAGCAAATGGCAGGCTTCGAAGCGCAATTCGCATCTTGGGTTATTCGCAACCGTTGGCGGATCATTCCATGTGCAGTCATTCTCATGGCAATTGCGACCACCGGAATCCCCCACCTACATTTCGATAGCAGTTACCGCGTTTTCTTTGGCCCGGACAATCCCCAGCGGATTGCGTTTGAGGCCCTAGAAGATACCTACGTAAAAAACGACAACTTAGTTATTGCTGTTGCCCCAGGAAATGGCGATGTGTTTACCCGCGAGAGCCTCACGACCCTAGAGGAACTGACAAAACGGGCGTGGCAAATACCGTATTCAAATCGGGTCGACTCTATTTCGAATTACCAATACACCTACGCCGATGATGACGAACTTCATGTCGAGGACCTAGTGCAAAACGCCTCCAGGTTGAGTGACAGTGATCTCGAAAGGATTAAGCGCACAGCCCTCAACGAACCTTTATTGCGGTCCTTATTAATCCGCGAAGATTCGGCCGTGACCGCGCTGATCGTGAATATCCAGCTCCCCGGTCTGGATACCACCAAGGAAAACGCGGAGGTTATTGATTTCACAAGAAATATTGCACGTGACATTGAGATCAAACACGCTGGCACAAAGACCTACTTGACTGGTAACGTCATGATGAATAACGCGTTTCCCGAAGCCACCAGGGCGGATCTCGAAACGCTAATCCCGTTGAGTTTTGGCGTGATGATGCTGTTGCTAACCTGGTTGGCCGGCGGAATAATCGGAACCATGGCCGCCATGGTCGTGTTCACGTTTTCGATCGCGGGTGCCCTTGGAATTGCGGGCTATATTGGCTTCCCGATGACGCCGGTGTCGGCGTCTGCACCGACAATTGTTCTGACAGTCGCAATTGCCAACTGCGTGCACGTATTAATCAGCTTTCTATTAGGCATGCGCCATAAGCTAAATAAATCCGACGCACTCGAAGAAAGTTTGAGAATTAATCTCCAACCCATTTTCATCGCAAGCGGCACAACGGCGATCGGATTCTTGACCCTCAACTTTTCCGAAGTTCCGCCCTTTCAACACCTCGGCAATATCGTCGCAATTGGCGTAGTTATTTCATTTTTGCTGTCCGTAACTTTACTCCCTGCGTTGCTCGCTGTGCTACCCGTGCGCACGCCAGAGCCACGCGCAACAGATGACGCCGCCATGGTTCGGTTCGGCAATTTCGTCGTTCGCCGCCGCCGTGAGCTGCTGTGGGGAACGACCATCGGCATTGTTGTGCTCGTTGCCAACGTCCCCCGTAATGAGTTGAACGACGTGTTCTTGCACTGGTTCAGTGAGTCGATCCAATTTCGAAGCGATACCGACTTTGTACTCGACAATCTAACCGGCCTGTATACGACGGAATATTCGTTACGCGCCGAAGAATCCGGCGGTATTAGTGATCCCGATTTTCTGCGTGAGGTAGAGGATTTCTCGAACTGGCTACGGTTGCAACATGGGGTCCGCCACGTGCGAAGTATCACCGACATCATGAAACGCCTGAATAGGAACTTACACGGCGATGACGCAGCAATGTATCAGTTGCCGCAAGAACGAGAATTAGCGGCCCAATACCTGCTCCTCTACGAAATGTCGCTACCCTACGGGTTAGATTTAAATAACCAAATTAATGTAGATAAGTCGTCGGTACGCGTAACAGCGACGCTCGACGTGCTATCGACTAATGAAATTTTAGCGCTTAATGAATCTTCCGATCAGTGGTTGCGTGAAAATGCGAAACATATCGACGCATTGCCAGCCAGCGGCGCCATTGTGATGTTTGCCAATATTGCGTCCCGCAATATCCGAGCGATGCTGATCGGTACCACAATCGCTCTAGTGCTAATTTCGCTCATCTTAATCGCGGCATTTCGCTCCACCCGCATAGGTCTTATCAGCCTCCTGCCGAACTTAGCTCCAGCCGCAATGGGATTTGGAGTTTGGGGAATATTCGTCGGCGAGGTCGGGCTTTCGTTGTCAATCGTGATGAGTGTCACTTTAGGTATCGTGATCGATGACACAGTGCATTTTTTGAGCAAGTACCTCCGCGCGCGTCGCGAAATGGGCTTGAATTCGCAGGCCGCTGTTCGTTATGCGTTTAATACGGTCGGCCGAGCTCTGCTCATTACCTCGGTAATATTGACGGCTGGATTTTTAATCCTGGGACTGTCGAACTTCGCGAACAATTCGACCTTTGGTGTACTAACAGCCATCGTGATCGGTTTGGCACTCCTTACAGACTTTCTGTTTCTGCCGCCATTATTAATGAAAATGGATAGCGGCGAATCGCAGATCAAAGCGGATCCGGTTTAATACTCTTCGAAACTCGATCTTTGTTCGCGGAGGCGGATCGTTGCATGATAATACCCGCAGCAGCGAATAGTTTGCCACTATCGAATTTAGAATTTCTCGCTAAGGTTGAGTCAGAATTTTACTTCGAAGCGCACTAAGCCCTGTTAATTTGACTGCGCGATAACGCTCAACTTCGGCCGCGGTGAAGCGTCTAAAGTTTCGATCGACATGGCGCTGATCAAACTCTTCCAACATCCAGTTGAGTACGTCCGCGAGCTCGCTGTTGTTAAGCGCGGACTGGGCAGCGCCCGGAACTTGCACAAGGTAAGCTCGCCCTTGCGCGTTACGGAGGAACAAGCCGATATGGTCTTGGAGGTTCGGAACGATGCCAGGGTGTCCGATCCCACCCGGAAGATGGCAACCCTGACAATGCAACATGTAATTAACGTGCGGGCTATTCGCTTCACGAGCATTCGAGGGTAAGCCGTGGGCTTGCAGGCTCGCTGCGAGCAGAAACCCAACATATTTAATCTTTCGCGACACCCGTCGAGAGCCTAGCGGAGTATTTCAGTAGCGACTCCAATAACGACACCTGTTGAGCAGTGGTAGGCGTTACTTTTCGTGCCCAGGCACCAGTTGATGTCATTATCTAAAGTTGGCCTATGCACGGGCGAATCACCTTCATTCGTGTTACAGAAGCACCGACCACAGCCGCCCTTGCCGCAACAGTCGTTGTACGAAATGACGTAGTCTTTGCCGTCTGCAGGATTTCGACAGGTACCAATCCAAGTTACCGGCGAGGGCTCCGTGCCCGGCGGACAGCTGTTCTGCGACCCGCCACAACACGAGCACAGAAATCCGTCGAGACTACAGTAACGCCAATAATCGCAACTTTGCGGGTTGCCAGGATCACCAGCGATACCTGATTCGTCGGGGGCCGGCATGCGCGAGGAAGCGGCTCTCGCTACAGGCAGCGCGGGTATGGCTGTTGCGCCGACTAATGCGAAGCCGAAGCGCGACAGAAAACTACGTCTGGCACTTCGACGTGCGACCGACCGAACGCCGCGTTCGGATAAATTGTCAAACCAACCCATAGATATCACCTCTACGCACCGAGTTTATTGTCAATTCGCCTGCGGCGAATTACGCGGCGCCTTGTTGTCGATTACTCATGAATTCTTGTATCGAAGAAACACCGTGCTCCATTGCCGAAAATAAGCTCTCGAGGTGTTCTCGATTGTTTGTTAATCCTTTCGCGCGCAGCACACCATTCTCGTCGACGAGCACGGCGAACGGAAGCTTAGCAACCTGATAGGCAATGCCAAGCTGCGTCGACAGGACATAAGGAAAACTCGAAATCTCTTTCTTGGCGATAAACGCTTGCTGGGTTCCAAGGTCTCCGTCGCTCGCGAAGACGATCTCCAACCACTTTGACTCGCTATGCTGTATCGACTTCAATATAGGGATCAGCGTATTACACACCGGACAGGTGGGAGACAGAAAAAATAGCAGAGTTGATTTTTTAGCGCTCGACAATCCGCCCAACACGATTGTCTCACCCGACACGGTCTCCAAGTCGAACTGGGGCGCTAGCTCACCGACCGCTGGGCCTTGAATGACCATCAACGCACCAGCAGGTGCAATCCGTTCATACAGAACGCCAACTTGGCGCGCCAGAGCGAGTACGGTTACCCCGAGTCCGATCACTAAAACCCATAAGATTAAGTTCGATACGATGAGTAAATTTTCCATCACCCGGCATCCATAATTGAGTCTAAGGCGTCTAAGCGAGGTGCGTTTACCATCAACTGATTTATTGCGCCATAGAGCGCCATTACTGCGAGTAGTGCTAGTGTGACTAGTACCATGTCCGCCGCTTCTAGGGTCCGCTCGCTTGGTAGGGCCGCACCAATTAGCGCAATGACAATCAGCCCAGTATTGCGGATCAGCAACCAACCACTCAACAACTGGCGGCGTGCGGGTCCAGTACATCCGCAGTCGATATCGCGTCGACCGCGCACTAAATTAACACTGATAGCCGCCGCATAAATTGTCAGAAGGAGCGCCGCAGCAAACATCGCCCATTGCGCGCTCGGCTGCCAGAGTGCGCTCACGGCAATGAGGCATTCGAGCGCTGTGACGCCAACGCCCACGACAGTGACAAGCTGTATAGGCATCAGTTGATACTCTTCGAGGGTCACACAGAAAACGCGAAATGCAGACAATTTCCCGTAGCTCGCCAGGCCAAACAACAGTGCGATGGCGTAGTTTGCGATCAACACTACAATGGGATCGAGGACGGGCACTTTAGTCGATTTATCCTATGGACGCACAGCCCAAAAGAGCACCGGCGTCGTTGCAACTTCCGCAATTTCGCGCTCATGTGTGCCACTCAACGCGTCATAGACGTGGACGCCGGTGTGCTCTGCGTCTGCGGTAAACAGCAGCGGTTTTGAATCCCCAGTAACTTGAATCGATGTGGCCTTGTGCTCGAGTGAGATCATACGGGTGCGCGTTTTTGCTTTCAGATCGTAGACCCAAACGTCGGAGCCCGGGTCTTTGTGCGAATACGCTCCGCCACGATGCACCAGCACATACAATTCATTTGTCTGTTCGCAGATCGTTGCATATTGGTAGCCACCCAATTTCCAATTATCTGCAACTTGGTCGGCAGTGAACAAAGGCCACGGCGTGTCGAATGTCGGCTCGCCCGCGGCCATATCGATCATTTGCACTTTTCCGGATTTCGTAAAAAAAGCCCACTTGTCGCCGTAAGGAGCCATCTTATCGTCGACGATGTCCGCTTTTGGATCGAAAAACTTCTCACTGCGAACAGGCTCAGCCATTCCTGCGTCGTCAAGTTTCAAAGTGAGCATGGTGCCATCGCCGCAGATCATGTTGAACGCACGTGCTCCTCCCGCAAATACCTCCGCGCATCCAGGGGTCTCGACTTCGTGGAGGAATTTTTTATTCTTCACATCCACAATCGAGACGGATTGCGCAGGGGTAAAATTGTAGACCGCGATAAAGCGATCATCCGTTGAAATTGCGGCGTGGCCAATGACCGGGACCCCACTATAGTGTTTCGCCGGAATAATGATTTCAGCCGTGGGTTCGAGCGTTTTAGGATCGTAGATTGCAATGATGTCGGTTCGTTCGCCGCGCGTGCCACGACTCAAATAAACCTCTGGTGCGTAGATATTTTTGTAGTGACTATCCTGCAAGGCCGAAGAGAAAAAATAACCCGTACTTAACATCCCCAGCATTTGGCCACTGTCGCCGTCGATCAGGAAAGCCTTACCTGCCTCCATGGCATTGAAGTTGAGGTCGCCAATCCACATCCAATGCGCGCTCGGCGCCGACAGTGTCTTTGTTGTAGGCGTTTCAACCGCAATCTCAGCAACCGCAATGCGGCTTAGAGCGAAGAGTGCGAAAAGGATTCCAAGTCGGTATTTCATACTAAGTTCTCGACGATAATTTCAGGAACGCAATGCCCCCACTAGCGTAGCAGAAATAGCGGAACACGGTCTCAGCAAATCTGAGGCTTACGGGCATTTTCTCGCCATCCGCGTGGACCTGCCGTCTACATCAATGAACGGACAACAGTGGCGAACTCATCCTCGCTCGAGCAGCGATTTGAGATTAATGATTCCCGCGTTGGCGCGCGAGATATACGATGCCATGATTAGAGAATGATTGGTCAACAAACCGAATCCCTTTCCATTCAAGATAACTGGGCTCCAGATTGTCTCCTGGCTCCCTTCCAGTTCCCGAATGATTTGCCGCAAACTCACGAGCGCATTTCGCTTTTCAAGGACGGCAGCGAAGTCGTATTCGATCGCTCTGAGCAAGTGCAGTAACGCCCAGGTTGCGCCACGCGCTTCGTAGAACACGTCATCAATCTGTAACAGCGGCGTTTTTACGATGATCACGGCAGGAGCCTCGGTGGATTGTTCCGCTTGCGCATCGCCCGCTAAATCGGTATTCACTCGAGCCTGCCCTACGCTGGCACTCAGGCGCTGCGAAATGTCCCCAAGTCGTTTTTCAACTACTGCGAGCCAGCTCTGTAAGTTGTCGGCACGGGCGAAGAATTGCGTTTCCGGTTCCGCGGACCCGCTCATGCCGACTAGATAGGAAGCTAACGCTTCAGCGGCACTACGATATTCGCTCTCGGCCGCAGGAAACATCCATTTTTCACTATCGATGCGGATCCGGTTGTCAACTTCGATCAATTGCGGGTTTTCAACGGATTGCGATTGCGAACGGCTGAAGTCGTTGCGGAGCGCAACCGCCATGTCGCGCACTTGGACGAGAACACCCCATTCCCAGTTCGGCACGTTGTCCATCAGGACACCCGGGGGCGCAACGTCATTGGTTAAATAACCACCTCTCTTATCAAGTAGGGTTTCAATTAATTCCAACAGCGTCGCCGAGGTGACATATCCGGTGACCCGCGCCTGCTTTGTATCGCTCGCCCGTTCGATCGCCGAATCGAGGACGGAGAAACTATCCGGTTCGTGGTCGAATAGGAACATTGAAACGAGTACGGCAAGCACCGTAACAATGAGAATGCTGCTGATCCCTTGCTTAGCCCGAAGCGGGAAGTCCGGATGATAAATTGTATTCGCGATAAAGTTAGCCATCGCCCCATGCTAACGCCTTTGCTGACGATACCCAATGCCATGCGCTATCAATATTTCAGCGCCCGACGATGTGGCTAACGCCTAAAAACGAATTTGCATCGCTTTATCGATGGCCTCAATTGAGCGCAACGCCTGCATGGTCGATTCAGACAATTCACTTGAAACCCCGAACGCACCAATCGCCTGGCTATTATCTTTACTTGCAATTCCAACCTGCATGCGCGTGATGTTAATTCCTTCACGGCCAAGCAATTCGCCAATTGCGCCGATTACGCCGGGTTGGTCCGCATGCCGAGTCATAACGATCTGCCCGTCCAGTTCTGACTCAATAGAGAAATCATTGACCCGTATCAAGCGTGGCTGGCGCTCGTCGAATAAGGTCCCTTCCAGACATATCGTGCTGTCTGCAGTCTTACCCGATAAGCGTACAACGCTTAGGTAGTCCCGTGACTCACGCGAACTAACCTGGGTTACGTTTATCCCTTGGCGGCGCGCCAGATGGGCTGCGTTGACCTGATTAACGGGTACAGACAGATGATCAGTTAACAGTCCAACCAGCGCTTCATTGGAGATGGCCTGCGCATCAAGTTCCGCTGCTCGTCCGTACAACTCGGTCGACAGCTCAGTGATCGCACCATCGCACATCATGCATAGCAGCCGTCCGAGCTTTCGCACGAGCTGTAAATAGGGCTCCAGCCGGCGCAACTTGTCGGGCGCGATGCTTGCTACGTTAATGGCGTTTGTAATTTCCTGACGGGTGAGATAAGCGGCGATTTGGTGGGCGATAGCCACCCCAACCGCAGTCTGCGCTTCGTGCGTAGAGGCGCCTAGGTGCGGCGTAAAATAAATATTCGGTTGCTCGAAAAGTGGCGAGTTTGTCGGCGGTTCTTGCTCGAAGACGTCGAGCGCCGCGCCGGCAAGATGGCCGCTTGTGACGGCTTCGAGCAATCCGGCCTCGTCAATCAAACCGCCTCGGGCGCAATTGATGAGCCGCGCACCCGGTTTCATTAGCGCCATTTTTTCCGTGCTGATCAGCCCGCGCGTACCGTCGGTCACTGGGCAATGCAAGGTGACGTAATCTGCTGCCTGGAGTAAGGCGTCGAGCTCCTGGACTTCCACCTGATGCTCGCTAAATGTTGCTTCGGTGACGAATGGGTCAAATCCAATGACTTTCATTTTCAAGCCGAGGCAACGCTCTGCAACCAAACGCCCAATCGTTCCAAAACCGATTATGCCGACCGTCTTTCCACTTAACTCGGCCCCTAGGAATTTCGCTGGCGTCCATTCTCCGGAACGCACCGAACGGTCGGCGAGAGGGAGTTGCCGGCTTAAGGAAAAAATGTGCGCGATAGCAAGTTCGGCAGTGGTCGTTGCATTCGCATCGGGGGTGTTGAGAACCACGATCCCGCGCTCAGTTGCTACGGCAACGTCGATATTGTCGACGCCGATACCTGCGCGCCCGACAACTTTGAGGTTCTCACAGGCATCGAGCAGCGCGCCACGTAATTTCGTCGCACTGCGAACAATGATCGCATCCGCATCACGCGCATGTACGATGGCATCTTCGACGCTCAATCCCGGAGTAAAATCAACTTCAATTTGCGGATATTCGCCGAGCGCGGCTATACCTTCTGGCGCTAACTTATCGGCAACAAATACTTTATACATGACTGGAACTCTCGTTGGATTCTGTTCGGCCTAAATCGTCTACAGGACTTAGGTATTTATTTCCGCAATTGCGACCGCGTGCGCCCATTCGATCCACGGGAGCAGCGCCTCGATGTCCGTCGTGTCGACGGTCGCCCCGCCCCATATTCGTAAACCGGGAGGTGCACTGCGGTAAGCGTTGATATCGAAAGCGACTTGCTCTGATTCCAGTAAACTGACGATCCGGCTGGCGAAGGATTCTTGCCGCTGCGCGTCAAGTGCAACGACTTGTGGTTGGGTAAATTTCAAACAAATCGACGTGTTAGAGCGGGTGTTTTCATTGTTGGCTAAAAATTCGAAACCTGCAGTCGCCGCCACCCATCGCTCAATCGCGGCTAAGTTGTTCGCTGAGCGCTCTATCATCGCCGCGAGGCCACCGATTCCCTTCGCCCAATTTAGCGCATCCAGATAGTCCTCAACGCAGAGCATCGACGGCGTGTTGATCGTCGCGCCTTCGAAAATTGCACGGTCAAGCTTCCGTCCCTTAACTAAGCGGAAAAGTTTCGGCAGCGGCCGCGGCGGTACAAAAGATTCAAGGCGTTGAACAGCGCGCGGGCTCAATATCAACATCCCGTGGGCGCCTTCACCGCCGAGAACTTTTTGCCACGAGAACGTTACGACGTCGAGCTTGTTCCATTCCACGTCCATTGCAAATACGGCGGACGTCGCGTCGCAAATAGTCAGCCCTGCTCGGTCGTCTGGGATCCAATCGGCATTGGGTACTTTCACTCCAGACGTCGTCCCGTTCCAGAGGAACACGACGTCGCGTGCGAAGTCCACTGCCGCCAGGTCTGGGAGATCGCCGTAGTCCGCCACAAGGGTCCGCGAATCTTCAATGTTTAGCACGTCGATGACGTCCGTGACCCAATCGCGGCCAAAACTCTCCCACGCGAGTACATCAACGCCGCGCTCCCCGAGCAGGTTCCACAGCGCCATCTCGACAGCGCCGGTGTCTGAACCAGCAACAATTCCAATTAAGTAGTCGCTTGGTATGTTCAATAGGGATCGCGTTTCATCGAGCGCGGATTTTAGCTTCGCTTTGCCGGCTTTCGATCGATGGGACCGGCCCACCAGCGCATCGTTCAACGCGGCAAGATTCCAATTCGGCCGCTTCGGACACGGTCCTGAAGAAAAACTAGCTTGGCTTGGTCGGATTCCGGGCTTTTGAATTGTACTCGACATTCGATAACCTTCGGTTCGGATCGGAAGCGCGAGATTGTACTGTGCAGCGCAACAATTGCAATGGAACTGAGCGGTGTCGTTAGTTAAATTTAGTGCTCCGAATCTACGAATCCGCGACCGGATACGCCAGAAAAATGCTCGTTAGCGACCCTGGAAACGCGCAGCGAGCCGAATTTCAGCAACGCCTTTAGGCAGAATGGCGTTCGCCCGACTCGGGGCCCGGCGGCAAGTCGCCGATATGTTGACGTAGCGTTTTGCGCATGTCCTCTACCTGTTTATAGACGGCGTTGGCAGCGGACAATTTATCTTCGAATTGTTTCTTGGCGGCCTGTAAATGCGCTTTCTGTTCGCTGATTTTGTTCGCCAGCGCCATCAATTTTTTGTAGTGCGCGCGTAACTGGAGTTCTTTCTTCTTGTACTGCTGTTCGTAGCGCTGGCGGGAAAGGTCCTGTCTTTTTCGCACCTCGACGGCTGCAGCTAAGCGGATCTGCTTAAGTTTGTCTTGATAACGCTGCTGCAAGCCCTCCACCCGTTTGAATGCGACGGCTTCAATGTGGTCACGGACTCGGTATTCGAATTCCTGAACAATGTCCGATAGACCCTCATTGTCATTGAAGAGATCGTCGTCGTGCAGCGTTTCATCAGCCGACGCGGGCAGCGGCGCGCGCGTGTCGACTAACAGAACATTAGTTGTATTCGAATCCGCAGCCGGCGTGATGTCCGGTGCAATGTCAATAATGTCATCGAGGCTTCCCTGAGCATGACGCGAGATTATCTGTTCTGAGGTTCGCAGCTCCGGGGGGAATTCTTCGTGCTTTTCCTCAATCTCATCGATTAGATCCGCTAAGCGTTGGCCAGTAACCGTGTGCGTGTAGTCGGCGAGAGGAACCCGAGCTGCTTTTTCGGCCTCCCATTCCTTTTGAGAATACAAGCGATCTATCTTTTCGATAGTATTCTCGAATCGATTACTTGCAGGTTGATTCGTATCCATCGCAGTTTCCTCACTTATCGAAGTCTCTGGCTCCGCAGCCGTGTCTTGAAGCTTAGGCATGCTTATCGCAGGTTTCGCAGCTGCCCCGAGTCGTACAATCATAGGCCCCGATGACAAACTTGGGTGCTCCTCAATTAATGCTGCCACTGTGCCATCAAGGTAGACGACCGACAGGCCTCTTTCGATTAGTAGGAACGCACCGACGGCACTTTGGGTCGCATCGTTGGAACAGACAATATACTGCTTTGTCTTGTCGAGTCTATTTGCCTGCAAGCGTAAAATATTGAACGGTATGTTTTCCGAGCGATTCAGCATTCTACGGGCGTGTTCTTCAGGATAGCGAATATCGAGCCAGCTAGCACCGTTTTCTAAGAGATTGATCGCCGATGTGGCGCTAATCCCGACCAGCAGAGGATCGCGAATTAACTCGTAAAAATCGTCACGCGATAAACGCATCAAGGTGCCGTTAGATAGCATCGTTACAGTCGCTGTCCGGGCGTTTTTAGCGATCAGTGCCGCCTCGCCAAACGTTTCTCCCGCACCGAGATCCGCGAGGTGGATTTCTTTTCCACCCGGGATTCGTCGCGCCACCTCACAGTAACCACGCTCGATTACATAGTAGAAGTCGCCAGGATCTCCTTGATTAACAATAACTTCATCTGCCTCGACTTTTATACGTTCCATGCGACCGAAAAGTTTTTGGATGTTAACAGCCGGCAGCTGGGCGAATAATGCAGACTGCAACATTTTGATCATCCAATTCGAGGACTTCTCGGCGGCGATGTCACTCACCTCCACATGTTGCGGTACCGTGCGGAGATCGCCGTTTTCGATTTGCAGGTCGAGCGCTTCGCGAGGAATACGCAGTATCACGGAGTTCGAGACGGCTCGTACGGTGTAGCGTTTGCGGCCAGGCCGGTCTAGTGCCCGACGTGCCGCTTTGCTACCGGCGCGCACACGGCTGACGTTTTTCCCATTCCAAAGGAATTCGACGGTGCCGTCGATCAGGTAGTGGACGTAGTTGTCTTGGTGGCCTTGGATATAGACGGATTGGCCGTCGGATACAGGCTGGAAATTACTCGCCCCAAGCAATACAGCTTGGTTTTCTGGCGACATGCCCTCGATCGGCACAAGTTGCCGTGCCACGGCCTCACGATCTAAATTCCGTTTCATGCGCGAAAGCAGTCACGTTAGTTGTGTCAATGGCGTTAGGACATTAGAGCCCAGCTAGGCTGTGCATTCCTGCCGTTCATCCCATCGTGGGGAAACTATAGTGCCCCCACGCAGTTCGAACAAGCGCAAACAGACGTCGAATGATGCAATTCGTTTTTCTACGAACGTTGATTTTGACTGCGATAGAGTACGGTTATCGAGTCCGGGCGCCAGTTCAGTGGAAATCTCGCGATTCAACGTTCAGGCGACCCAGTAAGGAGGAGTGGTCAACTAACCGCTTGGCAATGACGTGCACAACGTCGCCCTGACGTTGCACTTCCCCTACGACGCCCATCAACTGGGCCCCGAGGACTTCGCGCCGTTGCGATTCCACGAGATTGGACCAGATGATCAGGTTAATCACGCCGGTTTCGTCTTCGAGCGTAATAAAGACAACCCCTGATGAGGTGCCAGGACGTTGCCGAGAGACAACCAAGCCAGCCGTACTTATCTGCGTTCCATGAGTGCAATGACTGATTTCAGCTGCCGTCACGTAGGATTTTCGGTCGAACCCAGGACGTAGCAAAGCCAGTGGGTGGCGACCTAATGTCAGTCCCGTACTTGCGTAATCAGCGACGATATTTTCGCCTTCACGAGGGGCACGTAGCATCGGCTGGCCCTCGGCGATTGTCGCCTCGGCGAGCACAGGTAATACTGGCTCGACCCCTAGGGCTGCCCAACTCGCTTGATGTCTGTTGCCGGACAGTCCAACCAAAGCGTCAGCGCTAGACAGGGCATTCAGAGCGCCGCGATCAAGGTCACAACGTCGTGCCATATCGGTCACATGCTCAAATGCTCGTTCGCTTCGCGCCGCTACCAAACGCTCGGCCGTGGCTTGCTGCAAACCTTTAATCAAGCGCAAACCCAAGCGCAATACAGGTCGGTTTCGCTCTAGCTTCGAGTGCTCGAGCGAACATTCCCAATGACTCCTTTGGACATCGACCGGGCGAACCTCGACGCCAGCGCGACGCGCATCTTGCACTAACTGAGAAGGGGCATAAAAACCCATGGGTTGGCTATTCAATAAGGCCGCCGTGAATGCCGCCGGGTGATGGCATTTAAGCCAGGCAGAGATATAGGCCAACAAAGCAAAGCTCGCAGCGTGCGATTCAGGAAATCCATACTCACCGAAACCTTGGATCTGATTAAATATCCGCTCAGCAAAATCTTGCTCATAACCTCGTCGGAGCATGCCTTCGATGAGCTTATCGCGGAATACATCGATCCCACCGCTACGCTTCCAGGTCGCCATCGATCGACGCAGTTGATCCGCTTCACCAGGTGTAAATCCAGCCGCGACCATGGCAATTTTGATGACTTGTTCCTGAAACAAAGGAACCCCTAAGGTCCTTTCAAGGACACCACGGACTTCCTCGCTCGGATAATCCACAGCTTCTTCTTTGTTTCGACGCCTTAGATAAGGATGGACCATCTCGCCTTGAATAGGGCCTGGTCGAATGATCGCGACTTCGATAACCAAATCGTAATAGCACGCGGGCCGCAAACGCGGCAGCATCGCCATCTGAGCACGCGACTCGATCTGAAATACGCCCACCGTATCGGCACATTGGATCATGGCGTAGGTTGCCTCATCTTCTGGCGGCACGCTGTCAAGCCGGATCTGCTCGCCACTAAATTCTTCAATCAGTCCGAAAGCACGGTGAATAGCACTGAGCATACCGAGACTAAGGCAATCGACTTTAAGCAGGCCCAGTGCATGTAAATCATCTTTATCCCATTCAATGACTGTGCGATCAGGCATCGCGGCGTTCTCGATGGGTACCAGTTCGTAGAGCGGTCGATCAGAAATAACAAAACCGCCAACGTGCTGGGATAAATGCCGCGGAAAGCCGATTAGAGCGGCGACCAACGTGACTAGCCGCAAAATAGTCGGATTATTCGGATCGAAGCCGACCTCGGCTAAGCGCTCGGGAATATGCTGTTTGCCGTCCCACCAAAAAACATTCTTGGCCAAACGATCGACTTGCTCAAGACTCATGCCGAGTGCTTTGCCGACGTCACGCACGGCGCTACGTGCTTTGTAAGTTATAACCGTCGCGGCCAGCGCCGCCCGCTCTCTCCCATACTTTTGATAAATATACTGGATGACTTCTTCACGCCGATCGTGCTCGAAGTCGACGTCTATGTCCGGTGGCTCGTTGCGTTCTTTCGAGAGGAAACGCTCAAATAACATTTCCATTCGTGAAGGATCGACCGCCGTAATACCCAAGCAAAAGCACACTGCTGAATTGGCAGCCGATCCCCGACCTTGGCATAAGATGTCGCGCGAACGTGCAAACTTAACAATGTCGTATACCGTTAGAAAAAATGCTTCGTAACGTAGTTCAGCAATCAGTGCCAACTCATGTTCAACTAGCTGAGTTACCTTCTGTGGAATGCCAGCGGGCCAACGCACCTGCATGCCTATGTTTGTTAATGAACGCAGATACTCACTGGCGGTGTGCCCCTGGGGTACGAGTTCTCGAGGATATTCGTAAGACAAATCGTCTAACGAGAAGCGGCAACATTGTGCTATTTGAGTACTCTCGTGGAGTTGTGCCGGGGTGTAGAACTTTGCCAGGCGCGCACGTGGGCGCAAATAGCGCTCGTGGTTCGGGCACAAATCACCAGCCGCATCTTGTACGGTGACGCCTAATCGAATGGCTGTAAGCGTATCGGCAATCGCGAAGCGCCCGTGATGGTGCATATGAACATCACCACAGGCAACGAGTGGTAACTGGAAAGTCGTTGCCAACCCATCCAGACGCCGAGCGTGTGCTTTATCACCGCCGCCATAAAATTGTTCAACGGCAATCCAAACTCGCCGAGGAAAAGTTTCACTGAGCCAACGCGCTGCCGCACGGTCGGCTAACTTCTCGCCGACGAGCCAGACAACTAAAGTGCGCTTCACGAAGGATTCGAGATCCGCCCTCGTCAGTCGATAATAGCCTTTCTCACAACGACGACGACCCGTGGTAATCAATCGACAGATCTCAGTATAGGCAACGATATCCGGCGCCAAAAGTACTAACCGCGGACCATCTTCGAGTTTAATTTCCGTCCCAATAATCAGATGCAAACCAACCCGCTTGGCTGCAACATGGGCGCGCACGACACCTGCTAGTGAGCATTCATCAGTGATCGCTAATGCCTCATAGCCTAGACGATGCGCTTGTTCGACAAGTTCTTCGGGATGCGAGGCACCACGCAGGAAACTGAAATTGCTGATGCAATGTAGTTCCGCGTAACGAGGCTCTTCAGAATCGGGCATGGCGGTGGGCATTTCATTAATACTGTTTATTTAACCAGCATTGTGCCGGGTTCTCGTAATCGAAATCAAGCTCAAAATGGGGCGGGCAACTTGCATCGATCGTGGCTACAATTACGCGACACCCAGGACCCGTCTGGGTAGGGAATTACCATCCAACGAAAGGACAACCTCATTATGAAGCTAGGAACCAGCCAAGCCCTGCTCATCGCCGGCATCATTTCACTACTTTGCTCTAGTAGCGCCAGCGCCGCCGGGGGTATCCAAGTCGGGCTACTCACCTGCACAACCGTGCCGGGGTCGCGAGTGAACCTACTCATTCGTTCGACTGCAGATGTAGAGTGCTTATATGAAAACAACGGCGTCACCGAGCAATACCATGGTGAAACTGGCATCGCACTAGGTCTGGATCTGAGTATCCGCGCGAACGAAAAAATGGCCTTTACGGTTATCGCGTTCAGCGACGACATTGGACCTGGGTCTAAAGCACTGGGTGGGAAATACGTGGGTGGCCAAATTTCCGCTGCGGCCGGGCTCGGCATCGGTGCGAAGGCACTTATCGGCGGCGGCGCAAAGAATATCGGCTTGCAGCCGCTGGCACTCGAGACCAGCACCGGCATTGGCGTTGCCGGCGGCCTCGGATTTCTCTATATCGAAGCTAAATAGCGCGAGCACATTCAGTGATTCGAGTACATGTGGTGCTCGAATCACCATTTTCATGCTGAAAGTAGACGACACATCGCTTAAGATCCCGGTTCAACCTCCGATACCCTAGCGAGACCACCATCCGTAAGGCCCGCCCCATGGCAAGAGATCAACGCATCTGCCAATCATTCAAAATCTCCCTGTGCGCGATGACTACCCTCTTATCCCTTTGTTTGACGCCGCTCCAAGCCGCCGAGCACACGCCCGGTGAGAATGTTCGCGAATTCGCTGAACAGCGCTATCACGACGCTCGGCGTCTCATTGAAGGGCCACGTGAAACCGTCCCAGCGACGATCCCATCAGGTCTAAGCTGTATCGAGTTATACGAACGTCGCCTCGATTTACTCCGACAGACCGATCATCACAAGCCGAATTACTGGGACGACCCTCGTAATCAGGCTGCGACGTTTATCGGCACCATCTGGACGCCGGCTTTTTATTTTCTCGGCTACAGTGCGATCACCGCGCATCTCGACGAGTTGAACATCGAAGAGCCGCAGTCGACCTTGAACGCTTTGCGGCGCGCGTCGGCAACCCAACGCTGCTTCGAAAAATAGCATCATTGAAAGTCAGTGAATCGCCGTTAGCCCGAGACCAACCGTCGGGTCTGAAGAGCCATTTGATTGCGGCCCCCAGGGGCAAATAAAAGATAGTCTCATGTACTTCGGCGCCGAAAAACTCGGTATCATTACGCTCCCACTACTAACCCGGCGCCCGCGCCCATTTAGATAACATTATGTTCGAATCATTATCCGCTCTACCGTCCGATCCGATCCTCGGCCTAATGGCCGCTTACCGCGAAGATCCAAACCCGCAAAAAGTCGATCTCGGCGTCGGTGTCTACCGAGACAACAACGGCGATACGCCGATCCTGCAATGCGTGCTAACCGCGCAACAACGGCACACGCAATCGGAACTGACTAAAAGTTACATCGGCCCGCCTGGGGAAGCCGATTTCAACACTGCAGTGCAGCAGCTGCTATTTGGCAGCCAACACGCGGCGTTACGCGATGGCCGGATTAGTTCGGCGCAAACACCGGGCGGCTGCGGCGCACTGCGTGTGGCTGCAGAACTCATTAATCGAGCGCGACCGGGTGCTCGAATATGGGTAAGCGACCCGACTTGGGCTAACCATATTCCGTTACTCGCCGACGCGGGCCTGAAAGTAGAGACCTACCCCTATTTCGACAGATCCTCCAGCGGCCTGCGATTCGACGATATGATGACCACCCTCCAATCCGTTAATGCGGGTGACTTGGTCTTACTACACGGTTGTTGCCACAACCCGTGCGGCGTTGATCTAGACGCGGACCAATGGGCAGCAGTCGCGAAAACTACTCTCGAGCGTGGTTTTACGCCCTTTATCGATATTGCATACCAAGGCTTGAGTAACGGCATAGACGAGGACGCCACTGGGGTTCGAGTCATGGCCGAGCTAGTTCCAGAACTAATCGTCGCGAGTTCTTGCTCGAAGAATTTTGGTTTATACCGCGAACGGGTTGGAAGCCTAGCGATCCTATCCAAGAACGTGACCGAGTCGGCTGTCGTTTTGAGCCAAATGTTAAACGTTATTCGCGGTATCTATTCAATGCCACCCAATCACGGTGGCGCGATCGTTAAAACCATATTGAATGACTCCGAGTTGACCGCGCAATGGCACCAGGAACTCGCAGAAATGCGTGATCGCATCAACGGCGTGCGAGATCAATTTGCGTCGAAGCTTACGATGCAAATCGGCCAAAATAGATTTGATTTCGTTCGCGAACAACGCGGAATGTTTTCGTTTCTTGGCATCGACCAGCAACAAATTGCAACCCTACGCGATAAATACTCCATCTATATGGTCGACTCCAGTCGCATTAATGTCGCCGGACTTAATTCGAATAATATCGATTATGTATCTGATGCGATCAGCGCTGTCCTGTAATTTGTAGTCTCGAATGCCGACCCCCGTTCGCCCACGTCACGCGGCAAGTTTAATCATTCATCGAGGGGATGAAGACCAACTCGAAGTATTCATAGGACGACAACCCAAGAAGGCGCGTTTTAAACCCGACGTCTACGTGTTTCCCGGAGGTATGATTGAACGCTCAGACAGGCAGGCCCAGCCCCTTGTCGATTTAAACCCGACGATTGCGAGCAAGCTGGCCGTTGCAGACTCCCACCCGCGGGCGCGCGCTTTGGCGATGGCAGCGGTTCGCGAGACGTTCGAAGAAACAGGCCTCCTAGCGGCAGCTCCCGGCGACGTTGGACCGAGCACCGATCCGAGCTGGTCGAGCTTTCGGCAGCGTCAACTTGCACCCGACCTTAGCAAGCTCCACTACCTTGGCCGGGCCGTCACGCCGGCTGATCACCCAATGCGCTTCATCCAAATCGCCATTTATCTCCTTTCAAAACGGTGTAGCCCGCACTATTTGGCACTAAGCGCCTAACTAGCTCACGCCTCGTCGTCCTAAATGACGCGCATTCGGCCACGCACTAAAGAAAGGTAGATTCCAGGCAAGCACAAGCCACCGGCGACGACCAGGCTTAACGTGATCGCCTGCTCAAGTTGTGGATAGACTTCCGGGGTAATTTGTACCGGTCCGATGGTCCCTGCAAAGGCCATCGCGACGATGCCCATGCTACTCACTTGTCCAATGACACGCATAGTCGCAACCGAACTGGCCGCTATACCGTATTGCTCGGCGCCCACTGAGCCCATGATGGCGTTAGCATTTGGCGACGAAAACAAACTGAATCCGAGCCCCGTGATCATTAAATACAACACGATGAGAACCATCGACGTCGTTACTCCGATACTCGCAAGCAGCAACAAGCCCAAAGCCGTAAATCCTAGTCCGAACGAGCTAATGACCCGGGGTTCGATCCTGTCCGATAGTTTGCCGGCATAAGGCGACACCAGTGCCATTACCAACGGCTGAGCCATTAATACGAATCCAGCCGCTGCTGGTGTCATGCCGCGCAAGTACTGCAGGTATAGCGAGATCAACACGAGGTTCGCGAACGTTGCTGTATACATAATGACGGACGCAATGCAGGACATTGTGAACACGCGATTGGAATAGAAAAGACTGACGTCAAATAGGGGGTCGGTTCTTCGGTGTTGATGATAAAAGAACAACCAAAAACCCAACACGCCGACCGTTATCAAAACGATGCTGCGTAATTGTGGGAGTGACGAAATCCCGACCATCAGCGTGACGATAGAAATCGTATATAAAATCGACCCGACGATATCGAATCTTCCAGGCCGTTCAGCCCGCCACTCCGCCTTAACCCACATCAGTCCAACGAGCAGCGAAGCGGAGCACATGGGAACGTGAACCAAGAAAGCAGCCTGCCACCCGCACAAACCAACTAACCAGCCACCGACTAGCGGCCCGCCGGTTAGTCCGATATAAATAATGGCCACCGTCAAACCAATAACTCGGCCACGTTCTTCCGGCGGATAAACAGAGGACACTATCGCGATATGAGTGCCATAGATCATCGCCGCGGTGACACCTTGAAGCAAACGATAGGCGACGAGTTCGATGCCACTCGAGGCACCAGTCGCCAGCACTGAAGAGACAATCAAACCAGCCGTACCAATGAGGTACATCCGCTTGCGACCGAACATATCCGCTAAGCGTCCAAAAGATAGGACTAACGCGGCACTCGAAATCAAGAACGCCAGCGGCACCCAACTCAAAAGCACAGCGTCCATGGCTAAATCGGCGGCAATAGACGGCAGTGCGACGTTCACTGCCGACAACATCATCGGCATCGACAGGCCATTCAACAGAATCATTAATAGCGCCGCGCGTTGGCCGCGTTGGTTTATGCCATCGGAATCGGGCATTTAATTTAATTCTCCTAAAAAGCCAATGGGTTTGCGTGACCACGCTGCTCGCAGACCGGCCGCACGTTGATTCGCGTGATCTAAGAATATCTCTCTTGATCGACTCGGTGGACGCGATCGATTCGATGATCGCAGGTGGATGCAGGGGGTAAATCGCAGCGCCGTTGGCCTGCGAGTCGCGACCAACGGCGATTCCCTACCTCAGGCCTAGGAACTGATGTAGTGCTCCAATTGTTCGATAATGAACTGTTGTTCATGAATAATTGCTTTTACTAGGTCACCAATTGAAATCATCCCGATAAGTGCTTTGTGGTCTATCACTGGCAAGTGGCGAACGCGTTTATGCGTCATGACCGCCATACATTCTTCGATCGTTTGTTTCGGAGTCGCGCAAATCACCTTTCTACTCATGATCGTATGCACCGGGGTATCTCGCGACGAACGACCTGCCAATATGACCTTACGCGCGTAATCGCGCTCAGAGACCAAGCCGACCGGTTTGCCCTCCTTAAGCACCATTAAGGCACCAACCTCTTTTTCGGCCATCGTTGAAATAGCATCAAAAACTGATGCGTCATATTCAACATGCCAAACATTTCGCCCTTTATCTTCGAGTAGCTGATGTACTAACTGCATAGTGCCACCTCGTGTTTGGATTTATCTACTATCCAAAGTCTAGTACACGCTAGCGCTCATGTTAGGATTTAGAAAAACGCAATGTGCGCTCGCCGACAGGCAGCTCGACTCGTCGGCTCCGGTCACTAAATTAAGGTTGGCTATGATCTATGCTGAAAATATTCGTATTTACCCTGCTCTGGCAGATCACGATGCCAGCAGCAGCCGAACCTAAAGCGTTTATTGACGGCGCCGAACTAATGCGCTTGTGCGAGAGTGCCGCTTCATCGGACTTCTCGCGGGCGACCGATTGTCTCGGCTATATCAGCGGTCTGTCGGATACACACGAGGCGTTTGTTGATCTCAACACCTTTGAACCGCAATGGTGTTGGCCTGCGGACGCCGTCTCAAACCGACAAATGGCGACCGTCGCTTATAACTACCTCAAAAGTAATAGCGCGTTGCTGCACAACAGCGCAGCACTGCTCGCCTCGATCGCATTCTTTGAAGCTTATCCTTGTCGAGGACGCAAATGAGCATTCAACCGTCAATGAGACAATCTTTCCCGTAAGCGCTCGACCCTCTCGCGATTCACGTGTAAGTCGCTATGACCGACCCTAGCCGCGGCACGGATATGCACCACGCCTTCTTTCTGATCGATTAGACATTCAAGGTCATCGACGAAACCAAACAATTTCGAACGAAATGTCGCCGCCAAGTAGGGTGGAGCATTCATCGTAATATCGCCGCCTTCGGCACTAATCGAATCGACGAGTTTTACCCACGTCGCATCTTCTTGGCCGTTCGCAAAGGCCAGTGGCGCGATATGCGCCTCACTTGAGGGCAGTGCGTCGCTAGACACGCAATTAGGTTTGTCTGAACACGCTTGCAATTGCATCCCAGCCATTCCAGGAGGGCTCCCTGTTCGAGATTGAATTCCTAGATAGATGAAGGCAATTACGACCGCGATCGCCAGCACGCCAACTCCTACAAGCACAGTTTTCATGATCTTTTCCTCAATTGAATTGCACAACTACGGGGCTTCGAAAGAACGGATTCTTTCTGGCCGCGAATGCATCCGTCGCGGCCAGTAAACTAAATTGATTTTAGATGATCAGCTTGCTCGGAATCGATCACCGGAGCCTCTTCGCGGTTCATACAGGCCTCGTAATCGATGAGTTCAAACGATTCCCAGCGGGAATGCCCCAAGCTAAAAATCATCGAGGTATAGGCAAGCTCAAAACATCCGGCATGGTGCGAATTTACGCGATTCTCGCAGAGTTGATCGGAAACCGACTGCCCGCACGCATCATGCCACGCTGTACGGACTTCCTTGCTAATATTTCGCTGCAATAAGTAGTCCATGCTAAATGCAGACACAACTATGACGGCGAGGATCACCCAACGGAGTCGCGAAGATTTCGTCGCCAAGACAACTTTCGGGGCCTTTGACATACACTTACACCATGATGCGGATCGTGCTTTGCGCGTACTGCATTCTATCGATGCATGTTCTGACCATCCGACTTTGAAACTAAATTCGCCGTTCTAATCTCAACGCACGCTTGTGAGACTGAAGTACCTTCTTGCAACGCTGTTCAAGTTCCGGTCTTTCATCGATCGAGTCGACGTAGAACCGAATTAGAGCGCGGATCGGATTTTCAACTTCTCTTGCCGAAGTGGAGACCACTACTTTCTTGTGAATTCGGCGAAAATACTTAAGCAGGTACCACTCTGTTGTGTCGGTTATCGGCCCCCGCGCAACGAGTTCTTTAATCTGAGTGGCAACGACTATACGGAAGTCGTCGAAGTGCGCTTGAAGCTCTGCCACGTCGCGACTTCGGTTGTACATGAGCCCGATTTTGATGCGCTGACCCGAAAGTATAGACGGCCCAAAACGTCGGGCCGCCCGCCAATCGGAACGTTTAATCCGACCGTTCAGTAATCTCGAGCAAATGATACCCGAATTGAGTTTTCACAGGTCCATGGACCGTATTTAACGCGCCGCTAAATACGACCTCATCGAATTCTTTAACCATTTGGCCGGGACCGAATTCGCCCAGATCGCCACCTTGACGTGACGAGGGGCAGCTTGAATTCAATTTAGCCACCTCAGCGAAATCGCTTCCACCGATAATTTCATTCTTAAGTTCTTCGCACTTTTCGTTACTGTCGACCAAAATGTGTCGCGCTTTTGCTTTCGCCATGACCGTTCCCCCAATAGCGGATAGAGTGTTTCCAAAAATAGTTCGCTTGTGTGCCTCTCCGAGCTTGCCCGTGAGGCCGCTAAGATCTGCTCCGCGCGCCTCGTCGACTACGGGTCATCGACTGCGGGCTTGAGCAGCCCCAGCTTAGCCGGATCGCACCGTGTAACGCAATCTTAGTAGCCCGTCCTGACGAGAACTACCGGGCAACGGATCGCTCGTATTCATGTACCCAGTCACTCACAACGTGATACTGATGCCGCAAGGCGAGTTCGTGATCGTGAAATATGAATTCGCGCAATAAACCCTCATCAAGCGACGTCTGAATACGCTCGAGCGTATTGGCGTCTTCTAGCACCGCGTCGCGCAATTCGACCATCGAGTTTTCCTGCCCAAACCGTTGTGCCGCGTTCGTCGCTGGGCGTAAGAATCCTCGCATTTGCCAGATCACCTCGTTTGAGCTTAGCGGCCACATTTGGTGCGTGAAATACATCCCGCTGCCCATCACGATGAGCCAGTTGGGGAAAAATACCGCGACGTCGATCGACCAATTCGGCGCGCGGGTTTGGTTTAAGCCTTTCGGCAAAACCGTCGCTTCATCCGTCGCACCACTGGTAATCGAAGGTCCGGGTGCATTTTCAAATGCAAGGCCTTGAACAGGATTCGGCTGGTAATTCAAATTGCCAACGACTGATGCCGTGCGATGAGGTCCTTTGATACGAACGTCAATCAAGCGCCCGAATGGGTTATCCGGGCCCGCCAAGGTATCCGTGATCGAGTCGCGATGCAGAACCGGCACGTGATAGGTTTCGACGAAAGAATCGACCATGCACTTCCAGTTGGTATTGATCTTACCTTCGTACTCAAACACCGCGGTGCCTTTGTCGAACGGATAACCAACAAGATCACGACCTTGCTCGCCGAGGAAATCGACCAGCGATTGGCTAGGGGAATCCGCAAGGTTCACGAAAATGAACCCTTCCCAGATATCCATTGTCACGACAGGTAAAGCCAAAGCAGAACGATCTAGATCGTAGAACGCATCGCTATCGGGAACACCAGCAAGCTTGCCTGTGAGATCGTAGGTCCATCCATGGAACGGGCAGGTAAACCGAGAACAATTACCCGAGGACTTCAGCTCTATATGATTGCCTCGATGTTGACACACATTATGGAATGCGCGGATTCGTTGATCTTTACCGCGCGCAACTAAGATGCCTAATTTGAAAGTGGGGATTTTCTTGATAAAAAAATCCCCGACCTTCGCAACTTGCTCAACTCTACCGATACATAACCACGACCTTCGGTAAATCGCATCGATTTCGCGCGTGTAAAATTCAGGGCGCCAGTAAATATCTGTCGGTACCGGTCCGGTACCTAGCTCGGGATATCTTAGGGTCAGATTTGCATCCGCGACCGCGGCGCTCATCGCGTTTGCACCTGCGCAGCACTGTCGGGCAACTGCACACTTAAAGGAAAGCGCCGCGAGTCGAAGCTATCCGTCGATTGCGATTCGCCATACCACTCAACGGCCGGTCCGACTTCCGCCAAGCTCAGCATCAACTTCAACAGCGCTTCTTGGTCGCTCGAAAGCTCGCCCAGTTGACATTTTTGTAGGTAACCCAGGGCCTTCTCAGCGTGGCTTAGCATGGTGTCATAGAACGCTTTCAGATCACCGAGATCAGTTGCAAAGCGTTTTTCTGAACGAGCCTGGGAATTCGGCAGCACCCACTCATCGACGAGACATTCTAATTCGGCGAATCCTCTTGGCAGGCGCTTTTTAGTAGCCACGGGCATCTCCTCAACTTTCAGCGAAAACAGTCTCTAATTACTTAAATAGCGCCGCCGCCATTTCGTCGAGCTCTGCGAGCAAGTCTTGCTCGTTGCGGCCTTTCAACCACAACACAACGTTGTCGGCACCCGCACGCGCGACGTCGGTTAACTCCGAGGCGTTACGAAAAAATCCGTCAGGTGCGAACAAGGTAATATCAATCGACGCCGGATCTCGCCCGGCCTCAATTGCAAATTTACTAATTTGCGCTTTGCCGTCGGCAATTTCTTGTGGATCGACGCAGAAAGGAAGCCAGCCATCACCCCACTCAGCAACCCGTTTGAAAACCCGCGGGGTGCCAATACTGCCGAGATAAACCGGTGGATGCGGACGACGCGCTGGCCGTGGCAGACATATAACGGGTGGAAAATCCACATACGTCCCGTGATATTCCACGTACTCGCCTGTCCATAACGCCTTCATCGCCATGATGTGTTCTTTCGTTTGTCCCCAACGATGCGCGAAGTCTCCGCCCATTACCGTACATTCCGGTTCATTCCATCCAGCACCGATGCCGTAGAGCACTCTGCCACCGCTGTAATGATCGACTGTTGCTATCTCTTTTGCAGCAAGCACGGGGTGGCGCTCTGGCACCAGCGCTATTCCGGTGCCTAATCCAATTTTGGAAGTCAACGACGCCGCCCGCGTCAAGGCGATAAAAGGATCCGGCATTTTGAATAAGTAATCTGGCACCGGCTGCCCGTCTTGTCTACCAGGATATATATCTGCAGAGCCTTGTGGAATCGCGGCGTGCTCTGGTACCCAGTAAGAGGCAAATCCCAAATCTTCGGCGCGCTTTGCGATCACTGCCGGGTCGCCAGTGTCGACATCAGTCAGAACTTGAAAAACCCCTACTCCCATCCCACTTGCGGTTCGTTTTGCCACCGATGACTCCTGTGTGATTAATGTTGCCGGCTTACGCGACTTGAGCGCCGCTCGCACCGTGCGCGTATTGCATATTGAATATTGAATACTAACCGGACGCAAGTTCAGTAACGCAATAACGTTCGATGCACGATGCAATTCGATGTTAATCTTAACAGCCAACCCAAGTGAACGGACAAACTCAATATGAGCGCAGGCGAACGTATCCCAGGAACTCCCGATCCGATGCATCGATGGCCTCTTAAAACTGGCGTTACGATTGCAGCAGATTCTTGGGGTGATCCGAACGGTCCATTGGTATTACTGCAGCACGGCGGCGGACAAACGCGCCACGCATGGAAAAATGCAGGTGAAGCATTAGGTCGGGCCGGCTATTACGCGATCGCCTTCGATGCACGTGGACATGGAGACTCGGACTGGGCGCAAGACGGCGTATACGGCCAAGATTCGATGGTCGAAGATCTCTGTTGCGTGCTAGACGTCCTCGGTCAATCGCGGCCCGTATTAGTGGGCGCATCAATGGGCGGCGGCACCAGCTTAGTTGCCGTTGGCGAGGATCGAGTCGATGCAACGGCGTTAGTTCTGGTTGATATCGCGCCAAAAATAGAACCTGAAGGCGTAGAAAAAATTGGTGCCTTCATGCGTAACAAACCGGAAGGCTACGACAACCTAGAGGAAGTCGCGGCGGCCATTGGTGCCTACCAACCACACCGCAAGCCGCCTAAAGATCTCGCCGGGCTGGCAAAAAATCTCCGTCTCGATGCGAAGGGTAAATATCGTTGGCATTGGGACCCGCGATTTCTTGTGCGGCCAAGAGATTTGGATAAACGCAGCGAGCGACTCGAAGAATGCGCGCAGGTGTTGAAACTCCCGGTACTTTTGGTTCGTGGGGGCTTGTCCGATGTGCTAAGCGAAGCCGGTGCGGCGCAGTTCGGCAAGTCGTGTCCGCACAGCGAGTACGTGAATATTACTGGCGCCGGTCACATGGTTGCTGGCGATCGGAACGACGTCTTCGGCAATGCCGTCATTGAGTTCCTCGCCCGCACCGTGCCAGTTGGGGGCCAACCGAAACAGACGCCTCATTCAACGTCCCCACATCATGCTGGCCCTCCAGGCGACGTCGATGATGTTCCTTAGGCAAATGCCGCGCGAATGTTATTCGAGACGCTGACCTAATACGCGGATATCGATTTCCGTCGCGCTGACGTTGCCAGCGCGAACGACGCAGTCGTCCGTATCGGCAGCGTCATCAACATGAACGTCTTTTAAGTTGTGGTGATACTGATCGCCTTTTTGGGTGAAACACCGATCGTAAAACGTGTGACCAATTCGCGCTTTGGTGATTGCAACGTCATCGGCTACCACTGACGGAAAGTTCACATTCCACGTCGTCGCAGGTGCGTCGGCGCGAATCCCCAAGCCCTCCCAGACTTCCGGAATCAAGCGCATTAAGCCGGACCGCAGTTGCGCACTTAGATCCGGCGCAAAACTTCGCGACATCATCCATTGTTGAAAGTGGATCGGCGTGAGCTCTTGCGATAGCGCGAGAGCCGGTAGTCCTGCGATATTGGCTTCGATGCACGCCCCGACTGTTCCGGAGGCGAAGATAAAACCAATGCCAACATTTTTGCCAATATTCGTGCCCGAAACGACGATATCGGGCCGTTCGTCAAGTAAATTGTGGATCGCTAAGTTCACGCAGTCCGCCGGTGTTCCCGTAACGGACCACGCCGGCGTGCCATGCAGGTCGATGCGGTCGGTATACAGTGCCCCGACTCGGGTCATCGCCTTCCCTTTCCAGCTCTGCTCTTCGGCCGGAACGACGACGTCGACGTCCCCGATCAAGCGTAAGGCTTCAATGGTGAAATGAAATAGCGGTGAATCGTGACTGTCGTCGTTGGTCAGTAATATTCTCAACGGCTCGCCACCCGATTTAGAAGGCACAAATTAATCGCGGCCAAAATGTTACTGACCGGCATTCGGCTTTTTCATTCCCAAACGCTCGAAATATTTCAGCGGTATATCATCCGATTTCTTGTACACAACCAAAGAGCAATAGTCTTTACCGAGTCTAGCTGCAGGCTCTACAACAACGAACGGCGCTCCGTTCTCCTCGGCGTCGATTTTTTCCATCGCGTATTCGTGCGTACAGTAAACAGGATAGTTTTCACGCCCGTAAGTTAATGGCTGAGCCGCCTTAACGGTATGGAATGCATTCGGTCCTTCATATTTTCCTTCACTAATAAGTCGTCCCCCGCTACCGCACGGACGCATCTTGACCTCAATTTTTTCGTCGTCCTCGGTAATAGAGAGTGGCTGCAAGTGACCGTGTAGACCGGATACAAACATTTTTATTTTAGCCGGCATCGCCTCAGGTTCTTTAGGCATACTGTCGAGGATCGGTTTCCACCAAGCGCGCACGCCTTCCATCATCACGTCTTCTAACGCTTCATCACCGTAACGTTCGGCAACTTCACTTAAGGTCGCCGTGATCCAGTTTCGATACAAATCGTGCATCGATAAGAATTCGTTGTACATGCGTTTGGCGATTTTTTTCGCCTGCTCCGGTTCGCCAGCATCAATGGCATCGGTCAGCCGATCGACGGTTCGGCGCTCCATTTCACGTAATTGCTCGTCGGTAAAAAAGCGTTCTTCCATTTCAAGTCTCCTTCTTCATCAGCGAATCATGAATAGATAGCCATGTCAGGTTTACACAGCCGACGGTGACATCACCATCTGCAGCAGTATATCCTAGCAGTACGCGCCATTGCTGAGTCTACGTGAGCCGAGATAGTGAAAAAATATAGAGCAGTCATTTTCGACCTCTTCAGTACCGTAGCAATTTGGCAACCCGATCGATTACCGCTTTTCGAATGGCGCGGCAAGACTTCGCACTCGACTATGGGGGGGCTGCGCGCAACGATTGAGGAGATTGTCACCGAGGTGTCATTTTCGGATTTTGTCGACTCTCTAGACGACGCAAATGAACAAATGGCGGCGCGGCGCGCCGAGAACATGCTTGAGATCACGTCGCACGAACGATTCCTGCTGGCGCTTAGTATCGCCGGATACACGCAGTCCGAGGCGACTCGTGACTTAGCCCAAGCCTTGTCTCTTCAACATATGGATCTGCTCGCCGCTGCAGTAGAAATTCCATCCACCCACGTCGAGTTCCTGAGCGAGCTTAAAGATCACTACAAGATCGGACTCTTATCAAATTTCGACCACGGGGTAACGGCGCGAAGAATTCTCGAAAGAGATGGCGCGGCCCGTCATTTCGATCCCATTGTTATTTCGGACGAGCACGGTTGGCGCAAACCCCACCCAAAGATTTTTTTAGACACTTTAGCGACGCTCGGCGTTGGCCCAGAAGACGCCTTATACGTCGGCGACTCCGTCAGCGACGACATTGCCGGCGCTAAGGGTGCCGGCATAGATATCGCTTGGGTAAACGCACACGACACGCCGCTACCCGAAGAGTCCGAGACGCCGAATTACGTCGTCAAGTCAATTCCGGATCTCGCATCAATCTTGTTGAAATCTTGATAGAGACTCCTAGGATCCCAGCTCCTGGCGAACCTAGAATCCACCCTGCTTCTGACTGATCAGAAAATTAACTAAGCCACACACATCGGCCG
>JBLFWX010000054.1:0-33308 GCA_047611805.1 Gammaproteobacteria bacterium
GCGACCTTCATCAGTAATACGAGCTGCGTGACTCGCTAACAAATCCTGCAACTCGGCATCGACCGCTTGGCGGATCAACTCCTGGGCCCCAGATCTCAGCATCGCAGTAAGCGCGTCTCCAGCTTCCACTCGACCTGATAATTCAACAACGTTATTCTCTTTCACGGTGGCGTATTCTTTTTGGTTGGCTTGCTGCTTGGTAACAACATTTCAACCAGATACGCCGCCTTTATTCAATCTCTCGAACACCAGATTCAGTTATAACTCTCTTTAGATCACTGCGATCTCGATAATGCAATTGAATTGGAAACCGAATATGTATCGGATTGGGCTGAGGCAATGTTGGCGCTTAACAGATCGTATGGCGTGAAAATACTTGGCGGTTGCTGTGGGACAGGCGATGACCACCTCCGTTCTATTGCGCATAAGTAGATAGCCGCAGATCGCGTTGACAGAGCCTCACCCGACAAAGGACGAGATACTTTAAATATATAATAATATTATTATATAACATCTATTATGGTATCCTACCCATGCTGGCAATGATTACATAACGAATATCACCACAAAGGAGATGCAAGATGCGCGGAAGTAATAAGCAGCTTTCCGAAGCAATCTTCGAGCAAGTCGCGCGGATAGGAAAAACGGTTGCGAACCCGAAACGGTTGGAACTGATGGAACTGTTAAGTCAGTCGCCACGGACGGTGGAGTCGCTAGCTCGCGAAACGGGTATGAGCCAGGCGAACACCTCGCAACATTTAAAGGCTTTAAGAGCGACTCATCTCGTTGAAACTGAACGCGAAGGTACCTCCATTTGGTATCGCTTAACAGATGACACGGTTGCCGATTTCTTCCGCACATTGAGGGTACTCGCCATCACTCAACTACCCGAACTGGACCGCATCGTGAGCCAGTACTTCACCAACCAGCACGACATGGAACCGGTTGACCGGAAAACGCTCATCCAGCGCGCGCGCAGGGGGGAAGTGACTGTCGTCGACGTTCGACCTCATGAGGAATATCTAGCGGGTCATATCCCAGGGGCGGTTTCGATCCCTATCGAAGAGCTCGAAACCCGCTTATCTGAGCTGCCGCTAGATCGGCACGTCGTTGCTTATTGTCGGGGTCCGTACTGTATTTGGTCAGGCCAAGCAGTGGAGATCCTTCAAGACAGTGGCTATACGGCGAGACATCTCACCGATGGACTATTGGATTGGCGTGCGCATGGATTGCGTGTTG
Organism: Gammaproteobacteria bacterium; assembly: GCA_047611805.1. GTDB lineage: Bacteria > Pseudomonadota > Gammaproteobacteria > UBA11873. Next base: position 1,240 of record JBLFWX010000054.1, read on the forward strand.
CGGTCGGCGGCACACCCTAGGTTGCCGACAAGGTGAAACTGAGTATCGTACGATCGTGTTGCTTGATCCTGGGATTAGCCCTTGGCTCAGTAGCCGATTCGGCCGCTACAAACTCGCTTTACTCCTCTAGCTTCGGGGCACGTTCTGCGGGGATGGCAGGTTCAACCCTCGCATCAGGAGACGATGCACTTAGCCAAATTCTCAATCCATCGAGTCTTGCATCGGTTTCGAAGCGACTAGATATCAATGTGTCCTATGTACGGTCAAACCTGCGATTCAGGAATTCACTGAACGATAAGGAGAATGGCCGCGATTTTAACGGTTACCCGCTTTCTTATAACAACTTCATTATCCCCGCTGTCGGATTCGCTTATCCGTTAAAGAATACGAATTGGACATTTGGGTTTCAGTTCTACGGATTAGGAGGAGACGCGGCTCGATTCGTACTCGACGATTTCGACGCACCAGCGGGTTTCGGTAAAGGCCAAAAATTTAGAGGGAATTTAGCCTTGCTCACATTCGGCCCAGCGGTGGCCTATCGAGTGAGTGAAAAACTGTCGCTCGGAGTGAGCCTCCAGGTTACCGCCGCCCGCTTGCAACTTGATCAACCATTCGGCACGTTTGCACCGCCGAATTCGTTGCGCTTCCGATTTCGTTTCGAAATGCCGGAATACGGGTTCCACTACACACTGGCGAGCCGCCTAAGCGCGACTTACAAAATGACCGACTGGATGTCAGTCGCAGTGGCTTATCAGTCCCCGCGGGATTTTAATTTGGACGGTGATGTCAGCTTCACGTTCCCTGCAGGCATCGGCATAAACAAATTGGAGAGCAAGGGTACAATCCCGCTGACCCTACCGCATCAGCTTGATGCTGGAATAGCATTCAAACTCAATCCGCAGCTGCTTGTTGATGTCGGGTATTCGTGGGTCGCTTGGAGCCGCGAAGACCCGTTTAATACCTTCAAAGTTCAACTGAAACCTGCGGCGGCAGTGTTTCCTAGCACCCTTGCTGCCAAACTAAGGTGGGATGACCAACATATCGTTCGTCTCGGAGCGGCATACGATCTATCGCAAGCTTTGGCAGTAAGTGCAGGATATAGCTATGCCTCAAATCCCGTAACTTCCGGCGGTGCTTTTCTTACATTTCCTGCCTATGGTTTTCATGCACTTTCAGTCGGAGCCACTTATCAATTGACTGACAAGTGGGACGCGTCATTAGCGCTTGAACGGTCTTTACCTATTTCGGTGAACACGCAAACGAGCAGCGTTGACAGCTTTCATAGTAATTCCCGTGAAGACCACGACCAGTATTCCGCGCAAGTCCAGTTCGGCCGGTCGTTCTAGCATGGAAAAACCAACTGAGTGCTGCTTTGGACCATTTTCGCGATGCTCGCCTAGCCTTTCGATCAGAATGCAATCGACCATCGCTCCGAAGGCTAATAGTGAATACTTCCCCTTTGACGTTATAGATCACTAATCTAATGCATGACAACCCAGGCTTTGAACACCTTTAGGAACGCTTTCACATGAATATAAAAAAATCACTTTACGTAACGCTTAGCGGCTTTCTGATGTTTATCATCTCGAACGCCGACGCCATGATCCACGACCCGCGCGCTATCGACGCGGACCCGGCCACGGCGACGAGTCCGATTGCGCCGCGCCTCACCGGGCTTGGCGATCACGAATTTTCCGTGACGACCAGCAATCCCGAATCGCAGTACTTTTTCGAGCAGGGCTTTCGTCTCACACTCGGGTTTAATCATTCCGAGGCGCTACGCTCATTCAAAGAAGCTATCCGCTTGGATCCGAATAATGCGATGGCCTATTGGGGTTGGGCGCTAAGCTTGGGACCTAATCTAAATCTACCGATGCAACCCGCCGTGGTGCCGGCAGCTTACGCCGCAATGCAGAAAGCGGTGAGCATGAAAGCGAACGTCACACCCCGCGAACGCGCGTTGATCGAGGCCTCGGCCGTACGTTTTACCGATGATCCCGAAGCGGCTCGTGCGCCGTTTGATAGCGCCTATGCAGACGCGATGGCGAAAGTGGTGGAACAGTTTCCGAACGATGCCGACATGCTGACCTTATATGCGGCGGCGATGATGAACACGAACCCGTGGGATTATTGGTACAAGGACGGCACGCCAAAATCGAGCACCGTGAAGGTAATGAACGCACTGAACAAGGCGATATCCCTAAACCCGGATCACCCTGGGGCGCACCATTACCTTATCCATACCGTAGAAGCATTTCGCCCCGAACTCGGCGTACAAAGCGCCGATAGGCTCGGGTCGTTGATGCCAAGTGCCGGACATTTAGTGCACATGCCATCGCACATATTTATGCGGGTCGGACGTTACGGTGATTCCTACGAGGCTAACGCGCTGGCAACGAAGGCCGACGAAGGATACATCACCCAATGTCGAGCACAGGGCATTTATCCGCTCGTCTACTATCCGCACAACATTCATTTTCTTGCATGGTCTGCGATGTTCCAGGGCCGTAGCGTTGAAGCGATCGAGGCCGCGCGAAAGGTCGCTATTAAAATCAAACCCACGCCAGAAGAAAACGTGTTCGGCTTGTACGAATCTTTCGCCAGTCAACCGTTGTACGTGATGGTGCGGTTTGGGAAATGGGATGAAATCCTAAAAGAGGCATCGCCGAGTGCAAGCTCGGTTTTCATGAACGGTGTTTTGCACTACGCGCGCGGCCTCGCGTTCGCGCACAAGGGGGATTTGGAGCAGGCTGCGGACGAGCTCTATCGCCTCACTGGGATCCGCGAGGAAGTGCAGAAAGACAAGGCGTATCACGTCGGCTTCGCCGCAGCAGGAACCTTATTGCACATCGCTGAACTGGTCTTGCGCGGCGAACACGTTGCGAAATCTGGAGACATGGACTCCGGGATAGCGTATCTCGAACGTGCGGCGCGGCTCGAAGACACGCTGTTATATAACGAGCCACCCGACTGGTATTTTCCGGTGCGTCACGTACTCGGTGCGCTGCTCATGGACGCAGGCCTGCCAGCGGAAGCTGAAGCCGTTTACTGGGACGACCTCCGCCGCAATCCAGACAATGGTTTTAGTTTGTACGGATTGAAGCTGGCGCTCGAAGCGCAGGGCAATAAGTCGGTTGCTGAGGAAATCGGCAGACGCTTCGATAAGGCGTGGTCATCTGCAGATGTAAAATTACGTAGCTCGCGGTACTAACAACTTGGACGCTAAGGGAACGGCTCAACTAATGGATGCCGTTTGGTTTTGACAGTTCAAGTTATGTTGAACGCTAACGGTTGAATGATTAAATCCAGAACGTCGTAAAACCGGTGCAGGCTTGGATCAGAAATAAATCAATGTGCAGTTCGGATCTACTTTCGATTGGGTCTCGGCTATCGTGATGTCGAATAGCGACTCGCCGAGCGAACCATGTCACGGGCTGTAAATCTATCTGATTGTGGTGCGTCGAACTACTCAATCGAGGGACACTCTTTCGGGCGATTCTAAATTTCAGATACGAAAAACTTAGTACGATTTTTGTAACTTACTTGGAGGCCGGCTAATGGATCCGATTGCTAAGATGAAGGAAGCGGCGCGCGCGGGATGGTCGACATTCGCACCGTTCGAAACAACGACCGGCTCTGTTGCGCCGATGTTGGTGAAGTTTGCCGGTTTAGAAAAAGGCCAGCGCGTGCTTGACGTCGGTTGCGGTACCGGCGTCGTTGCGGTAACGGCGGCACGCGCCGGTGCACAGGTAGTCGGTCTCGATTTAACACCCGCGTTGCTCGCACGAGCGAACGAGAACGCTGCGGTGGCCGATGTGTCTATTGAGTTTCTCGAAGGTGATGTGGAGAACCTCCCATTCGACGACGCAAGTTTCGATGCGGTTGTCAGCCAATTTGGCCATATGTTCGGTCCTCGCCACGAAATTACAACCAGCGAGATGCTCCGTGTACTGCGGCCCGGCGGTGTGATCGCTTTTTCGACGTGGCCACCGGAGCTCTTTACAGGGCGAATGTTCAAGTTAATTGGTGGCCATCTACCGCCGCCGCCGGCGGGCGCTTCATCGCCCGTAGCCTGGGGCGATCCGAACACCGTACAACGGTACCTCGGTGATGCAGTCACTAACATCACATTCGATAGAAAAACATTGCTACTCCCTGGGCTCAGTCCCGCGCACATTCGCTTGTTCATGGAAGCAAACGCGGGGCCGGTTTCAAAACTGGTCGAATCGCTGGCTGCTGATGCAGATCAACTCGCGCAGTTTCGCGCAAAATTGGAAAATCTAGTGTCGATCTATTTTGAGGACAACGTTGTACGGCAGGATTATTTGATGAGCCGGGCAACTAAAATTTAGCTGGATTCGGTCGCTCGTACCTTAGGTTAGACGGTTACGGCTTTGTAGTTTGTTGTAGCGGTATTGTTCCGTTGTTTGGAACGTATCTGACGGAGCAATGTGGTACGGACCGGGTGTTGGGCAGCGAATTGCTAATTAACCCGCGATTGGCAATAAATACAAACCTCGGCAGCAGGATCTCCATTGGTAGTCATTGAGGTGAGCAATGCTTTGAGCTGCATTCGCCGGTTTCAGGTCTGGTAACTCACCACCATGTCCGCGATGCGCACGAACTTGGTTGTAGTGCTTTTTGAAAGAATGTAACTTTCTTTCAAGATCGAGAACGCCCCAGAAAGGTACGTGGTCGAGAAACTGTCGCCTTACGGTTCTGATAAGTCGTCCCACAAATGGATGTGAGAGTGGGACGGTCGGGACGGTTTTCACTTCTTCAACATCGAGAATTCTAACGTTGGCTTTCCATCGATGAAATCTAAAAAGCGGAACATTGTCCGAACTCAAATATCGGGGACCTGCTGATGTGCCGACGATGCGATTAAACGGTCGGCAGAGCGTAGGTCCATCGACAGGGCTGGCATAGACAGAAAAACCAATAATCTGCCAGGTTGTTGATTCGCATGTTCGATTGAACCAGTAATTGCACTGAATTCTGAACCATCAATCGGGTTCAAAACAGGGGCACTATGCGAGAAACGGCGGTTCAACTATTCAATGCAAATGTGTCCGAAAATGGATCAATCAAGCATGCAATTAAAAAGCTGGGTTTCAGAACAGTCTATTCGTAAAGATTGTTGACAATTCGTCCCTTCAATACGTCGTGGATTATCATCGGCTCACGCATATTAGCAATCGCTAAAGGACTGGTATGGGTCGTTATGCGACGGTCGAGACGTGGACTTCTGCGGGATTGGGTGGCCGTTACTGGTGTGATCAGTCAGTGGGATTCCGATTTCGGGGTGCATTCCCCTCATGGTGCGCATCTCTAAAATCGACTCAAGTGCAACTGGCGTCAAGCCTCGCGTTTAGGCTTCTCTAATGATGGTCGCTGGCGAATTGAGACGGCGAGTCGTTGGTAAACTGGTTGGCCGACGGGGCGCGGATAATTGGCGGAGATATTCGCTATTCAAACAAACCTATCCTCTTTGCCGGTATATGACGGGGTTGGGCCACAGCCGATATCGGTATTGCGGCGTTGCTGTTACGCCCTACGTCGCATGCGCCAACCTATCCAAGCGACCGCGGGCGCCAACAAAGGTAGGGCAGCTGGTGCAGGGACGGCGGCGGGGTATTTGGGCAAATACGGCAAACGTGACGTCCTGGTCGCGTCGAATAAATATTCTATCGCTGAGTTTGTTAGACGCCTGGTCGAACCTGCTGATCGATACATCATGGTATGCTGATCTGAACTAGTACGGGCCTTCCATGCTTATGTCTTATTCAGGCGGCTGCGCTTGCGGCTTGGTGCGATACGAATGTTCGGCGGAGCCGGTAATGTCAGTCAATTGTCATTGCCGTGATTGCCAGCAGGCTTCGGGCAGCGCTTATTCCGCCGACATTATCGTACCGATATCCGGGTGGAAACTTCTTCGTGGAAGCCCGAAGTTCTATGAGAAAAAAGCCCACAGCGGGAACACAGTCACTCGTGCGTTTTGCGGCGATTGTGGTTCACCGTTGTTTGTAAAGGAGGTGGCCATTCCTGATATCGTCACCATTAATGTCGGCAGTTTGGATGATCCGAGCCGGTACTCACCAACGGGTGATTGGTGGACGAGCAGCGCGCAACCGTGGGACCACATGAATCCCGATCTCGAAAAATTCACGACGCAGCCCGAAGCATAGGGGACGATCGACGTTACTTTGTAGCTGTCAGCGACGAGTGCGGTACGATTGCATAGTGGCAACACTGCATCACCTACGGATTATCCAGGTATTCGCTGCGCGATGCCCGCAATCACCTCTAACCGAGAGTCTTCCACGACAAATTTCAATTACGCTCCTGGAAAGCTAGCATTCTCGTTTGCAGGGCTTTGTACGACGTGTCCTGCCGATGCTGGAAATGCGTTTGGGATTGCAGCGGGGAAATAAGCTCAGTTTCGGTTTTGGGTCACGCGTAGGGAACACTGAGGGTTGAATCAGTTAACCGCCACAAGGAATAAAAAATTTCATCGGTAGTTTCACGCGCCACGGGTTGGAGTAGTCGTAGACGGAAATTTTGCACGGAGCAAGTTTGGCGGTTCTACGGCTGTTGCTCGCGGCAGAGTCTACTGCGATCCCAATGCCACTCGCGCGATAACCGATTAGCTTATTGGTGTCCCCATCTCCCCGCCCGTCAGCAGCAACTTCGAGCGCATCGCGCTGCCTTGCTTCTTGGGCCTGTTTCGCCATACTCGTCGGTAGCAGCCGACGTTAGTCAGCTGGTGCGCACTGATTAAATGATGTGTCGTACTGACCGTCGTCTGTACGGGGTACTGCACGATGCCGTCGCGTCATCGAACGTGAATCGAGTTTGACCGCATTGCTTCCACGATTTTACGGAAGGTCTGTAGCGGGCCATTTAAGTACACTAGATTTAGTCGTTCGCGATGGATTTTTCCAAACGCAGGAATTGGCAATGATCGAGTTTAAATTGAATGGCGAAACGCGAACCGTCGACGTGGATCTATCTACGCCACTGCTCTGGGTGCTACGGGATGAATTGAAGCTCAAAGGCACGAAATTCGGCTGCGGTGCGGGACTCTGTGGCGCGTGTACTGTCCATATTAATGGCGATGCAGTACGCAGTTGTACTTATCCAATTAAGGCAGCAGCGGGTGCCGTCATTACAACAATCGAAGGCTTAAGCGCGCAGGGCCAGCATCCTGTTCAGCAACAATGGATTAAGGAACGCGTACCCCAATGCGGTTACTGCCAACCCGGAATGATCATGGCGGCGGCTGCGTTTCTTGACAAAAATCCGCGCCCTAGCGAATCCGATATCAGGCGATCGATCACAAATATTTGTCGTTGTGGGACCTACAACCGTGTGGTCGATGCGATTAGTGCCGTGGCCGCGACCCGGACATCGAGCGAACGCGGCAAATGAAACAGGGATCCCTTTCTCGCCGCAGCTTTATTAAAGGCGTTAGTTGCACGGCGTTCGGTGTTGGATTTGTTGTTGCGATGCCGGTGTCGAGAGCAACAACCCCATGGCAATCTCCCACTGTCGGTTCTCCAACTGAATTGCTTTCCTGGGTAATCATCCACCCCGACAACACAACAACGATTCATGTTCCCCAAACAGAATTGGGGCAGGGCGCATCGACGACGATACCGCAAGTTCTTGCCGACGAGCTCGATCTCGATTGGTCACTGGTTAAATTCGAGTTCTACGATCCAAGTGTGAACGCGTCACAAGCGAATCCATTCGCTTGGACGACCACTGTGAGTAGTTCATCGGCACATTATCTGTTCACGCCGATTAGGACCGCGGCAGCACAAATTCGAACGATGCTGGTCAATGCGGCCGCTGTCAGGCTGAATGTGTCCGTCGGTGAATTAGAACCCAGCCGAAGCTTCATCAAACATGGAGCTTCGGGACGCATGCTTGCCTATGCAGAACTCGCGGCAGATGCTTCGAAGTTAGGCGCTCCCCAACCTGATCAAGTGACGTTAAAAAGTGCGACGAACCAAACGTTGATTGGCAAACCACTCGAACGACTCGATTTAGTGTCGATCACGCAAGGCACGAAGCAATTCGGCATTGACGTGGATTTATCCGGGATGCGCTTTGCTGCGATTCGCCAGAGCCCGATATACGGCGCTTCGTTGCATCGCTTTGATGCCGCATCGATTGCCGACATGCCAGGTAGTCCACACGTATTTGCTCTAAAGCGCGCGTTGGTTGGATACAATTCGCCGGTACCTGAAGGTGCGGACCCCGATTTGTGGGCGGCTACCGTCAAGATTGACGACTCAGTCGCCATTGTTGCGGACAGTTGGTGGCAAGCGAAGTCCGCTTTAGAGGCGCTTCCGATACATTGGTCTGAGAGTCCACATCAAACATTTTCAAGTGTCGCGTTAACTGAATTGCTCGTTGAGAAGGTTCAAAACGCATTACCAATCGTCGCAGAAACGGGTGACTTCGATGCTGCGCTCAAAACCGCGGCGCAAACCCTGGATGCCGTGTATGTGTATCCATTCATGGATCCTGCGCCTTTAGAACCCATGAATTGCACTGCGCTCGTCGACGGAGGTGAGGTGCATGTTTGGACGAATAGCCAATATCCCGATGATGCTTGGCGCATAGCCTATGAACTCGGCGAAGTTGCTCCTGCACAAGCGCATCTGCATCTGATGCCGGCGGGTGGCGGATTCGGGCGACGGCTGCACAATGATTTCGTTTATCAAGCCATGCAGATCGCGAAACAAAACTCTGGCACACCCGTTAAGTTGTTATGGACACGCGAGGAGACGACGAAACACAGCTACTACGCACCGCTAACTGTGGCGCGTTTCGATGGTGGGCTCGATGCTAAAGGAAATGTCAGCGCTTGGCGTTGCAGAGTCGCCAGTGGATTCTCAGCCGAGCAGTCCTACGGCGCGGTGCGGATCCCATTTCGCCCGCCGAATACGCGGTTCGAATATCAGCGCGACCAAAACACACCAGTGCCCTTCGGTTGGATGCGGGGCGTCGGGTTCACTCAACATCACTGGATGAATTTCAGCTTTCTTGACGAGATGCGCATCGCGAGTGGCAAAGACGCTATTTCTTTTTATCGCGAGTTACTCGACTCCGAACAAATTCCCATCGATACGACAAATTACGCAATCAATGTTGAACGAATGAAACGCAATCTCCGTTTGCTCGATTACGCAATCAACGTTGGACCATGGCATGCACCTAAAGAAGCCGGAGTCGGTCGCGGATTGTGCGTATCGGACTCTGATTATTTTGCAGGCTACACGACTTCTACCAAAGCGGCGATTGTCGACGTCGCGATTGGCAAAGATGGAAAACCTGTTGTCGAAAGTGTATTTATCGCTATCGACGCGGGTATCGCCATCAACCCAGACATTGTCCGTGCGCAACTGGAAGGGGGTGTCGCGTATGCGTTAACTACGGCGCTGATGAGCGAGATTACAGTTGAAAACGGGCAGGTTCAGCAGAGTAATTTCCATGACTATCCGATGCTCACGATGACCCAAATGCCGCGCATTGATGTAGTGATTTTACCGTCCGACGAGCCGCCACGAGGCGTTGGCGAAGATGCGGTTCCGGTAACGATTGCTGCTTTGGTCAATGCGATAGTCGATGCCGGCGGGCCGCGCATCCGTCGCTTGCCGATAAATTCACACGTTTAGAATTGCTAGGATCGCGAGTTTCCGATTTCACTGCGGTAAGTACGCGACTGCTGTCACTTCCACTTTGATGCTCTCACTGGTAAAGCCGAGAACTTGCATGCCGGCCACGGAAGGCGCCTTGCCACCAAGGTAGAACGCCTGCCGGTGGGGGAAAAGTTCGTTGTTGTATTCGTCCATCGAGACACTGTAGTAAATCACTTCGCTAACGATATCCGATGCGCTGCCGCCGAAGTGCCTAAGCACCCGACCCATCTGCTCGTAGATGTTCTTCATTTGCAGTGCTGCGTTATCCGCAAACAGTTCATTGCCTTGATCATCGGACGCCGTCAAACCACCAATGTAAACATTGTCGCCGGCGCGAACGCCAATAGAAAAACAATATTGCGCTTCGAGTTCAGGCACGAGGTGAAGATATTCGGGTTTCTTGGGCATCGTCTTACTCCCGGCAATGGCTACGTTGTTAAATTGATTGTTAGCTAATTAAGGCCGCGTGTATTTCCTCGGCAACGAGTAGACCTGACTCGATAGCACCATCTATAAACCCCATCCAACCGCGGCCAAGATAATCCCCAGCAAAATAGATGCCGCCCTCAGGTCCATCAAACGCTTTAAGTGTCCGCAGGTTTTGTGTCGGTCTCGGCATGTGCCACGTACCTTGCGAAAATTCGTCGTTGTGCCAGTCGTGGCCCGCGCAGGCGGTGGCTTGAAGTTCAGGATGCAGATCCGCCAACACAGCATTCACTTCATCTAAATTATTGGGATCGAATGCGCTACCGTCCGTACCAAATCCGACGTAGAGTCGTTCGTCGCCCTCAATGCGCACCGGGTTCAAGAGATTGATCGGTTTCTCACCGGCCGGCGCTATGATAGCGTGCCCCTGCGATTCACCTTTCGTTTTGAACAACACTTTCAAGCCTTTCGCGGCATGTTGTTCGCGCGACAGATCGAGCTTTTCTTTGGCGAGTGCGGGAGCGAAGTCTACATCCTTCAAACAATTCATCGGTAACGCGCAGACGAGCTTTTTACACGTGAATGTTTCACCGGACCGAGTAGTGACGACGATTCTCCCGGCCGTTTGTTCGACCTTAGCGACTGGCTTTTCGAGTCGTATATCCAGTTTCGCGCGTTCAACCATGAAGCTGATCAATGACGTGAGGCCCGTCTCTACCTTGTAGCGAGCCAAGCAATCGATCATTAGCGACACATCCCAACCAGAAGCCGACCACCAGCGTAACTGCGAGAGATAGCTAACATCCTTTGGGTGCGCGTTCATTTGTACGGTAATTTCGGCCGCAAATGCGATCTTTGCGAGTGGTTCGATCGCTAAAGAATCAATCACCTCTTGCACCGTCAAAGCGTCTAAAGCCTCGGCATTAGTTAACTCGCTTAGGTGGTAGGGACGTTCCATCACATGCCCACCCGCTGTGGTTTTTGCGAAGGCGTGCCATCCTTCGTTTAACATTTCTCGAAATCTATCGAATGCGAGCGGTTGCGGCTTGCCCTCTACGTGGATTGTGATTGGTGGAAACCAGGGGTCTTCATGAATTTCGAGCCCCGCGCGCATAAACTCGGACCAAACGTAAGGCTGGAACCAATGAATCCAGGTTGCGCCGTATTCGATCTTCGTGCCGTCGAGTTCAGAAGTCCAAACGCGACCACCAATCCTATCTCGCGCTTCGAGAATCGCAACTTTGTGCCCTGAATTTTTCATTTCTCTAGCTGCTGTGACGCCAGCGAATCCTGCCCCTAGCACGAGGACGTCGAAGATGGTTTCTTCAGCCATAGCCATTAATCTCTCCTTTCGGTCGACCCGTCACGGTTCAGGTAACGAACAACGTTGATGCCCAAGCGGCGCTGGGCAGGTGGGCACCCTAACCTTATACACGATTAGGTTTAACGAGCAATCAGCAAGCATTCGCTATAACATCCTAAGAATGCGGAATGAAATCGCGAAATACCTTTAGCTCTAAGTGAGTGGTACAAAATTTCTATACCGGGTCATCGCATCGCGATGACCCGGGGCAGGTTTTTGTCACTCGATGTACGAAAACGCGAATGTCTCTAAAATGCGTGGGATGCGCATGAAAAGAAACTCAATAATGGTCTTTGTATTGCGCAGTCAATAAGAAGAGGAGGGTGGGGTATGAGTACGCATATCATCGTAGTAGGTGGCGGGCCGTGCGGCCTACTAACTGCCCTTGGTCTCGCAAATGCGGGCAGTCGGGTTACGATTTTTGAGTCAAACGCACAACTCAACGATTCCCCGCGGGCTGTGGCTTATCATTATCCTGTGCTTTCGCATCTGGAAAAGCACGGGATTCTGCAAGACTGTATCGACGAGGGTCTTGTCCGGCAGGACTTCGCTTGGCGTATCCATGAAACCGGCGAACTGATCCGATGGGATCTCTCTTGCTTCGACGGCCTAGAGGCCCATCCGTACGCGATGCATTTGCACCAGGGCCACCTTTCGAAGATTCTTGAAAAGCACCTGGCCCCTATGTCCAATGTAGACATTCGATATTCGACCAAGTTAGTGAGCTGTCTTCAACACGACGGCGGGGTCGTCGCCAAGCTTACAGGACCTAACGGCGACGAAGAAATTGAGGGCGATTTTCTGGTCGGCGCAGACGGGGCAAGCAGCACAGTACGCAGTGACGTGCTCGGGTACGATTTTTTCGGGTTCACGTGGCCCCAGCGTTACGTGGCGCTAAATATTTACATCGACTTTGAACAACACGATTTTCAAAACATTGCCATGCAAATCGACCACGAATATGGTGGGGTCATTTGCAAACTCGCCGATCCTAATTACTGGCGCATCACGTTTATGGAAGACCCCGCTCTTCCGATAGAGAACTTACGCCAACGCATTATCGAAAAGCTCGTTCGGCACGTTCCTGTTGCGGACTATACGCTTGACGGATTTGCACCTTACAGAATGCACCAACGCGTGACCGATCGAATGCGGGAAGGGCGGATACTTCTGGTCGGTGATGCTGCACATGTGACTAACCCCACTGGGGGACTCGGGTTGACCGGCGGGATGTTTGACTCGTTTGCGCTTATCGAGGTTCTCAATCGGGTAATTCATGACAATGTGAATGACAGTCTGCTTGATTTTTACGATTGCGATCGTCGACGAATTTTCATTGAGCACACCTCGCCTCGCGCAAGCGATAACCTAAGACTCATGTACTATATGAAACCAGGTCAGGCAAAGGACGAGTGGATTGAATGGGCGCGAAAAGTTGGCAAAGAGCCAGCGCTCATGCGCGAAGCGTTCAGTTTCACTGCAACGATGGAATCAAAATTCTAAGCAAATATGGATTGATCGGCGTTGCCTGAAAATAAATTAGCGGCCGTTTTTGCCGTTCTAAGCATCCAGATTATCCAGGTACTTGTTGTGCAGTGCCATCAACGGTTTTCAACTCAGATTCTTCATCTTCAATTTACAATTGCGACCCTTGAAAACTAGTACGTTCCTATTGTCTCTGCTCTGTGCGACATGTTTTGCTCTCGCCGCGAAGGCGTTCGAGACCGTGAAGGTAGACGAGTGGTCGCTGACGCCGATGCTCGAAATGCGCTTCGGGCTGCAACGCGGAGATAACCTCAATTTCGGTCTCGGCGCGCTGGACAGTTTGTCCGAGAAGGAACGCACGAATGGCGAACTCTCACTCGAACCCGCACTTGCTTTCGAACGTGCAGGACTTGGCGGGACATTCTTCGGAAAAGCTTCGGTTGTCGCTGCGGCGAATCTGCTCGACGGTGATCTCTCGGGACAGTTCGCGCGCGGCGGCGACTCACGCATCGATACGGACGAAGCTTATGTCGGTTGGCGGAACGAATCGTTCAGCGTGAGCGTTGGTCCGCAACGATTGATGATTAGCGACGGCTTTTTGATCGGCGACGGCAATTTCGATACGGGTTCGAAGCAAGGCAATTTTTGGCTCGGTCCGTTTGATTCGTGGAGAAACGCTGCCGTCGTCGCGTACAACGGTGAAGCGTTGCGTGGCGATGCGTTCTGGTTGCGCAGTGACTCTGACTTCAGTGGAGCGCGCTTATATGGTGTGAATGTTGAAAACGCGGATACGCGCCTCGGACGCTACGGTGTCATGTTCATCGATGTCTACGACGGGAATACCTTGCAATACGACGGGGTTAAGTCGTGGAACCTGCGCGCACTTGATGTGCCAGTACCGTACCTTTCCGCGCTGAAAATCCATGCAGAAGTCGTGTGGCAATACGGCAGCGATGACGACGGCAATGGCGCCGACGTTGATGGTCTCGCATGGTACGTTGATACGGTGTTCACGGTGCCGAACGTTGCTTGGAACACAATGTTGACGTATCGCTACGCGCGATTTTCGGGTGACGATTTGGCGAGCGGGGATAGTGAAAACTATCGACCATTGTTCTACGGTTTCGGCGCGCGCGGATGGGACACGTTCTACCATGGCGAAATTGCAGGGGAATACCACTTGTACAACAGCAATCAAGTAACTAAATTCCTGAAGCTTACGACGGCACCGAGCGATTCGTACGCGCTGACGTTTTATTACTACACGCACGATCTCGACGAAAGGCATTTTTTTGGTCAGCCGGTGTCTAGCCGTGATTGGGCTGATGAGATCAATGCTGGGGTCGAGTATTTCGGAACGGACCGTATCTATATTTACGCTGGTGTCGCATGGTCGAGTCCAAATACGGCAGCCCGCGAAATTTTCGGCAACGACAACATCACTGTCCTGCAGACTTGGATGCAGTTTAACTTCTGAGGGGCCAAAGGGGACAGACATATTTGAGGGCTTTACTTTCGATTCAAATAAATCTGTTCCTCTGATCGCTTTTCCGAGGGAGCGATCTAGTGCATTTAATTGATGCTACAAGTACGCTACTACATTGCATTAGAGGAGGAACACTCACATGAGTGAGATCGGATTATTCGAAGCGATATATTCCACCCGTTCGATGCGCCGCTTGAAACCGGATCCGATTCCGCGCGAAGTGATGGAAAAGATCATTGAAGCGGCCGTCCATGCGCCGAGTGGCAGCAATTTTCAAAATTGGGCGTTCGTGGTTGTCGAGGCCGCCGACGACAAGCGGTTTATTCGAGATCGTTACTTGAAATATTATCGTGAGCTCGAGCGGCTTGGCTCAATTCCATCGATGGATGCGATCCCGGAAGAGCGTCGACGCATGTTTGCTACCGCGACTCATTTGGCGGAGCACATGGACGAGGTGCCGGTACTGTTACTCGCCTGTACTGGTACGGACTTTCCAACCTATGCAGACGCGAACAACCCGCGTTCGGTTACCGCGACCTTACACGCCTCGATATATCCCGCAGTGCAAAACATTTTGCTGGCTGCGCGGGCGTTGGGCGTCGGTGCGACCCTAACCACCTTGCACTATTTTTTCGAAGAGGAATTGAAGGAACGCCTCGAGATCCCTGCGGATAAAGAAGTCGCCGGCCTCATTCCTATGGGCTATCCGCACGGACGTTTCGGACCGACCACAAGACGGCGCGGACAGGACGTCACGCACTGGGGAAGTTGGCAAACGGGGCCCGACGCAGATTAGTTGTCGATTGAGACCTTGCGCGTCTGAGAGACGGATCTGGGCAGGCTAAAGCGGAAAGACATAGTTACGAAAGATACTCGCTACTCAAATAGATCTGTCTCCTTTGCAGCGAGAAAGATATTTGACATGCAAATAAATCCGTCCCCGGATTAAAAATTGCGTCATTGATTGTCTTCCAGCTTTGTGCGGACGATTGCTTGGCCGCTGTCGCCCAACAGCACCGCGTTGACCGTCCCCTGATAGAAGCGCCCGCTCGCCGTCCACTCGGCGAACTGGATGCCGTCGGTGCGACTGTCGCAGCAGTAAAAATCCCGTCCTTCAACTAATAGCGGCGCTGACGCTTTGAACGCGCGGAAGGCGCTGCCCTTGGGCAAGCCTGCTGATTGATCAAGCTCGGCGAATGTGCGCGGCGATAGATCTTTGAGTAAATCGACTAGGATCGGCATGGCGGGACATTACACCTGAACGTGTCTAGCTCGGAAGAGTGACAAAATGTCCAACAGGCCATCGATTCTGCACTCGAGCAAAAGGGACAGACAACGTTACGAACGTTGCTTTCCATGCAAATAAATCCGTCTCATTTGTCCGCCGTGGACTCGAGGTGCCGCCGATCGTCGTAGCGTCACGCTGGGGCCGATGCCTCAAGTCGCTCACCACCAGGTGCAGACCCATCGCCCGGATCGTCAATTTTCAGCAACAGCGGCGGCAACAAGAGAAACACTGCAACCAACGCTACAGCGATGACGACTGCGGTTAACATGCCCATGTCCGCATTCAAACTGAAGCTCGAGGTGGCGAGGGTCAGAAATCCGACGATTAGCGTTGAGGTTGTGATGACTAGTGCATTGCCGACGGTTCGAAATGCGTAACGAATTGCTGCCTCCGGACTCAGTCCGCTCTCGCGCCTGGCGCGCAAATACTTCGACAAAAAGTGCACGGTGTTATCGACCACGATGCCGAACGACATACCTGTGACCACCGACAAGGTCATACCGACCTCGCCAACGAATATTCCCCACAAACCGAAACCCACCGCGGCAGGAACGAGGTTCGGAATGAGGCTCACCATGCCAATTTTGAACGAGCGAAGCGCCACCACCAGGATCACTGAGATGGCGGCCAAGGCGGCGGATGTGCCGAGCAGCATGGTACGGCTATTTCGCTGCCCGATGTTCGAGAACATCAGGGTCGGACTGCCACTGATCACGCGTTTGATCGATGGCGCGTTATCTTTAACCCATTTATGCACGCTTTTATCCAGACCAAGCGCCGCCTTGCTCGAAATGAGGCCGATGGTGTGCGCGAGTTTAGTGGCGGACTTATCAACGTTGATCTGATTGTTGATATCAAGTCCGTAGGGTAGGGACATTTCATAAAGCAGCAAGTACTGTGCCGCCAGTCGGCGGTCGTCCGGTAAGGTGTAGTGACCATCTTCGTCACCGTGCATATTCTTGTTAAGGCGTTTCATGATGGTCGTGAATCGATCGACATGGACGGTGCCAGGTTGAGTTTCAAGCCATTCGGAAAGCTTCTCTACGTCACGGAGAAATGCGGGATTGCTGATGCCGCCAGTCTCGCCGCTTTCCAACGAATAATCGTTGAGGTAGACACCCGTCATATTCTCCACCATGAAATCGGTAGCGACGCGGAACGGGATCGTCTCGTCGAAATAGTGCACAAATACGTCGTTGATTTCGTTGCGGGGTATGTTCGCAATGAGCGCCCCGAAAACGATGAGCGTCGACCACAGCAGGGCGCGTTGTTTGGCAATTACAAAATCGGCAAGGCGGGTCATGAGCTTGCCATCTTGCGTGTGCTCATCGGCCGGTTTGCGCCGAGTGGGTAGCAAACTCATTACGGCCGGGAGGAAGGTTACGGTGAGCACGAACGAGAACAACACGCCCATACAAACAATGTTGCCAAGATACTGAAAGGGTGGCACGACGCTGAAGTTCATGCTGGTGAAACCAATTGCGGTCGTTGCGCTAGCGAGGAATACGGGCTGAAGGTTAATGCGAAGGCTCTCGTCCATAGCTTCCGCTTTGGTCTCTCCTTTGCGCAACCCATGTACGAAACTCACCAGCACGTGCACGCAGTTGGCAACAGCCACAGTGAGAATAATAATAGGCGCAGAAGCGGACATGCCGGTAAGCGGGAAACCGATGTGGCCCGCGGCTCCCATGGCAGCGATCACTGAGGCGATGATAATGACCATCGTAACCAGAGTTCCAGCGACCCCGCCGATAAGGATAGCCACGATGATCATCATGAGCGCGAAGCTGATCGGGACTAGTTTTGTGAAATCATTGGCGGCACTTTCTCCGAACGTATTGTTCAGCATGACGACGCCGGAGAGATACGTCTCGAGTTCGGGATATTGCGCGTCAAGCTTGGCCGCGATTTTTCTCGCGTACGCTACGATCTGGGGCTCAGCTTCTGTGCGTCCCTCGACTGGCATCGAGAGCGTGATATTGACGCCAGTAACGTGCCCTTCCTTTGAGACTAGACGGTTCACGAGTGCCGGCTCTGCAAGCACCGCTTCTCGAACCGCCAGGAGTTTGGCTGCGCTGTAAGCAGAACCATTTTTGACCATGTCTCGTACAACGAGATCATCTTCCTCGGCGGTGGTGTACTGAAAATTAGTAATTGAGTCGACCCGCCGAGAGAACGGTACCTGCCAGGCGTCTTCGGTGAGTTGTTCTATCGCCGACAGCGTGCGCGCGGTAAATACGTTGCCATCTTTGGGGGCGACAACGATGATCACGTTATGACTTTCGTTATAAGTGGCCTCGATAGTCTCGAGATTGGAAAGTTCTGGATTATCGTTGCTGAAATATACCCGGTAGCTGGAATCGAAGTAGAGTTTCGACAGGCCCGTAGCGGGTATAGCAATCAGCAAGATGCTCAGAGCGATAACGATCCACGGATTGCGCACAATCCAACTTGCGAAGGCAGCCTCGAAACTCTTCATCAATATCAGTCCTTGTTAATTCGGGGTAAAAGACGCGCAAACGCCTGCTTTTTACAATCTCATCTTTATCGTCAGTTCATCAAATTGATGCCAACAAGCGCATCGCCGCGTGTTGGCTGTAATCGCGCCTCGGGGCTAGACGGCCACGGTAACTTGTTCGGGTTCTGGCCAAGTGTCGTGCAGTTTAGCCTCGCCTCCTCGCCATCTTTGTCGAGGTAAGGGCGTTTTTTGAATTCACCCGGCCGACCTTATCGACATGCGCACGTCCGTTGTGAGAGGTTGGCACATGATCCGCGTGACTGGAGCAGAAGGTCTGCTTTGCTACCTGTTAGGCACGGAGACGGATGTTAACCTAGGTCGAAACTTCAAACGATAAATTGCAGGAACGAGTCTAGAGTTCTACTGTCTCAGCCTGCAAACGATACATTGTGCCAACGACGCTGGGTCCGTAACGTCCCGGCGCGAAGGCATCTGCTAACTGTGCCTTAGCGCGCCACCCGGTACAGTGTCCGGGTGCAACGACCCTTGGTTGTATGCGCGTAGTCAAGTCAGCAATTGTTGCCTCTATCCGCTGCTCCATCACCTTTCCCGCTAGATGATAACCACCAAGCACAACGTCGACCGGCACATCAGGGAATTCAGATTGCGCACTCAAGCAGGCATTCACAATTCCCGCGTGTGAACATGCTGAAAGCACAGAAATTCCCCGCCCGCGGACCTGAGCCACTAAGTAGCGCTCGTCCATGATCAGGGGATCCGAGACCGCCTCATTGGCGTGAAAAGTGTGATGGCCATGGAGGCCAGTCTCGTATTCTGTTTGCCGCTCTATCGCGCCGCTGCCAAAGAAAAAACCATCACAAAAAGCGTTCGCGTGAGAATGCGTCACGACGGTACCGCCGCTCTCAATCATCGCCTCGATTTTCGGTTCCTCGGGTAACAAAACCATAACGCCACTTGGCAGCAGGATACCGCGTTGATCAGGGCGATCGGGATGCACATCGACGATTAATGGTTCGGATAAACCCGCTTTTGACCGCGCCGCACTGATCGCGGCGATCACTTCGGGGAAGCCGCCGCTATGGTCGAAATGCCAGTGTGAAAGAAACAGGCATTCGATTTTCGAGAGATCGACATTCAGGCGTTCAGCATTATCCAGCCAATACTGCGGGTACGGCCCCACGTCGAAGAGCACCGTGTGCTCAACATTGCCAACGCGCCCCGTCACTAACACTGACAATCCATGGCATCCGCAACACAACTGGTCGAATACCATTTTACATTCATGATCTCGATAGTGCCGGCTCGGCGCCGTGCGCGCGGCAAGGTGCACAATTTCAGGGATCTGAGGTACGCCTTCGTCGACGCTCGACAGCGTGTCTGTTTCGTTGTCCATCACAACGAGAAGCTCGAGTGAGTCCAATTCAACGAGGTTGTGGCGTGGGGGCTTTGAATTCATTGTGTTAACGGCGATGGGCGGATTCCTCGAGTGTACCAAGATCACAGATAAATGCTCGCGTGAGGACGCTCGATGATACGTCCACGGTTGACCCACGCCGCGGATTTATCGGCGCCGTATAATCAACGGGCCCCGGCGGATATTAGCGCCTGACCTGCAGCACCAAAAATGAATCACGGGCTGCGGGACTCGCACTAAACAGCGCATAGGGCACTGCAGTTTTGTCTGTCACCGAATTTTAATAGGAACAGTGAATATGTCGGTCGTCTCAGAATCATCTCAACAAATACCTGAATGGGTCCCAGAACACTTGGTTGTCGATTTCGACGTCTACTCCCCGAGCCAGAATGCTGCGGACTTTTATCAAAATTGTGTTGATTTCCAGCGCAACGCGTCTCATCGAGTCCTCTGGTCCACTCATCATGGTGGCCACTGGGTGCCGACCCAGGGCCAAGACGTGTTTGATATCTACGCCGATCATGAGCGCTTCAGCTCGAAGTACTTCTTCATACCGGCCGTGGACGGGCAAGGGGAGCTGGGTGCTTTTACTTTGGACCCTCCGCATCACCAGCCGTTTCGTACATTTCTGAACAAGGGCATGTCACCGAATGTTGTTGCGGCGAAAAAGGATTTTGTGCGCGAGTTCGCGGGCGACCTCATTGACGGCTTGAAGGATGGCGGGGGTTGCGAATTTATCGGTGAGTGCGGTGACATCTTACCGCTCATCGTATTCCTGGATCTTGTCGAATTGCCGTTTGATGATCGCAAAAAACTGGGCGACTGGGTCGGCATAACAACACGCGAACCAGACCCGGATAAGCGTGTCGCAGCCATTCGATCTATTGCCGATTACCTGAAACCCTTTCTAACTGAACGGCGTCAATCTCCTGGCAACGATATGTTAAGTGCTGCGGCCACGGCCGAAGTCAACGGTAAACCGATGCCTGAAGATTCGGCGCTCGGCTCCGCGATTCACCTCTTGGAAGCGGGGCTGGATACCGTTTCTTCGATGCTCGGCTTCGTCATGATATTTCTGGCCGAGAACCCAGCGCACCGTCGCGCCTTGGTGGAAGACCCCAGTTTGATTCCGCGGGCAGCGAACGAACTCATACGGCGTTTTCCGAACGTCACGATGGTGCGACAAGTCCGCCAAGACATGGAATATCTCGGTGTCACTATGAAGCAGGGTGACATGGTTGCCATCCAGAGCGCGTTTTACAATCTTGACGAGAACATCTACGAGAATCCGCTAAGTGTTGATTGGGACCGCAGGGTTAAACAAGTGCTTACGTTCGGCAATGGTGTGCATCGTTGTCCGGGGGCCGCGCTCGGGCTCGCTGAGTTGGTTATTTTCCTGGAGGAGTGGTTAAAGCGAATTCCCGATTTCGCCCTTGCTCACGAGGAGGCGATTCCGGTTTGTGGCGGGACGGTTGCTAAAATCTTGGAGCTACCATTGGTTTGGCGAACTTAGCGGCCCAAAGTTTATCACTACGGGTGTATAGCCTAGAACGCGATTGCCCTGGCGCACCACTGACAGCAGTTTCTGCTCGAGCAACTCGCTTCGAGTAAATAGACTGTCGCCGAAATTCGCGCGCCGTGCGATCGCCCGCCGTCTTCATCAACTGCTGAGGAACCCTAAATCGCGAACAACGTTCCTAGCGTGGCACCTTAGGACGAAGCAGAATTTCCTGCGCGACAAGGTGCCTGCGGCAAGGCTTTCCGTTGCGATGAGCTCCGAGACGAAGGTTAAGGGCGAAATGTCGGCGCCAGGAAGATGGACCCAACACGGCCACAACATCTGTGTGTCCGCGTTGCGTCGCAGTATCCAGCGGCGTTAGCCCGCCGTCGTCAGGGATATCGGAATCTGCACCGTGTTGCAGGAGCAATGTCACCATCGAGGCACCACCATTCCAAGCCGCATCAATGAGGGGGTCCAACCGTCGCGCGGACGTGTATTCACTTCGGTGCCGGCGTCCAGCAACAATCGGGCGGCATCGATATGTCCGTTCCAAACAGCGGCACAGAGCGCAGTGCGCCCGCCTGTCATCCGGACATTAACGTCCGCCGAGTGCTCAAGCAGTTGCCTAACGCATTCGGCATGACCGTTAATCGCGGCATCGATTAGTGCCGTGCGCCCCTCCTCGTTTTTTGAGTTCACCGCTGCACCGCCTTCAAGAAGGATCCGAGTGGCTGCTATATGTCCGTTCCATGCAGCATAGGGTAAGGCCGTATTCCCGGATTTGCTCCTCAGGTTGAGCTTTGCTTTGGCTTTGAGCAGGATCTCGACAATAGCCCTATGGTTAGCAATCGCCGCAAGCACTAGTGCTGTCTTACCACCCGCGTCGCGCACATCGACCGGCGCGCCGTCGGCGAGCTATTCTTGCATAGTGGTGACATCGCCAGCGCCAGCAGCCGCGAGTAGTAGATCGCCTGAGGTTTGATGATGCGATCTTATGGTCCCCAACATCTCCGCCACGCAACTGTAAGCGCTGGCCAATCTGGACTTCATCATTCGTGAGCTGATTCCATTCCTGTAATGCTGCGACGGTGACGTTAAAGCGTTCAGCGATGGCGAATAAGTAATCGCCTTTCGTAACCGTATACGTGCCGGAAGGCGATGGGTCGCTAGCATCAGCTGCGCTTAGCGTGGCTAATGCGACCGGAGGCAGGTCCTACGTGTTCGGCGGCGGTGACAAGGGCGGCACGATAAGTGGTTCTACCGGCGCTATTTCCACTAATGATGAGTCGTTCGCTGCCGTGCCGGTATCAAGCGACGGTGGTACGGACGGCGGTTTCGTAATCTCGCCAGCAGCAGGGCTAGCGTCGATTGTTTCGACAACCGTTAAGCCTGCATCGGTTAGGGTTGTATCATTCGAGACATTCAGCGGAGCATCTTCCGTGCCGCCGAGATGGCGTAAGGATTCAAAAGGAAGATCGAACAATTTAGTAACTTGGATCGGCTGACTATCACCCCCCGCCAATTCAACGTGCTGACTCGCGGAGATGGCCTCTCTTTCACCAGAACCACCTGGCGCGACTTGTTCGGTTACGATGTCCGAGCCGGTCTCTGATATGACCGCGTCGAGCGCCGACTAGGATCACCTGTTGGCTACGCCCGTTTACAATGTCGGTTGTACGTCATCTATTCTTCGCCCGGCGCGGTCCAACCAAACGAAGCGTACATTTTGTAATGGAATTTTCGCATCAAGTTCGAGATGCCGGTAACGATCGCCGCGCTCGGCAGGCTCAACTTCCGTGAGAACTAAACCCATATGGCCGCGGTAAAAAACATAATCACTATGCGTCAACGACAGTTCCTCCCCGTCGCTACCGCTCAAGTAGGCATCAACTGAACCGCGCGGAACTTTAGCCTGGAAATCTTGAATAACGTTCGCAGTGTCGATGCCTAACTCGCCTCTACGGCGCACGAACAGGACCAACTTAACGCCGTGCGTGCGTGCGATTAAGGGTCGTCTGAGTTCCACGACGTGGCGCCCGATTTGCACGTCTTGTGGCACGGCCAATAAACCGTTTCTGATCGGCGGGGCTAATGCGACTGCGCCGATTAAAGCAATGAACGACAACATGGCTGACCCCTTCTGTGAGTTCGGTTAGTGTTTGGACACATTTTCAATGCCAAGTTCCGCAGAGAGGGTGAAACCGGTTTAAACAATTACGGAACGCCCGAGGAATTCAAATTCGCGAACGCCTGCTCAGTGATCTCCGCAGTGCGCGAGATGTGTTTTTCAGTCGCCGCGCACGCGGCACTTTCGTCGCGCGCTAATACCGCTTGTACAATTTCATCGTGTTCTTGACGAACGTTCCGACTTTCAACCCGTTCTAATATGGAGATAAGCCGATAGCGCTTGTGTTGCTCGTATAAAGTGCGGCGAAACCTTAATAGCCAAGTCGAATCACAGGCCGCGATTAACGCTTCATGGAAATCCTGATTACGTAGCTCCCACTCCGGAAAGACCTGATCGCCGGATTCTACTTTTGCTAGGCGATGGGATGCTGCCACGATACTCGCCTCCCACTCATCATCACCGTTGCGCATGCTGATAGTAATTGCTTCGCATTCGAGCATGATTCGAAGACTGGTAATGTCTTTGAGATCTTTTAATGAGATTGGCGCAACTCTAAAACCGCGTTGACCCTCCGTTGTGACGAATCCTTCCCCGGCAAGACGATTGAGCGCCTCGCGCAATGGACTAGCTCCGGTGCCATAATGCTGACGCAGCTCTTCGATGCGTAATTTCGCCTCGGGTTCGAGCCGACCCCGTATGATGTCGTCTCGCAGTGAATCGTAAGCCGATTCACTTAAGGTCTTGCCGGTGTGCCGTAGCATGTAAGGTCGATGTCTACCGTCAGTTTACGAATATTCATAGCGTAGCAGCACGGCGAGGGTTGGAGAAGACTATCGATTATCGTAAAAAATATCGATTCTAGAGAATTTTATCGATATAATTGCGCCGCTGGATAGGTTGCTAACCGAGGGTGGGCGAACGTTAGCCAGATTTCCGAATCCGCTTGGGCTTGTCACAACCACGCACATTGACTGGAGAGCACTGAATCATGACCTTGCAACTTCATACACATCCGATGTCGCCGTGCTCACAGAAGGTGCGGATCGTGCTGGCTGAAAAAGGCCTTCCGTGCGAGAAGATCTATGTCGACCTGCCTAGCAAAGCAAATTTGTCGCCAGAGTACTTAAAGCTCAATCCAACCGGGGTGGTGCCGACCTTGGTTGAGGATGGGAGGGCGATCATCGAATCGTCGATTATCTGCGAATATCTTGAAGATCGATTCCCAGAGCCTCGCTTGCGTCCGGACGATTCTTACCAGACGACGCAAATGCGTTTATGGATGAAGCACATCGATATCAAGTTGCATCCGTCTTGCGGCGCCTTGCAATGGCCGCTCGTGATGGCTGATAAATTGAAATCGCTGTCGCAAGACGAACAAGAAGTTCTGATGAGCCAGATCCCGGATAAAGCACGTCGCGAACGACAACGGCGTCTGCTAAAGCATGGCTACGACGCGCCAGATGTGATCGACGCGATTGCGGTCTACGAAAAGACGATTAGTGATTTGGATAGCCTATTGTCCCGACAAGCGTGGATTGCCGGCGATGAGTTTTCGCTCGCCGACGCGGCGATGGCACCTTATTTTCAAACCCCGTACCAGTTTGGTTGGAGCGCCTGGTATGCAGACCGCGCACACGTTGCCGACTGGTACACCCGATGTCGAGAGCGCGCCTCCTATCAAACGGGAGTGACGGTCGATTATTCCGAAGAAAAACTCGCTGATCTTGCAGCACGCGGAGCTCCCGCGTGGAAAAAGATCAGCGCAATCGTGTACAAAAAGTAGTGTTGGTTGCTTAGCCAACCAGAGCACTTAGGAAAACTTCTAGCCATGTCTTCGCAAGCTACGTCTGCCAACTCGGCAAAATTGCCTGAGCTTAAAAACTTTATCAACGGTCGCTATGTGCCATCGTCGAACCTGCGCACCTTTGAGAACATCGATCCGGTTACGGGTGCGCCGTTTTCAATTGTTCACGAAGCAAGCGAAGCGGATGTCGATGCGGCAGTCCAGGCCGCGCGAGCCGCCTACCTCGGCGAGTGGGGACGTCTCACCGTCGATGCGAGAGTCGCATTGTTATACGCGGTTGCCGATCGCATTAACGAACGTTTCGATGAGTTTTTAGAGGCTGAGTGCCGCGACACCGGTAAACCGTACTCTCTCGCTCGACATATCGACATTCCACGCGGCGCGGCAAATTTCAAAATATTCGCCGACGTGATTCGCAACGTACCGACCGAATCGTTTCATCTCGAAACGCCTGATGGCGCGGGCGCACTAAATTACGGTGTCCGCCTACCCAAAGGGGTTATTGCTGTGATTTCACCGTGGAATCTTCCGTTACTGCTCATGACCTGGAAAGTAGGTCCGGCGCTCGCATGCGGCAACACGGTCGTCGTTAAGCCATCTGAAGAGACGCCT
This sequence comes from Gammaproteobacteria bacterium, assembly GCA_047611805.1. GTDB lineage: Bacteria > Pseudomonadota > Gammaproteobacteria > UBA11873. The sequence goes on from JBLFWX010000054.1 coordinate 26,939, forward strand.
TCAACCACTACCTTGCTTGGCGAAGTGATGAACGAGGTCGGCATGCCGGCTGGTGTGTTCAACGTGATTAATGGGTTTGGTACAAACTCCACTGGCGAGTACTTAACCGCGCACCCGGATGTGGACGCGATCACATTCACGGGTGAGACGATTACTGGCACGGCAATAATGAAGAACGCAGCGGTTGGTATTCGCGACGTATCATTCGAATTAGGCGGCAAGAATGCAGCTGTCGTGTTCGCCGATTGTGATTTCGAACAGGCCTTAGAAGGGACGGCGCGTTCCGTGTTTGCGAATTGCGGGCAGGTCTGTCTCGGAACTGAAAGGGTCTATGTTGAACGGTCTATATTCGAGAAATTCGTCGGGGGCCTTAAAGCGCGGGCGGAGAATTTGCATGTTGGGATCCCGAGCGACGAGAAAACGGGCCTGGGCCCAATGGTTAGCAAACAACAAAGAGACAAGGTGTTGTCGTACTATGCGAAGGCGCGAGAGCTTGGTGCAACGATTGTGACAGGTGGGGGTATTCCGACGATGCCACAGGAGTACGGCGGCGGCTTCTGGGTGGAACCGACCATTTGGACGGGGCTCGCGGAAGATTCGGCAATAGTGAAAGAAGAGATATTTGGACCGTGCTGCCACATACAGCCATTTGATACGGAAGAAGAAGCGATCGCGCTCGCGAACGATACGAAGTACGGATTAGCGACGGCGATCTGGACGACGAATGTGTCGCGCGCGCATCGAGTCGCGAGCAAAATAAACGTCGGGATCAGTTGGGTTAATTGCTGGTTCCTACGCGATCTCCGTACGTCGTTCGGTGGTTCAAAACAATCCGGAATTGGTCGCGAAGGCGGTGTGCACTCATTGGAGTTCTACACCGAATTACGTAACGTATGTTTGAAACTTTGAGAACGCAATCCAATGGGTCTAAAGAAAGAGAAAATTAACGGCTACGGCGATACTCTATATGAAGCAATGCGTGCGCGTACCACCATCGCACCGCTGACAGATCAATCGCCAGAAATCAATATTGAAGAGGCTTATCAGATTTCGTTACGGATGCTAGAGCGTCGTCTTGCAGACGGCGAGCGCATGATAGGCAAGAAAATTGGCGTGACGAGCAAAGTTGTCATGGACATGTTGAATGTCCGCCAACCGGATTTCGGCTTTCTTACCGATACGATGGTGTATGGCAATAGTGCGGAAGTCCCGGTCAGCACGCAGTTGATTCAACCGAAAGCCGAAGGTGAAATCGCTTTTGTATTGAAGCACGATCTGAAAGGTCCTGGCGTAACTAACGCAGATGTTATCGCGGCCACCGATTTCGTAATGCCGTGTTTCGAAATCGTCGATTCGCGGATCACCGATTGGAAAATCAAAATCCAGGACACGATCGCCGACAACGCATCGTGCGGCGTCATTGTTCTTGGAGATAAATCAGTAAGCCCGTTAGATGTCGATCTCGCGACTTGCGGGATCGTTGTGTCGCTCAATGGCGAGATCATCTCGACCGGGGCAGGGGCAGCCGCGATGGGCTCGCCAGTGAACGCAGTGACTTGGCTCGCGAATACGCTCGGCGCTTATGGCATCGAACTGAAGGCCGGCGACATTATTCTGTCCGGTTCGCTTGTACCATTGCAATCTGTGAAGCCGGGCGACTCGATGCATATGGAAATCGGCGGCATTGGGCAAGCGTCCGCACGCTTCGTCTGAAATAATTTTAGCTCAAGGCAACAAACTTAGGAGACGGTTGTGAAAGTGAATGCAGCGCTCATCGGCTCAGGCAATATTGGTACGGATCTTATGATCAAGGCGTTACGCAGCCAACACATCAATCCGATGTGGATGGTGGGCATCGAAGCCGATTCTGACGGGTTAAAAAGGGCCGCTGCGGCTGGCTTGAAGACGACGCATGAGGGCGTAGACGGCCTGCTTGCGTCGGTGAAAAAGGACAATATACAAATTGCCTTCGATGCAACCTCTGCCTATGTGCATGCAGAGAACGCTGCAAAGCTGGCAGCGAAGGGCGTGTTGATGATCGATTTAACACCTGCCGCGATCGGCCCGTACTGCATCCCGCCAGTAAATCTAAAAGAGCATCTCGGCAAAGGCGCCATGAACGTAAATATGGTGACTTGCGGCGGGCAAGCAACGATCCCGATGGTGGCAGCCGTGTCACGAATTCAAGCCGTCGCTTATGGCGAAATTGTTGCGACCGTCGCGAGTAAATCAGCGGGGCCGGGCACGCGGAAGAACATCGATGAGTTTACACGCACCACCGCAGGTGCCGTTGAGCAAGTGGGAGGCGCGGATAAAGGCAAGGCCATTATTATTCTGAACCCGGCAGAACCTCCGCTCATTATGCGGGACACAGTTCATTGCCTCACGAAAGAAAAACCAAATGAAGCGGCTATTACGCAATCGGTACATGCGATGATCGCGGAAGTGCAAAAATACGTTCCGGGTTATCGACTTAAAAATGGGCCGGTGTTCGATGGCAACCGAGTGTCAATTTATCTTGAAGTCGAAGGGCTCGGCGACTATTTGCCGAAGTACGCGGGGAACCTCGACATTATGACGGCCGCGGCTTTGCGCACGGCAGAAATGTTCGCCGAGGAAATCCTCGAAGGAACATTAGTTCTATCGGCCGCGAGCGCCTAGGAGAATAACCAATGGATCTCAGAGGCAGGAAAGTCACGCTTCACGACATGTCGCTACGCGACGGTATGCATGCAAAAGCCCATCAAATAAGTCCGGAACAAATGGTCGCTGTGGCTAGAGCCTTGGACGACGCTGGCGTGCCGTTGATTGAAGTAACGCATGGTGATGGCTTAGGCGGAGCGTCCGTTAACTATGGGTTTCCAGCCGCTAGTGATGAAGAATATTTGCGCGCGGTCGTGCCCGAAATGAAGCAGGCGAAAGTGTCCGCGTTGCTGATCCCTGGCATCGGCACCGTCGAACATCTGCACATGATCAAAGATTGTGGTGTGCGAACAGTTCGGGTCGCAACGCATTGCACGGAAGCAGACGTCGCTGAGCAGCATATTAGTACGGCCCAAAAATTAGGTTTCGACACCGTCGGATTTCTAATGATGGCGCATATGGTTGAACCGAAACAGTTGCTGGCTCAAGCGAAGTTAATGGAGAGCTACGGCGCAAATTGTATTTATTGCACGGATTCTGCCGGCTACATGCTGCCAGACGATGTGACCGCGCGGATTTCGACCTTGCGCGAAGCACTGAATACGGACGTTGAGCTAGGCTTTCACGGGCATCACAACATGGCCATGGGTGTGGCAAATTCCTTGGCGGCAGTCGCTGCAGGTGCTAATCGGATCGACGGTTCGGCGGCGGGACTTGGCGCGGGTGCCGGTAATACACCGTTAGAAGTATTCAATGCCGTGCTCGATCGGATGGGTGCTCACACGGGGGTGGATGTTTTCAAACTAATGAATGTGGCTGAGGACGTGGTCGTGCCATTAATGGACGAGCTGGTAAGAGTCGACCGTGATTCACTGATCATGGGCTACGCAGGTGTTTATTCGTCGTTTCTTTTGCACGCGAGGCGCGCCGGCGAGAAGTACGGTGTCCCGTCTGGCGAAATCCTCGTCGAACTCGGCGTGCGCAAAACCATTGGAGGCCAGGAAGACATGATCGAAGACGTTGCGTTGAATCTCGCCCGAAGCCGATCTGATGCAGCGGAGATGACGAAATGACAATTGACGGAGCGACAGTGGCCTTATTGGCAGAGCAATTAGAAAACGCTGAGCTGAATCGTGCGCCGATGACCAAGATCACGGATACCTATCCGGGGCTCGATATGGATGACGCGTACGCTATTCAAGACGAACTACGTCGGCGTAAAACAGCGCGTGGCGTACGAGTCGCAGGACTCAAAGCGGGCCTGACTTCGCAGGCAAAAATGAAGCAGATGAATGTCAGTGAACCCGTGTTCGGATTTATGTGCGACTACGGTTCAAGAGCCGATGGTGGCGAAGTTGAAATCGACGGGTTTATAGCGCCGAGAGTTGAGGCGGAGATTGCGTTTGTCACGAAGGCTGAAATTAAGGGCCCGTGCCACATCGGAACCGTACTCCAGGCAACAGATTTCGTTTTGCCGGCGGTTGAAATCCTCGATTCGCGATATGAAAATTTTAAATTCGATTTAGTCAGTGTCGTCGCAGACAACACATCTGCTGCTGGATTCGTGACTGGCGGGAACAGCCGACGCATTGACGAGATCGATGTCCGAACCTTAGGCATCGTGCTCGAGAAGAATGGCGAAATAGTTGAACTAGCCGCCGGCGCTGCCGTGTTGGGTCACCCCGCCGAATCCGTCGTGATGTTGGCCAATATGTTGGCCCGCAAAGGCCAAGTGATCCCGGCTGGAACGTTCATTATGACGGGCGGCGTCACAGCCGCTGTCGGCGTTAAACGCGGCGACCATATTTCCGTGCGCTATCAACACCTGGGTTCAATCTCGATGAGGTTTGTGTAGACCGATTCATCATCGAATCTCCGGTCCAGCGATCGTTAATCTGACGGTCGTGAGCGACACGGCTGCCGTGGATCCAAATTCTGTTGTGGCACGATAACTGTTCAACAATAGGGGAAACGCGTTTGCGAAAACTTTTCTGGGAATGCCGAAATGCTGCTGCAGTAGGCGCGCTTACGGCTCTGTTCTCGCTGCTCGCGGGCTGCGAGGCGCCTCTAAACATGGACGGCGTCGAGGCCGCGCAGAAAAAACCTATTCACCGTACCGATCGTTTCCAATCGATTGCGCGAAACGGGAATAATTTAGTTGTCGTCGGAAATCAAGGCGTGATCATCCGCTCAGCAGACAATGGGGGATCTTGGCAGCGAGTTGAACTCGCCGATTGGCCCGCTCTGATCGACGTCGCCGCCTGCCCAAATGGCGATTTCGTCGCGCTCGCTTTCGCACCACTCGTTTACGTCTCATCAGACGATGGGGCATCGTGGAATGCACGTCCGATTCCGACTACGGAGAGTCCGCAGGCCCTCACCTGCACAGTGGACAATACGTTATGGGTTGTTGGTGCGTTTACAAATCGTTGGAAGAGCGCGGACGCCGGACAAACTTGGACTGAGGCAACTGACGACGAAGATGCGTTGCTCACAACGATTCAGTTTTTTGATGCACAGCGCGGGGTTATCACCGGCGAGTTCGGCACTGTTATGGTGACCAGCGATGGCGGAGAAAACTGGGAAAAAATGCCCCCTCTGGTCGACGAATTCTATCCCCAGGCGAGCTACTTTAGAGACCCGTTGACCGGCTGGATCGTTGGGCTCGGCGGGGTGATTCTGCATACCTCTGACGGCGGACAGACCTGGGTTAGCGAAGAAACAGAAACCGTTGTACCGCTGTACGGTATCGATGCAATAGGCAACACCGTATTCGCTGTAGGCGGCGAGGGCACCCTACTAAAATACGACGGAACGGCTTGGCGGCTTATAGAACATGGCAAGCGGATCCGCCTGTATATTCGCGCGATCAAGGCGCTTGATGACACCCGCGCGATCATCGCGGGTGTGGGTGGTGCGCTTCACATAATCGATACGAACGGCGCGTAGCGGGGCAGCTAATGGAAAAATTAGGCGTTTTTTCCCGATTCGGGAACGTTCTATTTAATAGTCGCCGAGTCGTGCTTTTTGTCATCTTGTTGATCACCGCATTTTTTGCGACGCAAATACCTACGGTAAGAATGTCGTCGGATTTCGCGGATCTCCTGCCCCAGGAACATCCCTACATCAAGTTGCACAACAGTATCCGTGACACGTTCGGCGGCGCGAACATTATTGTGCTTGCCTTGGAAGTTGAACAAGGCACGATTTTCACGAATGACACACTCGATCGAATTCACCGATTGACACAGAAACTCGACGAAATTAGCAACATCAACCACAACTTGGTGACAAGTCTCACGCATAGAAACACGCGTAAGATCTGGCTGACGCCTGAAGGCGCGATTAAATCGACCCCGTATTACAGCCCAATTCACGATCCGTATTCAGAAACGGAGCTTGAACAAATTAAACGCGATGTGATTTCGAGCACACGCGTGTTCGGTTTGTTGGTGTCACCCGATCTTAAGTCCGCGCTAATCAAAGGGACGCTGAACGAAGGCCAACTCGATTACGGGAAAGTGTTCGAGCAGTTACAGGTCCTACGCGATTCGGAGGCGGCGCCCGGCATAAGAATTTACGCAACCGGGCATCCGGTCCTGGCCGAGGGTGTGTAAAAACATCGATTATCGAATGCTTGGCCGACAGAGTGCATCGCAAGTGAACGCTAGTCGGTTTTGACGGCTCTATTTCTAGGTCGAGATGATGGTGTGATTTATCGAGCATG
>JBLFWX010000055.1:0-33278 GCA_047611805.1 Gammaproteobacteria bacterium
TCGGTTTAAGGGTCGTCGCTGATTGGACAATACGATTTAGGGTTCGCCAGTTACGACAAGCCATCCTCGAACTAAACAGACTCGCTCGCGAAGCGTGCGGTGATTTCTGTTAGTTTTGTGAGGATCCGTTAGAGTCTGGCACTATTGAAGTATATTGAGGGCGCTGGATTCCCGAACAACGGCAAATATCCGCGACGAGCAGTCTTACTTTAAGCTCGCTTCGCGTTCCTTTTCGCGATTTTTAAACTCTTCTGTCGAGTTGGAATGCGGAAATGCTTGGTCAGGTATTGGAACCTTTAGCGCCGCACAAAGTGGTCCCCAGCCTTGTTCCGCCTGCCATTCGATAAGGCGATTAGGGGCCGCATTCTTACGGACGTAGGCATTGTGAGCTTCATAAGCCGCAATTGCTGCTGCTTTATCTTCAACATTTTCGATAAATTGATGCTTCATCATATCCATCACCATCCGGCGCCACGGACTATCCTCGGCTTTCAGCATCGAAGGAAAGATCGTGCTGGAGGCGCTCTTGAACCAAGTTTCACCATCTCGGCGGGTGGAAAGAAGGATTAGCGCATTCGGGTAAGCGTGGCTAAGTTGTTCCCAATAGGCCGACGCCGGCCAATCAACTGCTGCCACATATTCTGATAGAAATTTTTGCCAGTCCGGCCGCCCGCCTAGCGCAGCCTCGTGCCAGGTGGGTACGTGCTCGGGACGTGGAAATACTTCCATCATGTGGTAGCAGCGCCCTTTTAGCAGGATCTCGAGGGCCGCGCATAAGGAGGTTGTACCTGTGCGACCGATACCGGCGCCAATGACTTTAATCGTAATAACTGCTTCTCCTGTTAGGCAATCGCTATCGGCGCCTGTGGAATATCTGCCCAGAATTCTGGATCGTGTCCGTACATGAGGCGAGCGCCGCCTTGTTGCAAAGACTTAAGTCGTTCAAGCGACGCACGCATCAATGTTTCGTCGTGTACTACCGAACGTGCAGGCAGCCACATTTCTTCAATCGTTCGGCGTAAATAACACGCGTCCCCGCATAGCACAATTGGGCCTGAGTCTGTTTCGACCATGAGTGATTGGTGGCCCGGCGTATGTCCGTGAGTCGGAATGCATCGAACGGAATTATCGCCAAAAATATCGTACTCACCATCTGCTTCGATGCGCTCATGACCGTGATCAAAATCGGCAGGATTATATTGTTTAGAAACAGGTGTGCCGCGATTGGCCGCCGCTTCCCATTCTTTTTTCTGCACAATCCAACGTGCGTTCGGGATCATTTCATTGCCACCACAATGATCGAAATGTAAGTGAGAACTGACGAGAAAATCAATTTTTCCGGCGTCCATATCGACTTCCGCAAGCCGCGCTGAAATTTCTTCGTTCGGTTCGTAGTGCACGTCGAAATACGCTTCCAAAGCGCCGAGGGCCTTCGCCCCCTGTTCCTGGACTTTGATCGACATCCCCGAATCAAAAACCACCGTGCCTTTGGAATGTCGGATAAAATAAGCGGGAACCGGGATCTTCAATTTACCTTCTGTGCCATGCATCAACATCGGCATTGGCATGGTGAGCCAGCCACAGGTCATCGCGTATAAACGAACGCTCATCTCAGTTCTCCAAGTGCGTGGGGAATGAAGCTTAGCTTGAACAGCACCCAAACCACCAGTCCAGAGAATTTACCGCATACCCTTGGTTACTATGTTAGTTTTAAAGTCGAATTTTCTGGCATGCATAACCAAACCGGGGCTTGATTAATGGCTAGCAGCATCTCGAATTATGGCGATCTCGACGGCCTAGCGCTCGCCGAACTAGTGCGTACAAAGCAGCTAACACCACTCGAATTAGTCGACGAAGCGATCGCACGATGTGAAGCGGTTAACGGCCGTCTTAACGCCGTCATCACGAATATGTTCGAGCACGCCCGAACGGCAGCCCGTAGACCGCTTGGCGATGGCCCATTCGCTGGCGTGCCGTTTCTGATGAAAGATTTTGTCGCGGAAGTTGCCGGCGTACCGTTCTATGAGGGCAGCGACTTTCTGGATGGGTACATTCCGAACGAAGATAGCGAAACGTATAAGCGGTTCTCTCGCTCAGGCTTAATCACCATTGGCAAGACGAATTTGCCAGAGTTTGCGATCGGTGTCACAACCGAACCGATCCGATTTGGACCCACCCACAATCCTTGGGATCCGTCTCTCACACCAGGTGGTTCAAGCGGCGGTGCAGCGGCGGCCGTGGCGGCGCGGGTCGTCCCGATGGCGCACGGCAACGATGTCGGCGGATCGATCCGCATTCCGGCCTCTTGTTGTGGCTTAGTGGGGCTTAAACCAACACGCGGCAGAACGACCTTAGCGCCGCATTATGGCGATGTGATTTCCGGGTATTTCGTCGAGCACGCGCTAACTCGCAGCGTCCGCGATAGCGCGGCATTGCTCGACGTAATTGCAGGACCCGACGTCGGTGAGCCCTACACCGCACCTGCGCCAACCGGCACTTTTCTAGAGCAAGTTGGTCGAGCACCCGGGCCACTACGCATTGGCTTTTCAACTGTCACACCATTAGGCGATCCACTCGACCCGGAATGCGAAAAGGCGATCCGCTCGAGCGCCGCACTATGCGCCGATCTCGGCCATCACGTCGAAGAGCGCGCGCCGCAATATGACGCGCTCGATTTCTGGACGCGCTACACCACGGTCTTGGCCAGCGGCGTCGCGTGGGCACTCGCCGACTGGGCCAGACGGCTCGGCAAGGAACTCCGCGAAGAAAGCTTTGAACCTTTTGTATGGGCGTTCACCGAACGCGGACGGTGCTTGAGCGCCCCGGAGTATCTATTAGCTGTGCAAGACGTGCAGCGCTACTGCCGCGAGATTAGTCAATTCTATGTAGACCACGATGTCTGGTTAACCACAACCTTAGGCCAACCACCAGTGCCGCTCGGAACGCTTGTCTATAAAGATGATCCCTTCGAACTGCGGCGACGAATGGCGAAGTTTTCGCCCTATACGTATATCGCGAACGCGACCGGCCAGCCCGCGATATCTTTGCCGCTACATTGGACCGAGAACAATTTGCCAGTCGGTTTGCACTTCACGGGGCGCTTCGGCGACGAGGCGACATTAATCAGACTGGCAGCTCAATTAGAGCAGGCCTGCCCGTGGCAGCAACGGAAACCGCCTATCTGCGCAGGTTGATCGAAGGCGGACCAGCGAGACGGGTTGGAACTGTCAAACGCAGTGAAAATGACGATCCCCTCGGCCAAATGACGCGCATTTGCACAGCTCGTGCAATACGCAGTCTTCCCGGTTTATAGTAAGCTAACACTAAGCCGTCGGCGTCGCAGAGCGTTCCGGTTCGGCGCGATCGAGGCCAATTAAATCGAACATTCGGGGAGGTCTGTATGAAATTTCCAGCGTTCTCCTACGCTGTGCCGGCAACCGTGGAAGAGGCAGTCGAGCTCCTTGCTGCAGATGAGGAAGCGCAGCCGCTCGCCGGCGGCCAAACCCTCTTGCCGATTCTCGCATTACGTATGGCCTCACCTGGTTGCCTGGTTGACCTAAGTCCGCTCACCGAACTCAAGAATATTGTCTTTGAGGATCAAGTACTAAAAATTGGCGCGATGGTAACTTTCGATCAGCTTGCTCGCGCAACCACCCACCAAGCGAATTTTCCCTTAATTTACTCTGCGTTAAAGCACGTCGCCCATGCGGCTATACGTAACCGTGGGACCATCGGCGGCAGCCTTGCCTACGCGGATGCGGCAGCAGAAATGCCAATCGTTATCTGCGCGCTTAATGCTACCCTGGTTATCACCGGCACGGGCGGCGAGAGAAGAATCCCAGCAGCCGAATTTTTCACGGGGCATTTCTCAACCGCAATTGAAAGCGGTGAGTTGCTAACGCAAATCGAATTTCCAATGTCAGATCACACCTGGGCGTTCGAAGAAGTGTCGCGCCGACCCGGTGATTTTGCACTCGTGATGGCCGCGACAGGATTGAGGATGCGCGACGGCCACTGCGATGAAGCGCGCATCGCCTTAGGCTGCGTCGCGGACCGACCATTACGTGCCGCAGCCGCCGAGGCGTTTCTGTCTGGCAAACAAATCACCGAAGAAATCGCTGCCGAAGCAGGACAAATTGCAACGCGCGATTTGAAATCTCATGCTGACATCCATGCGAGCGCCGAGTATCGACGCAAGGTAGGGAGCACATTGATTAAGCGCGCACTTCTGCGTGCCGCCGTGGAGCCGAGACTGTGAAAAAGACCGCCGTAGATGAGCTACTGCCAGTTAAAACGACCGTCAACGGTCGCCCCTACAGCTTCGCGATCGAGCCGCGCATAAGTCTCGCCGATACCTTGCGCTACGAACTCGGCTTAACCGGAACAAAAGTCGGATGCGAACATGGGGTCTGCGGCGCCTGCACAGTGCTGGTCGATGATCAGCCCATGCGGTCTTGTCTAATGCTTGGCGTCCAAGCTGAGGGCCGCAACATCCAAACCGTTGAAGGCTTGGCAACCGGACTTAAATTGCACCCGCTGCAGGAATCGTTCAAGCGTCACCACGCGCTGCAGTGTGGTTTTTGCTCGGCAGGCATGTTGGCCACGGCGCTGGCCTTGCTGCGCGACAACCCCTCGCCGACACGCGCTGAGGTGCGTGAATTAATCTCAGGGAATCTGTGCCGTTGCACGGGCTACGAAACAATAGTCGATGCGATTTGCGACACGCAAGTCGCGGAATTCATGCGTAGCGAACAGCGTGGATAAACACGAAGTCGTCGCCATCACCAAGCGCGCGATCGGTCAATCCGTTCCACGCAAAGAAGACGCGACCCTCCTCACGGGCCGGTCCCAATACATCGCCGACATTCGCTTAACCGGTATGCTCCACGCCGCTTTCTTACGCTCGCCATTTGCCCACGCAAAAATTCTTAACATCGCATCGCACGCAGCAAAAGATTTACCTGGAGTGGAGTTAATCTGGACCGGTGAGGATGCTGCCCGGTACACGGCAGGCATCACGGCGAGTCTGCAAGTCGATAATTATTGTGCAACGACACAACCCGCAATGGCGACAGACGAAGTGCGTTACGTTGGCGAAACGATTGCCGTCGTCGTCGCCACGAGCCGCCGGATCGCCGAGGACGCGCTTGAACTCATCGACGTCGACTACGACGAATTGCCGACTGTCAGTAGCATCGAACAAGCCGTCGCCGCCGAAAACTTGGCCAACAACGAAGTCGCTAGCAATGTTATTTTCCGCGATGTCCGGGCGGCTGACGACGTGGATGCATCGTTTGCCTCGGCCGCGAAAGTCGTCAGCGGCGTGTTCTATAACAATCGGGTCAGCGCCGCGCCAATCGAAACACGCGGCTGTGTCGCGCGGCACGAATGGACGAATGGGCTATTAACCTTATGGTCCGCCACTCAAATGCCCGGCTACCTGCGTACGATTCTTGCCATGTGTCTGCAAATCCCAGAGCACACGATTGAAGTAATCACTCCTCAAGTGGGCGGCGGCTTCGGGCAAAAGGCGCACGTGCATCCCGAAGAACTGACCATTTGTTTGCTAGCTCGCGAACTCGGGCTGCCCGTTTCCTGGATTGAAGATCGCCAAGAGAATTTGCTTGCCGGGACGCACGCGAAGCATCAGATCAACGATATGTCGTTAGCGTTCGCCGCGGACGGCAAGATCTTGGCGATGAAAAACCACGCATCAACTGATGCCGGTGCGTACAACGCGTTACCGTGGACGGCTTCTGTCGAAGCGAAAGTCGGCACGTCATCGATTACAGGTGTGTATAAAATTCCGCTCGCGTACCTAGAGAGTGTCGAACTGACGACCAGTAAATGTCCGATCGGTGCTTATCGGGGGGTTGGCTGGACGGCCGGCCAGATCGCTAGAGAATCATTGATCGACCAAGCCGCACGTGAATTAGAACTGTCCCCGTTCGATATCCGACGGACGAACGTCATTCAGACATCAGACTTTCCCTACGCCAGCGCGAGCAAGATCGTGATACGTGAAGGTTCGTTTTTGGAAACTATCGATCGCCTAGAGTCGATGGTGGACTATCCGAAGTTCAAAGAGCGACAAATGGAAGCGCGTACGCAAGGTCGGTATCTAGGGCTTGGCATCAGTGTGTTCAACGAAATCACCGGCTTTGGTACCCGCGCATTTAGCCAGATAGGGACACCCATTACTTCTCACGATACGGCGACGGTACGGGTCGACCCGACAGGCACCGTGACCGTCACGACGTCATTCGTCACGGCAGGCCAAGGTCACTCAACGACATTTGCGCAAGTTGCGGCAGACGCCCTCGGGGTACCTGTCGATAAAGTCGTGGTTCGATCCGGGAGTACTGCGAACACTTACGGGCTCGGTACGTTCGCGAGCCGAGCGGCCGTAATAGGCACGGGTTCCATTGCGCGAGCAGCAGAGATGGTGAGAGTGAAAATCCGCCAGATTGCCGGCCACATGCTTGAGGTTTCGCCGCAGGATATCGTCTTAGACAACGATCGAGTTCACGTCGCCGGGGTACCTGATCGCGGCATGTCGATGGCCGAGGTTGCTGGTGCCATTTATTTTGCCGAATCGACTCATCCTGAGGGTTTCGATCCGACCTTGGAAGCAACAGCAACCTACGACCCAGCAGATGCGATATTGGCCAACGGCGGACATGCCGCTATTGTCGAAGTCGATACAGAAACGGGCATCGTTACGATAGAGAAATTTTTCGCCGTTGAGGATTGCGGCCAAATGATCAATCCCATGATCGTTGAAGGGCAAATTCGTGGCGGCATCGCCCAAGCAATAGGTTCGAGTTTGCTTGAAGAATTAGTTCATGACGAAAATTCTCAGTTGCTGACAACAACCTTCATGGACTACTTACTACCGAGCGCTTGCGACGTCCCGGATATCGAAATCGCTCACTTATGCACGCCCTCCGCGCTCGTCCCAGCGGGTATTAAAGGCATGGGCGAATCGGCGATGATCTCCGCACCCGCCGCTGTCATTGGCGCCGTCAACGATGCTTTGGCGTGCTTCGGTGTGTTCATTCAACAATATCCGATTTCACCAGAGCGAGTTTTCCAGGCTATCGAATCGGCAGCGAGCGAGGGATAAAAGCCTTGAGTAAAGATCAAGTTGCAAGGCTGAGCTTAAACGCGATCGGCCAGTCTGTGTCACGCCGCGAAGATGCGACGTTGCTGACAGGCCGCGGGGAATACATAGCAGATATCTGCTTGTCCGACATGCGCCATGCCGCGTTTGTCCGATCACCATTCGCCCATGCAAAAATCGTAAGAATAGATACCCGGGCCGCCGCAGAGATTCCCGGGGTCGAACTCATTTGGACTGGGGACGATGTTCTTGAGCGCACGTCAGGCATCACATCCGCCCTTGAGGTCGAAGGCTTCGTTAGCACGACCCAACCCGCAATAGCACGCGGTGAAGTGCGCTACGTCGGAGAAGCCGTCGCCGTAGTCGTTGCGAGTTCGCGGCGCATCGCAGAGGACGCGGCAGAAATCATCGATGTCGATTACAAAGAATTGCCGGTCATTGAGAATATCGATCACGCGGCACTCGGTGCGGACCTCGCCAATGATGCTGTGCCCGCGAATGTTATTAACCGAAATGTACGGGTCGCTGATACGATCACCGAACCCATTGCAACAGCCGCGCTCGTCGTTGAAGCAACGTTTTACAACAACCGAGTCAGTGCCTCGCCGATCGAGACGCGCGGCTGCGTCGGCCAATACGAATGGACGAACGGCTTGCTCACCTTCTGGTCGGCGACCCAAATGCCAGGAATTTTACGCACGATGTTGGCGTTGTTTCTGCAGATCCCGGAACACACCATCGAAGTAATCACACCGCAAGTTGGCGGGGGGTTCGGACAAAAAGCTCACGTACACACTGAAGAACTAGTGGTGTGTCTATTGACGCGTGAACTCGGCTACCCCGTATCGTGGATCGAAGATCGGCAAGAGAATTTACTTAGCGGCACGCACGCAAAACATCAGCACAATGCAATGACATTAGCGACCGACGAACAAGGCAAATTTCTCGCGCTTAGGAACCATTCGCTAACCGACTCCGGCGCCTACAATTGTTTGCCGTGGACAGCAGCGATCGAGTCGGAGTGTGGCGCTCCCATGATCACGGGCGTGTACAAGATACCCTTGGCGCACGCTGACAGTATCGATTACGCGACAAATAAATGCCCCATCGGCGCGTACCGAGGCGTCGGATATACCGCCGGGCACATCGCGCGCGAATGTTTGATCGACCAGGCGGCGCGAAAACTCGATTTGTCGCCGTTCGAAATTCGCCGCCGCAATGTCGTGCGCCGCGAAGATTTCCCTTACACGAACGCAACTTCGATGGTGATCAAAGAAGGAACGTTCTTAGAAACCGTCTACACGCTTGAACGCATGGTCGATTACGAGTCGTTCAAGCGCCGTCAAATTGACGCGCGCGCAAAAGGAAAATATCTAGGCTTAGGCGTGAGCGTTTTTAACGAAGTGACCGGTATCGGTACTCGGGCTTTGCAGTTTTTAGACTTACCCATCACCACTCATGATACGTCCACAGTGCGGGTAGATCCGACGGGGACGGTGACCGTCACGACGTCGCTCGTGTCCGCGGGTCAAGGTCACGCGACGACACTTGCGCAAGTGGCCGCCGACGCGCTCGGTGTGCCCATCGAGAACGTCATTATTCAATCCGGAAGCACCGCGAATACGCAAGGCCTTGGTACCTGGGCTAGTCGAGGCGCGGTGATCGGAGCCGGTTCGATTGGCCGTGCCGCAGATGTCGTGCGGGAAAAAATCAAACAAATCGCCGGCCACATGCTCGAAGCATCGCCACACGATATTGTACTGGAGAACAATGCGGTTCATGTCGCCGGGGTTCCAACCAAGCGTCTTTCAATGGCCGAGGTGGCAGGCGCGATCTACTTTGCTGAAGCAACGCATCCAGAAAACTTCGATCCGACCTTGGAAGCAACTGCAACCTTCGATCCTGCGGATCTCGTGCTCGCCAACGGCGGACACGCGGCTATAGTTGAGGTCGATATCGAGACTGGGATTGTACGAGTAGAAAAATTTTACGCCGTTGAAGATTGCGGACAAATGATCAACCCGATGGTCGTAGAAGGTCAGATCCGTGGCGGAATCGCCCAGGCAATCGGCTCGACCCTACTCGAAGAACTTGTCCACGATGAGAACGGGCAACTTACCACGACCACGTTTATGGATTATTTGTTGCCAACCGCAAGCGATGTTCCTGATATAGAAATTAAACATCTACAAACACCATCTGACCTGGTCCCCGGCGGCATCAAGGGTATGGGCGAATCGGCGATGATTTCGGCACCCGCTGCCGTGATCGGCGCCGTCAACGATGCCCTCGCCTGTCGTGACATATTCCTAACCGAATTTCCTCTTTCGCCGCAACGGATTTTTGCTGCACTCAATCCAGTGAACGCGCAGGCAAGCTTATGAATTTTGATTACGTACTAAAAGTAGATCTCCCCTTGGACGAAGCCTGGGAGACACTCATGGACATCGAGCGCATCGCGCCGTGTATGCCCGGAGCGACAATCGAATCAAAAGACGGCGGCGATTATGTGGGGCGGCTCAAGGTTAAACTCGGCCCTATAGAGATGATCTATCGCGGCAACATCCATTTCCTTGAAAGAAATGATGATGCGAAAACGGCCATTGTCGACGCTGCCGCGAAAGAAATTAAAGGACGGGGCGCGGCAAAAACACAGGTGACATTGCATGGCAACGCGATCAGCAGTGGCAGCGAAATAACCATCGCCAGTGAGTTCACCGTGAGTGGCAAGGCTGCGCAATTCGGCCGCGGCGTAATGGAGGAAGTTGGCGAGAAACTCATGAACGAATTCGCAGAACGCCTCGGCAGGCAAATCAGCGCAGCGAGCCCTTCGCTCGCTGCTGCAGAGAGTGTTCTTGCTCTCGCCGCTGAACAATCCAGCTTGCCTGATCCCCCGCCACAAGCCGATCCCACCCGTAGTACCGAAAATGAAGCGCTCGATCTCGGCGAAGCTGCCTGGTGGCCGGTACTAAAGCGCCTAGCCGTCCCTGCTGTCGTTTTGGCAATCGTCGTGCTCGCCTATTTGGCGCTCTGAAATATTAGAAGTCTGCACCGCAATCACTCAAGCTACTGTCGGTCTTTATGAGTAACGTCCAAACTATCGAAGAGGTATCGGCTCTGCTGTCTGCGCGTGGTTATGTCGCCGACATCGACATCTCGACCGCGCTCTTTTTAGCGCTGCGCCTGCATCGGCCGTTATTAATTGAAGGCCATGCTGGGGTCGGCAAAACAGAGATCGCAAAAGTCCTCGCCAGTGCGCTCGACACCGAATTAATTCGCCTTCAATGTTACGAAGGCCTGGACGTGTCTTCGGCCTTATATGAATGGAATTACGCCAAACAGATCCTACGCATTCGTCTCGACGAACAATCGGACCACGATGCGCATACAACCGAAGCCGCTATTTTCGATGAACCTTATTTGCTCGAAAGGCCGTTGTTACGTGCACTGAGAAGCCCCCAGAGCCCAGTGCTTTTAATCGACGAGATCGATCGCTCAGACGAAGAATTTGAAGCGTTCCTACTCGAGATACTCGCTGAATATCAAGTCACCATCCCCGAGCTCGGCACGATTACGGCGACCCACCCGCCCTATGTTGTGTTGACCTCCAACCGGGTTAGGGAGCTCGGCGAAGCCTTACGGCGGCGATGTTTGTATCTGTGGATCGACTACCCTAGTTTTCAGAAAGAACTCGAGATCGTTCGACAGCACTTGCCCAGCATTAACGCGACCTTAGCCACGCAATTATGCCGCTTCGTCGAGGCCCTGCGGACCCTCGATTTAGATAAACGTCCTGGTGTCGCTGAAACGCTCGATTGGGCCGCTGCCTTAATGGAACTTCACGCAGCCGAGATCAGTCCCGAGATGACGAGCGCCACTTTATCTTGTCTCACGAAGACCCGCCGCGATCTCGAAATCGTCCGAAAGCAATTGCCAGACCTAGTAGGCAAAGCAAGCAGGCTTACGTGAAGGACATCGACTCGCACGGTGTTGCAAACGCAACATCGAGTGGATCTCTGGTGACAAACGTCATCGAGTTTTGCCGCCTCCTGCATCGATTCGGTATCCCAAGCCCACCCGATAGTTCCCTCGTTGCAATGCGCGGGTTGCAAGAAATCAATCTAACCAACCGACTAGAATTTCGCACGTGCTTGCGCCTGTGCTTACTCAAACGGCCAGAAGACACCCCCTTGTTCACCCAGTTGTTCAACTCCTATTGGACGCTTGCGCAGACTAACGAGGCAATGCCCAGCGCGAGTGAACAGCGGCAAACTGGCCATGCGCAGAGTGAACCCGGCGACAACAATTCAAATCAGCCACCTGAAGGCAATATGTCGAGCGCGGAGTCCGTCCGGGTTGAGATGCTTCAGGCACATGACGAAGATGGGGCGCCAGCGCCGGATCAAATGGGCGCTGCGTCTCGGTGGGGAAACAGCTCCGCATTGGCGAGCGGCGAAAACCGCACGTCCGATCCGCGCGAATTACAACGCATCGCACAAGCCTTGGCGGCCCAACTTGCCACCCGCCGCTCCCGGCGTAGGGAACCGCACGCATCTGGCCGGATTTTGGATTTTCGTCGATTAATGCGCAACAGCATCAGCACTGGCGGACTGCCCATCCAACTGAGCTGGAAACGCAGGCAAGTAACGCGCGCCCAACTACTCATATTTTGCGACGTCAGCCGATCAATGGAGTCGCACGCGCGCATGCTCTTGGAATTCGCGGCGGCGGTTTTGCGCCAAGCGTGGAAAGTCGAAGTTTTTTTATTCGCTAGCAAACTAACCAAGGTCACGGATCGCTGGATAGAATCGGACGTGTCAAGTTTAGTAAAATCGAAAAGTGATTTGGGCGGCGGCACCGAAATCGGTTTGAGCTTGCAGGCATTTTTGGAAGATTACGATTACTGTCTGACGGGTAATCGCTCGACAATAATTATTCTGAGCGACGGACTCGATGCAGGCGAGCCGGAACATCTGAGCCGTGCGATGGCCCAATTAAAAAGCCGCTCTGAGCGTATCATTTGGCTTAACCCATTACTTGCCACAAGAGCTTATGAACCTACGGCGCGCGGCATGGCGGCGGCGTTACCGTATACAGACGTTTTTGCGCCCGCGCATGACGTCGCTTCGCTATGGCAAATGGTGCGTTACCTGAAATACGACGTGCGCCCTTGAACGCCATATTCCAGGACATTCAGTGTCTTAACGGATCGACCACCGCGACCCACGCATTTCCGGCAGTCGCTCAAACTAGCGGGAATCGGAACACGGACGAAACCGCGCCCGGTCGATATAATCCACACTTACCCGATCGCACCGGAGCAATAAAGAATGGCCACAAAACAAGCAAGTAAAAAAAGCAATCACCCCTACAGCACCCCAGCATTGTCCGGTGTCTATCGAGAACCCCCGTATGAATATCGGGATTCTTCGACTACCGTCGTGCAGTTTGAAACAGACGCGGAAACCTTACGCATTTTGGTACCTGAGCCGCTTAAGCCGAACAAAGATAATCATATGTTCGTATCGGTAACGGACTTCATGTCTTCGGGATTTGGACGTTATTTAGAAGCACACATTTTTACTCACGCGACGTTCCAGAAAAGGGTGGTGAATTACAGCATCTATCTCATCTTAGACAATGACGTCGCCATCTGCGGTGGTCGAGAAATCTGGGGGTTTCCGAAAAAGCTTGGGCGACTGGATATGAACATGACCGACGACGTGGTGATCGCCTCGGCCGAGCGCGGGGGTATTGAGCTAATCAAAATCGCTGTTCAGATGTCGGAGTTTGCGGCGCCCGAAGAATTGAGTGGTTCTACTGAATGGCTCACACGGAAATATATTCCGTCGGTATCGCTAAATTCACCGCCCGACGTTGATCAGTTAACCAGCACCGTGCTCACGAATATCAATATACGTGAAGTGTACAAGGGTCCCGCCACTTTAGATTTTGGCAACTCGCCCGCCGATCGCCTGATCGACATTCCGGTGAACAAGGTGCTCGGTGGCTATTACTATCGTGCAGACATTACGTTGCCCGACGGAGTCGTTGCACACAATTATCTTAAGTAACGAGCGAAGGACCTAGCGCACGATGCGCGATAAACTCGCGGGAGATGATGGAGCCCGCGAGTTTATGCGTCCTTTACGTCTGGAAAAGTCAAACTAAACTCGGCCCCGGGATTACAATTACGTCCGTCCACCGAGCCACCCATCGCCTTCGCGAGCCGACTAACTAAGGAGAGGCCTATCCCAGTTCCAACAGTTCCGCGGGTTAACTCGTTCTCGGAACGAGAAAACAATTCGAATATTTTCCGCATTTGATTTTTCTGAATTCCTTTGCCGTAGTCACGTACGGTAAAACAGATAGAACGATCTTGCAGCCGGGCGCAGCTTAAATCGATTTGCTTGTTTGCATCGCTCGGTGAAAATTTAATCGCATTGTCGATAACATTAATCATGATTTGCGTATACGCATCAGTGTCGACCCTAACCTCATCGTCTCGAATGTCGGGATCCGTCGCTAAATTTAGGGCGAACCCAGCCCCATCGAGTTGTGAGCTGATCTTCGAGCACGTGACGTCGAGAAGTTCGCCCACTGTTACGGCTTTTAATTCAGTTGTCGGGTTGTCTCGCGACATCCTCGACAGCTGCAAGACGTTGGCGATCAGTCGCGAAAGGCGCTCGCTCTCCTCGTGAATGAAAGCGTAATAACTAAGCTTTTTTTCTTCGCTCGCCCAACCGCTTTTGAGTATCTCGCTGTACATTCTGATCAACGTTAACGGCGTCTTTAACTCGTGACTGACGGCGGACACAAAATCTTGCTGCTGACGACAAAGAGAAATTTGTCCGTTTCCGTAGCGATAAATAACATAGCAACCGCCGTTCAAACTTAAGCCCAGCAGTAACGTTATCCACCCGAGGTAGCGGGCACCTTGGCCAATCGGCAAATCGGCAACGGTGAAAATCAGTTCGAACGCATTCGCCGGCGCCGACAGTCGCGAACGGTAGAGCAGCTCCCCGCGAAATTCACCTCTTTCGCTGCTCGGTTCCGATGTAGGAACTGCCGTATACGTGGCGACGACATCTCCGTTATAGGCAAACAACAAGTCGCTCATCGTGGATACTGACGCGCTTCGAAAAGCCTCCTCTATCGTTCGGTCGATGAATTCGCGACGTCCTATCAAGGCACCTTGGATAAACCGCTCTCCCGCGCGCCACACATTACGAAATAGAACGAGGTGATCCGCGTCTAAGATTTCAAGATTAAACGGGCCGATTTCGCTTTCAAAAAAACGCACGCGCAATTCGGGACTTTGCGTAGGTTCCGGGGCCAGGTTCGCTAACGATGCGCCTAGAGGTTGCTCCGCTAAGTCGGCATCGTTCTCGGCTTCGTTTTGACTAGGCGAAATAGCAATAGCCTCATCGGCAAGTTCGTAGACCGGAACTTGCTCTTTGCGTGATTCACGTTTGGCAAGAATTTGAGAGCGTGCTTGCGCGACTTGAGTACTAGGGGCTTGCGCCCGACTTTTCGCATCGAACCGAGAATCAAGTTCCAGTTCGTTGACGGTTGGATAATCAGTCAAAGGCTTTTCGCGCGAGCTTTCGAATGACTTCGATAGGCGATCGAAAACGTTCGCCTTTTTAGATTCGTCGCGGCGACAGAAAGCCTCCATCGAAACAACGTCAGCCGATCTCTTGCGTTTATCAACTTGAGCTCGACGATTGCGCGCAAGAGTTGTTGGCTCAAGTTCCGGCGTATTAAGAATCTCGCGCAAATGTTTATGCTATGCGATTCTCTCGAATCGCTCATCCTCACCGACTCCATACTCCGAGTCGTTGTCGCCGCCCTCGAGTGCCACAGGTGAGCTAAGCCGCCCTTGACTGTCTACTTGGAAGTAGCCGACGACACCAGGAATGTTCTCGACCACAGGGTATGCCGCCAACGGCGACTGTTGAACGAAATTGGCCGCCCCATCTGGACTTGCGGTTGAATAATCGTACTCGCTGAACGAGCGTTGCTCTTCTACTTCGATTAAACGCCGAATGTCGTGTGCGATACGTTCAGTGAGCTGTTCCGCCGTTGCGCGATACTGATGAAAAACTTCCCACTTTAGCTGGTCGTACGCACGCCCGATCAATAAGCCTGCAGGAATGGCTAGGGCGAAAAAAAACAACAGCAAGGCCCAGCGCAGCTGGCGCTCGTTCAGTTCTCTGTTGAATGCAAACGCCACCGTTCTAGTCGGTCATTAAACGATAGCCAGCGCCTCGAATCGTCACCAGGCGTTGTGGTGTTGTCGCACTCGTCTCGATCTTGCGACGTAGCTTCGCGATGTGAATATCAACGGTTCGCGTTTCGATTTGCAGTTCGCGTCGGTAGCCCCACACCTCACTCAGTAATTCTTCCCGACTCACGGGTCGATCTCTATTCGAATACAAAAATTGAAGCATCTCTATTTCACGTCTAGTAAAGACAATCTGCGAGATCCCATTCGTGCCATCCAAATTAACGGTGTCAATCGTTAAGCCCTTGCCAAGATCCAGGTGCCGCTCAACGTCGCGGTTTGTTGTAGTGCGCCGCAATACGGCTTCCACTCGCAGGACCAGCTCCTGGACCCCGAACGGTTTGCCGATGTAATCGTCGGCGCCAAGTTTTAGACCATTGACGATGTCGTCGTCGCCCACTTTCGCCGTTTATATGATGATGGGCTGCTCGCGTTCAGCTTTGCGTATTTCATTACAAATATCGAAGCCGTTCATAGACGGCAACATCACGTCGAGCAATATGAGGTCGAAGTGGCCGCGCTGCGCAAGCGCGAGACCTTCCTTGCCGTCGCTCGCACTTTCAACGGCGTATCCGTGATAGACGAAAACATCGTTCAATCCCGACCGTATCGCCTCCTCGTCTTCCACGATTAATAGCCGTCGTTTGTCATTCATCGTTCTAACACTCGATTTTGTCCTGTAAGGCTACCAGCTGGATCCCTTGCTGGATTGTAAAAGTTTCGTAAATCGCTTCGCACAATTTTTACGTAATTAGGCCTACAGCGCTTCGCGATTACTACCCATCCTATGTTGACGCGAAATTGACCCACAACGGAGTGAACAACATGGCACTGATAAATCGATTCTCCCGCCTTTTTACCCCCGACCTACATGCAGTGATGAATCGAATGGAAGAACCAGAGACGATCCTAAAGCAAGCCGTCCGAGAAATGGAGGACGAACTCGAAAAGATGCGATCCCAGGCGCATGCGTTACAAATAGAGCGTGAACGATGCGCTACCCAAGATCAGGAACTGCGCCAGCAACTTAGCAATCTCGACGAAGAGATCGACGTGTGCTTCGGTTCAAAAGAAGAAGACCTTGCCAAAAGGGTGATTCGCACGAAACTTGAAACTGAAAAGCGACATCAGGCGACGACGAGTCAATGCGCTGCGACGGCGGAGACCCTCACGTCTTTGGAATCCGAGATTCTCGAAAATCAGCGCCATCTCGCTGGCATGCAACAAAAACTGGAAATACTAGCGAACGAATTACCGCGCCCCACCGTCTTCGATAGCGGCTGCGTGGATTCCAGGGTAGCAGTTGAAGACGTCGAAATCGCTTTCTTGCGCGAGCAGCAACGGAGGGCAGAATAATGAAAACCCCCAGCTTCCTCCAAGGCGTATTTGTCGCGTTCGCGCTTGCGCTGCTCGCCCTATTCGTCTTTTCCGCGTTTAGCTGGTTCGTGAGTGTCGACGAGCTGCTAAAGGTCACCGCCGCGAGTTATGTCGCTTATCTCTTGAGGGCAAGCGCGGAGAAAACGGGCCGGCTAGCGGTATCGGCAATATGGGCCACTAGTGCGATCGCGATTAGCATATTCGTGCAGAGTCTCGGCAGCTATTTGGTTGCCCATCTGCTCGTGATTTGGCTCGTGCGCTCGCTTTATTTCTACCCTAGCGTGTTGTTGGCGATTATCGATATTGCGCTAACCGCACTGAGCGGAGTTGCGGCAGTCGTAACGCTTACCCATACCCACAATATCTTTCTCAGCATTTGGACCTTCTTTTTAGGACAGGCTCTATTCGTCGCCATTCCGACGATTATCGAAACGTGCGGCCAGCCCGGCATCGATAACCCAAACGGGCGTTTCCAAGGCGCCCGACGGTCTGCCCAATCTGCAATTCGTCGAATTCATGCGAACACTAATTAATTAATCAAATAACAAGCAAACTAACAACAGAGGAACCAACCATGAAGACGCATCTAACTGGAATAGCACTTTTTGCTGCAACCGTATCGGCCGTCACGTTCTGTCCCACGGTCCAAAACTACGCGGGCGCCAATACCTTCCCAACCGCAGTCGTCGGAACGGCACCACCAAAAGTTCCATCAATTGCCGAGCCGCGACCGCAAATTGAACTCGTTTTCGCACTAGACACGACCAGCTCAATGGGAGGCGTCATCGAAGCCGCCAAAGAAAAAATCTGGTCGATCGCGAGCACCATGGCCTCCGGCCAGCCATCCCCCGAAATTAAAATCGGTTTAGTGGCATTTCGCGACCGCGGTGACGATTACGTCACCCAAGTCACGGATTTATCGGGAGATCTCGATTCTGTATACGCGAAGCTCATGGATTTCAAGGCCGAGGGAGGTGGCGACGGTCCGGAAGCAGTGAACGAAGCGTTGTACGACGCGGTCCATAAAGTTACTTGGAGCACGAGCAAGAACGCTTACAAAGTTATCTTTCTAGTCGGCGATGCGGTAACAGTCGCAACGCCATTCGACGAGAACCTCGCTGCCTTGTCTCGCGAACTAGACGAAACGCGCTTGTACTTCGGCAACGCAAGCGACAAGGCCGAGCAAACGTTGAAACAAGCTGCCACGAAGAAACTGCATTCACTCGCGTCCCTAGCTTCACGCGCGCGATGAGCCGCTTTCAATTCGTCAGACACGGGTGAAATGAATTTTCTAGGGAAAAACGAGTTAGTAGACGCGGTGAACTCAGGCAAAGTAAACCTGGACACGATGGCCGAATCTAAACTCCCTAGCGTCCTACAAGCAATTGCTCCTGAGTTGCGACAATCAGTGGTGAAAGAAAAGGCCGAAAAGCGCGCGGAGTTGCAAGCCCAAATCAAGGATCCCAGCGGTCGGCGAGATGGATTCATTGCGAGCGAACTTGCCGAGTCAGGTGCGGTGCAAGGATCGCTGGATGACAAACTGTTCAGCAGTATCAGGGCACAGGCGTCTGAAAAGGGTTTGAGCTACGACGAGGCGCCAAAATACTAGGTCGCAGGCCAGCTCACTTGCGATGCGAGAGGCGTTTCAAGGCGCCTCTCGCGCATTACGAAATTTGTTCGCCGAGTTCCAACCATTCGTCTTCGAGTTCGCGGATCTGATCTTTCAAGTTGATTTGGTCGCGTAGCGCGCCTTGTAATTCTCCGGCGCGAGATTCCTCATACAAACCGGGATCGCCCAGAGTATCTTCAACTTCGCTCAATTTTCGTTGCAAGCGTTCAAGTCGAGACTCGAGTGTCTTCAGCCGCGTATTCATCTGTTGTGCAGCACGGAAGTTCTTTTTCTCTGGTGTTTTAGTTGGGTGATTATCTTCATCGGGTTCTGCGAACACCGATTTACTTACGTTGAGAAGACGCCGTCGATAGTCATCTAGATCTCCATCGAACGGTTCAACTACGCCATTTCCAACCAACAAAAATGAATCAACCGTATTAGCTAACAAATGGCGATCGTGGGAAATCAAAACAATCGCGCCGGCGAAGTCTTGTAACGCGACTGTCAGCGCTTGGCGCATGTCAATGTCGAGATGGTTCGTCGGCTCGTCCATCAGCAGCAAATTGGGCCGTCGAAACGTTATTGTTGCGAGCGCAAGACGCGCTTTTTCGCCTCCGGAAAATGTATCAATGGGAATCTTTACCTTGTCTCCGTGAAAATCGAATCCTCCTAGGAAGTCTCGCGCCTGCTGCTCGGAAATTCTTGCATCAAGCCTTACTAAGTGCGTTAGGGCTGATATCGACAAGTCGAGATCATCGACTTGATGCTGAGAGAAATATCCGATTCTAAGATTCGCGCCTGCGGTTCGGCGTCCAGAGATTAGCGCTAACTCGCCACTGATGGATTTAATTAAGGTCGATTTTCCGGCACCGTTGTGGCCGAGCAGGCCGAGCCTATCTCCAGGATGCAGATTGAGCCTGATATTAGTCAGTATCGGCGTCTCATAACCCAGATCACAATCGTTGAGAGAGATGAGCGGGTTAGACGTTTTTTCAGATTCCGGAATCGTAAATTGGAACGGCGAGTCAACATGCGCCGGGGCGATGAGCTCCATCCTCTCCAGCGCCTTTACGCGACTTTGAGCCTGACGGGCTTTAGTGGCTTTCGCGCGAAAACGACGAACAAAATCCTGCATGTGCTTGATTTCGTCTTGCTGCTTAACATACTGGCTTTGCTGTTCCGCCAGACGCGCCACCTTAACTTGCTCAAATTGAGAGTAATTGCCCGTGAATAGCTCGATACGTTGGCCGTGAAGGTAGGCGATTGACGTTACCGTATCATCGAGAAATTCCCTGTCGTGGGAGATCAGGATAATCGCGCCTTGATACAATTTTATCCAGTTTGCCAGCCACAGGATCGCGTCTAGATCCAGGTGGTTGGTTGGCTCGTCCAGGAGTAGTAAATCAGAGCGAGTCATAAGACAACGCGCTAAATTCAACCGGATCCGCCATCCACCAGAGAATGCGGCGAGTGGTTTCGATGTCTCAGCAGAGTCGAAGCCGAGTCCGGCCATGAGTTGCTCGGCACGAGCGGGCGCGGTGTATCCGTCAATATTGTCGAGCGCCTCGTGAAGCGGCGCGATCTTGTCGTAGTCTTCTCGGACTTGTGCTGATTCGATATCGGCCAATATCTGTTGTAGTTCTTGGTCGCCGCCCAATACGTAATCGACAGCCAATTGGTCGCTGGCGAGCACTTCCTGCGCAAGATGGGCCATTCTCAAATCTGAAGGGATATCCATATCGCCCTGATCGACGTCGAGTTCGCCAAGGATCATTTTGAATAGGCTGGTTTTGCCGGCACCGTTAGCGCCAATCAATCCAAGTTTCTGGCGCTGAAATATTGTAAAAGACACGCCGTCGAAGAGCAGTGCAGAACCGCGACGCAAGGCAATATTGGTAAGTGAAAGCATTCGACTAAGGAACAATAGGGTGAGCGCATTGTAGCAGAGCAACGTTCAGCTACACTGAGGGCGCGAAAAAAGGAACAGGGCAATCAAGTAAATCGTAGACGGTATGCCCGACGTCGATTAAGATTCGCCGGCAATTCATGGTACCCGGAAGCTAACATGTCAGACCAAGGACCTGAAATCGAAGATGACTCGGAGACTGGCGAATTCTCACGAACCGATCAATTCGATCGCACCGCAAGCCAGCGCCGCCGTCGGCGACGCAAGTCGCACAAGGAAAAATCGAGTGCGAAGATAGTACCAGCGATCGGCGTGATCGTAACGTGCGCTTTACTCGTTGGTATAGGAGTCCTCCTAGGTTCAAGCCGACATCCCACGTTGAACGACGATGACCAAGGCAAAACCACGCTCGAAAATCGCCTCAAACGGCATAAACAATGGTTAACTGAATGCACTGAATCCGGACATTCCGATTGGACTTGCGATCATTACGATCGGACACATTTCGAGGCGGCAGCGCAACTGGATCATTTTTCATGCGAAAACGATGTGGATGCTAATTATCGGTGTCGATATGCATTAGGCACCGCTGAGGTCGTCGTCCTGATCCCGAGGACCGAGAAAGTTAATGGTGAATACCAACTTTCGCGACGTCGTCCACGGACGGTTATTCTTCATTCAGATATCAACGATCCTCATCACATCGGCCTCTCCGAAGGCGGGCGCATTCAATTTCGCTCTAAGGACCCGGACAAGGCCATGTTGGTCGTTAATCCGGATAGCGGAATTTTGCATTCTCTGCAGACTTCGGGCAAAGCGAACGAAGAATAAGCAAAGGCGACCGACCAGACTGTTTCGGGCCAGTAACTTGAATGACTCATCTGCCGCGATCGTCCCCAAACGGTGATCGCGTGAAGCAATATTGCGACGCTCCTCGATGTTTGCTGAGCAGCCAAAGGCGTCCGCTTCGACAACCTGCCCCCCGGCCTCGCAACCTCTCTAGACGGATCGCGACCCCTTCGCATTCGAAGTCGCTCAGCAGCATCGCGCGATGTTAATTCACTAACGTTTCCACCTCCGACGCCGCTAGTTCAGTTCACAAGCTACGCGTCGGGTAGCGCCGAACCAAAGGATTAAGGAGATGACCAAAACCACGAATCTCGCAGGACTGTTGATCTCCGCGCTATTGGTCGCCGGGTGCGGCGAGGACCCGGCTATGTTAGCTAATTGGGATCATTCACATACCGGTCTATACAACGCGGCAATTTCACAGGACGGACAATTTGCCGTGATTTCGAGTTCCACTGATGGCGCGAGTTTCTGGAATCTGGCCACTAATAGCCGACTTTACGATTGGTCGCATGACGACACACCCGAAGGACAAATTTCGCACATCGCCTTCGCTCCGGACAATTCGCACGTCATCACTGCTAATACGCGAACCTTCATTGTTTGGAACACCGAATCAGGCCGAGCACTTGGCTACTGGAGCGTCGACGCCGATATCAGCTCGCTGGCGATATCGAACCGGGCCGAATTCGTTCTCCTCGGCCTAAAAGATGGCCGTGCGATACACATTAATCAGCGGACCGGTCGCCGTTTAGAAGTCGTCGCCCATCAAAACGAACGAGTCGCGAGCGTCGATTTGTCGAACAATGGAACAATCGCGGTGACGGGTGGAAACGACGGTCGTGCCGTGGTGTGGGAAACGGTTCACGGAAAGCAGATTCACATCCTGGAGCATCGCGAGAGAATCTTGGTTACAACGTTCGATTCATCTGATGAGAAAGTGTTCACCGCCGACGAACTAGGCAACGCCACTATCTGGGATCTAGAATTGGGGAAGAAACTCACCGTATTGGAACTCGGACAGCGCCAACACGTCATTACCGCTGCGCGATTCTCGCAAGACGGGAAGCTGCTACTGCTCGGCTTCCCGGGTCGCGACGTGCGATTGTGGAACACCACGACAGGCAAGCAGGTCGACTCTTGGCGCACCCCGGTTCGAACCAAAGGGTGGGTGCCGCAAGGCTCTACCGTCTATGCAGTTGCCTTTGACGAGTCGAAATCTGCGGTCGTCGCAGAATCCTCTAATGGCCTAGGACGATCTTGGTCACTGCACGCCGCCAATTAGGGGCAAATACCACTAGAAGGCAAATCCCACGCCACCCAACATTCAACAAGCGGCCGCACTCAATGGATCCGTGCGGCGCAGCCGTCTTGTTCGCCTCGCCTTGTATCTTTCAAATTAGTCGTCTGAGCCTATTCCCTTAACAGGTTATTCTCAGGCGGCTACTGGGTGACGCCGAAGACGCCTGAAGGCTTAGACCTTGTGCGTTAGATGGGCGCCCCGCCTTCTAACGTCTAAGAACCGACAGGAAGTCGCGTGTGCGCAAATTAATCCTTCAATTCACGCACGGTGTTGCGCTCACCCGTCGTGCCCTTCGTTAGCCGATTCTTCGTCATTTTGGCTTCATAAGGCTGCCCAAACCGCTGCCATAGATCAGGACCTATCGCGGTTAAACCACCGTCAACGGTGATCGATTCGCCGGTAATAAACTTCGAGTCATCGCTCGCCAGAAAAACAACCGTGCCTGCGATATCCTCGCCGGTACCATGATCCGGCCACGGTTGCATGCCGTCCATGTGCTCCCCCGCCTCCTCGGCGGTACGTTTCGGAGACTGGGTAAGGCCCGTGAGAATAAACCCTGGGCAAATACAATTGACTCTAATGCGCTCTGCCGAGAGCTGGACGGAAGCACCTTTTGTCATATTCACAACCGCAGCTTTCGCGGCGGAATAAACGAGCGGACCACACCCCCCGCTTAGGCCAGCAACCGACGCGGTATTGATGATTGCACCACCATTGCCGTGAGCACGAAGCGCGCGCGCGCCGTGTTTAATTCCGAAAAAAACCCCTTTGGCCAACACATCGAATGTGTAGTCCCATTCGCTTTCTTCAACGTCCCATATTGGCCCGATAACTCCGCCCACACCGGCATTGTTAAACACGATGTCGACCCGGCCGAAATTATCTGCCGCGCACTCGAACATCGCTTTTACATGGGTCTCATCCGCGACGTCGGTTTTGATAAACCTGCAGTTTTCGGCATAGCCGGCGTCGGCGGCCATATCGATCGTTTGTTGGCCTTGGCCGACGTTGAAGTCAGCGATAACGACCTTAGCTCCCTCTGCTAGAAAACGTAATACGGTCGATCGGCCCATACCGCCTGCGCCCCCAGTAATGACAGCGACTTTACCGTTGAGTCTCATTTTTTACTGCGCTCCGTTGTTTAAAGACCCGGGAGAGTACCAATTCGCTCCCGCGAAAACACTCGCGATTGACGTTTAACGTCGTCAATCGCTGCTCTTTTGACCCGCATTGGTTATAATCCTCCAGTCATCGCCTAAACGATCGTCTGATCTCGAGGCAGACCACACCCCGATCCGCGCACACCGGTGCGCCGAAGACTCGCCGGCCCCTCTAAAATCTGGGGACAGCAAATAGCAAGTTCATATCGATCCCGCCACAGAGCGACGATCAAGGCCAGGAGCCAACGTGTCCGATAAACCACTCACAGACATCTGTTTCGAAAATTTCGACCTCCATCCGATGGTACTGAAGGGATTGGAGGAATCCAATTTCATTCGCTGTACGCCAATCCAAGCGCTCACCTTGCCCCTGACTTTGGTCGGCAAGGATGTCGCGGGGCAAGCGCAAACCGGCACGGGCAAAACCATTGCGTTTTTGGTTGCCCTGTTCAATCGTTTGCTCAGCGTACCGGCCCATCCAAACCACGGGAGTCTCGATCCACGGGCAGTGATACTCGCACCAACGCGAGAACTCGCCGTACAAATCGATAAAGACGCCCGCCAGATCGGGGGCCACACGAACTTAAAGATCGCACTCATCTATGGCGGCGTCGACTATGACAAACAGCGCCGCCAGCTAGAAGAAGGCGTCGACATTATTATCGCAACCCCTGGTCGGCTGATCGATTTTGTCCGACAAGGCGCGGTGAAATTTCGCGGCATTGAAATGATGATCATGGATGAAGCCGATCGAATGTTTGATTTGGGTTTCATAAAGGACATTCGATTTTTACTGCGCAAGATGCCCGGGCCCGCTGAACGCCAAAACCTACTGTTTTCAGCAACCCTGAGCCACCGGGTTCTCGAGCTCGCCTACGAGCACATGAATGAGCCGGAAAAGATGGTCGTCGAAACTGAGACGATCACCAACGCGCAAGTGCGCCAAACCGTCTACTTCCCGGCTACCGAAGAGAAACTACCGTTACTACTCGGCATACTTGAGAAGATGGACGCGAATCGCTCAATGGTATTCGTAAACACGAAAATCGGCTGCGAGCGGGTTGCGAGGACGCTCGAAAGAGCGGGATACGCGGTTGGGGTTCTGTCTGGCGACGTACCACAAAAGAAACGTGAAAAACTCCTAGCACTTTTTGTGAGCGGAAAACTCAGCATGTTAGTGGCCACAGATGTGGCGGCTCGGGGTTTGCACATCAATGCCGTGAGCCACGTGTTCAACTACGACCTGCCGTTTGACGCAGAGGATTACGTCCATCGTATTGGGCGAACCGCACGGCTGGGCGAGCAAGGCGACGCGATCAGTTTCGCGTGCGATGAATATGCGATGAGCCTCCCGGATATTGAAGCCTTCATTGAGCAAAAGATCCCCGTGTCACAATTTGGTCCGGAAATGCTCCTTCCGCTACCCAGCAAAAAGGCCGCTAGTGCCGACGGCGTGGACGGTCCGAGCCTCGTTGAAGATGCCATTGCTGATGCGTCGGCAGAGCGTAAACGCCGCCGCGACCGAGACCGCGGCGATCGATCAAGCTCGCAAAATCGTTCTTCCAGTAGCACTCGGGCCGCGCCGCCGAGTCGAAGTAAGAATCCTAAGCGTCCCGCCGAACGCACCAGTGGTGATTCCCAAGCTCCTGGTAACGATAAGCCACCGAGACGGCGCAATAAAAACGAACCCGGCAAGCAGCAGCATGTGAATCAAGAACGGGTTGCACAGCAAAGCAGTAAGAAGGAAACCGCAGTCGCACCGGACTTGAAACCAAGCTTTGGTCGTGGCCTGTTGCGTGCGATTAAGTCGTTGGCGAGTCGACTAGGCATTGGAGGGCGCTAAGCCGCGGAAGGTGTTGCTGGTTTGATTCCATTTTCAATTCTTGATCTGGCGCCAATCGTCCAAGGCGCGGATGCCTCAGAGGCGTTCCGCAACTCATTGGATTTGGCGCAGCATGCCGAACGCTGGGGTTACACGCGTTACTGGCTTGCGGAACACCACAACATGACCGGCATCGCGAGCGCCGCAACGTCGGTGGTCATTGGCCATATCGCCGGCGGCACAAAATCCATTCGCGTCGGCTCAGGCGGCGTGATGTTGCCGAACCATTCGCCACTGGTAATCGCCGAACAATTCGGCACCTTAGCCGCACTATATCCAAACCGGATTGATCTAGGCTTGGGACGCGCACCGGGAACGGATATGCGCACTGCCCGCGCGCTGCGTAGAGATCTAGTCTCTAACGCCAATAATTTTCCGCAAGACGTTCGCGAATTGCAGCAGTTGTTTGCCCCGAGCGTACCCGGGCAATCGATTCAAGCCGTTCCCGGCGCCGGCCTGCGCGTGCCGTTGTGGATATTAGGTTCGAGCCTATTTGGTGCGCAGCTCGCCGCCGCTTATGGCCTACCTTTCGCTTTTGCGTCGCATTTCGCGCCGGATGAGTTAATGCACGCGGTACACGTCTACCGAACCAGTTTCAAGCCATCCGAACAGTTGCAGATGCCCTATGCCGTTGCCGGGGTTGGTTTGTATGCTGCCGATACCACGGCTGAAGCCTATCGAATATTCACCTCGGCGCAGCAGCAATTTACTAATCTCCATCGCGGACTGCCCGGACCGGTCCAGCCGCCAATCGACGACATAGAGAGCTACTGGTCGGCACGCGAGAAGCCGAGCGTGGAGCATATGCTGCGCTACGCCATGGTTGGCGGACCGGAGAGTGTGTCCACTCAGCTTCAAGCGTTCATCGAGGCGACTGAAATAGATGAACTCATCCTCACCGGACAGATTTACGACCACGCGGCGCGCTTGCGATCATTCGAGATTGCGGGAGAGATCCGATCTAGCTTGCCGGCCGTCAAACGCACGTCGCCCTCGAACTAAGGGTTTAATCCGTGAACTCGCGCAGAGTTTTGCGCGAGTTGTCACGATAGATCTCTAATTTGCGCAGAGGATCCTGCTACAGTCATTGGAGTTCAGCAATCGCGCCGGAGACCACGATGAAATCTTACCAACTGTACCTCTTCTGTTTATCGATCTTCACGTGCGCGACCACGAGCGCCAATGAGCTCAAATTCATTCAACTCACCGACGGTTCAAAGTTGCGCGCTGAAGTCGTCTCGCTTAACAATGAGATCTACACGCTGCGATCGGCCACGTTAGGCGAAATGCAAATTCCCGCCGACAGCGTCGATTCAATCAGCGCTACGGCGCCGAGTGAGCAAGCGGCATCAACAGCCAGCGCCGCGAGCGGTCCGTCTCTTGGTGATGTTCGCCGATCGCTAGTAGAAAACCCGCAAGCCATGGACAAGATTAGTCAGCTCCAAAATGATCCCTTGGTACAAGACATCATCAATGATCCCGCAACAATGCGGGCGATCAGCAGCGGTGATCTCAGCACATTGATGAACAATCCAAAGATAAAGGCGCTAATGGAAAATCCGGCGATACGCGATCTCACACAGAGTCCAGATTTCTGAGGCCATCATTTAGTGGCATCTGCGTTCGGCACAAGCGAGCAGATATTCGCCGACCTCTGAGCGTTCGTTAAGGCGATCAGTTCGATATGCCTCGAAAGCTCGATCGGGGCTTGCGTTCTAGCAATTTCCTATTATCCTCACGGCTATGGCATTGCAAACAAGCGGCAGGCTTCACGCGACCTTCGAAGCACAACAAGTCACCCAACGATTTCGCAAGCGCGAGTTCGTTGTTGAACTTTCCGATAACCCAGATTATCCCCAATTTGTGATTTTCCAACTAACGGGTGACCGTTGCGATCACCTTGATGGATTCAAAGTCGGAGACGACATCAACGTTGAATTTAATCTACGCGGTCGCGAGTGGAACAGTCCGAAAGGCGAAACAAAATTCTTTAATAGCTTGGACGTTTGGAAGATAGAAAAGAAAAACGCCGGGGCTGCAGAAGGATTTGGCGGCGATAACGAACCGCCCCCTCACGAAGACGAGTTTTTTAAAGACGTCCCTTTTTAGCCTTCGACGAGGCGCTCAGGTGGGTCGCCTCGGCCGACGCCAATAACGGAGCATCATCCAGCCGAATAACATCCCACCGAGGTGCGCGAAATGCGCAATGCCCGGTGCGGTGTCCGTTATGCCAAGTGCAACGGAGACGACCACGAATCCGAGTATCGCCCATTTCGCCTTCACCGGAAACGGGATGGGAAAGAACACCATTTTAGCGTCCGGGAACATGACGCCGAACGCCAACACCACCCCTAATACCCCACCAGACGCACCGACCGTGAAGTTCGTATGACCACCTGCGATTGCACCGGCAACGAGATGTAATAATGCGGCCCCGAGTACGCATACTATGTAGTAACCGAGGTATCGCGAGACGCCAAGCTGCTGTTCGACGACTCGGCCAAACATCCACAGTCCAAACATGTTGAAGCCGAGATGAAAATATCCACCGTGCAAAAATGCATAACTGAGGGGTTGCCAAAACTGCGTATGCGGCAGCGGCCATAAGGCCAGATAAGGGTATAAGTTGGTGCCGGGTTGAGTAAATGAATACAAAACAAACATCACGACATTCGCGATGATTAGATAACGAGTGACTAAGGTAATGAGGGAATTCCTTGCCTAGTATGGAGCCGGATAGGTCTTTTGCGGAGAACGCTAGAAATGTGGCGACGATGTTAGCACTTCACTACCCTGCGCCAAAAGCCTGATAGGACGCCGCGGCTGTTTACTGAGGGTCGATCTAGTCAGATGGACGCAACGCCTTTAAGGCTTCCACATCTCCTCGCGAGGCCGCTTCACGGATTCTACGATTCAATTTCGGAGAATGGAAACGGGCAGTGAACTCAACGGTCGCCCGTCCCGCACGCTCAAACGTAAGCTCAACAGGAAAGCGCTTGCCCATCAGCATCGGCACTTCGAGCCCTGTCAACTCTATGTAATAGCCAACTTCCGTGAGCTCGAATGCGTTCTTTCCGATGGGAATGTCAATTGCATCGATTTCATCTAGGTGTCGATTCCCCTGCTCGACTCCTACGGCATAAAAAACGGTTGAACCCGTTGCTAACGGCGAGCTCACTTTCACAAGACGGTCTGCTTGGTCACCAAGATTCCGGAATTCGAAAAACAATTTCGCGGTGTGACCGCTGCCGACGGCGGACTTTGCCCATGGGTCAATGATCTTAACATCCCCGACCAAATGAACTTCCGCCTCGTCGGCCAAATCGAGCTCGACCGCACCCACATAAAACGCGATCGCGGCCAGCAGAACGAAAACTAAATAGCGCAAATTCCGAACCATCTAATCCCCGGGATGCAATCGTACAATCATGTTGTTGGCACCTGTGATCAAATGCTTTTCTGGGTCGCGCGGACCGACCGGGAGGTTTGCATAGGATGTCCAGATGTCGCCTGTTTCATGATCGACGTCAATCATACGTAAGAAAGCTTCTTTGCGCGGCAGTGGATAGTGACGCCACCGACCATCGTCGATGTCAAAGCGATATATTCGATCCGAGTTCGTGGTCCCAACCCAAATCGCATGGCGCTTTGGATCGAGCGTTATCGAGTAAGGGGCTCCTGCGCGATCCGGCATGTCGTAACGTGCAATTTCGAACCCTGACTTCGTGTCGAATTTCACTAACTGACCTTCACCATACAATGGCACCCATAACGTCCCGTCGTCTTCGATTGCAAGCCGACGTGGCGCCGCACCACGCGGAAACGGGATGATCCGCTCAACGGATTCCGTCTCGGTATTAAACGACCCTAAGTTGCCATGCAGCTGAGTCCACCAAATTCTTTTTCCATTAGGATCCATGGCCGCGCCGTAAATGAAAACGTGAAACTCTTCCTCGCCTTCAGGCAGCGGCATTTTGAAACGCTTCACTTCGCCGGTGTCGACATGGATGCTCCACAATTCATTGATCCCGACCAGGGTTAACCAAATACGACCTTTAGCGTCCGGTTCAACTTGTCTGAGTGAGTTCAGCGCCGCATCGTGGGTGATCGCGAAATCCACCCCTTCCGGTGGACCATAGATACGCCAGTCGTGGCTTTGGGTATTAAATTTAGCCATCGAGAAGCTCTCTTCGAGGGCTAACCACAGATTACCCTTTGAGTCCGCATTCAAAGTATGCGGCCCTTGTGCGCCTTCACCGGGAACATCAAACCACTCGACGGTGCCGTCGCTCGTATTGAGTGCGCCAATTCTGTCGGCGTCGAGTTCGACAAACCATACCTTATCGGACCCTGGTGCCACGGTCACTTCGCGGGTCCAGCCGAATGTGGGTAACTGAAACTCCTCGATCACCGTGTCCGCCGTCACACCGTACTCACCGAGACGTTCCACGTCGTTGTAATTGGTCATCGTGTCGAAGTTAGTCGGAAACGATTTCGCCATTAGTGGCACCACTTCGTCCATGTCTCGAGTTTTGAAGAAGCTCGTCTCAGGGGCGATGGCGGCTTTATATTCCGGACTCTCTTCGGTCATATTCCAACGCAGCTCGGCATGACCCACCGGGCCCATGCGCACCGACTGAAGACGCATGTACTGAACCATCGCGTCCCATGCAGCGGTCTTTGTCTCAAGGGGCTGCCCTTCGAGACTGGTTGCGAATCGCTTAACTCTCTCGGCACCGAGTTGGTGACAACCGGCACACTCGTTAATCAGTATGTGATGGTTTCTTTCACCGATCGTGCCCGGTATCCACGCGGACGACGGGACCTGGTCGGCGACATTTGCCTGCGTCGCGACGGTCAACTGATATTCGACGAAATCTCCATCGACAGTGATCTTGCGATTTGACTCTTGCCAACCAATTCGAAAGCTATCGACTGTAATCGCGTCGGCGGAGGCATCGATATCTCGAGCAGTGAACTTTCCGTCGGCTGCGCTAAATACCGTGGTCGTCGCAGGCACTAGGTTTTCGCCAGTCACCACGATACGCACAAAGGGTACAGGCTTGCCGGCCGTATCGGTCACTGTGCCGATGACCGTGAGCGCGCTGGCTGGCAGCGCGCCGAATCCGAAAATCAAACACACGACTACACGAACAAGACTGAAATTCATTCCGCTCAACATGTCGATATTCCTTCGTTTGATTTTCAAGAGTTGACCATCTCGACAACAGAATTGTAGAGGTGCCGAGGCGCCATTTCGCCATCCGATAAGATCGTCGTCTCGATCGCGCCCGACTCTAGTCCAACTTGTGTCGCGTCCAAGGTAACCGTGTCTTCACGGAAGGCATCGCGTAGTAAGGTTTTGCCATGTTCGTGCACGATCAAATCGCTGGGTTTCTCCGGTTCCGCGAAATTGATGCTGCCAATCCAGCGCGTTTTGTTCACCGATATCGGCCAG
Source organism: Gammaproteobacteria bacterium (assembly GCA_047611805.1). Taxonomy (GTDB): domain Bacteria; phylum Pseudomonadota; class Gammaproteobacteria; genus UBA11873. The sequence goes on from JBLFWX010000055.1 coordinate 30,958, forward strand.
AACTCGTGGCCATAGAATCCGCCAACATAGGGGTCGACCAACATATTCGGGAAGAAGCCGTGACAATCAAACGCATAGAATGGATCGTTATCCGGATTAGTGCCCGGAAATTCGTTGCCTGTTTCTGCGCCGCCTGCCGCGTACCAGCTAGAGCCGCGCTGACGAACCCATTTTTCTACCGCCGGCGGCTCAAAATCGGGCGACACCATGAACGTCACCGAACGATTGCCTTGCTCAAATAATCGAATCGACGTGGGCCGGCAATTTGGATTCAATGCCCCGTTGAACGCTTCCGGCAAAGTAGACGCGTGCACAGTGTTTACGTGGTAACCCTCCTGGAACGCATCCATTGCGACCTTCCAGTTCACGTCCACTACGGCCGTCCAAATACCCCTTTTGTGAATTTTCTCGAACGGAAAATCTTTCAACAAATCCGCGTGCGGTTTGATCTGCTCTTCAAGTGTTTGGCGTGGTTGCGGATCGACGTTGATGAAAATAAATCCTTTCCAGACGGCGCAATGCACCGGCCGCAATCCGCGTTCCGCCTTATTGAGGCCGCAAAATTGATTTTCATCAGGAACAAATTTTAACGTGCCGTCAGTATCGTATACCCAACCATGGAAACGACAAGCGAAATACTTACGATTGTTCGTCGCCCACGTTTCATGGTTGTCCCACACCACCGTTGTACCGCGATGTTGGCAGGCGTTGTGGAATGCTCGTACCTCACCGTTCTTGTCGCGGCAAATAATGAACGACGGATAGGTGCCCTCTTTTTTCGTTCGCACGGCTTCAATAACTTGCGTGAAGTGATCGCCTTCGTTCGGAATGCGTTCGGTGCGTCCAACGTACAGCCACATCTTCTTAAAGATTTTTTCCCTTTCCAATTCGAAAAATTCTTCACTCACATACGGTTGGATGGACACAGGTCCCATATCGACGTGTGGGTAGCGTTCTGATACCGGTCGTTTGTTGGCCCAATCAGGGAGTCTAGATTCGGGAGTTTTGATTGAATCTGGCGAAGTACTCATGCTAGTTCTCCATCACCTTAACGGGATCGGTCGGTGAGATTATATGGAATCGTTCGAATTCGAATGAATTAGGTACATCGGGTTGGCGGTAAACCTCAACAGCGGGCACCACCTCCATTAACATTTGCCCCAAGCGGAGCAAGCGAGCAGCGGGCGGCGGCATTGCGTCGAGTGAAAATTGATCAATGTATTCGCACAAGGCATCCATACGCGGAAAAATCGTATGGTAGAAATCGTCGAGGTCTTCGATGGTCCGCTGAACTCGAAACTGGTTACGTTCTTTTTCTGAGTCCCGAACCCAATCACTTGCAAATCGTTCGAGATCAGAGAACTCGGGCGGCAGTAGTGTCGCGTCACTGGTCATGTAGCTTCTCCGGAGGTACGCGTCGAGTTGCGCGCTTAATTATTTACATGGTTAATTGCCCAATCAACATACCGTGGTGTCGGGGAACGGTCAATTCAATTGACGCGCCTTTTCCGTCAGCCCGCAACAAGGATTTATAGCTCGACAATTTGGTCTATCGCTCGCAACAATTTTGTTGCAACGCGGCATGATTCGCGAGCGCCAAACAGTCTCGTCAAGTGCTAGCCGTTCTATCAAAAGAGTCTTGCCTGAGAAGCTTAACCAAGCTAACCGCCAGCGCCGAATGGGGCTAAGAGAAGCCCTTGACCCACCGAAGAGGAATAGATCATGGCAGCAGTCATGCGGGAATCGAACGTTAAAGTCATCGAGGGTATGGCGTCAAAGGTTGGATGGTGCGACGCAGGACCCGCAATCCAAATAAAGGTGCTGGCCATCGATACAGATAATCACTCCGTACAATATTTAGCGCGAACTGGCCCGGGCCATAATGCGGGTGTGCATAGACACGAGGCAGACGGCTACATCTATGTCATCGAAGGTAGCGTTAAAAATCTCACCACCGGCTGCGAATTCGGGGTTGGCGATTCCCGCTTCCAACCCATCGGCGACGTGCACGAAGAAGTAGCCGGACCCGAAGGGGTGTTCACCTATGTTTGCCAGCGCGGCAATAGCGATCTTCTGATCGAATTCATGGATGAAAGTGGCGCGGTCGCCGACAAGTATTGTTTGTCGGATTTCGCCAAGCTGATGTAGTCGTGTGGGGTTAACTCCCCTCACCAGCTTTCAGTGAAAATAACCGGGAGACTGTAAATATTTCTGTGTAACTGCCGGGTTCAAACGTAGTCGACCAATCGGTCTTCAAATTCGATCATAAATCGATTGAGTGCGGGTTTCCAATTATGGATTGGCATAGTCCATCTTTTGGA
>JBLFWX010000056.1:0-33112 GCA_047611805.1 Gammaproteobacteria bacterium
CGATCAATACTGTTGTGAAACACCGCGCCGATTCCATCCTCGCCTAGGTCATAGGGAAACGCGACGCGCCCGAAATTGCGGCGAACACGGACAAGTGTGCACGCATGATTCCGGAGCTATTAGAAGCAGCGACCGCGGCGGCAGTCGGATGCACCACTTCTCGTTCCACCTTGCTTTGCCTGATTGAACGCAAAACCACTGTCAAGGGCCCGGACGTCAACACGCTTCAACCTGCCGCAACCGCCAACTCTAACCGTCAAGCAGGATCTCCCACATTTGAAGTCGCCTCCGGACTCACCCCGGTGTCAAACAAGTTTGCTTCGATGGACCGCATCGACGAGGAGATGAGATGTCCCGTCACCGAGGTCTGTACTATCTCCACCCACCCGCCTTCAGAGGGAGATGCAACGACAGTCGGGAAACCGGCTAGCATCCGTCCTTCGACCTAGACGGTCGCGCGTTCCCCCACTGGGCTGAATACTACATTCGAGGAAATCCACCGACTTGAGTCATTTGCAACATCCCATAGACTTAAAGTAATTTATCACTATACTTAGTAAAATTATTTAAATATCAATGTGTTATGGAATTATTATCGATATTACATTTAATTTAAGGGCTCGGAAACGAGCCAATTTAAGGCTGCAATATTGGCGGTATTGCTCTACTCACTCGCGGTTTTTGCTGGTGATTTAGTCAACTTCATTACCGATCTTTATGGCCGTGACGGTATCCGACTGTTCGTGTCGCCAACTTCTACCCCACACGATGCCCATTTCACAGCGGAGTCGATCAACGCGCTGAGCAGTCTCAATAACTCCGTCACGGGTGCTACTGGGTTCTCAGCGTTCAACTCGCCCACTTCTGGCGTCACGTTCGATCTATCCACTGGCGTTCCGGTCGCGACCCAAGATAGCCTCGGGCCGCTATTAAGCGAGCGTGCAACAACGCTCGGCGCGAATATGGTCAATGTTTCGTTTTCTTACACAAGAGTCAACTTTAGTAGGTTTGAGGGAACGGATCTGAATTCGTTCAGGCTCGAGCTCCCTCATATTGACGTTAACAATGACGGCATTCTCGGCCCCCCTGGGTCACTGGTTGAACTCGATACGGTCCCGCATTCGTCGATATCACGCTCGAGCAGGATATTTATGCGCTATTCGGCAACTACGGCCTCACGGACAATTGGGATGTCGGCGTCGTCGTTCCGATCATCTGGGTTGAAGCGCGAGCGAACGCCTTCGCTTCAGTTACCGACATCACGGGTGGCGACGTGCATACTTTCGTTGGTGCGATCGATGAGCCAGTGTCGAAGTCAGGCGGCGCGGAAACCGGGTTCAGCGACATTATTTTGCGCACCAAATACAATTTCATCAGGGGACACGCAGCCTTACCGGACATGGCGGTTACTGCCCAGCTGACCCTGCCAACCGGTGACGAGGACAATCTGCTCGGTACCGGGCACGCCAAAATGCGCGGGCAGTTCATTGCGTCGAAGAAGTTTGGCGACTTGACTCCGCATTTGAATGTCGGCTGCGAGGAGACCACGGGTATCGATCGATTTGCCAACCTAACGTAGGCCGTTGGATTCGATTGGCGTGTGGCTGCACCGTTCACTGTGGCGGCAGATGTCATGGGCCGCTATAACCCGGATCTTGAAACGGTTAGCAATCACATCGTCGACGTCGGTTTAGCGGCTAAGTGGAACCCGTTTAACGACCGCAAAGCTCCGCTGAACGCCTATGTGATCCTGCCAGTAAACAAAGATCACGGCTTACGTGCGGACGTAATTTGGGGCCTTGGCGTCGAATACACGTTCCAGTAGGAAGGTCATATTGATTCCCCCACGCTAAAACGCGGACGACTGGTCGACGGGGAAAACGCGGCGTTCGGTCCGCTGGTTCTGAGGATGCGAACTTCCCGAACAACTCTCCCACTAATCCCAATATTTAGCTAGGGGCAACAACGAAACGGGCGATTGTAGTCGTTCCATTTATTCTCCGAGATGCTGCGTCCGCGGATCTGTACACGCGTTTTATCCCCGCTACCGAGATCCCCAAACTGCGTTTCCATCGCGCCCCGTTGCTTGTCCGTCCACTCGATCAAGAACGTCTTTTCTGCAAAGTCGTATTGCTTAATCGGATAGGAAACTGATCCGCCCCCGCCCGGCAAAACGAACCTAAATGAACCGACCTTAAGCTTCAAATTTACCGTATCGCTGCGGCAAGCCCCTTATCTGCCGGCCTATACGTCAAACCAGCCCGCGCAAATTCTATTGCAGAAGCATAATCCTTCTGCCCTATTTTTCTATCAGCGAATTGACGGTAGGCGCGGGCGAGCATGTTTGGCGCCTCGGTATTAATAAACGGGTCGTCGCTCGAGAGATCCTTATTTAGCCCGGTCTGCGTCTTTTTTGCATTGGAGAGCTGCATGGATTTGATATGCGCAACGAAAGTTTGCTTGTGCGCTTCAATTCTGGCCGCGATATCCTTTTCGAGTTCCGCCGAACGAAACTCGGCGATGGTGCTCTTAAGCTTGTCACGGGCTCGGCTTATTTTCTCAGAATTCGGGTTAATCTTCACTGCTCGATCGAGCTGTTGGCTAGCTAAGGTGAAGCGTTGAGATGTCTGTAGTTTTGCCGCTTCTGTTATATACACTGACGAAATTTGCTCGCGCATCTGAACCAACCACGGATCGTCCGCCGAGGCTTTCGGTGCCAGCTCGGCAAGAGCGGCGCGGGTGTTGTTTGACCAAGAGCCATCCGGTTTGGCTGAAGCAAGTTCAGTGAGCTTCGCCTGTAACGTGCCGATCTCATTTTGTCGCGCGAGTGCCTGCGCCTCGGCACGGCCGCTTCAATGCGCGCAGAATTGCTGTAAAGCGCACGCGCTCGCGCCAGCGTCTCATCGCCCCCTGCGAAATCGAGCGCGCCCGCGTCAGTTTCGGAACGTGCGACGGCTTTAAATTATTTTCAGCCGCGACGTTTGCTGGGAGACGGTTATAAGGATGCTTACCAGTGAGTCATTCGTACGTCACGCAACCCAACGCATAGACATCGTCACCCGGATGCGGATCACCACGTGACTCCAGCATCTCGCAACTGGCATACGACGGGGTAATCGCACCAAGCGCACTGCCATCGAACAAAGTCTGCGCCTCTTGTCCCGGTTTCCGTACCGCTCGAGCAATACCAAAGTCCAAAACTTTGACGCCCTTATCGATGGTTAGGAAACAATTGCTGGGCTTGAAATCGGAATGGATGATCTCGGAATTGTGCGCATAGGCCAATGCACTCCCCAAGCTCGTAATGATCGGCAGCGCCTCTTCTAGAGACAGCCAGCCGCGTGGGACCACGTCTTCCGCTAAGTAATCGTCCAGAGGCGTGCCTTCGAGTAGCTCCATGGTTATGAAGATGACACCGCCAACCCGATCGAAGTCGTAGACAGTCGCAATGTTCGGATGGGCCAGCCGTTGCTGTCGACTCGCTTCTCGTTGCAGCGCAATGAAAGAATCGCTGCGTTGTTTGATGTCTTCGTTCAGTACCTTCATGGCAATATAGGGGTTTAAATCTTGAGCTTCGAGCTTCAGGACGCGCATTGCCTCACTAAAGATCGCACTATTGGGAGGTCGTTGCCTCATCTAAAATCGCACTACTTATGACGAATAAGCTGGAGAGTTTAGATGACTAGAATGATGCGCCTGACTTCCCGCCGAGAATTATTGGCTAGCGTTCGCCAGAGCTACCAGGATGCAAACTGGACTGAGAAGGGGAAAATTCTGGATGGGTTTATTGCAGCGACGGATTATGAACGGAAATACGCGATACGCTTACTCGGCGCTGACGAAATATCTATCCCGCAAAAAGAACGCCTTGCTGTTCGGCAATACGATGAACAAGTGCGGCAAGCGTTATTGGCGGTGTGGTACGCCGCCAATACAATTTGCTCAAAGCGCCTCGTTCCTTTTCTACCGCAATTGATCACCGCCATGGAGGCACATGGGCACCTGCGACTATCGAGCGATGTCAGGGAGCGTTTACTCCGCATCAGTCCAGCAACAGTGGATCGCATGTTGAGTTCGGAACGACAGAAAATCAGACAAAGCGTCAGCACCACGCGGCCCGGCAATCTGTTAAAGCATCAAGTCCAGATCAGAACGTTTGCTGATTGGGACGATGTTACCCCCGGTTTTATGGAAGTCGATTTGGTGGCTCACTGTGGGGGCAATACAAACGGGTCATTTTTGAACACGTTGACGATGGTTGATATCTGTACGGGTTGGTTGGAATGCATGCCCCTCCTACGCAAAAGTGGCCAAGATGTTATCGATGGTTTGCGTGTGGCCGACAAGCTCATGCCATTTCAGTTGCAAGGGTTGGATACCGATTGCGGTAGCGAATTCATCAACTACGATGTGCTGGATTACTGCGAAGATAATCAAATTACCTTTACGCGGGCGAGAACACACCGAAAAAATGATCAAGCGCATGTCGAGGAAAAGAACGGTTCGGTGGTGCGCAGACTGGTAGGTTATGACCGATTCGAGGGATTGAAAGCGTGGGAAGCTTTGGCTCAGTTATATCGCGTGTTGAGGCAGTATGTTAATTTCTTCCAGCCCTCTTTGAAGCTACTGGAAAAGGAGCGTCGAGGGGCAAAAGTATCGAAGAGATACGATGCAGCCAAGACACCGTTTCAACGCGTGGTGCTCTCAGAGCACATCAGTCAAGTCACGAAGGACTCATTGGCTGAGGAGTACGAAACACTTGACCCTGTGAATTTGCTGGCACAAATGGGGCAGTTGCAGGATGAGCTATGGCAATATTCCTGGCATAAGAATGGGCAACCTGACGCCGAACTTATTGTTGCTAAAGGAGATGTCGTTGCTCACGTCGAGGTAGGCATGGAGGAGCCGCCGATAAAATCTCGCTATTATCGCTCGACCAAGCAGACTGATTTACGTCGAGTACCGCGAACTTGGCGCACTCGAAAAGACCCGTTTGAAAAAACGTGGGATGAAATTCGATTGCGTTTGGAACTCATGCCTGAGACTGGTGGGAAAGCGCTGATCCATTGGCTGATGAATAAGTACCCTGGGGAGTATTCCACTAGGCATACCCGAACATTGCAGCGAAGAATCGCGCAGTGGCGCCAAGAACAAGGTAGCCGGGAGGACAAATTATGCGCGTTGATGACCGACACTTCCCAACCCGCGCCGCCCTACTCAACTACAACCACAGGCATCGAAGCTCGCTTGGATTGGCAGAAAGAGCATGATAAAACCGCTACACCCAGGGCATGAATTCTATTGGACTGTGAAGATATAGTTTTGACTTAACAATGGATGTTCAGATTACGGGGCTGAGGCGTACTGCCGTTCATTAGTGTGATTCTTTAATGAGTCAATACGACCGGACAAGTTAATTGTCGCCGAACACCTTCTCGATCAAGGATAGGTTGGCACCCGACCAGAGATTGTCGGATAAGCGATAGGGATGATTCCGATTGCGGTTCAACATTCCCTGTGGGGGTTGCAATACTCATTACTAAGAAACCTATCGAAAAAAGCAATCGAAAGGGACTCGGTCAGGTCAGGGGCGAAATCGGCCATTACTTGAGCTAGGCAGAGGGTTCAGACCCGTGCCTGGCTCAGAACCTATCGTTTCAATTAGTACGTCTCAGCGGCGGGGCAATCTCGTTCTTTTGTGGTGCTGTATTGGCGAGCGGCCACTTGCTCGTTAACGGGCCGCGAGATTTGCGTCCGCAGTAAGCGAGAACGGTCAACGTCGAACCTTGATGCGTTTGAACGTAAACGTTCGAGGGTACCGTCGACGCTAAAGGTTTCGTCCGGCCCTGCCGATTTAGTGTGGTGGAGACAAGAACTACAACCCCGACAAGCCGCGCTCAAAGTAAGCCACGCAGCGTTATTCCTGCTCAAATCGATCGCTTTACGATAGAAAGGCCGCTCGGTCGTGGTTCCCAGGGAACCGTACTCCTCGCCACTGATAAACGCTTGTCGCGCCGCGTAGCGCTGAAACTCTTGCGACCAACAGGGATCGATCTCGATGAAAACCAGCTCGAGAACGAGGGCCGTATCGCTAGTCAGTTGCAGCACCCGAATCTCGTAACCCTGTATGAGGTCGGCACCTACCATCACCTGCGCTATCTCGTATTTGAGTTAGTCGATGGCGAATCGCTCAAAGACCGTCTTAAGCGAGAAGGTCGCTTAAGCTTGAAAGACGCCGTGATCCTAACCAGTCAAATCCTCGCAGGGGTTGCCTACCTGCACAGCCATGGGGTGTTGCATCGTGATTTAAGTCCAGCGAATATTTTGCTCACGCGCGAAGGGATCCCGAAAGTAACGGATTTTGGTGTTTCTATACTAGTTAAAGATCAAGCAATGAGTGGCGAAATCACCGGCACCTTACCCTACATGTCTCCAGAGCCGTTCGTTGGTGCGCCGTTGGGACCGCACTCGGACGTCTTTACCTTAGGAGCCATATTCTACGAACTGCTTACCGGCAAGCGACTTATGCACTGGGCGAACAAGGAGGCGATCATCTATAACATCGTCAACGGTCACCCCGATAGCGCGACTGCCGACCTCGACTGCGACCCGTTAATTAAACGAGTGATCGGCAAGGCCCTGCAGCGACCGGTGGCGCTGCGCTACGCATCAGCCCAGGAAATGAAGGCGGAGCTCGACACCTTTCGCGTTGCACGTGGGCAGGACGATCCGGGTCAATCGGAGAGACACGGCACGACCGAGTTCTTGCTTCGTAGGATGCAACATAAGAAAGGTTTTTCGGCACTGTCCGGCCACATCAGCAAAGTCCTCGAATTAACCGCCGACGGTAACAGCGCAACAGCGGAGCGCATCGCGAATATACTGGCTAAGGACATCACGATGTCACAACGAGTGTTGACCGCCGCGAACTCGGCCTTTTATGGAAACTCGGAAATCACCACGCTATCGCGTGCGATTGTCCTTCTCGGATTCGAGCAAGTGCGATTGTGCGTGACGAAAGCGCTCATAGAACGGCAATTCGACAATGGGAGTCCGGCGCTGCAAGACGCGCTGATACGTTCCTTCTACAGTTCAATTCTGGCTAAAGCATTTGCCAATATGACCGGTTCCCGGCGTGCTGCTGACGCCTTTACCAGCGCCATGTTCCACGACTTAGGTCGAACTCTGACGATTCATTATTTCGCTGAGGAATATCAAGCGATCCTCGACCGCAGCGCCGCGCGCCCAACTGATGAACTTACTGCGTCGCACGAAATTCTCGGGATCCCTTACTACGAGCTCGGCGCGGGCGTTGCCCACGAATGGAAATTTCCGGATAGCATTATTAAAGCCATGGTACCGCTGCCACGAGGGAAACTTAGACCGTCAGCAAATGACGATGCGCATGTCGCTTTTATCGCGGCATTCGCGAACGCAGTGTGCGCGGCGGCGCTGAGTCCGCAATTAGATGCGGCGAACGAAAGAATAATCAACTTAACCCACTGCAGCCAACCAGTATGGGCATTAAATAGCAAACATTTGGTCGCTGCGTTTGATCAAGCAAACGAACTTAGTGTCAATTACGCTAAACTCCTTAAGGTTTCAGCAGGGTCGCAGCCTTCCTTAATGCAGCTGGCACGGCCTTTCACGCTCGACCCTGAAGCTCACCGGCGTTGCTCAGTGTCGGATTAAATTTTACCGTAGAGCCCCATTTTGGAATATTTGTGCTGGGGTCTGACCGACAGGTGCCGTCTTTTACTAATGCGAGACTTGTGCTCTAGCAATTAATCTGCGGCGGCGATGTGTCGGCTTAACCACTAGCGACCCGTCAACTAATTCGGAAAGAAAGACGGATGTAACGACCGTTGCGCTTGGGGTACTGAACGGCGGCGAATAGGACACACATATATCTGCACACCGTGCGAGGCTCCCCGGCCTCCAAGCTCAAATCGCGTTGTACGGGCAGCGATCAACGCTGGAAATCACGCCGCTTCGCGGAAGATGTTCCGACACGAACCCAAACTGAACCATGGACGATGCGCCGACCCGAAGGAGTGATTGGACTGCCGCTCGGGACCTTCAAACGACAAATGGACGGCGGACGATTCCTGCTCAGAGCTTTACAGAAAATCAAAGCGGAAATAGCCTTAACCGTGACTGCTTACAACCTGACCTGCGCTGTCAGGATTCTAGATGTTCGCCAATTTATCTAGGAATTGGCAGCCTAAAACTCAGAATAGAAAGGCCACTTCAATTGAAGCGGTCTCCTATTTTCCAGCGTTGCGCATACTGACTTATCCTAGGATCTTACCTCCGAAAGACCTCCATCCTTAGGTTGGGCCGTGTTAACGACGTGGGGTTATTAAGACGTATTTCGCGAGGCCAGTGGCGATTCGCGAACGACTACCTCGAACCTGCCCCGCCGTTCGCATGCCGTGCGCTAGCAATAGCTGAGACGGCGGTACCGACTAGATTAATTTTGATTGCTTTATGCTCGCGAGGACCAGCTGAACGTAAAATCCCCGCTCGCGTGCTTTAAAACGCACTCGCTATATTCGTCAATGCTGGTAGCCTCTGCAGTGATTATTGTTGGTTAACGGCTCATGCAAACATTATGCGAACTTCTCGAGACGATGCCTCAAATCGGCCGTGTCCAATGGATTGGTCTGCGACCGGCACGGAATGAAGCAATTACGTCGGTAGAATGGGTTTTCGCTGATCCGAATCGAGGACTCGAAGGCGATCGGTATTCGGGTCGTTCGGGTAAGCGTCATGTTAGTTTAATTCAGGCCGAGCACTTACCCGTTGTTGCAAGTTGTCTCGGCCGCGAATCGGTAGAGCCGCATCTTGTACGCCGCAACATCGTCGTGTCCGGGATCAACCTACTCGCTCTGAAAGGCAGTGTTGTTAGCATCGGCGAGGTCAAATTAGAAATTACCGGAGCCTGCCACCCGTGTAGCCGCATGGAACATGCCCTAGGCGTGGGCGGATATAACGCAATGCGTGGCCACGGCGGGATGACCGCACGGATCTTAACCGGCGGCACCATCGCGCTTGATGCACCGGTCTGTTTTTGCGCGCGGGCTTAATCGCGTTCCTCACGTAATCTACGCGGCATTGGCCGACGGCGTCGGCTCTAAATCCAATCGACACGATTTCTAGTGCGCGCGTGGGATCCCCGCCGATTGCTCACTTATCGATTAAACGGCGTTCTACACTTTGTAGACGGACAACCCCTTGGCGGACATTGTTCAATGCACGGTCCTCGCGCGCTCGACGTTGCGCACGGGAACGATTGCTTCGCAGGCATTAAACAACGGTCTCCTTCCGCTCATCGGAAAAATCGATTTCGTGATCTGGATGCACACCCAGTCAACGCTGCTTCGCACCATCCCCAACTCAGCATGATCCAAACGATTAACGGCGGCGTTAGGGCGGCACCTAACCGCGCACCGCTGATCGCGATGCCGAGCGCGAATGCAAGTTCCTGCGGTGCGACCCAATGCGCGACAATGCGATTACCATTTGGTGGCGCCGCCGCTTCGCCGAGACCAATAAGTATGCGAATAATCGAGAACGATCCGACTAGGCCAAAGCCTGAGGCGAGAAACAATTCGCCGGCTGCGGCCGCCGCCGCGGGCCGAAACGATTGCCGGGTATTTGGGCAAGCGCGTAACCGAAGACAGACGCGCTGAATATCCAGCCGAACTGAATGTCAGTGAGACCATCCTCCGGCATGATGAACTTCGCAGCGATCGAAATGTTCACCCGGTCGATGAACGTCAACATGAAGATTATAAGAACGAGCGCGATTATCTTCCATCGGTTATTCGTCGGCGATTCGCAAGCGAGCAACTTCCAGACCTCGAGAGCCGCCGTTGAGCAAACTCAAAAATTCGGCAGTCGCAGTTAGCGCAAAAGCTGAACGCGGTATCGGCAGCATTCGATTGTGCCTCGAATACTAAGTCGCGGCGACGCGGCCGCGCGCGGCCCAACCACCTGCGCAGCCGAAGGAAGTGGAACTCATAACAGCTCACGGGCGATGACGGCGAGTAGGAACTCTTCTGCCAGATGACGACTGTCATTCACCCTTACGCGACATCGTGATGTCTGCGAATTCCGCAAGCCGAAAACTCCTGTCGCTGGACATCCGAGCACTTCTGATTATTCTAGCTACACCGTGCAATGACGAACTTTCCAAGTTGCCGCGCAATTGAACCGCGCTAGCGTGCAAATTTTGAACGAATCAGCTTGAAGTGGAGATACGAAATGCATATCCGAAAATACGATTTTGATTACAGCCGACGACTGTTCATGGAAAAAACGGCAAAAGGCCTCGGTGGTGCCGGAGTTCTTACCTCGCTATGGCCCGAATTAAGTTCCGCGGGAAACGCGAGCGGCGCGTACCCGGAAGAATTATTAAGTATTGAAGCGTATACCAAAGGCGCGGTTAAGGTCGGTGACGTGATTGACGCCGACAACGTCGATCTCGTGCAAGATCTATTAGATCCAGTGACGTATCAGGCGATCAAACAAGATAAGCGCCGGGTATTCATCCAACCAGAAGAACACAGTCTTGAAGCGCTCTACCCACCGTATTTTCTTGACGCCACATTGAACAACCAAGGGCAGGCGGTTTTTGACGCCGCCGGAAACGTCCGCACGAAGAGCGGCGATCGTTGGATCGGCGGGATACCATTTCCGGACGTGCAATCCGGCGAGGAGGCGATCGCCAACATCACATTGAGTTGGGGGCGACATGATTCGTCATTGTCGGCAATACCCGCGGTAACCGTCGATAATACGGGTAGCGAACGATTCGAATACGACTGGGTTTGGGGCGAGCAACAAGTCGCCGGTCTCGTGCATCCCGACGCAGGTGGGCCTTATCTCGAGGGCCACGACGATTTAGTACGCATGCAAGTGATTTGGTTCACGCACACGCAAGACGTTAGGGGCACCGCATTTTTAAGTCACTGGAAATACGACCAACGGGAGTTTCCTCATCTGTGGGGCTACTTGAAAGACACAAAGCGCGTACGACGTTATCCAGCCAACCAGCGGTTCGAACCCTACATGCCCGGCATGAATTTATATTTGTCTGACGCGTGGGCGTCTGGCGATCCGATGCTCACGTGGGGAAACTGGAAGATTATTCATCGCGGCCCGTTTCTCGGATCGACGCACTCACAATGGACCCCGGAGAACGAGAATTGGCGACCGCCGCTGGTCGGTGGCGCACAAGACAAAAGCTATTTTTACGTGGGTAAATCGTTAATACCAGAAGTGCTCGTGTTCGAAGGAGAGCCCGTTAGTTATTCAAAGGCGCCGGTCAGTAAACGGCGGATCTATATGGATGCACGTAACATGGGGCCCGGGATCGCGATCACTTACAACCGCAAAGATGAAATTTGGAAAGGCGCCGAAGGCGGTGGCGGGTTATTGAAAACCGATTCACATGAAATTAAGGCGAAAGATGGCCGCACGGAATGGAACTGGGCATGGTCCATGGTTAACGACATGCAAACGAATACGATATCCCGATTCCATCAAGCCGAAAAGTGTCGCGGGAATGGGCGCACAGAGATCGATCCAGACGTCGACATGGTCAATAAATACATGTCCAAAGCAGGTTTATTGCGACTGGGAAATTGAAGCTGATCTGAAGGCGAAATGATCCGATAACGCGTGCCTTTGATCTGCGATCGGGTATCGCATTCGACCGGCGAGCCGCGCAAGAACCATTCGTCGTTCGTGAGATCCGTCGTCGCGTTCACTAGTGAGACACGCATTTTCCGGATGACAGCCTGCCGTCGATTCGGTTTTCAAGTGAATCAAGATACTCGGATACTGGCGCGGATAGCTCTATGCCTTTTGGCCCTAGAACGTTCGCTGTTTTCATCGACGATGATCGGACTCGTACTGCAAAAGAGATGTCCAGTTCGAAAACAGTACAGTGGATAAACTAGCTTGCGCAAGAATCAGTTCGGCGTTGGGCGTTCCTCGGCCGGCCTCCCGATTCCGACGCGACTCGTGAGACGTACTTGGACTCAATGACCATGCGTATCAAGTCTTGCCTTTCGCGGACTCTTGTATTGCTCATCGAACCGAAATGATGATCAAGCAGATTGATGTCCCTTAGTTCCAATTGGACCCGAAACCATCCTGGTGATTTTGAGTGACACGATCCGTATACCGCCGGCGCTACGTATCGCATTACACTGCGCGAAGGCCGCCGGACACGGATGCTTCTTACTAGTTTTTCAGTCTCGGAGATGCGATTTATGTGTACGAACGTTGGTAGTGATAATTTCGATGCGGCGGCGATCGCGCCCGTTCGTTTCGGAACGCCGGAGATGGACGATTTGATTAAAGCAATCGGACAAAGTGCGACTGCCAGCAAAGCCATGAGTGAGAATCCTTTTTCCGCCATCGACTTGGTTCGCGCTTCTCGACTCGGTGCTCTGCGAGTGCCCGTTGCCGACGGCGGTGGCGGTTCGACGGTCCGAGAGTTTTTCGCCATGCTCTTGGATCTCGCCGAAGCAGATTCAGACGTTGCCCAAATCCTACGCGCCCATTTCTGGTTTGTAGAAGAACGCTTGCGCGGCCGTGATCCCGCAGTCCGAGACCGATGGATTAAGCACGTGGTCGCGGGTGAGATAGTCGGTAACGCGATGACTGAGATTGGTGGCAGTGAACCGGTTGGCAGTTTCACCATGCACACGCAACTCCTACCTAACGGCGAGCGCTATCTGCTAAACGGTACTAAGTATTTCTGCACCGGGAGTTTGTATTCCGACTGGGTTTGGGTACTGACGTCCACACCGGATGGTGAAGTGACTGCGGTGGTCGTTCCGATCGATCGTGCGGGCGTCGCTTTGGAAGACGATTGGGACGGGATTGGACAACGCTTTACCGGGAGTGGAACGGGTCGTTTCAACAACGTTATCGTCAATCCTGAAGAGGTGCTACGTATGCCACTAGATTCCGAAGGTGATAATGGCGAAAAACAGATCCCAACAGAACCTTTTTTAATCGGGCAGTTCGTTCAGTTAATTTTGACTACCATCATCGTTGGCAATCTACGCAACGTTCTATCCGATGCGGTGCGAATCGTGGGGGCGCGCAAACGCACCTTTACCCACGCCAGTGCCAACACGACCGCGAGCGATCCCCAGTATCAAGAGATGATCGGGCGGATCTCGAGTACGACCTTCGCAGCAGAGTCGACGATTTTGGCGGCGGCCGAGGCTCACCAGGCGGCGCTCGATAGCGTTAAAGACGGGCAAGGCAATATCGAACTCGCGCATCGCGCGTCCATGCTCGCCGCACAAGCCAAAGTGTTCGTCGACGACGTTGCGCCGCGCGCGGCGAGCTTGCTGTTCGAATTAGGCGGCGCTTCTTCGACGGGGGCAAGTTCGGCGCTCGATCGCCATTGGCGGAACATTGTTACGCTCAGTTCGCATAACTCGACTGCTTTTAAGGCCCGTGCGATAGGCGACTATCTATTAAACGAAACTCATTTGCCAATGAATGGGTACTTCTAGGAGCACCGTCGAAATTAACGTGCCGCTGACGGAGGAGGCGGACAGCGATCTGTCTACATGTGGCGAACGAAATTTAAATTCCGCGCGAATTCTCGAGACACAACACCTAACTGAAATTAGGCAGGTATTGTGGGTCGATAGGTTGGCATGGCGCCTTAATCACCGAGTGGTACCGAAGTCCTAACGATTGACTTCTCATCACGTTTTTCAACTGGCTACATGCCCGCCGTGATTGAGGCGCCGAATATCAGTGTGGCGCTAGAGGAGCCCGAGGGCGCCGCGACGACTCAGAACTGAGCATCGCGTCCCTCGGAATTCGGCCGCTACATTCGCGATGAAGACACTGGGAACTAACCCGCGGCAATATCCGAAAAGTCGATTTTGTCTTTATCTCTTCCCCGCGGGAGCGCGCCTCAGCGTTGCTGACGCGCGCGCACCCCAGCTAGCAAGCCAAGACCTGAAGCAAATAGCCATACGCCTGCTGGTAGTGGAACCGCCGTGAGCGTCGCAAACGCAAAGTCACCAATTATCTCGTGGCCACGTGTTGTCGGATGCGGAACGCTGTCCCACGTTAGGAAAGAATCCGGATCTGCGCAGACGTCGGTCCCATCGAAGCACGGCGTGAAAAGGTCGGTAATGCCGTAGACTAGCCCTCCATTTGAGAAAGTATCGGAGCCAATATCGCTAAACAACTGGTTGACGTCAAGCCGGGTCAGGTCGATCGGCAACGTGTTTTCGGCCATATCTAGTGCGGCCCCCACGTCCGAATTGAGCTGCGCAAACAATGGCGATAGTTCGACTAAGTTAGGCACCAGGAACTTCGTCGCGCCGGCTGCGGAAAGTTCGCTAATTAAATTGAATATGTTGTCGGCTGAATTAGATATATCACCGGCAAATACATCGTTGCCGCCAGCCCACACGACATAAAGCGCGTTCGCATCAGCGACACCCGCCTGGTCGAAAAGGAACAAGTCTTTTTGCACACCGATATCAAACGGCGGAAATCCGGTTCCGGGCTGGCCGTCGGTCTTGGCACCGCCCCAAGCATAGTTATTACCCCCAGAGGCGGAAGGAGACACGGTCAATCCCAAATCATCCGCGAGATATTCGACCCAGACCGGGCCATTCGAAAAACGCCCTGGCGCGTACGGTGGTGGGGGGATCGGGACACCGACAGCGGGGAAGTTGCCATTATCCGAAAGGCTATCGCCGAAAATATACATATTTGTGTAAACAACGCCAATTGCAGATGCTGGCCCTGTGGCGACAAACAGCATTGATATCGCTAAAACTTGCAGAGCGTGGATCCACCGCCCTTTGAATATTGCTTTCATTCCTCTCTCTCCAGCTACCTGTTTAGTTGTTATTCTAGTTATCTTCTTAGTCATTTATATTTTCACCGATGCTCGTACTCCCGAGCAACGAGCGCAAGCTACCACCGAGGACGAAGTTGCCGGGAGCCGGTCCGTTTGCACATACCGTCGTCGGTATCACCAGGCGAATCCGATTCCCAAAACCCGTCTTTTGATAGATTCGCGTTACGTACGTCACAACGATCGCCACCGAAACCCCACATCCCATAAAGGTCTGACGTCGCCGCGCTCACTGACGCCCTAATGAGTGATACTAAACCAAGGACGGCACAGCGCAATGCATTCATTTCTAAATTTCTTTGAATCTTACTTAATTCCGTCGGCCCGCGATATTTCGCGAGAATCAAGCGGTCGCCCGTTATTTGCGCCTTCGTGGACCAGACTACACCATGGCATCGGCCAGCTTGCAATAATCGCCACCGGTAATATTCCCGCTTTGTTTCCAATACGTCGGCTGTCACGGGGCTGATTAGGCGTGTCAAGCGGAGAATGCGCTTCTTGGTTCTGACTGCGACACCAGTTTCAGCTATCGTTTATTTTCCGACGCTGAATCCGGAGTTTGAATGACAACCCAACATAACTCGGATGACATTTTCGAACAATTCGTACATCGTGCTGAACGGCGAGCGGACGATAGCATGTCGATACATGAATTTCGGCTGGCCCTATTCGCCCTCCTCGGCTACGTCGTGATTATCGGTGTGCTCGGCGTTCTGGTCGCTTTCAGTCGGCGGCGTGCTTGCGGTGTCTATCTATAGCACGGCCCTACTAATTATCCTGATCAAGAAAAAGCTTATTTTCTTAATCGTGCCGGCCATTTGGATCTTAACGAAGTCACTGTGGGTGAAACTTGAAGCACCGGGCGGTTACCGATTGGCGAAGAAAAACTGCCCGCAACTCTTCGAGGAAATTGATTCGCTGCGCCGATCGCTTAAAGCATTGAAAATTCACGAAGTCATTTTGACTGCAGATCTGAATGCCGCAATCAGCCAAACGCCCCGCCTAGAAGTCTTTGGATGGCAGAAGAACACCCTCATCCTCGGTCTTGAATTACTCCTAACGCTCTCGCCAGAACAAGCCCGTGCGGTTGTCGCGCATGAGTTTGGCCATTTGTCTGGGAACCACAGCCGATTCGCTGGATGGATCTACCGGATCCGGCAAACCTAGTATCGGGTTATGTACGGGTTTCATCAGCAAGCCTCATTGGGCGCCAACTTAATGCAGCGATTCGTCGATTGGTAAGCGCCGCGCGTTGCGGTCTATTCATTTGTACTTGCCCGACGCAATGAATACGAAGCGGACGCGATTGCAGCATCGTTGACGTCGCCAGATGAAACCGGCGCAGCGATAATAAATACGCATGTAGCTGGCCCGTATGTTGATGAGCTTTATTGGGCAGGATTTTTTTAAGCTCGCCGATTCCACTCCACATCCTGCTCACCCGCCGTGGCTTGGGCTTGGCCAGTTTTTGAGCGCTCATCCGCTGGCACGGGACGAGCTACAGAAAAAACCCGCGTCCGTACTCAGTATCTCCGCCGGTATAGATGACAAGCAACGTTCCTAAATGGTCGGAACGTTTCGAATACGTAACCCCAGGTAAGGCGCCGATTGATGAACTCGGCAAAATCGACAATAGTCGATTAAGTAACGACGAAGTATGGGATCTGGCACGGCTCAATGAAGAACTGATTTCTACCGAAAGCGCTTTTGGTTTTTATAAACATTACGAAACAAGGGAGCCCGAGGACCCCGACGTTGCCTATAAATTGGGACAATTTTATTTCGAACAAAGCGAACAGTCATGCCTTAGTTACTTCAAAAAGGCGCTCGAACGACCGGCCCTCGCGATCGAGTGTTGTCGTTACGCATACCACTATTTAGTCGAGCGAGATCGCAAAGAGGATACGCAGTAGTGGTTGGACAAGGTCGAACGGCAAAGTGAAATCGACGCAGAAAGTAACTCCGAACGAGAGACCCTAGCGCCTAAGGATAAGCTTGAGAAAACATCCATCAACGACGAGTTGCTAGGCACAATAAAGGAGCCTTTGGCACAAGTCCCCGAGTTGAAACACGCAGGGATCGCGCAGAAGCCGATGCAGCATTATCCGGAAGTCCCTGCCGTGGCGATCGCCATCGCGGTTAAAGGGCTGTTTGGACACGCTAGTAAAGTAGCAGAGCAGATTTCGGAAACCCTGACGCTCGACTGCACGTTCTACGTTGTGGGTAAACACGGCGATTTCAAGGCGCTGGCCAAAGCCATTGCTAAAGCCGGCGATCGAATTACTTAAGTTGGCTGCATGCGCTCGGCCGGTAGGAATTGTTCTCACGATCCAACCATCGAATTAAAGTTCCGTTCGTGCCACTAAGCGTCACGGCGAACGGTTCGCAATTGAGAACAGACGCCGCAGCCCATCGCAGCGGTTGCACATGATGACAGGCGAACATTAGCTCGCGTGTCTAGAAGCATTAAATTATGCGAGTACAGTGATGTGCTATTGAATTGTGCCGATCGGCGCGACCCAGCGCACTCGGGCTGACGGTTTTCAGCTAAGGGTCGGCCCCATAACTCGTCAAATGGCAAATGGCTGTCGATCTCCGAGAGGACTTCGCGACACCACGCGTCCACCGTAGTTTGATGTTCGCTACTAAGCGATTCATCCGATTTTCCACTTTCGCCGCGACGGATCATCTGCCGCTTCGTTGATGCCAAGGGAGTCATCGCCGGCGGGTTGAAACAACGACCATTGCGCTTCATGTAGGGAAGCGAACTCTTCTCGCATACGTTTGCAAATTTATTCGCACTAAGTTCAACGCCCATGAAATCGGCGATCTTGCGCACCGTGCCAGGCTTATCTTTGTTCATGTCCTCGAACGTGAGGACGAGTACGTTCGGTTCGTTACGCTGCACCCAATAGCCATGAACGTGCGTCGGCCACATAAACGGAAATCCGTCGGACAGAAATAATCTCAGCCAGATTTCGACGCTCAGCACGAGTGGGCCGAAGAATATGTCACGAGTGAAGTGCTAGCTCGATACAAATGCATCCTTCGGATCGCGTAGGACGCAGATATATCGGGTGTCAGGCGCATAGGGGATCCGCTCCCATTAGAGGTGCGTCTCAATGATGCGCAGCCCGGTGGGCGAAGCGGCGCGAATTGAATCGTCTGTCAGTGGCGCGATGAGTTCCTGACTAGAAAAATCCGACCAAGGTATGACGTCATGGATATGATCGAACTCGTCGGCCCCGCGTGTGGCGAACTGGTGTGCGATCTGCATCGTCCAGTTTGTGCCCGCCTTTGGGAATGTGCAGACCATGACATCGCTGGAACGTGGTCGATAATCGCCGAAATCGGCGCCCTCGATCACATCGCGGCGGATTTTGCGCCCAATCGCATCCCACAGACGCGCGCTATACCCGAGTTTATCGAGGACGAAAAATATCGGCTTGATGAGACCTACCGCCGCGATGTGAACGAGAATCCGCAAGGGCCACGAAAAATCGGCCGCGCTCATTAACTGAGTCTCAGTGCGAGCAGTATTGATAGCTCTGGACATGATGGTATTTCCACACTAGACCCTAAAATTAATCATAACGTGCCAGAGTGAATTTATGCAGACGTATTCCGAGCACGAGTCGCGAGCAGACTCCAAGGCGAAAAAGGTCAAGCGTCGCAAGCGAGCGATTAGATTTATGTTACGACCGAACAACATACGGTCACGGCGAATTATCGGCCTGTGCGAATGCGCCTAGAACAGTCTTTGAACGTGCCCCGGGTCCCCAACCGCAGCAGGCGGACCTACTCAAGGTAAGGCACAACTAGCGCTCTAGAGATGTCAATCGACGCGAGTGAGGTAGCGCTCGCGATACTTTCCAGGTGAGGTGCCATACCAACGTTTGAAGGCCTTACGGAAACTCGCCACATCCGAATACCCGAGGCGCGTCGCGACTTCGTGTACGCGGGTCTGTTGGTTGGCGAGTAGTTCCCTGGCACGCTGCTTTAACACCTCGTCACTGACCTGTTGGAAAGTAGAGCCCATCGCGCGCAGGCGGCGGATAACGGTACGTGGCGAGAGATGCATCTGCTGAGCCACGGTGTCC
The DNA here is from genome assembly GCA_047611805.1 of Gammaproteobacteria bacterium. Classification (GTDB taxonomy): domain Bacteria; phylum Pseudomonadota; class Gammaproteobacteria; genus UBA11873. Next base: position 19,021 of record JBLFWX010000056.1, read on the forward strand.
AAGGTCGGTAGCGTTCTAACCGTTGGTTGCTCAAGTGCTTGGAACAACAGTTCGCGCACGCTCGAGAGCGCGTCTCGATCCTCACTCACTCGGCATAGCGCTTCGCATCGCGCCAGAGATGTTTGCCAGGTGCTTTCGTCGAAATCGACATTGGTCACCCGACGCCACTTGGTAGGGATAACAAGCGCAGTTCCGGCGCACTCGAAATCGACCGGACAGTCAAACCAGTTGGCGTAGAGGTCGCGATACAGCGGTGGCGGATAGGTAAGTTCGATACGCGCTTCGGTGGCCGGACCGTGGCGCACGACACGCACATACTCGTGCATCACGATGAGGGGTACTTCAGTGAGCATTTGCCGTACCGGACCCAAATCAATCAATGGGGTAACAACGCAACGAAACGAATCGCCATCACTGCTACCGTTCCAATCCAGATAAGGCACGCGGTACGGCATGTATTTTATAAAAGCGTCGAGTCCTTCGCCAAGGGACGGCGCGGTCAGCCACGCCAAGGTGACGACGCCATGGAAGTTTTCAGCCATGCGCTTGCCCCACTGCAAATGCCAGTCTGGAGAGCGCCTTAGCGGGAGCACGTTCTCGATGCACTGCAGATGCTGTCGCACCGTAATGGGATGTGCGTACTCAGCAAGTTCTTCTGGCACAATGCCGGTGCCTTCAGCAATAATTGAGAAATCCTCGAACTCTTGCGTCAGCAGTCTGACGTAGGTGTTCGGCATCAACGTGCGTTCGGTGTCCGCAGTGCTCATTACAACTCTGTCACGAATTAACCCCCTGATTGTCACCTTCGCCATCTGGTTGTCAATCGGTCCCGAATCCATACTCTCGTTAACCTTATCAGGTGGCCACAAGCGACACGCCTTCAGGAGATCGGAGATGAGCAACAATATCGGTGCACACAATGCGGGTAGCACACCCGGAACAGCGTCATCTGGAGTCGACTACGACGCAATTATCGTCGGCGCAGGCATTGCGGGCCTCTATCAGCTGTACCGCTTGCGAGAAATGGGATTGAAAGTACGCGCCTTGGACGCCGGCAGTGAAGTGGGTGGTACCTGGTATTGGAACCGCTACCCGGGTGCTAGGGTCGATTCGCAGTCCTACATTTACCAGTACTGGTTCTCTGATGAATTGCTGGAGGAATGGGATTGGAGCGAGCGTTTTCCGGCCCAACCCGAGACCGAACGTTACCTTAATTACGTCGCTGACAAATTCGATCTGCGCAAAGATATTCAGTTCAACACCACCGTGACATACGCTCACTGGGACGCGGCACAGTCGCGCTGGGTACTCAACACCGACCAGGGCGACACACTTTCTGCGACCTATTTCGTCAGTTGCGCCGGGATGCTGTCCGCCCCTGTTGCTCTGCCATTTCCAGGTCGCGAAAACTTCAAGGGCGAAATTGCACACACCGCGCGCTGGCCCCGTGACGGTATTGATCTCAGCGGCAAGCGGGTCGGCGTTATCGGCACGGGGGCAACCGGCATTCAAGTGGTCCAGACCATCGCGGCCCAAGTAGGTGAACTGAAAGTGTTCCAACGCACGCCGCAATATGCCGTCGCAATGCGCAATGAAGCTTACGACGACGACGCGCGCCAGGCCTGGCGCGCGCAATACCCGACATTACGCGAGTCAGTGCATCACACCTTTGCCGGCTTCGACTACAACTTCGAAACGGACACCTATCTGGAACTATCACCGACAGAACGCAAAGCTGCGCTGGAGCGGATCTGGGCCGATGGCTCTTTGAGCTTCTGGGTCGGCGGCTTCGCGGAAATGTTTGCTGATGAAACCGTCAACGCGGAAATTTCCGAGTTCGTGCGGGCAAAGATCCGTGCGCGCATTAAAGATCCCGTGGTCGCCGAAAAGTTGGTGCCGAAGAGTTTTGGTTTCGGCACCGCCCGCGTACCCCTGGAGACCGGTTACTACGATGTCTACAACCGCGACAATGTGGAACTGGTAGATGTCAGCAAAATTCCTATTGAAGGTTTCACTGAAAACGGATTGTTAATTGGCGATCAAGAATATGCGCTGGACGTCGTGATCCTCGCCACAGGCTTCGACGCCGGGACCGGCGCACTGTCACGCATGGACGTTCACGGACGCGACGGCCGTTCGCTAACGGAATTATGGCGCAAGGACATCCGCTCCACGCTTGGCTTACAAGTACATGGCTTCCCAAATTTGTTCACCGTCGCCGGTCCCCTAGCGCCGTCGACCGCATTCTGCAATATGGCAACCTGCCTGCAGCAGCAGGTCGACTGGGTGACTGACTGCATCACTTACTTGCGTGAACAGGGCCTCAACACAATTGAACCCACCGTGGAGAAGGAGGCCTGGTGGGTGCAACATCATGATGATACCGCAAACGCGACATTAATGATGACGACCAACTCCTGGTACACAGGTGCCAATATTGAAGGCAAACCGCGCCGGTTGCTGTCTTATATCGGCGGTGTGGGAAACTATCGAAAATTTTGTGACGAAGCGAAAGCCAGTCACTACGAAGGTTATTCGCTCGCCTAACGGCGGGGCCTGCGAGGCCAACGGCTGTTCCGGGCAATGCCCGCTTCAGACGGCGTACAAGGTCAGTTCTCACAGTCCAACGATTAACTTGAAGTCCCAATCGCGCGACCAATGGTCGCTGCGATTCGTTGGGATGTGAGAAGTGTCCGCTGGACTAAAGGGAACAGGCACAATTTCGCTAGATAGCGGTTATTCAAATAGATCTGTCCCCTTTCCCCCTACTTCAAATTATCGGTCTGAGCCGCCATTCATCAACCTCAGGTGATGACTCCAATCTCAAACCAACATTGCAAGAAACGTACGTCAGCAACATGCGCAGCTCGGTGGTGCTGCCGGCCGATACTTCATTGTCGTGGGCGGCCCGCTGGACAAGGCGCTCGCGCCGGATGATGATTGGGCGCTGATCGAACTCCGAGTTCGATCAGCGTTTGCCGTGGCGCTGTGAGCCCCGCCGACAATTCTGAATTCGTGATCGTCAATCGTCGAGTTTATCTCAATGCTGTGTTCATCAATTCGTCCCCAGTCGTGGAACACCTGATCGCCGCAATAAATTCGAATCGATTTTGGATCGGCTAGCTGAGTAACTTTCCAACTCGTAGCTGAGCCGCGTCGTGCCGCCGTCGCGGCGTAAGTCGTAACGTATAAAGTGTTATCGGACAGTTCATTTGTCGCTCGACTTATCCCAAGGTCGGGATAATCCACACCTTCAACAGTCGGTAAATCAAATTGCGCGTCTCTCGATCCTTTGTAAACATCAGTCCATGCGCCGGGGCCGCCAATTTCACTGAGTATCATTAGCCCGTTCAATTGCCCCCGCGGATGCTTGTCGGGTAGGCCGAATCCCCACGCAAATCGATCTTCGTCTTCGCCAAAGAAATTCGGTCCCCACTCACGTTCCGCAACCGCTTTCATCCGTCGTTCCGTGGTCACGTCACCTACTTCGCGCGCGAGCATCATGGTCATCGTAATCCAGCGAGGATCGTCAAACGCCTGAACGAGTGACTTTGTCCGGTCATTCCAACCCAGCGCGTTAACCCCAGCTTCGTAAAGCTGCATGCCGAATTCAGGTGCTTGCGGATACAAATAAAATAACGGCGCTAACATCGAATAACCACTCAATCCCTGGGGTGGCGAAAAGGAGAACTTTTCGAGCGGATCGTAGTAGAACGCGAACGACGTAATATCTCCCGAACGGTCGCGCCCAGTGAAATGACTCTTCGCAAACTCAATCCACTGGTCGTACACCCAATGGGTCTTGCTATCGAATAATTTGTCGTACAACTGCAGACTCAATCCGGCCGCGCTCAAACAATACGGCCATATCTTGGTATTTTCGCATTGCGCGCCTTGCGGTCGCTCCGCCCACTGTTCCTCAATAAACTTCGTAATGGAGTGTTGGGTCCACTGGAACATGCGGTCGTTGTAACCGGTCACTTCGAATGGACTTTCCCACTTCTTATCACCTGAGACGTAGGAATAAGTCCCGAGCAGTAGATTGAAAAATCCTCTGAAAAACAGATTCCCATCTGCGCCGATCGGATCAGGTTGCAGACCCCAGGGTTCGACACCGTTGGCAGTCCAGCCAGGTGGATCGTAGCGACCGCGCACATGCTCCGGCATAAACACCAACCATTCTGGCGGATAAGCATCTTGATGGGGTGAGTGTCCAACATAAGTTAGCCAGTCGATGGCGCCCCAATAAGTCGAGTAGCGGCCGACGAGTTCGTCCGCGATGCGCGTATAAACTTCGCGCCATGCCGGTGTCTGATCCGCCATTAGCGGTAGGGCGTACGATGTTTCACTCAAATCGAAGCGCGGGAAACTGCACATCGGTGGCGTACTCGAACGATCCCACCACGGCAGCGGCTCGCCGCTACTGCTCCAATCGTCTTGCGTGGTTGCTTTGTCCCAGATGTGGCGTAACCAGCCGCGCGCGCGCGGATTCAAGCCCGTACTAGTCATGCCGGTGTCTCCAATTCGTCTACGTTCGCGTCGACTACATGTTTAAAGTTAATCGGCTTATTCGGTACTGGGGCGCCTTGACCAACCCGCCACATGACCAATTTCTCGCGCTGCGTCACCGCGCCGCGCCAGCTAGGATCAAGTTCTGTGATGGCAGGCTCTCGTGTGATCTGATCCGCAACTTTGCTGTTCGGATTGTGTTCGGTGTAAGCGCCCGGCATTTCACAATGCGGTGTCCGGCGCCACGGCAAGAAACCAAACACCATCTCATAGAACCATAAGACGGTGGTTGGATCGCCGAGCACGGTTATGGTTCGTCGTGCCATCCCTTGAATGATCAACTCCACGGCGTTTCTGGCAACAAGAATGCGGACGGCTTGACCCACAGAGTCGAAAATCAGCGTAGTACTAGTATCAGGCGAATGCCCTGGGTGCGATGAAACTGACCGGTCTCGGAAAACGAAGCTACGTGCAACACCGTCTTTTGACGCGATCGTATAGGTAAGGTCACGGGTGAGTTGCGCGCGTAGACGTGAGCTGTATCGACTGGCTATCAAAAGTTGCTTGCCGACAGCCCAAAGTAGAAAACGGAAAATCACTCAATATCTCCTCTATCGTACATGTCGTTCGTCCCGAGCTTGAGACCTATTGGTTGCCGAATTGAATCAGCCGATCGACCAATGACGCTGATCTTGACTATAAGGACATTACTTAATCGATACAATAATGTTGCTGCACGCCACGAAATAGATCGGGACCGGTCGATTTCGACAACGCTCCACCACCGGCCATGTAATATTGCTTCACTCGAACGGCGCTCGAAATTGCATATACTGTTCGCTGTTCAACGGCCCGTAAAACTACAGCGCACTAGGAGACACCTATGTCCAACGTCGATAAAGTCCGTGACTTCATTAGCAAATGGGAAGCTAAAGATGTCGAAGGAATCTTGGCAGCATTTGCTGACAAACCGTTCTATCACAACATCCCAATGGAACCGCTCACGAGTAAAGAAGCAATCCGCGGCTTTATAGAACCCTTTCTGGGTCCCGTAGATACCGTGACATTTGAGACGAATTTCATTGCCGAAGATAGTAACGGTGTCGTGTTAACAGAACGCGTTGATACGTTCGTATTCGGCGCTAAAAAGATCTCGCTACCGGTAATGGGCACCTTCGAATTTGAAAACGGGAAACTCGCCCGATGGCGCGATTACTTTGATTTGCGCGAATTCGAAAACCAGATGGCGGCGCTCAAGGCGTAGGTCTTTAATCCCAAGATCTGAGACTATCAAGCTACCGGGCGGGAACCCTCGCCCGGTGTGCGGCTCTACCGCGCACTTTCGTTTTGCGTCGCCAACAAAACTCGATTAACTCGTCGACGAGATATGATTAATCAATCTTGCTAAGCTCGGTGTTCCAGCTCGACTACCCAATCCCTGGCCAGTCCGCCCAATTCGCATAAGTGCGATCCGACACTATCCGTCCGTCCTTGCACGTTAGAACCGCGATAAACGGAATTTTCCAATCATCGCCTTTGTCCGGATCGTAGAGGACTGATTCGACAATGACTGTCGCGCCGCACGTATGGCGTTGCGTCGCACGCATGAAACGATTCGGCGCAGCCTTGTCGACCACTTTCTCTACTTCACGCAAAGCTGCTTGTCCCTCGATCTTAGCGAGCCCCATGGCTTCTATCTCAGCTTCCATGGCATAACACTGCGTCGCCATTCGGTCTGCGTCTTCGTTATAGAGTCGCTCCCATTCTTCGGATAATTTGAGGTTTCGTTCTTGCTCGTTCATGTTATTACTCCACGTGGATAAATTACGTTAGGCCACCCGTTTGCTTTTGCATTCGATTGACATCATGTCTCGTCGCGCCGACAAATGACTGCAATCGCAGGCGCTTAATAAAACCTAAGAAGCCAGCGCTTGAGCTGGCGGCTCGCGCTCTTCAAGCGGAGTTTCGGGCTCAGGCGCATCGTCGATGGTCACGACACCGCTCGTTCCATCGATGGTTATGGACGCGCCATCGTCAACCAGTTTGATTGCGTTGCGCAATAACACGGAGGGCAATCCGTACTCGCGCGATAAGCATGCCCCATGGGACAGCAGGCCACCGGTTTCCAAAACAAGTCCACTGATGATCGAGAACACGGGCGCCCATCCGGGATCGGTGCTGTTTGTGATCAGAATGTCGCCTTTTTGCACCCTTCCAATGTCATCCAAATTGGGCACGATGCGTGCCACTCCACTGATTCGCCCTGCCGCTGTACCAAGCCCTTTAAGTCCAGCCTCCGCTTGGCCCGTCGGGTCGCGCGCAAGCAGCTCAGTGCGAGCCTTCATTTCCATCACCCGACTTCCGACCAAGTACGGCGGGGTATCTTCCTCGCGGCGATTTCGACGGTGAAACACGGTTTTGCGGGCAGCAATTTTTGCTTCCACGAGCGGTCTTGATGCGCGTCCTTCGAGAAAATCATAGAGTTCAGCGCGCGCTAGAAAGAAGAAATCGTCCGCTTCCTGAAATAGGCCACGTTCGAACATTCGGCGACCCAACTCAGCGTAGACTTTCTTTGTCTGATAAGTGATCCGATCATAGTAATGACGTTCGTCGTCTCTTTGAATCAAAAATTTGTGCACATAGTCGAGTAAGAACTTAAACAATTTAACCTTTATCGCACCGAATAATTTCTGGCGGATATTCGCTAATACGGCCTGTGTCGCGACTTCGCGCGCAGCGATCAGCCGTTGTTCCGTCTGTTCCGGCGTGGTGGAAGAATCTCCTGCCAGATACGCTTTCAGCATCCGGTAGTCGATGGCAGGATCTTCGATCCGTCGCGTGTAATAGATATCGCGATCTTGATGGCCGCGGTGGCCGTGATCGCGCAACATCTCTTGATAGCGTTGAAGAAACGCGCGACCTTCCTCAGAGTGAGGAAGCTCGGCGAAGAATTTTCCTCCCTCATTGTCGTTGAACAACGCACTTAATGTTGGCGAACGTCGAATCGTGTCGGCTAGATGCCACTGGCAGCGGCTCTCTTGAATCATCAGCGTGTTCGGCATCCCGCTGATCAAATCTTGATAAGCGGACGGGTTATCGCCGTCGTACCATTTCTCCAACGCGACCGCGAGTGTACCGAGCGCACCTACTGCCCAAAAATTGAATCCCGCCCACAACGTTATTACCCACTCGTCAGCGAGTCCACGTGTTATCTGGATTTGCTTCTCAAGCGCCTCGTCACTCAATGTTTGCAGTTCCTTCGGTGTCGGTCCGTTCGCTTCATCGATCCGATGCTTCAGGTAATGGTAAACACCGCCCGGTTTATCAGACAACCAATGGAATATTCCGGTCTTCGGCTCCAACCAATGCAAACGCGCCATCATCGAGGTAAATTTCCAGAGGCTGAACTTCGCCTGACGGAGTTCCGTGTCCCAGGTATGCGGTACGTAATCGTAATTGCGTAGCCGCGACGGCAGCGAAAGAATGTTCCACTCCTTCTCCACATCGCAATTGAAATACGCTGTCGCGCGTGAGTATTTAAAGATCAGCTGATTTTCAAGTTGAGGGAATCCGTAAACCTTATTCGTATGATCGTGGGCCCGTTGAAACTCACCACCAACGCGCACCGAATAATACAAAGGCGTCACGCCGCCAGTTAGAAAATCGTCGGCCCAAGTACTGGTCCACACGGTTTCCTCGGTGTGTTTCGCTGGAATAGTCTCGTTGATGTCTTCGTCCCAGGTAAACTCAACACCCGTCACCCGTCGCGATTGCAGCAGATAAAACGCATCGTTGAAGCGTGCCCACTCGATGTCTTGCGGTAATTCATCGGAGAAGGTCATCACTTTCCTACCGAGCGCCGCCAGTTCGGATACTTCTGCATCACTGAGTGAATATCGTGCCTGGTCTTCTTGTCGAACAGATTCGCGCACCGTCCCGACCCCGCTCGGGCTTTTTACGATTTTTACTTCCTTTGATCCCAAGGTTCGCGCTTTAACGACAAGCCCCTTACGGTCAACTACGAAATCATCTGGCGTTAGGATCCCGGAGACAATGCCTTCGCCCAAGCCCCAGCTGGCATTGATAACAAACTCGTCCGTGCGTCGATTCAATGGATTCGCCGTGAACATCACTCCTGATACCTCTGCCGGTATCATTTTCTGCACGACAACTGCGATCAACACGTTCCCATTAGCGAATCCTTTTTCGTGCCGATAGTGCACTGCTCGCGCGTTCCACAACGACGCCCAACAATGCTTTACTTTATCGACCACATCCGCGCCTTGAACATCAAGAAACGTATCGTGCAGACCTGCAAACGATGCTTGCGCTAAATCTTCCGCCGTCCCGGACGAACGCACGGCCACGAGTCTGTCTTCGCCGCCGCCGCTCAAGCTCACATAGCTTGAATTAATTTCATCCGTAATATCTACCGTAAGATCCGTAGCGACGATCAGCGATCGAATTTTTGCAGTCTGCGCTTCGAGTTGCTTCGGGTCGGTGTAGTCAATCTCGCCAAGGAGCGATTTTATTGGATCTTCGAGTTCAGCAATAAATTCTGCGTACGCGGCAGTCGAAATCGTAAAACCGGGTGGGACGGGGAAACCCGCTTTAACCAAGCGCCCAAGACTAGCCGCCTTACCGCCGACCATTTCGTGCCGCTCGGATCGTTCATCATCGAATGCTACGACGTAAGAACTGTCACTCATATCCCTGGCCTCGAGTTATTCTTTGGCAGATTCTGCTTCCCGGCAGCATATTACAAAAGGCCGAAGCACGACGCCTTAGCCTCAATGTATACAATCGGCAAGAATCCCTTTACTCAAGTAAGTGCTTTAGGTGCCTAAATTAACCAGCACAATTCAGGTTTCGTTGCCCAGCCCAATTCCTAGTTGACCCACCTACCAGTACGGTGTCTGGCAGGATGAACAGCGCGCGGGACAGTGCTCCAAGTGCCGCAAAGTAGAAGACCATGGCGCTCCAGAATCCTGCCTTACGAATCCAGCGAACGTCGCGCGTAAAAGTGCAAAGTATTCACGCACGCGCGCAGACACCGTCGTAAATTGGACTCCGTTACTTGTGGATGTTGCTGAATAGGAGCAATAGATCCGCCGCCAGCCCAACACCGGCTTGGAAGTTCCGACTCGGATAAGCTAACAATCTAACGCCGGATGTTTTTGCTGTAAGAACCGGTGGACCAGTGCGCTAGATCGATTCGAGCGGGGCCATCCCCAAGGCGTCACGAAACGTATTGTGAAAATGCTGCAAGCCGGGTTCGTTGTGACCAAACAAAAGATGCTCTTGCATCCCTGATTGGATCGCTTTTTGAGCTGTGACACCGACCGCATAGTCTTCGGATTCAACAATATCGCCAAACGCTTGCGCACGGCGCTTTACGGTTTCTGGGTCCTGCAAGAGCAATTCTTTACGGATGTAAAATGAAATGTGGGATATAGAATTCGTCGGGTCTTTTGGATCAGGGTAGATCCGTACTAAGGTAACGCCGGTCACGCCTACATTCACTTGGATATTTGGATACAAGTAATAAACCAAAAACGCACCATCTGTAATTCGCCAATTTTCCTGCCGGCGATTGCTTAGTTGGTCGATGGACCTATAAGCGAGCGCCATGCGCAAGTTTCGTTCGAACCGATCGAAGCACTGCACATCACCTTCGAACACGGCCGCTAAGCTGTCCTTGTGTAGTCTTTTGAAATGGTAGGACTCACCAAACGTATCGTTAGCAAGTTTCCAATTTAGGGGCATCGCGTAAGTCGAACGACCACCGTAAACCAACTCGCCAAACTTCCAGCTCTCAAACTCACTCGCCAGTCCGCCGAGTAAGTCATCCGCTACGATGGACCCATGCGGGTTCGGATGAACCCATAGGAAGCCATATTTCTCGACCGCGGGAAGCCTGAGCAAACCATAGTCGGATTTATCTAAGGGTCCGAATTGTTCGGTCATCGTAACCGCCGTAAGCTCACCCGAATTCGCATACGTCCAACCATGAAACGGACAGGTGAATCGCTGGCATTGACCTTTCTCGCGAGTCTCAACCATTGCGCCGCGATGCCGGCACGAATTCACAAACGCATGGAATTCGCCACCAAGGTCACGCGTTGCAAGGACCGGCGCGCCAAAATCATCTAAAGTGAAAAAGCTGCCCGGTTCCGGCAGGTCGCCACTCATACCTATGATTTGCGGGTGGTTGCGAAAGAACGTTTGCCACTCGCGCGCCGCAAGTTCCGGGCACCAGTAGCTTTTGCTTGGGTTCTTTAAAGTCACACCACTGTTTACGTTTGTACCTGATGCGACTTTCTCCATCAAATCTTCGAGTAGACGGATTTGCTCAGCGCGTTTCATTTCACTACCCCTAGAATAAGAATTCCATGCCGTATTGCTCTGCCGCCTCAGCGGCCCGGCGATTGTGATCGAATGTCGGCACAACGCTAGTCGGCGCCTTTGTGGTCATCCCGCCGCCACTGAGGTTCATTCCGAATGCGCCGATCTTCATCGGCGTTGCTGTTATACAGCGGCACATTATCTGTTCGCTATTGCACAATGTGATCTGCGTGCATTACTGCTCCTCTACACGCTTGGCGCTTGGCATTTTGCGATCAACGCGACAGACTGCATGCAGCGCTTGGTCGTCGCGCAACCATACTACATGGATCAATGAACTGTTCGATTTCGGGAGGATCTACTTGTGAAATTCAGCCTACACATTGAAACGCGTATTAGTGATTGGAAAATAATTAAAGACCTTGAAGACATGGGCTATGACGCTGTGTGGGTGCCCGACACGCAAATGATGTGGTCGGACTGTTACGCCACGATGGCCGTCGCCGCGGTCAACACATCGAAAATCCGTATGGGAACCGGTATCGCTGTGCCCGGATGCCGCATCGCACCCACCACGGCACATTCCATTGCCTCAGTAAACGTGTTGGCACCAGGGAGAGTCTTTCTAGGGATCGGGACAGGCCATACCGCCATGCGGGTGATGGGACATGATCCGATGCGCATCAAGGAATTCCGTGAATACATAAGAGTCGTGCGTGCACTGCTAAACAACGAACCGGTTGATTATGAATTCCGTGGCAAAACCACTGAGCTCAAGTGGCAAGAGCACGGCGATGGTTTTCGCAACATCGAAAACAAGATCCCAATATACGTCGCCGCGAACGGTCCGCTCGCGCTCCGAACCGCCGGTGCGGTAGGCGATGGCTTAGTCGCGGTATTCGGCGAGCAACCTGAACTGATCGATTTTCATAGTCAGCATGTTACTGAGGGCGCAGAAAAAGCAGGACGGAAACTACCTTCCGATTTTCATAGCACCGCCGTTACTCACGCCGTGGTCTTACGTCCTGGTGAAAAAATTACCGACGAAAGAATCGTCGATATCGCAGCTCCCTGGGTCGCGACGATGATCCATTTTGTCTATGAAATTTGGCGCTACACGAAAAACGATGAAGTCGTTCCAGACTACATGAAAGGCGTTTGGGAAGAGTACTGCGACCATGTCGCCGGCATGGACATCGCTGAAGATAAGCTACATCAAGTGATTCACGCCGGGCATTGCAGTTGGGTACCACCGGGTGAACGAAAATTCGCGACACCGGCGATGATCGAGGGCACCGCTATGGTCGGAGAACCCGAGCAGATCGCACAGATAATACGCAACGCCGAAGCCAAGGGCGTGCATGAGATAAGCCTACTGCCAGGCCTTGCCCACGCACGAGATGTGGCGCGCGATTTTGCCGAACGGGTTATCCCTATCTTGTAGAGCGGGTGGAGAACCGCAGGTGGGGAATCGAGATACAGAATGGAGATTGTTTGTGTATCTCGAAGCTAGAATGCGGATGATCTGTAAGTGGTAGTAAATGTAAAAATGCAGAGTTCATCGTGCGGATTTTCATCTGAGTTCGGAATCCGACTAACCGCGTCCGATTGACTCGTACACCTGGTGCAATGGTCATTGGATTAGAAGTCCTGCAGGACTCCTGTTGACGAAAAACGGACGCACCGAGCGAACATTCATTCGCGATTAAATATGTTGTCAACAATAAAAACAATAAATAACTCAAACCACTTCAGGGATTGATGAATGGCGGAGACGTTAGGCTTTGAGCGGTAGACTTTCCCGAAATCGATTATCTAAGGCCAAGGTGCCACGACTAGTCGAGCGCGGTCTAATCTAGACCAGCACAGCATAGCTTTCGCGAAAAGAGCTCCTTCCGGGAGTGTTCATTTTCTATAGGCGTACCTGTTTTCGAAGGGACATGGGCCTCACCATTTCGCGGGCATTGCACCCGCCTTCGGTAATGGCCTGGCATTCGAAAGGAAAAAAGTACGATCTGGCACTGAGCATTTCACTGAAGCCGATTGCACGGCCTTTCAAGTTTCGCACGCTGTTGCCGTGCGGTGCGGCAATCGGACTAGCGGCGCCTCGTGTGACAAATAGCGCGCGCCAGCGATGCGACGGACCTCTTGGCAACAATTATTCGGATTGGGTTTAATGGTCACACCGTCGAACGGTCGCGCCCGAGTTCGCTGTGCAGCATTTGGCCGCATGTTTAATTTCGTTTTTACTAGCGCTGCTGTCCTTTGAGCCACCCGAGCAATACGTGCTTAATCATCTGACGACTCCTTTCGTCCAAGTTTCCATAACAGATCCCAGCATGCGGTTTTAGCTAATATCGAATGCCTGTATGCCTAAAATTGTGCCTTACGCCGACCGACTTTAACCCACGAAATTCGCCATATCCGTTGTATCGGGGGTGGCCATAGTCGCTATTTTCTTTTCAGGTCGAGCGATGCTCGGCACAAATGCGATAAACGGACGTTCAGTGAAGGGTTCGAATCGGCAGTTAACGGCCAACAAAAGCCGTTTGCGGTTCGTTCAAAAACACAAAAAAGAAACCCGCCGAAGCGGGTTCGTAATTTCGTTACATTGGAAGCGTCTAAGCGGCTGTCTGCCTCCAGGCAAGTGTCCCCCAAAGTGTCGATCGACTCATCCAGGTCATCATGACGCCGTGGCCAAGACATAAACCATTCCAGATTTGGTAAAAATCTGCGCTTAAGAACGCTGGGGTCTTGGCAGAAGTGCGAATAATAAGAGGCCACAGAGTGCAGTGACGAGGCAGCTCAAGAACACGAGACGATAGTCGCCTTGCACATCACGTAGGTAGCCCGCGAGCGCAGGACCCCACCCACCTAAAAGCCCGCCAGCAGCGAATATCAAACCACCGATGGCGCCGGCGTGGGCCGGCCCGAAAAGGTCGCCGACGAGGGCCGGAAAGAGCGTTGCAAAACTGCCGTAGAAGAATCCGAATGCCGCGGCGCCCAAGTACAGCGTGGTGGCATTATCGGCGTTCAAAAACAGAGTGAAGGCGATGACCTGCGACACAAAACTGATCACGATCGTTACCTTGCGGCCAATTCGATCCGACAGCGCGCCTAGAAACATGCTGCCAGCGAACGCAAACAGGCCGATGACGCTGATCGTCATTGCCCCGCTCATGTTGGACAAGCCGATATCTCGAGCGAAACTGGCGATGTGCACGAATGGCACCGTGAC
>JBLFWX010000057.1:0-32817 GCA_047611805.1 Gammaproteobacteria bacterium
AAGGCGGGGCGCCCATCTAACGCACAAGGTCTAAGCCTTCAGGCGTCTTCGGCGTCACCCAGTAGCCGCCTGAGAATAACCTGTTAAGGGAATAGGCTCAGACGACTAATTTGAAAGATACAAGGCGCCACCAGAGATGCCACCGAAAATTCGCGAACTAATTCGAGATCTTGAGCGGGCCGGATTTAAAGATCGCGGAGGGAAAGGTAGTCATCGGAACTTCGTTCATCCCGAATCGTCGAATCCTATAACAATTTCAGGCAAACTTGGCGACGACGCGAAGAATTATCAAGTACGTGCCGTTAGGAAGGTTCTAGAGGAGTTAGGAGAATGAAGACAAGTGCGCGCTACGCAAAGATTGTCGAATGGTCTGATGAAGATAGTTGCTACGTCGGGAGTGCGCCAGGATTAATTCTGGGTGGTTGTCACGGATCAAATGAAAAGAAAGTCTTCGACGAATTATGCCAAATAGTAGAAGAAGCGATCGCTCTTTATGAAAAAGACGAGAAGCCACTTCCTCCCGCGACATCTGGCCGCGACTACGCAAATCGAATGCAAAGCGTCGCCTAACCAATTGCTGCAACTGACCCTTGACAGTGTCTTCCTAGCGCTGCCGCTTCAGTCAGCCACTATCAAGCGCAGCTGAGCAAGACGTTAGAAGGCGGGGCGCCCATCTAACGCACAAGGTCTAAGCCTTCAGGCGTCTTCGGCGTCACCCAGTAGCCGCCTGAGAATAACCTGTTAAGGGAATAGGCTCAGACGACTAATTTGAAAGATACAAGGCTGCTTTCGTGTTTGTAACCCGTAACGCCATGGGTTACGATGACGGCCGTGATTCGAAGTTTTAAACATCGAGGGCTGGAGCGGTATTTCACGCGCGGCACGAAAGCGGGCGTACCGTCACAGTTTGCTACGAAAATACGGCTAGTTCTTGGTAGGCTAAATGCCTCGATATCCCCGAGAGATATGAACCTCCCTGGACTTCACTTGCACGAGCTTCAAGGTCGGTACGAGTCTCAGGAAACTGGCGAATAACGTTCAAATTTGATGATGAAGAAGCGGTAGATATAGACCTAGAAGACTCTCACTAAGGCGAAAAGTCATGAAAATGCATAACCCTCCCCACCCCGGAGAAGTCCTAAAAGAGCTTTGTCTTGAGCCGTTGGGCGTTTCAATAACGAGAGCAGCGGAAGCACTCGGTGTTAGCCGAAAAACGCTATCGTCCATCCTGAACGGTCGCGCTGGCATTAGTCCTGAAATGGCAATTCGCTTATCCAAAGCATTTGGTACATCACCGGAAAGCTGGCTAAATCAACAAATGCAATACGATTTGTGGGTTACTGAACAGAGGATAGGAAAGCTCAAAGTTGAAAATCTATCAGCCGCCTAACCAGTTAGGTCAACCTAACCGATGACAGCGTCCTCGTTGTGCCACCGCTCCACTTTGGTGCCTTCAATGGCAACTTTGCTTAACGGTCAGATGGGCGCTCCTCAGATAACCGTTTTAACGTAGCATCTGTCGCCAGACCAACGTGGAAATACCCTGGCGCGCGTCATTTAGATACGTGATGTTGATGAAAGCGAACCTGTTACTACTCGTTATTTCTTTCATTTCATTCACGGAGTAGGACGTCTCGAATCGCCGCGACGACTACTTGCTCTTGCTCGCTTCCGCGCAGCGAATCAGTAAATTCAATCTGCACGCCTTGTGTTGCGCGACCACGGTTGCAAATATTCATCGCGTGCAGGCCTGGGTACTGATGATTGTCGATTAATACACGCACACCCGTTGGCTCAATCGCCTTGATCATCTGCTCGTTCAAATCGCGATCGAGTCCGCCCAACATCACCCTACTCGCCTCCTCCTCTGCGCCGCAGCCGTGTATAGCAACGACAATGTCGCAATCGCTGATCAACGCTAGACAACGCGGCTCGTCGAATCGATGACTGGTGATATGCAACACCTCAAAACTCCCGCTAGGGTCGAGGCCTTCGAACAAATATAGGTTGAAATCCTCACCAGCGATCGCGCTCGCAATTGCGGACGTGCGTCGCTCGATGCTACCCCCATGCGGTGCAATGACGGCAACGTTTGACAGGGGCTTTGCAACAACGCGAACTCGATAATCAGTGTCTTCAGTCTCCGTATGCGCGAGCGTCGCGAAGTTCGTGTACTTATCACGATGCTTGGGGTCGTTCGATCCATCCATGCGGTGCGTGTTTTCCTCAGAATTACTATGGTGGCTAGCTGTGCACGGTTACTGTTTTGTACTGTTCATTTTGCTAGCCCATGCGCGCACATCATTTACGTAGAGTTCCGGCTGCTCAAATGCTGCAAAATGCCCGCCCTTAGGCATTTCCGACCAATATTGAATATTCTTGAATTCTTTCGCTTCCATCCATTTTCTCACCGGCGGCACAATCTCTTTAGGATAAACACCAACCCCGGTCGGGATCGTGACCGGTTCGCGAGTGACTCTGCTAAAACTCTCCCAGTACAGACGCGCCGATGAAGCAGCGGACTGTGTCACCCAGTACAACATCACGTTATCGAGCAATTCATCGCGGTTGAGCACATTCAATGGATTACCGTCGCAGTCCGTCCACGCCCAAAATTTTTCTAGGATCCATGCCGCTTGGCCAACAGGGGAATCGTTTAGCGCGTAGCCAATCGTTTGCGGGCGCGTGGATTGTTCTTTGGAGTACCCTGCATCCCATTGCGCGTAGTACTTTGCGCCATCGAGGGCGCGCTGCTCTTGCGGACTCGGATCCTCATCCGCCAGTGGTCGGGTCGACATCGCTAAGGTGAGATGGATGGCGGCACAGTGTTCCGTATCTTGCCAGCCAAGTGAATGGGTCACAGCAGAGCCCCAATCACCGCCTTGCGCGAGGTAACGCGAATACCCGAGTTCCGCCATGAGACTCGCCCACGCACGCGCGATGCGCTCCACACCCCAACCAACTTCTTTAGGTTTCTCGGAAAAACCGAAGCCAGGTAACGAGGGGCAAATTACATGGAAAGCGTCGCTTGCATTACCACCATATTTTGTCGGCTCGGTGAGCGGCTCGATCACTTTGTGAAATTCGACTATCGAACCAGGCCACCCGTGAGTAATGAGCAACGGCGTCGCGTTCGCGTGCGATGACCGTTGATGAATGAAATGGATATCGAGACCATCAATTGGCATCGTGTAATGGCTGAATCGATTAAGCGCCGCCTCGCGGGCCCGCCAGTCGTAGCTATTCGCCCAATACTCGCAGATATCTTTCAACCACCCGATGGGGACGCCTTGCGTCCAGTCCTCGACTAGCTCGGCTTCAGGCCAACGACTGCTTCGCAGTCTTGTCTTTAAATCGATCAGGACCTCATCGGTCACGTGAATGGAATACGGCTTAATTTTTTCGTTCATAAAAGTCATCCCATCGAAGAGAAATTAGTTTGCGTCAATCAACAAGCTCGGAGCTCGGTGACCCACGCTCCTATCCGTGGATGATCGTAGAACGCGCTATCCGTTACCGACGTGTGCGTTCCGAACCAATCCACATTCTACCCCCAATTTATCTCACTAGCGGACGCGCGTCGCGCCAGTGCGGCAAGCAGATTTCTCGCCGTATACTAGTCATCCACCCCTAATTCGGAGACCGCAAACATGAGCGACCAACAACTGACAGCACTTCTCGCGCGCGAGGCAATTCGGGATTTGCCGTTACGTTACTGTGACTACGTGTGGCGCGACGACATCGACGGTATCGTCAACCTATTCGCCGCCGACGGAAGCTTCATCGCGATATTTAACGGCCAGGAAACGGACTGCACCGGCACAGCCGCGCTCCGTGAATTCTATGTTGGCGGGCTCGAGATGAAGCCGCGACCGTACATTCACAATCATGTTTTCGAATTAACCAGCGACACAACCGCGAGCGGACGTTGCTACCTCGATCTGCGGATCGGGAGTAACAATATGGAATGGCTCGGCGCCGGATTCTACGAAGACGATTACGTGCAAGTTGGCGACGCCTGGAAATTTCAAACGCGCCGCTTTAACGCACTGCGCATGAACGAACTCCCGCCAGGCCTCAAGAGCTAGCGAGTAACTCTGGGAGCGCTAGCTGACCAAAGCATCACGGTCAGCTAGCGATATCGACCTGGTCCACGGCCCGCGCGACCAGTTTCACGGGTAGATGCTTCAAGCCGCCGACGAAACTTGATTGCACGCGTTCTACCGGACCCGTAATTTCAATGCCGTCGTAACGTTCGAGTAATTCTTCCATGGCGAGTCGAATTTCGATTTTCGCAAGCGGACCGCCTAAGCAGAAATGCGGACCGGCACCGAATCCAATATGTAAGTTCGGATGCCGCGTAACATCAAACTCATACGGTCGATCGAAGACTTCTTCGTCACGATTAGCGGAAGGAAACCACAGAATTAGTCGATCGCCTGCCCGGACGGCCTTACCACTGAGCACGCAATCCTGCGTCGCCACTCTCATGAGAGAGATGACTGGATCGGACCAACGCACGAATTCTTCTGCCGCGAGCCGCAAGCGTTTTGGATCTTCGCGAAGCAACTCCATCTGACGTGGATTCTGCAGTAACGCAAGCACGCCACCAGAAAATGCATTTCGGGTTGTCTCGAATCCGGCGAGCATCAGCTGTACGCCGTTGTGGGCGACTTCCGAGGGGGTCATTGGTTTTCCTCCCACGGTGGCATTACTCATCATGGTTAGTGGATCAGAAAACGGACACCCTTTGCGTTCGTTGTGGCGTTCCAGGCTGTAATCGAACAATAACTTATAGCCATTACTCACGGTTTGAGCCGCGCTGCCTTGCTGATATTCAGGATCAGATCCGCCAATCGCCATCTTGCCCCAGCCAAGCATTTCCTCCCAGTGCTCTTCTGGTAGTTGCAGGATGTCGCAGATAACCGCCATCGGGATGCGCACGGCGAGATCGGTGACGAGATCGATTTCTCCGTGTGCGGGCAGTTGATCGAAGATTCCGCTGATCAATTCTTTCGTGCGTTGTTCGCCGTCGGCTAAGGCCTTAGGCAGAAATGGAGACGACAAGACCTTGCGTATATCCCCATGGCGTGGCGGATCGATCGTAAGCACATTCTCACCAACCCCCATCGCATCTTTCGCTATCTCGGTCATCTCTGCATCGAGTGCCGGCATCACGCCTTCTCGCTCAGAGCTAAACGTTTCCGTCTCATTGAGGATCCGCTTCAGATCGGCATGGCGGAAAATCGACCAATAGCCGCGACCGTCTGGACTTTGCGTC
Source organism: Gammaproteobacteria bacterium (assembly GCA_047611805.1). Taxonomy (GTDB): domain Bacteria; phylum Pseudomonadota; class Gammaproteobacteria; genus UBA11873. Next base: position 5,282 of record JBLFWX010000057.1, read on the forward strand.
CAGTGCACTGGGTCCTCGGCGCGCATTTTGTCGAACAAGCCATAGTATTCGTCGGTCGCAAAAAATGCCGGATCGTTGAGTTTGTCGTCTATGCTCACCCTGGTATTCCTCGAATTTGATGCCGCTGGTGCGTTGCAGCCTAAACCAATGATAGTGCTCGTGACCAGCAGATCGGCTGGGGATCTTGCTTGCAACCATGAATTTTCGACGCCGCAAATAGGCACTTGATGCATCATTCCTTAATCGTGTTTACCATTACGGGGCACTTTTGATCATGTCGATACGGAGAAACAGATGTTGAAAGTCATTGCCCTGCTCTTAATGGCCGCGCTTGGCACAATAGGCACCTTGGCGGCGTTTCAGCCGGACAGTATCCAGATAGAACGCTCAATTAAAATCAAGGCGTCCGAAGATGTTGTGTTCCAAAAAATTAACGATCTGCATGAATGGGATGCTTGGTCTCCATGGGCAAAAAAAGATCCTGCGATGGTCGTCATCCACAGCGGTGCGAATAGCGGAATCGGCGCAATTTACGAATGGTCCGGTAATAGCGATGTAGGAAAAGGCCGCATGGAGATCACCGATATGTCACCTACTTCAAGAGTCAGCATAAAACTCGATTTTCTCGAACCATTTAAGGTTCAGAACACGGTTGAATTTAGACTAAATACTGACGAAGGTTTCACTCATACGACCTGGAGTATGCAAGGTCCCATGCCGTTCACTTCCAAGATATTCAGCGTGCTCGTTAATATGGACGAAATGGTTGGTGGCGATTTTGAAAACGGCTTGGCAAACTTAAAAGCGATCGCGGAGAATTAAATTCGAACCCATGAGTCTCTTTACGCTTAGTGAAATCGAACAAGCAGCCGCCATGGTCCATCGTGCGATGCCGCCGACGCCGCAATATGCTTGGCCGCAGATTTGCGAAAAAACAGCCGCCGACGTGTGGGTAAAACACGAGAATCACACACCAACGGGTGCGTTTAAGATCCGCGGCGGCATTACCTTTATCGACTGGTTGAGGCGCGCCCATCCAAATGTAACCGGGATAGCCACTGCCACTCGCGGCAACCATGGACAAAGTCAGGCGCGTGCCGCCCTCGCTGCTGGCCTCAGCGCGACGGTGGTTGTTCCGTTCGGTAATTCGATCGAGAAAAATGCGGCAATGCGTGCATTCGGCGCGACAGTTATTGAGTTTGGGGCCGATTTCGACGAAGCACGGCAAGAAGCAGCGCGCGTATCTGAATCCGAGAATCTATTTCCTGTGCCGTCGTTTCACCGCGAGTTAGTGCGCGGGGTGGCGACCTACGCCTTTGAGCTATTCAAAAACGCGCCGCAGTTAGACACTGTCTACGCGCCGATTGGTTGTGGCACTGGTGTGTGCGGCATAATCGCTGTGCGCGACGCTTTGGGTTTAAAAACCAGAGTGGTCGGTGTTGTATCGACATTGGCTGACGGTGCGAAGGTATCTTTTGAGGCAGGACAACTCGTCGAAACCGAATCTGCGAGAACCTTCGCCGATGGCATCGCGGTGCGAGTACCTGTGCAAGAGGCATTCGATATTTATGCCCACGGCTTAGAGCGCATCGTCGCTGTTAACGACGACGAAGTTGCCGAAGCCATGCGAATTTATTTTCGCGATACGCACAACGTTGCGGAAGCTGCGGGAGCAGCAACCCTGGCAGCACTATTACAAGAACGCGATCGGATGCGTGGTCGAACCGTTGGCTTAATTTTGAGCGGCGGCAATGTCGATGCAGAAATATTCCGCCAAGTCCTCGCCGGTAACACCCCGGTCGTCAAGTAAGACGCCGTAGCTGCGCTCCGGACTGCGGAAAATTTAGGTAGTTTCAACACCGAAAAATTCGCCCAAACGTTTTCTTTGTAATTTTCCGGTTGTGGTTAGCGGCAATTCCGTAGCATCGACAAATCGAAAATGCCGGGGCGTTTTATAGGGCGCAAGGGTTTCGCGGCAATGCTCGCGCAAGCTCGCTTCATCGCTTGTTTGTCCTTTGCGCAACACGATCACGGCGGCCAGGGTTTCGTCGAATCGTGGATCAGGGATCCCGGTGACAAACGCAAGTTCAATTGCCGGATGGGTACTCAGCGCTTGTTCGACTTCGGCCGGTGCCACATTAATACCGCCGGTCTTTACCATTTCTTTCAGCCGACCTCGGTAGTAGAGATAACCTTCATCATCCAGCAAGCCCAAATCGCCGGTTCGAAACCAACCGTCTGCCGTGAATGATTCGGCCGTTCGCTCTGGATCATTCCAGTACCCTGGGGTGACATTGCCGCGCAGTTGAACTTCCCCGACCTCTCCTGTTGGCCGCGCGATGTCGTCGGCATCAACTGTACGGACTTCGACACCATTCAATGCACGGCCTACCGTCTCGACGCGTTTGTCGATTGCGAGCGAGGCCTCGGTAACAGTCGAATTCCCGTAAGCTTCGGTTAGTCCGTAGACGTTGCAAATTTGCGCGACGCCAAGGTCGGCAACTCGTGTGATCTGCGGCGGTGTGCCGATCGTGACCCCGGTACGTAAACTAGTTAGGTTCCGGTGCGCGAGATCGGGATGTTCAGCGAGCGCAAGCGCCATGTTCGGTGTTCCGTAAAATATTGTGCAGCGTTCTTGCTCAATTAACTGCAGCGCTTGCGCTGCATCGAAGTGATGCTGCAAGACGATCGTGCCGCGATGACTCAGCAACGCGAACAAGGCGTTAACGCAAGCCAAAGACCAAAATAGAGAAACAGCAAGCCATAGGCGATCGTCGTCTTTCAATTCCTGGCGCTGACCGATCTCCCACATGTTGTCAATCAATCCACGGTGTAACAACGGAACACCTTTCGGCAAGGCCGTTGAGCCTGAGGTGTAGAGTAGGCAGGCGACATTATTGGGATCGACACTCGCGTGCGCAGCATCGAGCTTGATGTCGCTTACCTGGTTCGAAGATGCGTTGAAGTTCTCCCAACTAATGTGTGGCGCTGGGACGTCATCCGCGATCACGACAAGACTATCTAAGGAAGGGATACCACCAGCAATCGCTCGCGCATCTTCGATGAGTTTAAGAAAATTCCGCTCACGAAACGTCGGCTCAATAAATAATAGCCGAACGCCAGAATGTTCAAGCTGGTAGGCCAGTTCATTAGCGCTCGACCACGTGTTTAGACCAACGCTAATCGCGCCGATCGACAGTACGGCGAAATCTGTGATCAGCCACTCGGCGCGATTGCCCGCCAGGATCCCGACTCGATCACCGTGTGCTATGCCATGCGCTAATAGAGCGCGGGCGGTGCGCTGCACGTCGCGCGTGAAGTTGCCGTAAGACCAGCGTCTTTGACCATCTACGACGAAATCGTGTTCGGGGTCGCGGCTTGTCATCTCGTGCAACAAGGCGAAAGCGGTGCGGCTCGTGGGCTTATCCATGGATGTTATTCAACTGCATTTGAGGACAATAGATCAGGTTTGGGACTAAGGTTATATTAACCGACGCCTTGTTCGAAATTAACCACTCGCTGGCAATTCTAGTACGCCGCAAGTTTATTATTTGCAAAAGCATACAGATGGTCGGGCGGCCACAGCATAAGAAACGAAAACCAGGGAGAACGACATGCGATTTGGCATAATGTACGATTTTCGAAATCCTCAACGTTGGCACATCCCGCCGGCTAAATTTTATCGCACGATGCTTGATCAAATGGTTGAAGCCGAAGCCCTCAGCTACGATAACGTTTGGCTCACCGAGCATCACTTTACTGAAGACGCCTATAACCCCGCCTCGCTTTCGATGGCAGCCGCCATTGCTGCGGTCACGACAAAGATTCGTATCGGCACGTTCGTTCTGCTCTTGCCGTTTCTCCACCCTGTACGCGCTGCTGAAGACATCACCTTGGCTGATATCGTGTCAGATGGGCGCTTCGATATCGGTGTTGGCATGGGCTACACACACGATGAATTCAACGCGCTGTGCATGGACCGCAGCGAACGCGCGCCGCGCTTCGTCGAGAGCATCGAACTCCTGCGGCGCTTGTTTACTGAAGATAAAGTTACCTTTAACGGGAAATTCACTCAAACCAAAGAATTAACCCTAATGCCGAAACCGGTCCAACAACCGCATCCACCATTGTGGATCGGCGCCCGTGGACCGAAAGCGATCCGACGCGCGGCCGAATTGGGCGCCAACCTCATGACTACCTTAGGGCCTGATCCCGCCCCATTATATTTGGAGACTTTAGCAAAACTAGGTCACGATCCGTCTAAGTTCAAAATCGCGCAATTGCGGATGGTGTACTGCGCGGAATCTGAAGATCAGGCTTGGGAAGATATTCAGGAGCATCTTGCGCACGTTTTTGGTTATTACGAACGAGTCTTAGGAGAGGCCGCGGACGTCGAAGGCGACGATCAACCGCTACCGTTTAAACGCCCCGAAGACATTCGTACATCAGCTATGGCGGACGGCGCAATTATGGCTGGAACACCGCAACAAGTCGCCGAAAAGCTTGATGCGTTTTGTACGGAATTTACCTGCACGGATTTCATCAGTTCCACGCACTTCGCGGGAATCGATCCGAAAAAGAGTTCACGTTCTAATGAGCTGTTTGCTAAGCACGTTATCCCGGCTTTCCGTGATCGCTAAAACGACAAGGTATTCACTACGCGGTTTGGCTCGCCCTCATCGCGATGCTTTATTTTGATTCGAACTCAAGAGCGTTCGTAAGGAAACCCGAGATGTCAAAGCAGGGGCAGAAAAACTGTGTGCCAGGTACCGACGAGATTGTCATTCGTCATGGTTATCCCGTTATCGCGGCGAGCGAATGCGAGGGATGGTTTTTTGGTGCCATGACCCAATTCCTTGAAAGCACCCCTGATACGAGCGGCGACGGCTTTGTTGTGGCACCGGATGGGTCGCGCGCAGATCTTCTTTGGCAGATCGGCGTTGGGGAATGTACCGAGATATTACCGGCCGACGAGTCGCGTTGGGGCGTCTATTCGGTATGGTTTCCGAAGCCGATCAACACGCTCGACGATCTCATTTTCGGATTTAGGTTCTTATTGCCCGACTTACGAAAATTATTTCAACTTCAGAATCCGGCCGAAGGGAAAGCCACGTAATTGTTCGCCGTTCGCACCGCAGCCCAACGTCGCTTCGCAATTGGCTCTACGGGGTAAATAACACCCGGCGAGGTCGTGGATAATTGTGAGACCGCGTCTACTTCGCAGACTGATTCGACAACAATATTGGCAGCGGCTGCGTTGCGCCGATCCGCATGATCTGCGCACGATTCGCCGACCAGCCGCGTGCGCTAGCAGCTGCGCGAAAGCGCTCCGGCGGCTCAAACGGATCTTCGTCTGTTAGTTGCACGGTGCCCCAATGCATACCAATCGCGGCATTTGCCTTGACGTCTTCGACGACATCTAATGCTTCCTCCGGAGTGAGGTGTACCGTTTTCATGATGCTACTCGGAAGATATGCGCCGATCGCGACTAGCGCCAAGTCGAACGGTCCAGCACGTTCGCCAATTTCCCTGAATACCGGACCGTACCCTGTATCACCAGAATGATAAATCTTGACGGTTTGAGTGCGGATCGCAAAACCGCCCCATAAAGTTCGGTTACGATCGAACGCACCTCGTCGAGAAAAATGAATCGCGGGTAACACCTGAATTTCGATGCCGTCGATCGAGGTGCTTTCATACCAATCACGCTCAATCACATTCACGTAACCCCTTTGTTCGAAGAATTCTCCAAGTCCGAGCGGCACGACCACGTGAATCCGACCTTTGTTCGGCAATGCCTCGATCGTTTTAGCGTCCAAGTGGTCGTAATGATTGTGGCTGACGAGTACGACGTCGATTGGCGGTAAAGCTTCAAGCGCTATGCCAGGCTCAACATAACGATTCGGTCCAAGGCCTAGGCGACCCGCGCGCTCGGTTAAATACGGATCTGTGAGGACAGTCTTTCCGTCTAGGCGCAATAAAAATGCAGCGTGCCCTAGCCACGTTACCGTATCCATGCCTGCCATAGCATTGTAGGTTGCCAACGCCTCGGCTTGAGGTAGCACGTGAGTGGGTGGCACAGACGGCGGTTTGTCACGCATACGACGCGCGAAGAACGACAGCATGTCGCCGAATGTCGCAGTGCCTTCCGCACTACCAACCGGGTTTCGAAACGTACCGTCCACGAGGTGATGCCACTTCTGCCCATCGGTCTCGGCTAGACAATCCAACGTAGTGATCATGACGGCGGCAACTCGCGCGATTACGCCGAGATAATATCCTCGTCGGCACACGAGCCTTTCGCGCAAATTACATCGACGCATCTATTTCTCCTATCGAACTTGAGGGTCGAGGCAAAGGACTGTTGTAACGTAGGGATCAGTAAAGAAGCCAGGAATTTACTGGGTTAAGCGATACGTCTAGGCTTAATTGTCCCGCGGAAATTCCTGCGTACGAGTAATTAACAAGTGTGCGCCACGCACGGCTCGTCAATAGTATGCCGTGGGCGAACTCAACTATGGGTCCGTCTATCGATTGGAAGACGAATGGGGAATCGTCATTCACTCCCCACTCGCCTCTTGCCGAATGAACGTCGTTACGAGCGCTTAAGCGGTTTCCAATTCTGCCATTTGTTTTGCGAATTCTTCGGTCACCTTTCGATACTTCGGTACGTCTTCAGGTCTCGCGCCCTTCGTGTCCGCAACGTCGCCCATTTCAGGACTGAATTCGCGTTGCCATGCGGCAAACTCGAGGAGGATCCCATCGGGATCTTGAAAGTAAATCGAACTGACCCAAGTGCCTGAATGAACTTCGTCCGAAGCCTGCATTGCCGAGTTGTCGTGATGCATCATCGGGCTAACATCGACGCCTTTGTCGATCAATTTTTGTCGGTATTCATTCATCTTGTCGGCAGGTACATTGAACGCGAAATGGTTCATCGAACCATGTGAGGATGTTATCGCGGTCGGATCGGCAAATATTTTCGCAGGATCAATATTCGAACGCGGATTAGACACACCGGGGATTCGCTTTTGCGCTTCAGTGAACCAAAAAAACGCTAAGCATTCTCGACCTCCCATGCTGAAGAAAAAATGCTGGCCCAGACCACCAGGCAAATCAAACGACTTGGTGAGCTTCATACCTAGGACGTTTGTATAAAAATCGATGGTGCGTTCCATATCGCTACACACCATCGCAACGTGGTTCAATCCTAAGATTTCGAATTCTTCGTTGGTGTTTTCCATGCTGACTCCTCCGGTTAAGTAGGTGCATTATTCGGCCGTTGTCGCGCAAAAACAAGCGAGTGATCCGGGCCAACACCATGCTTGGAATGTAATCGTATTACTAATTGAATCAGGCTCACGATTTACCCGGACTTCTTGTAAGCACGTTAGAGGGCAATTTCGAGCATGAGCAAAGCCTGCGACGCTGTCGTTTTTCCCGTCCCTAGCTAGGTGTTCGACCGGTAGTGCAGTGCAGCATCGACGTGAGTAGGACTTATTGAGTGGTAAACTATGGCGTCCCTTCTGATCTAATCTAATCTAATTGTAGTTACTTCTTAATGGTGGGTGTTGTCGTACTCGCACGCCCGGCGTCTGTAACCCAATTTTTCGGTATCCGCGAGATCCGTCCCGACATGCGGAATGAAGTTCGCGCGGTTTATGGTGGCTTCGGCGTGGTTATCGCAGCCGTATGCGTGCATAGATGAGGACGCAATTCGATCTGGGGTCTTGCTCACCGTAGCAGTAGCGCTGTTAGGCATGCCGTCAGGTCCTGTCAGTGGCAGTTGACCGTTCTATGGGTCGCTATCCGATCGTCTGTTTCGTTGTGGAAGTGTTTCTCGCTGGATCGTTATTATTTGCGAGAGCGAGCCTTACGTGACCGTGACGGACTTGCACTTCGTTATTGTCGAGCGCATCCCTACTTTCGCGGAGCCTCACGTATGGACGGTGTATCGACATCACTCAATGAAAAAATCACAGTGCCGAGGATCCCACAAACTGCTAAGACGAAGGCCGAAATTGCGATCGTCCTTAGAAGGCTGTCCGTCAATCGGTGCCACTGTCGACGGCTACTAGGTAAACCGAATCTAAAACTCGACGAGCGTCTACGGTCCATTCTTGCGGAACTCCTGAATGGGTCCCTTTCGGGCCTTACGCGTTCAAGTGCAGCCTGCTTTGCTGACTCGTACGCTTCACGCTCATCCTGTAACTCGCTAAGCGTCTTGCTTTGCTCGTTCCCTTGCGCTTGCATGGTTGCTAATTCTGCACGTAGTGCATCTACTTCCGTTTCTAGTGCTGCGATCTCGTCTTGCATTCCGGAGTTATCATCCGAAATTTGAGTCGACATCAAGGCTTTCGAATCGGCTTCTTCGCCTAGCAGTGGGTAGATGCGTCGAATATCTTCGACTGCAATTGCCACCATCCCCAGCTCGCTAGTGGTGGCAGATATTTTGCCCTTCGATATATCTCGATACAATCTCGAACGCGGGATATTCGCTAAGAGCGCGGCGTCGGCGATTGTCAGCGACTGGCTCTCGGCCGCGGCTGAATTCCCGTCATCGGAATCTGATTGGTTTGGTGAACGGCTAATGGTGGTTCATTCCCTTATCGTTCTCTCTATGCTAGCCGTTTACTGAATTATTGCGAGCGTTTTTCTTTTCAATTCGGTTGCGCGTGGCTGAAATTAAAAAAAATTGTCCATATTTGAGTGAAAGGCGCGCGGAACCGCCAATTGTAGGCTGTTCGGCCGAATTTCCACCCAAGGTTCGCGTTAATCAATCCGTGGTTTGGGCGTTAGGCCCTAAGGTTTAGTAACGCGTTAAATACCGGCGGCCTTTGGATATTGCAGAGTGTAACCGGCCGACTGCTCTCAGATAGGGGTAGCGAACCTCAACCGCCCATTTGCGGCGCTGACGGCACTCCACATTTGTGGCAAATGCTGACTACCATGATCGCGCAGACGGCGCGCGCGATACGTCAGTGGAATCGACCATCGCCACTCGTTAGAATCGAGATGAACAGAAGGAGATTTCTATGCCTAGTCAGCACGCAAGCATTGACACGGTAAAAGTTAGATTCGGCGAGCACGAAATGACCTATCTTGCCGCTGGCCCAACAAGTGGCCCCTTAGTAATCTTCGTACACGGCTGGCCAGAACTTGGTCATAGCTGGCGCCATCAGCTGCCGGTTTTAGGTGGTCTGGGATTCAGAGCGATTGCGCCGGATCTGCGCGGCCATGGAGGCTCGACAGTGTACGACCGTCACGAAGATTACTCGATGGAGAAACACGTTGGAGATCTCTTGGCCCTCATTGATTCTTTTGGCCGCGAACGTGCCGTGTGGGTCGGCCATGATTGGGGCGCGCCCGTCGTTTGGAGTTTCGCATCGCATCATCCTGATCGGTGTCACGCGATAGCAAACTTATGTGTGCCGTACCGTGTTCTAGAGAACGGCTTGGATAGTGCGCTCGCCTTGGTCGATCGCCGCGTCTATCCAGAAGAACACTATCCGGCCGGGCAGTGGGAGTATCAGCTTTTTTATCAAGAAAATTTTGCGCGCGCAAAAGCCGTCTTTGAAGCCGACCCGACGAACACGATCACGGCATTGTTTCGCAAGTGGAGTCCCGACGATCGTGGTAAGCCCGCCATTACAGCCGATGTTCGTAACGACAACGGTTGGTTGGGCGGTGTCGACGTGTTTCCAGCGCTAGAGCGTGACGACGACGTCATTTCCGCTGCCGATCTCGAGGCCTATGTCAGCGCGTTAACAGCGACCGGATTTTTCGGCAGCTGCTCGTTTTATATGAATCACCCGATCAATGCTGAGTACGCGAAATCAGCGTTCAACGACGGTTATATTGATATGCCCGTGCTGTTTTTAACGGGGGCTTACGATTACGTATGCGAATGTGTCGATTCGAGATTGCCGGAACCAATGCGCAAATATTGCCGGAATCTCACTGAACGCACGGTTAATTCTGGACATTGGATGGCTCAGGAAAAACCCGTCGACGTCAATAATGCGCTCACTCGGTGGCTCGCAACTGCCGTGCCCGACGTGTGGCCGGAGCCACCTTTGTAACAAATTACGTTCGCCCTCAAACTCGCGCGACGGCTACAAGCCGGAGCCCGTGAGCTGCGCAACACGGTCCCCTGGCTGATCTGAATCCGTCAATAACGCGCAGCTAGATGTTTTGTAGTTCGTGGATCATCGAGGAACCCTGTGTCCAACGTTGGCGGCACGCTCTTATCACTTACGCTCCGCCTTGCATTAACGTTTTCACTGACACCGTGTGCGCACGCGCCGATGATACCTGTTCGAAGCCTGCCGGCGTCGGACGTAGGCGCGGGAACGCGATGTGTCGGAAAGCTTGCCCAGCAGTGAAATTATCGTGCAGTCCCGCGACTAACGGGGCAAGTGCGGGCTTCGGTCGAACTGCATAAACCGCATCTGGACCGAAGAATCGCAAAGACAACGTACGCCGGCGCGTGCCATCCGTTGGTGAGCCACCGTGCAAGGTGGATGGATGAAACACGACCACGTCTCCAGGGTTTACTGCCCACGAAACAATGTCCCAATTCGCGCGATCGGATTCAATGTCCGGCAACCGCGGTAAGCCCTCACCGTAGACTGGTTTAGTGGGATCATCCGCATCGAATGCAGAACCGTCATATAAGGTCGTCAAATGCGAACCGCGCACGAACTCTAAAGATTGGTCCTGCCTCACCGGATCGAAATTGACCCACACGACGGCAATATGTTCACCATCTAGCGCAAGATAGGATGAATCTTGATGCCACGGTGTGCGTCGCGCTTGCGCGCCCTCTTTTAAGAACACTTGCTCATAGAGAAACCACACTTCGTCGGTTCCCCAGAGCGCGGCGACTACGTCCGCCAAGATGGTTTTTTCGAGAAATTCGCGGTAATTAATTGCCGCGTCGGGATGACACTGGTCCTGATAGAACGTGCCGTCATCTTCTTCAAAGAACTGACAAGCCGACGGCGAAGGATGCTTAACGCTCCAATTGTAGTAACGCTCAGCCTCCACCAGCGCAGTGTTATCTAACACATTGGGTAGGCGAATTGCGCCGTCACGACGATAGTCAGCTGCGAGGGATTTAACTTTATCTATGATGTTCGACATAAGCCTACCTGCTGGTTTGGATTAACTCGCGCCATTATTGCGCTGTAGCTTCATTAAATCGATAAATTCACGTCGCGTTCTTGGGCCATAGGTGCCAAAGTGCGGAGTCGGGTCATTGCGATATTCTTCGCGCGCCGTAGCCACGGCATCGCCGCGCGCTCGTTGCAGCACCTCGGGCAACGCGACACGATAAACTCGCGCTGCGTTCAAGCCGAATATTTTTGCCCGTAAGGGCTCCGTCATTGCCGAGTAGCCGAAACGCTCCTGAAATTCGGCTGAGATCTGGAACGTTCTAAACGCTTGAATTTGATCTTGCGGTGACCCGTACCACACGCTGTCCGAGCCATATAGCACGTTATTGTCGCCTAAATACTTGACGAGTTTGCCGACACAGTGCGCCGCTTCGACCGGATCTCGCATGAGTAAGCGCCACGTCGTCCCGAGTTCCGCATAGACATTACTGTGTCGACCTAAGCCAGCGTCGAGTACAGAGCGAATTAATTCATCGACCCCTTCGCCGCGCGCCGGATCGTAAGGACCTTCTGCACGACCCGGGATGTAACCTGAGTGATAAACCAAAAAATTCACGTCCGGAAATCGTGCTGCAACCCTGCCGATATCGGTGCATAAGGAATGTTCGTAGGAGCGCTTCCCAAAGGGGATCCCCTTGTGAATACAAATATTTCGGATCCCGAGTCGCACGGCTTTCTCGATAAAAGGTAGACCCGTGTTCGGATCGTCGAGATAAAATCCGCGCCCGTCAGGTCCCCATTGCGTGTAGCATTTCCAAGCAGAAATATCCCAGCGATCGGCAAGCTCATCCATGCTTTCTAGATCGCCCGCTTGATTCGGATTCACTCGACCGTGGATGAGCAACCGATGATGGCGTTCCATACGCTCGACGATCTCGCGCGTTGCCGCCGCCTCGGCGATAGTTAACGGCTCTTCAGATCGCAATGATGGGACGAACGACAACATCATCATGTCTGTATCGCTGTCGAGAAAAACGTCCTTAATAAAGGCATCGGCGCCGAGACAACGCATGTAGTCGCGGCTCAACACGGGATGTTCGTTACGGCAACCGGGCTTTAAAGTTCTAACTAAGCTCGGCGGTACGACGTAATGCCCTTGCGCATCGAAGATGAACTCGTCGCCACCCAGTTCTTGTACGGCCAATTCGTTATCGAACAAGGAATCTTCGGAGACGGCAAAACTACCGCCACGGCGGCCAGCGGCAGCATTGACGGAACTGAACGAAAATAAGGTCGCCGCGGCTGCGCACGCCGTGTTTAGAAAACGTCGCCGCTCGACGTTCAAACGATCCGCACATCTCGATATCGTTTCGCGCGCAAGGGTATTGCCGAGTTGGTTGATCTTCGGCAGGCGCAGCGGCGCGTATTCGCCGTTACTCGTCGAATCGATCTTGATCGGCAAACGCGACGTATCATCGTCAAGGTGCATAACAATAAGCTCTCGATAGTCTCGTGAGGTGAGCGTGTCGTTTGAGGTTATCAACAAATCCAAATGATTGGCAGCAAGCGTTCACCCGCACTGCCTCCCGTCGGTTCCGTACTGCTACACTGACAACCCCTGATGGTGACCCGTGATGGAGAGTATTATGCGTTCAAATACAGACGCTGCGCAGTTGCGATCACAGTATCGCGACGATGGTGCGGTCTTCATACCTGGTGCACTGGACGAGTCGTGTTTGACCCTCGCCGAACGGTGTTTCAATTGGACTTTAGAAAACCCCGGCCCCGGCGCCGGATCCGTTCTTGCCGGGACCCCAGGTACGTTTTATCAAGACCAGGCGAACCCGGATTCCTTTCCTGCCTATCGCGAGTTTCTATGTGAGACGAACGTCGCGGACATCGCTGCGACTTTATTCGATTGCGAAAACATCTGGTTAATGTACGAACAGATCTGGTTAAAAGATGGCGCCGATACGCGCCGCACGCCTTGGCATCAAGACTTACCTTACTTGCCGGCCAGCGGCGAACACCTCGCCGTGATGTGGACCTGCTTGGACCGAGTTGCCAAAGAGGATTCGCTAGAGTTCATTCAAGGGTCGCATTGCGGTCCCTTATACAATCCGAGCGCATTTAACCCCGAAGACGTGGCGGCGAATTTGTTCGACGGCGAGCAGTGGCCTCAGCTCCCTGATGTGGACGCAGCGCGCGGTGATTTCCCCATCCTGTCATGGGCAATGGAACCAGGTGACGTCGTGGTGTTCCACCCGGCCATGTTGCACGGCGGCGCACAGACACGCTCCGGAATTCGGCGACGAACGTTGTCCTTACGATTCTTTGGCGACGATGCTTGGGTAGCAGCGCGTCCGCACGATGGCATGGCGAATGTCGATGGACTGAAGCACGATGACGGCGGTCGGCATCCGTTAAAAAAGATGGCACTCGCAGAACCAGGCAGTCGATTTCGCCACCCGGATTTTCCTCAGTTACGACCTCGCTAGTACGCTTCAAACATGTCAAAAACCATCTTGCTATCGCCGTTTGATTTCCATGTGGTCCCGCCGACCGGGGCAGATCATGAGTGGCGCGAAAAACTCGACTCCGATCTGTTCAGCATCGCACGGATGGCAGGTTTAACGGACGACCACAGCGTTTACTCCGAAAACTACGCGCGCTATTTCGCGACACTCGACGACCTAGACGAACAACTAAACGAACGCCGGTACTTACTCGTCGGAGATAAGGTCAGTGCGGCAGATCAGTGGTTGGCGCTACTTCTGTCGTTCCACGACCCGGTTTTCTACGCACTCTACAAACTGAATCGCCAACGGCTTGCCGAATTTTCGAACCTTGCCCACTACTTGCGTGATGTATTTAGCGATGAGAATTTTCGTCGGCAAATAAATTTCGAAACGTTCAAGGGACACTACTTTCTCGAAAGCGCGCTGGTTAATCCTAAGCAACGCATCCCACTAGGCACGATCGATATCGATTCTCCACATGATCGTGAACTCAGATTCACACCGGGTGCCGACGAGTCGGATATCGAAGAAAATCACTTAATTGACGCGAAAAGCGGTGAATGGAAGCGCAAAATCAGCGGTCATCGCAATTGGATTTCGGCTGACGGTAGTTCGGGCTTTAAAGCCGACCGCGGACGTTATCACCTGTACGTCGCAAACAATTGTCCGTGGTGTCACCGCGCGGCGCTAACGCGCCAGTTGAAGGGCTTGGAAGACATCGTATCGATGGACGTACTGTATTATCGCCGTGACCCGGAACGCGGCTGGCAATTCGAAGCCAAAGAGCCGGGATGCACACGAGATAACTTGTTTGGGTTTCGCTACATCCGCGAGCTTTACGAAAAAATCGGGTCCACGGAGACCTCGGTGCCCGTATTGTGGGATCGCGAATCCGAAACCATCGTGAGTAACGAGTCGGCAGAGATAATTCGTATGTTCGACAACGCCTTTGGCAAATTCAACACGGGCTCGCCGACCCTCTACCCTGACGTACTTGCCAGACAAATCGATCGAGTCAATACGTTCACCTATCACGCCATTAATAACGGCGCGTACAAAGCGGGCTTCGCCGACAGTCAAACAGCATACGAATCCGCTTACCGTGCGTTCTTTGATGGTTTGGAGACGCTCGATCATATGCTGCGAGGGCGCAGATTCTTGTTGGGCGACCAAGTAACAGAAGCAGACGTGCGATTGTTTCCGACAATATTCCGCTTCGATCCCGTCTATTTCACGCGCTTTAACCTTTGTGAACGAATGGTTCGTGACATACCGTCGATAAATCGATGGCTGGAAGAGATGCTTTCAATCCCTGAAATTATCGCGGCGAGTGATCTCGAGCATTGTCGTCAAGGCTACTTTGGTCGAACCGGCAACCATATTGTTCCGCTCAGCCCCGCTGTTCGCCGTTAAGTACGCGGAAAGTTGCACGGATTGGATCAGTTATCGCCGCACGTCCGGTCTCGTATTCTAGGTTGGCCAGAGCCATCGCCTCATGCGCGCTCGCGACATAGCAACGAATTCTCCGATCCGCGGATAAAAGCAAAACCGCTACATCGCGATTGCTGTCGGCTCGATACCTTTTCCGTAAATAAAACGCGAGCCGACGGCGCCAACCACTGCAGTCCGTCGCGTTAAATTTAGCCCTGTGCGCAAACGTAGCAGTGGCTCAATGCCCGTACAGTGTCCGGCCATGAGGTGTTGGACACCAATTTTCCGGAGTAAATCGGCCGTCCAACCCAAGGTTTCGTCGCTAGCTGCGTACAAATGCAAGCCACCCATTAGCGCGTGAATCGGCGCGTCTTCGATCGAGGATTGGATAAACGTCAATGCGTTTCCGACACCCGAGTGCCCACAACCCATGAGCACTATATGACCTTTATCGGTTAGCACTGTTAACGCCTGGCTATCCGGCACGAAGTCTTCGACCCAATGATCATTGAGGCGCACCTTGATCGTCGACGGAAAATTCTTTTCCGGGTAGCGACGTTCAATCGGTCCGCTTACCCACACGCCAGCGTATATTTCGGCCGGCTTCGCGTGTTCGACAAACTCGACGCCAAGCGCTTCGAAAGATCCCTTCAACGCGATCATTTGATTGCTTTCTTGGTCGCCAGTTCGGGCCGGCATACGACGCGGCAGAAAGAAACCTTGTGCAACATGCACTCTGCGGATCGCTTGTGGATTCTTTTTCCTCAATGATTCGACTAACGGCATGAGCCCCGTCGTGTGGTCGAAATGGAAATGACTCAAGACAACATCCGTCACGCAAGACAGATCGACATCTAAAACCTCGGCGTTTTTAATCACCGTCTGAGGGTAGCGTCCCGCATCAAATAATACGCAGTGGCCGTCAACCGCTACCAAAGCCGATAGCCCCCACTCGCCAATCGTGGCACCGTTGGCGAGATTTGACGACAAGATCGTGACCTCAACCTCGCTCGCTTTTAGCGGCGCTGCGGCTTGGGTAGATCCGGACACAATCGAAACAAATCCTACGAATAGCAGGCCTTGGACTAATAACTTAAGCATGTCTCATTTATCTCTTGTGATCGTTTCGGCTACTCGAATACGCTTGTGCTACTGATAACGTTTACTATGGCGCAAATACCCGGTCATAGTAATCGTCTGTAAAACATTCTGCCGGTATCACTTCGGGTCCAGTAAATGCGCACGCGACGATGGCCCCGAGTTTCGGGTCTTCGGCCATTCGTTGCATTGCCCGGGCTCTATTTTCGATACTTTGCGGATCAAATCGCGCAAACAGCGTCGTAGCGAAATGCGTCATACGCATGATGCGTCGCATGCGTTCGTTGCGCTCCAACCCATAGGCCGCAAAGGTGGATACTGACCAATCATCGTTACCTAGTAATAGGTCGCGGACGATGCGCGCGTCGCGCAGCGCAATCGACATGCCTTGGCCGAAAATAGGATCCGTGTAACCGGCAGCATCGCCGATAAGAATCGCGCCAGCGACGTAGGGATCATCCAGCGACGCGTCTTGGCTCGGAAACGCTTGGCATGGCCCAATCGGTCTCGCATTGGCGATATAGTGTCCGTCTGGCAGAACCGGCGTATCGAATGCTTTCAAGAGATTGCGTGCACCTTGCTCGCCAGAATACTTGCCGCGATCCGCCAACGCGTAATCGACGTACAAACGGATTTTTCCGCCACCCTGTGGGAACACGAGGTACATCACGTCGCCCGCCTTACCAAGCGATTGAACATCACTTGGCCAGCCCTCGGCGCCATCGATGAGTAAACCAGAAATCAAGTGATCGATTTCGCGTTCGTCCAATTGCAAGCCGAGCTGTCGTCGCACCGTCGAAGAACGACCATCTGCGCCAACGATAAGGCGGCAGGTCTTGGTAAACTGAGTTCCGCCATCCGAATATTCCACCCTTGGAGTTGCACCGGCGTTGGCGACAATCTTCTTAACCCCGCATTTGACGAGCGCGCCGGAATCTAGCGCGAATTGCATCGCGATTTCTTGGATCGAGACATGTTCGATACACAATGGCCCGGGCGCATCAGGGTGCATCGAATCGAGCGGCATTGAATTCGCTAATGCCTGCTCAGGAGTAAGCAACTCGTCGTAATTAACGGCTTTGGTAATGTGGTTCCCGCCGGCCGCCATTAACTTGTCGTAAAGGTGCAGCTTCTTCGTTTCTGCAACGCCCCACGGTGCCATCCATTCGCCGCGTACTCGATCAGTGAATTTTGTTTCGCGCTCAAGCAATAATACACTGAGTCCAGATCGGGCAAGGTTCCCGGCTAGAGCACTTCCGGCGATACCACCACCAATAATGATGACATCGAAATTAGTTTTATCATTCACGCAAATAGTCTCCTAGCTTGGCCGTGATGATCGACTCGCTACCGGCCAGCGCGACAACGCTCGATGTCGCTCATGAATCTTTTCGCGCGTGCACGACTAAAGCCTGCATCGACATCTCAGAACCTAGGTACTGATCGATTGCCGTCGATACGGCTGCACGCACGGCTTGCGGGTCGCCGCCACGTGACACAATTTCTGCGTGCAAAGGATTCCCAAAGACGAGTCCTTGCGCAAAATTATCAGCTGATGGGATGCTCGATCGAAGTGGCAGATGTTCGATATCTACCTTGTCGAATCCGCCGCTTAGAAGTTCTGAGCGTACTACAGCGGGATCTGAATACCCGAACGGAACTTCATAAAAAGCTGGCGGATCATTGGGGAAGAACGTTGCCACGGCATCTTGGGTTATCTGCGCGAACGTATTGACGTCTAATGAATCCCAAATACTGAGTAAATAGCTGCCGCCGGGTTTCAATGTTCGATGCGCCTCGCGATACGAACGGCGCTTGTCGGGGAAAAACATCACTCCGAATTGGCAGACGATGACATCGAATTTAGCATCCGCATAAGGCAGCTCCATCGCGTCGGCTGCCTCGAAGCTCACTGCATCGTCGGCCTGGAATTTAGCTTTAGCGACTTCGAGCATCGGAGAGTTCAGATCTGTGACGGTCAAGTGACACTCGGGTAACAACGCATCTCGCAAACACCGTGTCACGATCCCTGTGCCCGCTGCGAGTTCCAAAACGCTTCCTGGTGTCAGTGCCACAACGCGCTGCGCTAAGTCGGCCGCATATCCGGCGAAAATATGCGGACCAAGACTTCGATCATAATTCTCGGGAATGGATCCTACGAAGGCGGTGGAGTTCGTTGTCATGTCAGCCCCTACACGCGAATTCGGAATATTTGGCGAAGTTCGAGTGTATCGCAGGAAGTAGCCGACTCGTACAGCTAAAGGTGTTAAATCCTGACAGTGCAGTTTTCCGCATGCAAATCGTGTAACGTTCCAGCATCGTAGGTTCTAGCGTGCTAGCTAGGCTCCCGAAATAACCGACCCAAGGCAGTCACGGCCCGATGAGGTCGTGGTGCAGCGACTACAGTGCCGTTCCCGCACCCTATCGTGGCTGCCAAGAAAAAAGACATTAGCTTTAGATGAATTTCAATCAAATTCTACTGGAGGTTGAGGCAGCACTTCGCCAGGAGGGACGAATTGCCTATCGTATGTTGAAACGTCGTTTCGAATTGAACGACGAGGACATCGAAGATCTCAAAGCCGAACTCATCGACGCTAAGCGAGTCGCGGTTGACGAGGACGGTAGGGTCATCGTGTGGGCTGGTACCGATACCCTCGAAAACCTTGCAAATGATGTTCCTACGGAAGCCGATCGACGATTGCTAACGGTAATGTTCTGCGACATCGTCGATTCGACGGCGTTGTCCGAGCGCTTCGATCCAGAAGAATTGCGCGAACTTGTCCGTGTGTATCAGCAAACTTGTGGGGCGATAATCGAGCGCTTCGAAGGCCACATCGCTCAATATCTCGGCGATGGTTTGCTCATTTATTTTGGATATCCGGTGGCCCAAGAAGATGAAGCTTATCAAGCAGTACGTTCTGCAATAGAAATATTGCAATGCTTGGCTTCGACAACAGCGATCACCGATCGTCTCGGTACGCCGATGCGAGTCCGTATCGGCATCCATACGGGCCCGGTAGTCGTTGGAGAAATGGGCGGCAACGGTCGCACAGAGCGGCTGGCCTTAGGCGACACGCCAAATATCGCGGCGAGGGTCCAAAGTACCGCGCGCCCTGACGAAATTTTAATCAGCGAATCGACACATCGGCTCGTCGAGGGATTATTTCATGTCGAGCCGCTTGGCGCCCAGGATTTAAAAGGCGTTACTAAATCGTTCAGCTTATTTCGAGTGATCGGTGAGAACACCACCGAATCCCCGTTTGAAGTTGCACTGAGTACCGGCCGCTTGACGCGCTTTATCGGTCAGTTAGAGGAGCTTTCGTTACTCAATCAGCATTGGACTCAAGCACAAGCTTCGAACGGTCAAATCGTGATGCTGAGCGCGGAACCTGGCATGGGTAAATCGCGCCTCGCGCAAGAATTCAAAGTCCGAATTGCCGGCACGCAAACGCGCCAGATGACATTTAGATGTTCGCCTTACCATCAAAACAGCGCGTTCTATCCAATCATTCAGGTGATGCAACACGTGTTTCGTTTTGATGTTGACGACGACGCAGCGGCCAAGCTTTCGAAAGTAGAAGCTACGCTTAATACTTACGAATTTTCGAACCCAGACGCAGCAGCACTGATGTGCCGATTGCTCTCGCTGCCGCATCCCGATCTTGGCGCTCCACGTTTAAGCAACAAGCACGAACGCCGAGAACAATTATTCCAACTATTGGTTGAATGGTTTCTCGAAGAATCACAGCGTGCACCTGTCTATATGATCTGGGACGACCTTCACTGGGCTGATCCTTCGACCGTCGACTTCATCGAATTCTATCTTGACCACGTGCCGACCTCGGCAATCCTGGCCTTGCTAATATATCGTTCTAACTACGTACCTGGCTGGAAACGGCGCGGTTTCTTTCGCTATATGTCGCTCAATCGTCTAACTGACAACTTCGTTGAAGAGCTAGCAATGAACGTAGCAGGCGATAGTCGAATTCCGAAACTCGTCCTCGAGCAAATCAAAGAGAGAACAGATGGTATCCCTTTGTATGTTGAAGAACTCACCCGAACGATTGTCGAGTCGGGAATTCTAGAGACCATGCCCGAAGGTTTGGGTGATGTTTCGCTCGAACGCGCGATGATCCCGATGAGCCTACAAGACTCACTCGAGGCGAGACTCGATCGGTGTCCAATCGGCAAAGATATCGCGCAATGGGGCGCAACCATCGGGCGCGAATTTAATTATGCCGTGCTTCGCTCCGTCGTAGGTGACGAATCACGCGTTAAAACAGGTCTCGCTGAATTGCTGGAGGCAGAACTTATTTATCGAAGCGGCTCGCCTTCTGCACCGACATTTATCTTCAAGCATGCGTTACTACGCGACACAGCATATGAATCATTACTCATTCGCAAGCGCCGTGAATTTCACGCACAGATAGCGAAGACCTTGGCAAAAGAATTTCCGCGTATCGAGGAAACGCAGCCAGAAGTGATCGCCTATCATTTCACCGAAGGCGAACGCATCGATGACGCCGTGCGTTATTGGCATCGAGCCGCAAAGTATGCGTTAGCGTGTTCCGCCGATCAGGAGGCACGCAAGCATTTAGAGCGTGGCTTGGATTTAGTTCAGCGCTTAACGAGAAACAAACACAGAGCAGAATTGGAACTCGATCTGCAGTTGCTGCTCGGCACACTTACGATCAGCTCGAAGGGCAATTCAGCGCCTGAAGTCGAAACGATATATCGCCACGCAGTCGCCTTAGCCGATGAAATTGGGACTTCGACTGCGCGCACACCCGCTTATTTTGGATTGCGATCTTATTATCTGACCAAAGGCGATCTCGATGCCGAACACGACATTGCGCTCGCACTGTTGGAAGCAGCCGAAACTGATGGCAACGCAGATACCCTTCTCGAAGCACACGTAGCGCTCGCGAATTCATTTTTCTATTTGGGAGTCGTCGATGCAGCTTTCCGGCATGCGACGGCAGCCGAGCAAATGTATGACATTGAACAGCACAGCGCACACGCATCGGTCTATGGGCTCGATCCAGGTGCGACAAGTCACGTGCGGCTTGGGGAAATGGCCTGGCTTAGAGGCGCGTTAAAGGACGCGCTTGTACATCTCGAATCTGCATTATCAATCGCAGAGACAATTAAACATCCTTACACACAAGCATTTGTACTAAGCAATATGTCGAGATATTACCACTGGGTGCACGACTATCAATCGGCGCTTGGTACTATCAATACATCACTCGCGCTATGCGAAAACCACGGCTACGATGTCTATCATGCTGGAGGGCTCGTGATGAGCGGAAATCTATTAGTGCGCCTCGGCGACGTTAGCCGCGGGCTCGGACAAATAGAGGGCGGCTTAGAATCGATGGAATTGATGCGTAGCCATTTAGCCTATCCGGCGCTCGCAAGTTTGTTTGCTGATGCGCTGGGATCGGCAGGCGACCCCGAGCGGGGACTTGCTCTGCTGCACGATGCGACTGCGACAATAGAGAGAACGGGTGCACGGCATTTCGAAATTTACCTGTATCAAACGAAGGCACGATTATTAGGATTGGCCAAACTTCCAACAGAAGCGGAACGTGCGTTCCTGAAGACGATAAGCATCGCGAAAAGTCGCGGCCAAGCAGGTGCAGAGCTAAAAGCGACCATTGGTATCGCGAAACTCGACCATGTTAAATCCGATGACACGCAGTGGGTCACGCGCTTAGAACATTTGTGCACGGAACTTGCGAACGAGGCCAATTCAACCGACTACGTGGAGGCTCAGCAGCTAATTTCTGCCTCGCATTAGATCGTCGATTCGAGACGCAAATAGATCAGCGTCGAAGGCGCGCCAATTCGATAGTTAGCTGACTCGAGGGCGCAGCGCCATTCCAGTCATGAGCAATGCCATCAGCGGCAACATCGCCGGTATCGGCACGACCACAGCGGATAAGCTAACGGCGTCGAAATCCACTTCTAAATCTGAGCTTGGAGAATCCAGATCTAGTACGTTGGTGTTAATCAGTCGGATCCCTAAAGCCTGGCCCAACTGCGCGTGCGTCGCGCCTGTTGTGAACGACACGGTGCTGATACCGAACTCTCCGTCGTCAATCGGTAACGCCATGTTGGTGTCCATCGCTAACACTTGACCGCCTGCGAGCAGCTCGATTCGGTAACCGGGAAAACCGCTTAATTCAAAAAAGGTTCCGCCTTGCGATGTTCCAGAGGCAACGTTGCCGATCGCGACTTCCAAGGTATATTGAGTACTAGGCTGCAAACTGCCAACTAATACTTGCTCTAAACCGTACTCGCTGCCGCCATTTCCCACATCGCTACCTTCACGGTTGAATGCGATCGCGACCCGCTCTCCTTCGAACGCTCCTCCAGGAAAATTAACGAAGGTTCCGCTTGTACCAATCTCGGTTGGCGTTAAGGTGCCGGCGAAATACGGGTTACTGTTACCCAGGCCTGCGACCATGTCCGGGTCGTACAAAGTCCAACCAGTAAAAGACCCGAACGTGAATTCATTAATCTGCGATTCGCCAGCTATATCCTCGAAACCAGGATTGACGACTGCGACCGGCGCCGCCGTGACGATATTTACATATCCTAAGGTAATCACTACGAAGATCAGCCATTGATACGCTTTATGTCGAATGTGAATCCGTTCTTCGCTATCCATTGTCGGCCTCCTGATTTCATTAGCGGCTAGCGTAAATTAGCATTAGTTTTCCGGACCCGTCCGGAACTAATACCGAAAACTCAACGTCGATTCACCCTAACACGGGATTACGCGGCGACGGCGCGTTTAAACGTTCACGCTGGACCGAGCGAATCGAATATGATTTATGCAACTGAACTTATCGGACTTGGATAAAGTGGCATTAGTAAAACGGGTTCGGCTGATCGCCGTGCTGCTCACGCTGACGCTTGGTTCGAGCTGCGCGAGCGCGCCACCGAAAAAACAACACGATATTTGTTCTGTGTTCGACAAAAACCCCGACTGGTACGATTACGCCGAGAAGTCTCGGTCGACCTGGGGCACGCCAATTCAAACCCAGATGGCGTTTGTGCGTCATGAGTCGAGTTTTCGTCAGAACGCGAAACCGCCTTTCGATTGGTTCCTGTTTATTCCTCTAGGTCGCCCCTCGTCGGCGACCGGCTACGCGCAAGCTCAAGATCCGGTTTGGGGAGAATATGAAGCCGAACGCGGCAGCTTGTGGCGTAGCCGTGGCGACATGGAAGACGCACTCGATTTTATCGGCTGGTACAACGACAAGACGCATAAACAGCTCGGTATTTCGAAATGGAATGCGCGGGAATTATATCTCGCCTATCACGAAGGACGCGGCGGCTACAAACGCGGTAGCTACAAAAAGAAACCACAATTAGTAAGCATTGCCAACAAAGTGAAACGTACGGCAGACGAGTATGGCGCGCAGCTAAAGCAATGCGAAGCGCGATTCCAGTGCCAGAGCTGGTACCAGTTTTGGCCGTTTTGTTCCTAAGTCCCAAGCCGTGAATTCGCTTTCAACGGCCGGAAAATAACGCCGAGAAGATCGAGGACCCTTGACGTGCCTGAGCGTGGAGACTATTTTCTAGCGAGACCGTCGCATCGGATCAGGAGAACGTCCATGGGCCTTGAAACACTCAAGTACGAACCACTCGAGGCGAATTTTGGTGCCCGTGTCAGCGGCGTCCAACTTCGCGACACCGGTGATGATGTATTTCAGGAAATCTACGCACGATGGTTGGACCACGGACTGCTCGTCTTTTCGGAGCAATTCCTCACCCGTGACGAACAGATTAATCTAGCTAAACGTTTCGGCACTTTGGAATTTGATATTGCCCCGCTCAGCAATGTCAGGACCGACGGTACGCTACGGCCGGACGACGGTACGGACGACGTTGTGAAGGTCCTCAAAGGCAATATGGGGTGGCACCACGACAGCACCTATTTGCCAACGCAAGCGAAAGGCGCCGTATTTACTGCAGAGGTCGTGCCGAACTCTGGTGGCGCAACAGGATTTGCCGATATGCGCGCCGCATACGACGCTCTGGACAATTCAACAGTGCGCAAAATTGAGAATCTCCGCGCGCATCATTCGCTCTATCACAGCCAAGCCAAGGTAGGCCACGATGGCAAAAAGGGATCTCACCGAGGCACCGGACTGAACATGGACAAGGGGTATAACGGCTATGGATTCCACGACGGTCCTATCTCAGTACGGCCGTTAGTAAAAACTCATCCGGAAACAGGTCGCAAAAACTTACTCATCGGACGACATGCGTATGACATCGTCGGATACGACGGCGATGAATCGGAACGTTTGTTGCAAGAGCTAGTCGACTTCGCCTGCCAACCGCCTCGGACCTATCAGCACGAATGGGCCGCCGGAGACGCCGTCATTTGGGACAATCGACGCCTCATGCACCAGGCAACTGCGTGGCCCATGGACCAGGCTCGGATCATGTGGCATAGCCGCATCGCCGGCGATCCAAATACGGAAGCAGCCCTGGCAAGTTAAGAACATCGTACTTTAGACGTCGCAAAAAAAACGCCGCAGTTGATGCGGCGTTTTCTGTTGGCAGGTTCACACTACCGTAGCACTGCGCTTAGCCAGCTGGCGACTTGGAAAAGAATTTTTCCGTCGCTGGTTGGCGGATCTTCGCCTGCGCGATTAGCTCACTTGAGATATCAAACAACATCGCATGGTCGGGTCCGATTCCTTCGTCGCGCATACATGACGCCATGTCATCGTCCGCAACCGTGAATCCAGCTCGATCATTGAACGCCCATTCGTCCTGCAAGCAGTCCCAGCCGATATCGGCGATGGTTTGTGCTGAAATCTCTTCGCCGAAAAACGGCGTGAAGAATTGGCGAGTCTCGTCAATTGAGGGCCCGAGGAACATGCAGAATCCAGTCGTATCGCAGATCGCATTGATCACCTGAATTTCTTGCGACGCTACAACGGCATCATGGCCCGTGATTTTCGGGTCAATGACGAGTCCGGCTGTGTGATCAGCACCCATCGCGCTGCTCGCATAGGTGATCCCGGTTGCTTTCAATGGGCGAGGATCCCATGCTGGCATTGCCTGCCCCTTAGCGACTGGGATCCGATGGTGCTTGCGTGCGGTACCGATCGACAGAGCGCCGTGCCCAATCGATTTGCCCAGGTCTGTGCCTTCGGCGATTTCTTTGCTCAAAAGCTTCTTCGCGCCTTCCGCATCGCCCCACTCCATGCCACCAGAATCCATGTAGACAGCAATCGCGGCGCCCGTCTCGATCGTATCGAGACCGAGTTCGTCACAAAGACGATCGAGATCGGCAACGTCTTCCCAATTGTTAATCGCACAACACGACCCAAGTAAAGTTAGGGTCTCGAACTCGAGTGCAGATGTGAGGTACTCGCCGTTTTCGTCGTGCACGATGTTCGAGCACTGGACGATACAACCGGTCATGCAGTTATGCATTTCACCACCGCGCGATGCGAATGATTCATTGATACGCGCACCGTCGAGCTTTTCGAACTCTGGATTGCGACCTTCCGTGCGATTCTTATACGGAAACGTGTGCAGCATATTTGCGGCGGGCACCACAGCGCTGGTTCCGTATTTGAAGTTCACGTGTCGGGTCGACAAGTAATCTTTCGAGAACTGTTTCATGTAGGACGCAAACGCTTTGCGATCGGTAGGCTTACGTGTAGCGGCTTTACCTGGATCGACCAAGATCCATTTCAAACATTTCGAACCCATCACGGCACCAACGCCACCGCGAGCGGCTTGGCGAGCCGGCCGACGCGCTTTGTCGCTATCAGTACACGCGATTGAGGCGCCTTTGAGCATCATTTCGCCAGCCGGGCCGATCGAAATAACGGATGCACTTTTGGATTCGGTCGAGAGTAGCTTTTCGCACAAAGCGTAGTTCCACAACCCTTTGTATTCGTCTGCGGCAACGAGTTCGACTTTATCGCCTGAGACGCGTAGCCCCCAGCGCTTGTCCTTATCCGCAGGCTGGCCCGTGACGATGACCGCGCGATAGCCGATCTTCATTAAGTCTTGGCCAGGATCGCCACCAGCGTTCGCTTCTTTGATGCCGCCGGTTAGCGGGCTTTTACAACCCATCGAAATTCGACCAGAGGTTGGCGCGGAGGTGCCGCTCAATGTCCCCGGCGCGAAAACGAGAACGTTATCCGGGCCCAGAGGGTCGCAAGTTGGGTCACATTGTTCGAGCATCACCTTGGCAGATAACGCGCGGCCACCCAGTAATTTCCATTCATCTTTGAATTTATCGACGGTCACGGACAGGGTTGTCATGTCGACGCGAATAATTTTGTCATTATCCCAAGTCTGGCTCATTGGTACTCACCTATAAATTGTTGTGGTAACGGGCGTAGGCTCTATTATTACACGCAATCCTCCGCAATTCCTCAGATATTCTGCGACCCGTTCGAACACGCCGAGCACCAACAACGGCTCAGCGAACGGGTTCGCTGTCGGGTCACGAGGGAAATGGGTCGCGCATCAACTAGCAAACAACGATATTACATAAATACTAGTGTTTTCAAAGCGATATCGGCTCGGACTAGTGGCCGTTGACCGTTTGATTACGTCGTTATCAGAAGCTGAGCGTACGCCGCGCTGTATCTTCTGTGTCGGGTAAGAAAACTAGATTTACGGCTCTTTCTGTAATTTTGTCGCGATTTGGAAGCGCATTCGCTCGTTAAACGATAATTTTGCCGAATCGCTGAATCAGATCACCAATCGTAGACTCAAGTCGACACGGTTCAAATTACGTAAACATATCCTTCTGAGCGCTATCAACCCGAGAAGTCAGATCAAAGGCTGTCAATCCGATGAGTCGAAAAGGTCCCGGGTAGACGAACTCGGCGAGTAATCTTTTCAGGCCAACGAACAAACAGCGAGCCGGATCATCGGCGTACCAGCTTGTTTCGTCGCCTGGCCGGGCACCTAGGGTGATGCTTGCAGTTGTGTACGGAGATGCGAAATTCGACTAATCGCAGAACAAAGGCATGATGTGCTCGGCAAATAGCGCTAACGAGCGGGTTCCTTTGACAACGCCCATGCCAGGAAATTGAGAGTAGATACACAAATCCGTACAGTTCAAATCCACGACGAAACAGCGCATTTTTTCAGTGACCTGATCAACCGTCCCAACCATCAAATGATCCGCTAGCGCAGAGTGGCGAATGTCTGCCGCTTTTTCTATCGGCAAAAAGCCATCATTCGCATCATTCGCATCATTCGCATCATTCGCATCATTCGCATCATTCGCATCATTCGCATCATTCGCATCATTCGCATCATTCGCATCATTCGCATCATTCGCATCATTCGCATCATTCGCATCATTCGC
>JBLFWX010000058.1:0-32484 GCA_047611805.1 Gammaproteobacteria bacterium
CTTCGTTACACTGTTTTCCATCAGGTGGAGCACTCCTTGTGGGTTGTTCAGCTTTAACAACCGAGCTGATCAACAAGGACCACCCGAGTTCCATTACATGATCAGGATTTCTGCTCCGTTATTTAGACTAACGATGCCACTGGTTTATCGCGACACCGCACCGCGCCGGCTTAGATATCGCTTGGTCCGAACCGATTATTGGACCGCCAAACCATTAGGGAAGCATAAAGCATGACTGTTACGAAGGAAGAGCTGCTAGAACGAGTCAACGGTCTCTTGCCCGCTATCGCAGCTCGGGCGGAACAAAGCGAACAAGATAGAAAACCGCACCCGGATTCGATCAAGGAACTGATCGATATCGAAGTCATGCAGACCTTGGTGCCAAAGTGTTTTGGTGGTCATGAACTTGGTATCGATACCTTAACGGCGGTCGCGCGCGCCGTGAGCAGTGCTTGCATGTCTACTGGCTGGGTAACGGCATTCTATTTAGGTCACAATTGGATGCTCACGAAGTTCTCGGAAAAAGTGCAGCGTGAAGTATTCGCTGATCGCCCCTTTGGGTTGATACCTATTCAACCGTCACCCGGTGTGACGATTAAGAAAGTGACGGGTGGCTACGAAATCAGCGGGCGCTCAAATTTCAGCTCGGGAATAATGAACGCGGATTGGGTCGTTATCGCGAAATCTGGCGGGGAAGACGGACGCGCGTTCGTCGTACCGATTGAAGATGTTGAAGTTGACGATGTGTGGCACATGAGCGGCATGTCAGCGACGGGTAGTAATGACGTGATTACTCGAGACTTATTCGTCCCAGAATATCGAACGCTGCCCGCTCGAGATCTGTTTGAGGCAACGCCGTCGATTCACGAAAATCCTCTCTATACGATGCCGTTATTACCCTTTATTTACTGCGAAGTAATGGGCGTATATTGTGGCGGCCTTGAAGGCGCCACGGCTGCTTATGAAGGCTTAATGCAGGAAAAAATCACGACTTGGGGCAACGAAGTACTGGCCAACAAGCAGGCCGTACATATTTACCTCGGCGACGCTCACTCGCAAACCCGAGCTGCTGGGATCCTACTCGAACGGCTTGTGAGCGACACACAAGACTTAATCGCTGAAGGAAGTTACCCGTTAGATGCGCGGCTTGATTTGAAACTTCGGGCGGGCCATATCGGTAACCTTTGCCGAGAAGCCATGAATGCCATGATGGCGAAGGCGGGCACGCGAAGCTTCCGCAAAGATTTTCCGCTACAGCGTTTTTTTCGCGACCTGAATACTTTGACGTCTCACGCGTTTATCGATTGGGATAACAGCCGTGAATTATTTGGTCGGCACCGGCTTGGCCTCGAGCCAAATCATCCGCTGTTCTAACGGCGGCCGAACAATAATCCATTTATGGCAAGACCGAAGAATCCGATCAAACCAGGGTTCGGAACTGCCACTAATGACACGTTGTCGAGAAGCACACCGAGGTTATCGCCCCCGATGACGGGATCTTCTTTGAACGCCAATATCGCGCTCTCAGCGGCCATTGGCGGGATCAGGCGTGTGATCGTTTCGAATGGCATGAGCCCGGATAGATTGAACGTTTCGCTATAAGCGACGCCTAGCGATACGGTCACCGTGTTTTCCGACGAGCCGCCGCCGAATTGGTCATCGGAATTGCCAAGACCGAATTGCAGCCGATATGTAGACCCTGCCTCTAATGCGAAGATAGCATTAGACTCGAGCCTTCCTGCTGCATTCGTCGTCCTATAGAGGTCGACGTAGAACCCATTGCCGGGAAAAAATCTGCAAGCCCGGGGTCCATAAGATCAAACGCGCCTATAAGATCGACTGAACCTACTGTGACGTTGAACTGCGTAAAGCCCGTGTAATTGGTTTGCACGTTGCCGTCATTTTCAGCATTAAAGTCTTCTTGAAGCAACACCGTCTCAGCGCTCGCTGAGTGTCCAAGTGCTAGCATCGCGACGATGGCGATTACGCATGCAAGGAAGTGATGTGCGTTAAATATTTGATGACGCTCCCTGTTGCTTTTTCCTTGTTTGGTTTGAGGTCTAATTGTCGCTGAGACGAGCACCTGGGGCAATGAGGGTTTAAGCCGCGCCGAGACACATCGTTGCCGAGTGTTCCAAACCGCGTGTCATCACTGGACTAACGATCGCCGAATAAGTTGCCCAAGCCTCCCAGTACTGAACCTTCGCCTTTCGACTGCTCGAAGCTGGCCGCGCGCATCACTCGATTTGCGAGTCGAGAAAAAGGCAGGTTCTGTAGATAAACAGTACCCTTGCCGCGCAAAGTGGCGAGGAATAATCCTTCCCCACCGAACACCATCGATTTCAAACCGCCAGAGCGCTCGATGTCGTATTCAACGCCTTTGGTAAATGCTGCGATACAACCTGTATCCACTCTTAAGGTTTCGTTGTTAAGCTCGCGTTTGATCACGGTCCCGCCGACATGTATGAACGCCTTGCCGTCGCCTTTCAGGCGCTGCAGGATAAAACCTTCTCCGCCGAAAAAGCCCGCACCAAGCTTTCTTTGAAACGCGATATCTAGGCTCGTGCCAAACGCGGCGCATTAAAATGCGTCCTTTTGGGAGATCAGTTCCTGGCCGATCTCCGCCATGTCGATTGCTATAATTTTACCAGGGTAGGGTGCTGCGAAGGCGACCCGCTTTTTGCCTTTTCCCTGATTGGAAAAGTGCGTCATGAAAATGGATTCGCCCGTGAGCGCGCTTACCGACGTTTATCACGGTGCCCATAAAGCCGCTCGTTGGATTCGAACCGTCGCCCATTTCTGTCTCAAATGAAATGCCATCCTCCATGTAATTCATCACGCCTGTTTCAGCGATCACGATCTCACGAGGATCGAGTTCAACTTCGACAATTTGCATGTCGTCGCCAAAAATTTCGTAATCTACTTCATGACATTTCATTTTACGTTCGTTCCTTCGATATATTCTTTCTACGGATACCAATCAGGCAAGTACAGATGCTTCACTTCGCACCATAGAGCACCTGACGAGATCCCCGCCCTTCATGATCATTTTCAAATTATTGCGATCTTGTAGCACTCTTAAATCTTTCGACGGATCGCCATCAACCACTAGCAGATCGGCGAGCTTACCTTCTGTAATCGTGCCAAGCTCATCGAGCCGGCCTTGTAGGGCGGCGCCGTTATGCGTCGCCCATTTGATCACGTCGAGATTGGAAACTCCACACAGATCCGGATATACCGCCAGTTCCTTGGTGTAATCGCCGTGTGGCATCAGTGAGCCAAAACCAAAATCGTCGCCAATGACAATCGGAACACCCGCATCGTGCGCCCGCTTCACCTTCGCTGGGTGATTCTCCAAAGTGTGTTCCAACTCTGGGATCATCGACGCGACCCCAGGTGCTTCGCCGCTTAAGTAACCACTCACGAGGCGGGATGGAAAGTACAAGCTTGGTGTCAGGTAGCTGCCGCTTTTGAGAAAAAGTTCGATGCATTCATCGTCCAGACCGTCGCCGTGGTCTACCACATCGATACCTGCCTCTAGCGCGATCTTGATGCCTCGTTGACTAATAAGATGGCCGCGGATCTTTGCGCCGCGTTCGTGCGCCGTGCGCACTGCGACATGGATTTCTTCTTCACTCATGCTTAAGAAATTGGAATCGTTTGGCAGCCCGTGTCCACCAGTTGGATACAGTTTGACGATGTCGACGCCGTTCGCGATCTCTTCCCGCACCGCGCGACGAAATTCATCAGGCCCGTCACACACTTTCGCTAGGCCTTGCAGGCCAAGACCCCACCATTTCGGGTGGCTGTCTACTGAATCGCCAGTGGTCACCACATCGCGACCACAAGCCATAATGCGTGGGCCAGGAATCAAACCGCTGTTAATGCTATCGCGCAGTACCACGTCGATGAAATGTGCAGCGCCAGCGCCCACTGACATTGTGTATCCGCAGTTCAGTAGCAACTCCGCGTTTTTTGCTGCGATTAAGGCCAACTTGGTGGGTGGGTGTTTGAGATCGATTTCTTGCAGACTATTCACGTTGTCGTAAGCCGGGTGGTAGTGACAGAACGCCATGCCCGGCATCAGCGCCATACCACCTAAATCGTAGACAGTGTCCTTCTTGCGTGGAGCGGGCGCTTTCGCTTTAGCGCTTACCTTCATGATCCGGTCGTCGTTGATCACGACCACCATGTCATTTTGGGGTGGATTAACACCGTCGATTAAGCGGGCGCCGCATAAGAAAGTTCGATTCGTCATGATGTTTCTCCGGGTAGCTTTGTGAGCATTTTCGGACCGCGACCGTAGCGCAGTCCAACGTTGTTACCGTTCTCAAGATGAATTCGGGCGACCGTAGCGCGTCGAATAGTTCGAATGTTCCGGCCTGAGCGGTGCGGCTGGTCTGTGCGCAATAATAGGCAGTTCTGGTGCTATTTGCGAATGCATGCTCCGCGTCGTACAAGTGAATGGTGACTGCCGGATTAGCGGCTGCGGCGATCCGTATTTTCTCGCGCAATGGTTCCGGGACATGGTCGTCCGCTGTGCCCATATGCAACAGGGTGGGGCAGGTAATAGCACTCGCTTCGTCGAGAAATTCGTGCATCTGGGTGCCGTAATAGGCCACTGCGGTGTCAACATTCAAGCGCACCGCGGATAAATACGCGAAAGTACCACCGAAGCAGGATCCGACGACTCCAATTTTCCCGTTGCAGGCGGCCACGCTATTGAGTTCCGCGCTCACCGTCTCGATATCGTTCATTGCCAAACGATGATCGACGAGACCGCGAAATCGAAGACCCTTTTGCATTTGTTTTGGGTCACTGAGATCAGCGACAAAATTTCTTTCAAGACGGGAAAACATCTCAGGTACGGCAACGCAGTAACCGGCAGCGGCAAACGTATCCGCAATCTCTTTGATCCAATCGATGAGGCCGAATATTTCCTGCAATAAAATGATCGCCGGAGCTGGTTTACCGTCGGGAACAACGACGTATGCAGAAAACTCTCCGCCATCGCTTGCCCGCAAAGTGATCATGCACCTGTTCATGCTGTTCTCGAATTCCACCTATTCATGGAAACTCGTTTTACCTGCTAATAATTTATCGACCACTGCCTGTTAGCAACCGCTGCGGCACGTTGGTCGATCTGGATCAACTAGGCGATTTTCTGTATCTCAACATGCGCATCAAATGCGTTGCTACCAATTTCTCGCCGACTCAGTCCCTCTGGGGTGAGCGCATTCGCAGATTGACCATTTGCCGTCGTTTCCGGCCACCAGTTGAACGGCAAATAGACGATACCTGCTTTCGTGACGTCGCACACGCTCGCGCGAACGTGGACTTCGCCATAGCGATTAAACATCTTAATCATGTCGCCGTCGATGATGTTGCGGCGCGCGGCATCTGCAGGGTTAATGTCAACCGCAGGTACGTGTTTCTCTGTGCCACGATGTCGTAAATTGACGTATTCAGAATTGAGGAAATGACTTGTTTTGGCAATCACTAGCTGCAGTGGCGCGGATCCATCAACGGCATCGTCTTGCGCGTCCATTGGTTCGTAGGTCGGTAACGGATCTTGACCACGGTCGGCGTAATTTCGAGAAAAGAACTCGCATTTACCACTCAGGATGCTGAAACCGCCTTCTTTCAAGGGATTGAAGTCGCCAATATTAAGCGCTGCCCAACCGCTTTTCTGAAGGCTCTCGTAAGTAATGCCTTCGATGTAAGGGTGGCCATTGGCAAGCATCAAGCGGAACCGTTCGTTATCGCTACGGTGTAGACACTCGTCCGCGTAACCCATGCGCCTTGATAGCCGCCGAAACACCTCGGTATTGGATAAGGCTTGACCTTCGGGTTCGATCGCCGGTTCGTTTAAGTTCACGTAACGCGTGCCCCGCGAGGGCATGAGATCGTAATGTTCAAACTGTGTCGGCGCGGGCAGCACTCTATCTGCGTAGAGCGCCGTGTCAGTCAGAAAATGTTCGTGTACGACGGTGAATAGATCTTCTCTTTTCAGGCCTTCGATGGTGCGATTATGGTTCGCTGCTGTAACCACCAGATTCGCGTTGTACACCATCATCCACTTAATCGGCGGATCCATTTCCGGGTCGGTGAGCAACTTTCCAAGTTGCGCTCGGTGTCCAGAGCGCCCGCGCGGTGGCGCGTCTCGCGCAGGCAACATCACGCCATAGTCAAACGCTTTGAAAAAAAATATTCAACATGAAGTGGCTCAAACCGCCGCCGCGTTCGCGCCAGCCACCAATAAGGCCAGGTAAGCAGGACACAGCACGAACCGCAACGTGACCATTGGAATAGCGCTCCATACCGACTAGGAATCGGATCGCGGCGGGGCGGGTCGTTGCATAAGCGTGCGCAAGTTTCTCGATCACATCTGCATCGATACCCGTGATCGTGGCCGCGCGTTCTGGCGGATATTCTTTTACTCTTTCGGCTAACTGATCGAAACCGAGCGTATGGGCTTCGATAAATTCTTTATCGTGCAGATTGTCGCGCACAATGACATGCATCATCGCGAGTGCAAGCGCAGCATCCGTACCTGGGCGAATTTGGATATGTTGATCGGCATGGGCTGCGGCGCGATCCGCACGGCCACACTGACCAAGAAGCACAAGTCCGGTGACTTTGTTGGCGCGGTTGCTGAGTTTGCGAAGTGAGTTAAGAATGACGGCAAGGTTCTGAAGGGACTTGTTCGCCGGCGCAAAGCCGAGGCAGATTTTTACAGTAAGCCCTAAGCCGATCCGAAAAATTGACCCAGATGTCGATCGGGTCAACTGCGGTTTTGCAACACATCAACAAGGGAAAGTTATTATATGGACCGCGCATACAAAAATTTCAGTCGCCTTAGGGCGGCGCTACTCGTCACCGGTCTTGTTACGCTGGTCACCGCATGTGAGCGCCATTCCGAGGCAAACAAGGCGGCCCCGAAGGTCGCGGCCCAGAACGTAGGCCACGCACAGCAACCGACATCGACAGCGGTTCGAGAACAGGAATCGCGAAAGACAACCAATCTATATGGTGTGTGGCGAGTGACCGGAGTTGCCCTGAAATCACACGGTCTTTCCGTTTTTTCGAGAAATGATCCGCTGATCATGGGATCAGAAATTACGATCCACGCCCGTTCGCTCTCTTGGACCAAAAGGCGAGCGCGAATTTTACCGCCGATGACAAATGCGATGGCCCACACGCGGCGCTGCTTAGCGCAGAACACGCGCTTGACGCCGCAAAGACGGAGTTTTCCGGCGCCTTTGCCCAGTTCACCATCGATCCAGCACAAAGCAACGTTGCACAACATTGGCTCTGCGACCAGGGAGGCAGTTGGGGGCCCGACACTGATGAGGGGTCGCGGATGGTTGTCGTAGGCGCGGATCAAATGATTATGGGTTGGTACGATGGGGTTGTCCTGCTGGTGGAGAAGGTTGGAGGCTGAAGGCGTACCGGTCGGGATCTATATTCTCCGATTGCTCTATTCGAATGACCGTTTTCGGGTGGGACATTCGTTGCATGGGACAGCGGGATTGGCGCAAAACGGCGACACCTATGATCCCTATTACGTTGCGTAAGTTCCATGCACGTGCGTAAGGAATAGCGCATCGAACTCGCTGCGCTCGAGCGTTTTCGCGAGAGTAACCCTGTAATTGATGTCTTTAATAAGCGTTCGAACGACGAATGATATTTTGAAAAAGTATCCTACCGCTACGATTTGCATCGCAGCGTTTCTCGGCAGCAGTATCTGGTTCAGCGTTAACGCGGTCGCAGATGGATTGTTCTTGGCGTGGGGATTGACCACCATCGACCTGGGTCACCTCACCAGCATCGTGCAACTTGGCTTCATCCTTGGATCTTTAGCGATCGCACTAACCGGTATTGCGGACCGTTTTCCGGCGAGCAAAATATTCGCTATCGCGGCAGTGCTTGGAGCAATAGCAAACACCTTGTTTGTGCTCAGTGACGGTAATTTAGTGATCGCATTAGTGACCCGGTTTGCGACCGGCTTAACCTTAGCAGGCATCTATCCGATCGGCATGAAGCTAATCGTGCGATGGGTGCCGGACCGCGCAGGCAACGTGCTGGGGTGGATGGTGGGATTGCAGTCCATCGGGAGCGGTCTTCCGCATCTCGTCCGGGGCACGTCAATCGCAACTGATTGGCAAGGCGTCTTATACATAATCTTCAGTTCTTGCGCTACTCGGCGGGGTGCTGATCTGGCGTTTAGGTGATGGTCCGAATGTTGGGGTCGCGCCGCCCACGCGCATCGGCGATGCGATCAGTACGTTCGCAATTCCCAACTACCGTGCAGCCGCCCACGGGTACTTCGGGCACATGTGGGAGCTCTACGGATTTTTCGCGTTAACACCCCTCATATTGGCCGCATCCGGCGTATTCGAAGGTCCGGCCGTCTACCTGGCTTCATTCGCAGCTTTCTGCGCCGGCGGATTCGGCTGTATTGCCTGCGTCGCGCTCGCAGGCTCCGCGACCCTGTGCTTGTTAGTGCCTGTGCTCTACTCAATCTCGACACTAACGATTTTGCCCGCCTTGATGATATGGGGCATGTTGGTGTGCGCGGATTCACCGCAGTTCTCCGCAGTGGCGGCACGTGCGTGCCCTCCCGAACGGGTGGGTGGTGCGCTTGCATTGATGAATAGCATCGGATTCGCCGTTACAATTGTTGCTATTGAAGTCGTGATGGCTTTTTGGGAATCGATGCAAGTGATGGTTCTTCTGTTACTCATTCCCGGACCGCTGTACGGCTTGTTCGCGATGCGTAAGCTATGGTCGCCGCCGACACCCGCATGAGCCATCATTGGATAGCGTTGATGTCACACAATGAAGCCATCGCGAGCGACCTTCCAACGTGTTTCGGTCGACACCAACGGTCGAGTCCGGACTCGTATGTACAATTCAGGTGCTGAGATCGCACCCGTACACGTGAACAGAACTTATTACCAACACAGGAGATAGACAGCATGCCGAGTTTGGCGCGATTCGCTTTAGAAGATCAGGTCGTAGTCGTCACTGGTGCAGGCCGCGGCATTGGGCGGGTCATCGCGACAGAGGCTGCCCAGTCGGGTGGAAAAATCGCAATCGGAAGCCGCTCGACCGATGAGCTGGAAAGCCTTGCTGTAGACCTGGTCGCGAATGGTAGCGAATGTATGTACCACGTTCTAGACGTGTCTAAGGTCGCATCGATACAAACGTATATGGATGCGGTAATTGCGCATTACGGTCGCATCGATGTGCTGATCAATAACGCGGGCTATAACAAACTTGCCAAGATTTTGGATTACGACGAAGAGACATACGATCGGATTGTCGATGCCAATTTAAAGAATGTGTTTTTCTGCTGCCAGATTGTCGCTCGCCAAATGATCAAACAAGGTGGCGGTTCGATAGTCAATATATCGTCGCAAGCCGGGGTTGTTGGTGCACCTGAACGCGGGCCCTATAGCGGTGCTAAAGCTGGTGTGAACAATCTCACTCGAACGATGGCAGCAGAATGGGCCGAATATGGGATCCGGGTTAACGCGGTGGCGCCAACCGTCACTCGTTCGCCGCTAGCCGAACAGGCGATGAAAGATAGTCCGGCATTGCGCGAAGCTGTTCGAACGAAGAATTTGTTACGGCGAGATTTGGCCGAGCCGGAAGAAATTTCCGCACCGGTTATCTTTATGGCATCAGCTGCAGCGTCGATGATCACTGGCCACACCTTGGTTGTCGATGGTGGCTGGACGATGGTTTAAGCCAACCGGTCCCTCAGGACACGAGCGGCTCCGGATTACTAAATAGCTGTTCCTGATTTTCGATCACTTCGTGCTAAGCGTATGACGAATAAACAAACGGGACTGCCCAGACATTGTGGCTGTACTAGATCGGAATACGCTCCTTACTTTTGAGAAATTGAATCGCACTGTCGGTTGGTGCCTATAAAGACACGATATTTCCGTTTGACTCACAATTTTGATCAGCGATTTAGGTAAGTGCCCGAACTGACTAGCGTAAATGCGAGTGAGTGAACGTTAGACATTTTTCGAACGGGCTTTCAAGGCTTGAGCAAATTCTAGTACCCGTTCCGCTTCAGCGGCATGCAGGTTTTCGATGAGCTGTCCGTCTAGTTCTGCGACGCCGCGGCCCTCCGCAATCGCCGCTTGCCAGGCGTTCAAGACTTTTTCGGCGTGTTCGATTACGTATTCGTTAGTCCCGAAAATTTCATTCGCGGTCTCGATTTGTGACGGATGGATGAGCGATTTTCCGTCGAATCCCATGTCACGTCCGGCTGTGCACGAGATTTCAAAATCCGCCACATTACGGAAGTCGAGATGCACGCCGTCGATCACATCAATGCGTGCTGCACGGGCCGCGAGAACAACGTGCTGTAACGCATAGCTAAGATTACTCCGCGAGCGGGTGTGACGTGCACGGAGCTCTTTCGTTAAATCGCTGGTGCCGACGATGAGCGCGCTGATCCGAGTTGACGCGTGTGCAATAGATTCGACGTTCAGAATGCTCTTGGGTGTTTCTATCATCACCCACACAGGCAGGTCTGCGCCGCCCGCCCGATCAAGCTCGGCGACGAGGTCTCGCAGTTCGCCGGCGGATTCTACTTTCGGAAACAACACCGCATGCGGATTAATCTTGGCCGCAAGCGCCAGATCGTCTCGGCCCCAAGGTGTGTCGATCCCATTAACTCTGAGTACGATTTCCCGGTACCCGTAAGCGCCGTTGTGCAACGCCCTTTCAACCTGCCGGCGCGCGAGGGATTTACTTGTCGGTGCGACTGCGTCCTCGAGATCAAAAATAAGTGCATCGCAGGCCAACGTCTGCGCTTTTTCGAGAGCGCGGGAATTTGCCCCAGGAAGATATAAGACTGACCGACGAGGGTTCATAGTCTTGTCGCTGCGTTTGTGCTGAGCATCGAAAATGCTTCTTTGGCGCACGGAACGGTGATGTTCGCAACCACGTTGTTGCGAGGTAAGAAGTTATTATTCATAAGTAGTGAAGCGTGCCGAAATTCCTCTGCAGATTCTACTGCTTATCGGCTGCGATGCACATTCTGGGCGCCCCGATTACTGGGCCGAAAAAATCTTGTCTTCAGCGAAAATCAGTGCTCACTCAGCTTCGGTTTGCACTGCCTATAACCCTTACTTTGAGATCACATTTAGTAGTACGCTGCGCAGGGGTTCAGCCGAACAATCTACTAAGGGAGATGAAAAACAATGTCTAGAAAAATTACATTTAGAACGGCACTCGTCTTTTTGCTAATGGGACTCGCTAACCCGGTATCTGCTGGTGGCGTAACGGAAGATTCGATAGGTGCCTACTACGCCGCTTGGACGGGCGGCGATGTCGATAAAATCATGAGTTACTTCAGCGACACGATCGCTTATGCAGATATGGCAACCGGTGCTCGATCGAGCGGCACGGCGGCTGTGCGGGAATTCGTACAGAAATTTGTCGACAGCTACGCGGGTGTGCAATTGGTTCCGGCCAGCATCACGATAGGTCCGGCAAGTGCAGCAGTGGAATGGGTGATGAGCGGTGGTAGTGGCGCCGAAGCCTGGAGCGTTCCAGGGGTCTGTGTATTTGCGATCGATGGCGAGAAATTTTCGAAAGCGACTGATTACTGGAACAAAGAATAAATCTGGCGATATCGGACAGATTTAGGGCGCGTTGTTGCGGCTCAGTAAAAACACTTCTTCAAGCATTTATGTAAAGGACAACTACGAATGAAATTACCAACCATAATATTGATACTTGGGCTGACGTTATCGATGCACGCGGTTGCCGAGCCTTGGTACCCGTCTAAATGGGGGAAGGACGACACCTTGGGCGCAGTTAACGAGATCACACCAGCGCATATTGTTAACGCAGCCAAGCTCGTCAAAACCGGGAAGCGTTACGCGCTTGGCATGGAAACATCCAGGGACACCCCTGCATTTGGCGCCCGGACGGCGCAGATTTTCATGGTCTCGCACGCGGCGCTATTTGGAAATGCAGGCGAGCCGTATGGCACCGGTAAGGCAACCGGCAACGACGATTGGGCATTGTTATTTTTTGGTGTCGGCTCGCAAATTGATGGCCTAGCGCATGTGGGTATCGATCATGTCTACTACAACGGCAACAAGGTGCAGGACTTCTTTCATCAAAGTGGCACGAAAAAACTAGGCACCTCTAATATTCCGCCCATCGTTACGCGCGGTGTGGTGCTAGATATTGTTGGTTATCTAAAAGAGATGCAGCCGGAACGCGTGATGACGCTCGAAGGCAAAGAGATGCTCAAGCCGGATGTCGCGGTGAACGAAGCGGAATTGAAAGGCGCGATGGCGCGGCAGAATATAACGTTAGGTAAAGGTGAGGTGATCATCGTGCACACGGGTTATATGGCGCTCATCGACATCGATCGGGAACGCTACATGGCGTCACAACCAGGGTTAGGCCTAAATGGTGCCTTATTCCTCGCGAGTCACGATCCGGTCGCTGTCGGGGCGGACACGTTTGGTATCGAGGTCACCCCAGGGGAAGTAGAGGGCTTAGAGCTGTCAGTGCACATGGCATTGTTGCCGAAGCGCGGCATTTATCTGCTAGAGAACATGGTGACGCACGAACTCGTGGCCGACGAGGCGTGGGAATTCATGTTCGTGTTAGGACAGGCACGTATAAAAGGGACCGTGCAAATGATTATCAACCCGGTTGCGATTCGTTAAATCAGCGTACGATAAGCATACTGGCTAATCGGCGGATCGATCCCCGCGACTGAGAATCGCGATAGTAAAAAGTCCCTAGGAAATGATATGTTTAGTTGCTCAAAATCGAGCGAGTCAAAAATCACCTATGGACGTTTTAGAAGCGATTGCAAGCCGGAAATCGATCCGCGCATTTACTGATCAAGCAGTGTCGACAGACACCGTTCGCGAAATTGTCGAGTTGTCGCAGCGTGCGCCGAGTGGCACGAACACGCAGCCCTGGTATGTACACGTGTGTACCGGCGCGGTGCGCCAAGCAATAACAGACGATGTGTTAGCGCTCGCTGCGCGCGGTGAGGCTAAGACATACGAGGAATACGGCTACTACCCGGAATCCTGGCACGATGTGCATCGGGATCGACGTCGCGGAGTCGGCTGGGGTTTGTACGGATTGCTTGGCATTAAGAAGGGCGATCGCGAAGCGGCGGCACGACAAGGCGCGCGCAACTTTAAGTTTTTCGATGCCCCGATTGGACTGTTCATCACGACCAGTTCGTATCTCGCGCGCGGCAGTTGGTCGGACGCAGGAATGTATATTCAAACCATTATGTTGGCCGCCCGTGCCTTCGGTCTGCACACCTGTCCGCAGGCCGCATGGATTCAGTTTCAAGAACCGATCTTTCGGCATTTGAAAATACCTGCAGACCAAGTGCTCGTTTCGGGAATGAGCTTGGGCTATGCGGATCCGGGCGCGATCGAAAACACCTTAGTGAGCGACCGTGAAGCGATTGAAAACGTTGCGACGTTTCACGGATTCGGTGCTGATTAAAGAACGTCGCCGAGACGATCCAATGTAATTCGATCAGCGTACCTCGGTCTGGAGAATTCAACTGACCTAGATCGATATTATGTATTCCGGACTCGAGTCGTGAGTACGGATGATGTCACA
Source organism: Gammaproteobacteria bacterium (assembly GCA_047611805.1). Classification (GTDB taxonomy): domain Bacteria; phylum Pseudomonadota; class Gammaproteobacteria; genus UBA11873. The sequence continues at coordinate 13,645 of JBLFWX010000058.1, forward strand.
TGAGATCTAGCGATCGCGGCGACTCAATGTTCCTTCACCAAGCCCGCGTCACTAGCACGATGCCGCCGGCGGTTGAGATCAATAGCACAATCGCGCGCGTCGCCTGAGCGTTGAGATAGCGCGCCAGGTATTTCGAACAAGCGAAGCCGAGCAACATGCCGGGTAGCAGCACGACTGAGAGCTTCACTTCATTCCAGCCAAGACAACCTGCGCTATACAGGGCGGCCAATATAAATGGCGTTGTCAGTAGGAAATATGCCGACAGGGTGCCGCGCAGAGCCGGGCCCGGCAGTCCTTGGTAAAGCAATGCGATGGGCGGGCCGCCGATAGAGGTAATCGTCCCCATGAAGCCGGAAATGCCACCGCCGAGCGCAGCAGTTGAAGGCGTAATTGTAGGGCGCCAACCGAGTAGGCTGACGCCCACTGCCAACAAAAGTAACGATCCAAATAATGCTGAGTAGGTTGAAGCGCTCACCATAGCCATCGTATAGCCGGCAAGAAACGCACCCAACGCGCACGCCCCGACAGCCCAGCCTAACGCGTGATATTGAATATCTTTACGCGTCGTCCAACCGACCAGGCACACGATGACGACGGAATTCATAATGATCGGTGCAGGCACGAGCTGTGGATACAGCAGTAGCAAAATGGGTGCGCCGATAAAGTTGAAGCCAAAGCCGATAACGCCATGAATTGATGCTGCAACAAACGAAATGATCAAACACAACAACAGTCCAAGCGTATCGACAGGCATAATGAGGTCACGCAAATTTCTGGAGGTCGAGCGGACATCGTACCAGGCAGCAAGAAGCGGAGGTTCGACTAAGTTCATCGAGAGCGCTTGATCTCACCATATACCGCCTGTTATGAAGTCGAATCTTGTGATATTTGTTGGGTTCGCGGATGTGTTCCACAAATCGAAAATTCGCGGGACAAGCGCAAGGGAATAAGAAATCTCGCGTTCGGAATCAAAGTCGCGCGGTGAGCGACGATAGAAACGCATCGGTTTATAACGCAATGGTGGAAGCCTATTGATGACGGCTGAGGGTTGGCTATTGTCAGTATTGCGTCGGCTTCACGCCGCAAAGTACGACAAAACTACGCGACTTAATGACCGGGATATTTTAATCAGCTAGTTCTCTTTCCGATTTGGGGTCGGCGAAAACGAACGCGCTCAATTGGGTCTGTCCTTTGTGTAGCTCAACGAAGGCTGAGGTGATCAACTTGGGATTTCGGAGTGAGACTTTACACACGTTCCGACGGGAACGCTGATAGCGGACTTTGCGATGGCAGAACCCGTCAAGCGCCTACGCATTGTTCCGCAAGATAGCCTTCATTGCTTAGCGTACGAACGTATTCGAAGGTAGTGAGCTGACGGCCATCTTCATAGTCTCGAGAAGTAACGCGACGAGCGCGCGGTGGCCAACTTGAGCGAGCGTGTAGTCATGACGACAGTACACCGGACTCGAGCGCTGCTTGGCTAATTGGCTCTACATCGGGGCGCTCATCACGCATTGCCATTCATGCGTGCAGCAAAAAAATATACTCCATGATCTCAGTCTCTGGCGCGTCGTAGGTTTGTGCGCCGAATCCATACCCAACTTGGCCTTGTGCCCACTCGTCCGAAGCGAATTGATGAGGAAGAGGAACGTGCAAGAGCATGAACTTCATATTCTGTTCGTTCGCGAACTCGGCAATGGCCTTCACGTGTTGCAGACTAAGTTGATGGAGTTGCGTCACGCCGTTGTCGAGGCCTCGGGTGGCGGCGAACAGATCGGCATCTGGATCTCCCGGAATGAGCGGCTCGCGGGCGATTTTTGCACCAACGTAACGTTCCGCGATTTTGTAAAAAGTAGAGATTTCGAGCGGCGATCCGCGGCTGTGCGCAAGCGGCGCCAAGTTCACTTGAGCGTGCGTCAACCCGACAGCAATGCAGTTCTCGTCAACGGCGGCGGCTGCAAGGAATCGATGATGGGCAACCGGCATCAAACTCGTATACAGGAATAAAATCATATCCGGCTTAAACGTTTCATAAACTCGTTGGCTGAGCAGACAACCTTGTGCGGCGCCATACCCGGTCATCCCGACGTTCAGTAGGCGGGTGTAGGGGGAATCCCGTCGACGGCGCGCAATTCACGTTGGACTTCGCTAATAAACGTCTCATCACCCATCATGCCCCAGACCTCGACAAACGCATCGCCAAGAACTAACACTCGCGGCGATCGTTTCACGGCCGAAATCATGCCTGAATCGCGCAGACCAATTTCATTGATCTGATAGTTTACGCTGAACTCTTCGTTCTCAGAGCTGAAAAACTGCGCAGCGTTGGGCCGAAAGTGATAACCCAATGTTGGGTCGGTTTGGACTAGGTCCGCAGGAATTTTTATTGCCTTTGGCCGAACAGGTACAGGCACTTCCGTCGGGTGCGCGCGCAGCCACAAATCGATCACCATCAAGCCGACACACAATGCACCGGTTAATCCAATTATGCGTTTGTACATGGCTCTTCACTCGAAATCGGCTGGCGAGCCTTCGGTGCTAAGTCCTAGGATAGTTTTGGGTCGCGAAGATTGCCGACAATAGTTTCGTCCTTGATCTTCCCGTGTATGCGATGCGGCAATTATTTTTACTAGTTTCGCGTTCAACTACCCGGGGCACTTAGTCCGGGACGGCCTTGAGAAGCGTCAAGCGTGTGACGGCCCCGAATTGGGTGCGGCCACGAAGTAGGGTCGCTGCGCGAACACTGTAAATTTCGCAGTGAATTAATCTGGTTTTAATTCTCCAAGGGTTCACAAGTTTGTACGGTTATGGGTCTCATAGGGTCTTTAGGCGTGGCATCACTTCTTTAGCAAACAACTCCATGCTTCGCTGCGTCCCCGCATGCGGTGCACCCGGCAATATTCCCATCATGACTATATGTGTGCACGGCGAACGCTTAAGCAAATCGCGAAGACCTTCGTAGACAAAATCCGAGGTTCCTACAAACGCAGGTTCACCGTAGAAGCTGCACGCCCGATCGCGACGTAGTTCTTGTGGTGTGGGGATTGAGCGCGAATCCTGGTCGTCGTTATTTACATCGCCGGCCTCGATGGCCCAGTCTTGATACAACTGCAGTGTATGGTTGATCGGTTCGGCAGTGTCATTCCACGCTTGCTCGGTCGTATCCGCAACATAAACCATCACCATCAAACTGACCTTATAGTCATCCGGATCACGATCGTGACGTTTCAATGCTTCCCGATATTTCAATCGATGATCCGCTGATACGCCGGCGAGATGGCAACCAAGGCGCGCTGCCCGATCAAGCGCCTTATCGCCACGCGCACCCACCCACAACGGTACAGGTGCTTGCACGGCTGGCGGCATGATGTGCGCGTCCACCATATGGTGAAATTTCCCGTCGAAGCTCACCGTCTCGCCGTCGAGTAATTGACGTAGCAACGGCAACTGCTCGTTGAAACGTGCGCCGCGTTCGCGCGGAGAGATCCCCATGCCGTTGAACTCGCCGACCCGATAACCGAGGCCAACACCAATATCGAGACGACCATCGGAGATCACATCTGCCGTCGCGATATCTTCGGCTAAGCGAACCGTGTGATGGAGCGGGAGCAACAGCACAAAGGTACCAATGCGTATCTGCGTGGTCTGGGCGGCAATGGCGGACGCGATAGGCATTAACGATGGAGAATATCCGTCGTCGATGAAATGGTGCTCCGTGAGCCAAACGTGATCGAGCCCAAGGGTTTCCGAGTGCACGCAAAGTTCAAGACTTTGGCGATAAAACTCCGCCCAAGAACGGCGATTGAAATCTGGGTTTCTAAACGGGAAAAGGAAGCCGCAATCGATACTCATGGGATTTCGCCTTAGCTGGTGGTGTATCGGTATCCTATCGAATATCTGCGCGAAGCTATAGCGGTATTAGGTGGCGGTACGCTCCAGCTAACGAGGTGTGTTCGTCTTAGTGGGGGGAATTCAACTCCGTGGATTCGGGTACTGATAGTGTTCCGGAATTAGATTTACTGTCCCTCACTAATCAATCTTTCGACAACACAGCACCACGAATCAAGACTGTCAGAAATTTATCGACTTCACTTTGGTCTCGGCCGCGAAATTTCATTTGCGCAATCATGTGACCGGCACTCATCACCAGATGGCCGCCGAGCAGGGGACTCACGTCGTTTAGGATTTCACCGCTCGCCTTGCCGGACGCAAAAATGTCACCAAATGCGGTAATAATTCGATCTTGGAAATCGACGTATTGGGGCCAGGTGGACTCGTTAACGTCTGCACTCCAATTCAACCAAATTTTGACGTAGGCGGGCGCTGTGTCCACGGTGACCGAAAATTCGTGCAATATCGCTAACAGCTTATCGACTGCGGATCGCTCGCTCTGCGCAATGACGGCCACGAGATTGACGAGATAGCGGTCTACTTCCGTGATAACCGCATCGACCAAGGCGTCACGCGTCGGAAAGTAAATAAAGACGGTGGACACTGCAACCCCCGCTTCGTGTGCGACTTGTGCATGGACACCACTCGCCAGACCCGTGCGCGCGAATACTTTCACTGCACTATCGAGCAACTGAGCGGTGCGTTGCTCGGGGCTTAGACGGGTGCGGCGTCGATTCGGCGTCTTAGCGGGCAGCTTCATGGTTTTGTCTCATTGGTGTTGACAGGGCACGCATAGGCAAATTATCCTCTATCGGAGTGAATTGTCATTAGTGGCAATAATTCCGTGCCAATTGATTTGGTGCTCGATGCGCCTGCATCAGCTCCTCATGGTCCAGCGCGCGGAGTTGTTGCTGCGTAATGGGACGCTTATACAGTTTTCCGACAACATTTTTTGCCGGTGAAACTTGTGGACGCAAGTCCTACCGAATGACCATGAAGGGTCTTAACCGATGGCTGCAGCACCTACGCGACGCAAGATTATACCGTTTCGATACGTCGAGCCCGCGAAGCGTCGCGCTACACAATACGAGGAAGTCACCCTCCATAGCCAATGGGATCCGAAGAATTACGCCACCCAAGGCTGGTTCAATCGGGACATCAACGGCCGCCCACCATGGGACGACGCCTCGACGGTGCTTAAGGCTGAGGAATGGTGGACTTATCGAGACCCATCTGAAGACTGGTTTAGGCCTTATGTCACCCGTCAAGCAGCGACCGGTAACGCGATCACACAAGCGATCGAGGGCGCGACCCGAGCGGGGCTGTTCGACGGTTTGTTGCCCAAATGGCAAGCGTTTCTCGAAACCCACTATGCCGCTTACCGTTATCCGGAATACGGCTTGTTCATGGCCTTGAGTTACGCACAGCGTGAAGCGTTGTCCGATGTTGTCGCGGGGCCCTTGATCTTCCAGGCGATGGAGAAAGACCGCCATGCTCAGGACCTCGCTCTCTATGGCATGGCGCTAGAGGATGCGATACCGGGCTTCGACGAAGGACAGTCCAAAACGCTTTGGATGGAATCTACGGTGTGGCAAGGCGCACGACGCGTGGTCGAATATTTGATCGCATCGCGCGATTGGGGGGAGATAAATTTCGTTATTAATCTCATCTACGAACCCTTGTTCGCGACGCTGTTCAATCGCGAACTGGTTTTGCGCGCAGCCCCTCGCCATGGCGATACCGTGGCGGCCGTCATCGCGCAAGGCGCAGAAAAAGATCGCCCGCATCGACAAGGATCAGCCGTCGCACTGGTGCGATTTCTGCTGAGCGCAGACCTAAACAACAAGGCGGTTATGAACGGTTGGATTGAGCAATGGACACCACTCGTGACGAATGCGACGGACGCTCTGGCGCCCTTGTTCGAAGCGAGTGACATTCAAGTACAAACGTTTGAGCAGGCGCGTGAAGTCGTGTTCGAGCAATGGCGGACACTAATCCGCGATTGCGAGCTCGATGCTGGGGCGAGTGTCACATGAGCGAACAGGGCTTAGCACAGAACCACCGCGTGAGCGTGAAACTAATGGCTGGCGAAGAAGCGTTCGCCATTGCCGATGCCGCCTGCGTGGATAACCCGGATGCCGTCCTCGAAGATAACGGGACCTACCTTACGGTGAGCAACGAAATCCGCCTCGATCTAAATATCGAGACAATCGTTGAGGAACTTGGGCGCCCGTACGACGTGCCAACACTGCTCGTCGTATTGGCGAGTTATACCGGACAAGTTGAGGTGAGCGACAGTTATATCTCCATCACAGAAGCTCTCTCAGATTGATCACAATTTATTTCAAGGTCAACCCTCATGAGTGAATCTCTAGCCAAAGCCTACGACCGCGTAAAGTCGATCGATTGGGAACCCACCTACATTCGGCCTGATCAAAAATTGGTCGAGAAAACGCGCTTTCACTTAGAAGGTTTGAAACCGGTAGACCCATTCAAAACCTTTGTCCGAGAATATTTTCAGATGGAGCAGGAGAAGGATAATCGCCACTACGCGATCCTCGAAGCTTCGAGCCGGTTAAGCGACCCGGATCCTGATCCGCGCTGGATGGAAGGGATGAAATTCGGTCTGTCTAATCTTCCTGGCATTGAGTATTCCGCGGCGCGGCAGATGGGCCGGATGGTGCGCAGCGTGGCGCCGATGGAATTGCGCCAAGGCTACATGATGCAAGGCATCGACGAGGTTCGACATTCGCAGCTAGAGCTCAACACGCTTCGCCATCATATGCGCAGCTGGCACGATCCGGCAGGCTACGATATTGCCATGCATGCGGCCGGCACCAGTGTTGGCGGCGGAATTTTCCGCGCGATGCTCGAGGATTTATTAACCTGCGATCCGGTAGAGACATCGATCGGACTGCAGATATTCATCGAAACAGCCTATACGAACGTTTTTTTCGTGGGGCTATCGAGCGCGGCAGCAGCCCACGGCGACAAGATGATGGCCTCAACGATGCTTACTATCCAATCCGACGAAGCGCGTCACATGGCCAATGGTTGGGCGACATTCGCGACCCTGCTGCAGGACGATCGCAATATTCCGCTTATCCAACAAGCGCTCGACAAATGGGCGTGGCGTAGCCACACCAGCTTGAGCGTCGGCATCAATCTGTTCTCCGATTACTTTGTTACCAAACGACAAGAATCGGCGAAAGAGATGAATATGCGCTGGGTGTTCGATGAATTTTACGGCGGGTTTTATCAAAAGCTCGAAAAGTACGGTATCACGGCGCCTAAACACCTGGATCGAATGATCGCTGATCAGGATCATCTCTCTCACTCTGCGGCAATATATTTGTTTGGTGCTTGGCCGGTTTTCTTCCATCGTTACGACGGCATGACCGGCGCTGACATGGAGTGGTTCGAGAAAAAATATCCAGGTTGGTACGCCAATTACGGCAGCTTTTGGGAAGCCTATAACGCGTGCACCGATCCTCGCGACCAAGCCCTGATCCTGAAAGAGCTGGGTGGCTTACCTAATTTTTGCCAAGTGTGCCAGTTGCCGACGATCTTTCCATTACCCACAGCCAACACCGGTCGTTCGTGCATGCACGAGGGCAAGCGATTCATTTTTTGCTCCGAAGGATGCCAGGAGATTTTTTTCAACGAACCGTCGCACTATCAAGGCTTCCAAAGCTTCCTCGATCGCTACGATGGTTACGAGCTATCTGATGTGACGCGGGATATGGGATTTGTCCGTGAAGACGGCAAGACACTCATCGCGCAGCCAAGCTTAGACATGAAGCGGATGTGGACCTTGGATGACATTAAGCGCTGCGATTACGTTGTGCAGAAACCACCACCGCCGCCTTTAGTCGAGGTTGCCTGATCGAATTTAGCTAAATGATTTCGGGGACAGTATATTTAATACTTTGTGCCGGATCGTAAACCGGTCGCGCACCCGGGAATTAAATATACTGTCCCCGAAACCCCGAAACCCCGAAACCCCGAAACCCCGAAACCCCGAAACCCCGAAACCCCGAAACCCAGAAACCCAGAAACCCAGAAACCCAGAAACCCAGAAACCCAGAAACCCAGAAACCCAGAAACCCAGAAACCCAGAAACCCAGAAACCCAGAAACGCGAGCCGGACCCATCTCAGTCAAGTAAATATGCTACCCCTGACGTATTCATTGCCCGCACACTAACCCATTCTCACTGGTGAGGGAGCCTATCTCGCTTTCGCTATAAGCAATGGGGGAGGGTAAGTCGGCGCTATCACGATCGTTGGGAACCGCTGTCGATGTTCTCCAGAAATTGCTCGATCAGATCATCCGGCGCCTTGACGATGTGTTCGCGCGCCGGGAACTTCTTATGCCGAACGTCGTGGATGAATTCAGTGAAGCCGGCGATCCTTTCACGCTGCATCTCTTCGGTCATCTTATATAGGTTTCGGTACTGCTTGGAGTGACGCGGATAGGGTGGCGGGTTGTTGCCGAGAATATCTTCAGCGAATAGGAATTGGATATCGCCGCCACTGCCGCCGCCGATGGATGAAGTGAGCAAGCTCGTGCGCTTGCTGATCTCGGCGAGCAATTCTTCAGGAACGACTTCAACCTCGACCGCGTAGGCGCCGGCCCGTTCCATCGTCTTAATTTCCTCGTAGATCCACATCGCCTCGTCGAGCGTTTTGCCGACGGCGCGTAACCCGCCTGTCCACGTACTTTTACGTGGTACGAGGCCGGCATGACCTTGTACGGGAATTCCGGCTTCGGCCGCGGCTTCGATGAATCGCGGGCTCCATTGGCACATGATCGCATCGGCGCCGAGCTTCATTGCTTCATAACCGAGTCTTACTGCTTCCTCTGTGCTGGCGGCCGCAACGAGGGCCACCGAAAACGCCATGAAGGTATTCGGTGCGGCTTTGCGGATAGCAACTGCTAGCTCGGGGTGTGCCGGATCGAAACGCACCTTCAAGGTATCGATTCCGGCTTGTTCTGCGGCGGTGGCTTCTTCTGGTGAAAACGGCAGCGTTTCGACAAGTACGCGTTTGCCTTTCTGATCGCGCAGACCTTTCACCGTGTAGTTGCGCGCGCCATAGGCGCCACCTAGCGTCATCACCCGTGTCAATCCACTCTTACCCGCGTCTCTCGGTGGGATGCCGCCGTCGCCTCTAACGTGATCTGCCATCGTTCTGGTCTCGCATTGTGCTCGGAATTGATGCCAACTAACTATACAAGGTCCAAGCGTTTGATTGCTGGTTACTCAGCATCTCGTTTTGATATCGATCGGAAGTTCCTGCGTCGCTGGATTGGTTCATTGTGCGGTGGCCGGCACAACGAAGGAGACCTTTGCCGCGCGCTAAGTAGTGACCACATTTTTGACCGCGCAACGGCGCGTTAATAAAGCCGCCTCGGCTAAACGTACTTTCTGCACATTCGCACTCGTACGTAATGTGAATGCTTGCTTAATTCACTCCAGCGATTCTGATAATAATCGAGCTTCGGCATTAAGCAAACTGGCTCTAGACCGCTACGAACGATCGCGAGTGAAATAGACTCGTTAAGCGGCGCACGTCGTCGCCCGGCGTGCAGTAACGTTTCTGTTAGACAGTAACAAAACGGCGTGCCGCGGGGCCCTTTATCGGCGCACCTATATAGATGAAGACGCGGCAAGCACCATGCGGTGACTCGCAAATGATGCGACATTGGTCTTCGATTATGCCGCATGCGGAATTCCGGGAACATTGTTTTCAGCTCTCAAACGTGATCCGTACCCGTCGCGATCGATTACATGTGCGGTCCCCGGTTCTATCCTAATTCAGCATTAATTTCCTACTGCTTCAGAGTCCGCCACCGGACGGCTACTGTCTTACGTTGGGGTATTCGCCGCAGACGAGTATTTGTTGATCCCTAACAGTTCACGAATATCGGCCGACGGCTTCACCATCATGCTATCGAGACTGATGCCGATCGCATTTGCGATCCGATCAAGCATACTGAAATTTGCCGCAATGACTGAGGCGGAAACTACCGCAGGCGAACCCATTTCGCTCACTACGGCGTCGCGGGCCGCGTTCAGGGCATTAGTGCTAACACCGGTGATAGCGTCGGCGAACTTCACCAACTCCCGACCATTCTCAACACCACTGTCGACACTAGGATTGATCGCACCGCTAAGGTTATAAGTCTGGCCTGACATCTTGCCGCTCTCACGGAGCATGAATGCGTGTGCCGAAGTTCAGTAAAAACATTGATTATGTTCGGACACCTTGGTGGCAACCACCTCGACCTGCGCACGCGACAATGCATGTCCATTGTCGTAGCTTAAATCCATCAACTTGGCGCCAGGGAAGTACTGTTGTTCTATCAATGCGATGACCCGTCGAGCCTCCTCTGGCACTAAACTTACCGCACGAAAAAGATTGATCGCCCGATTGTTGCCATAAAGCGATTGCGCGACTGCGCCGCCCGCCGGCGCGTTTGGAACCGATGCGGTAAAAAATCCTTCGTCGGTGGCCTCCGCGGGTCGCTTAAACGAAGGCGCTTTATCTTCGACTGGCGCGGCGAGTGGCCGGGGCGCAATACCGAGGCCGCGGGCAAACACATCCAGATTCGAGAGTCGTGAAACAAGCGAGACGATCTCGACGTAAGCCCCTTCGGTGACGCCTTCAGACTGGACTTGTTGGCAAAATTTCCGATCGACGCCAATACCACCAAGCGCTACTTCCCGGATCAACCGCAGAACTGGCTCAGGAAGCTTTACACCGTCGGCGAGTTCTTCATCTCCGCTGGATGGCTGTAGGCCGGCGTCCACCCAATGCTTTCGAGCCGTGGCTACCACTGCGCTGCGTTGCGCGGCACTGCCCCAGGTTCCTGCTCGGGCGAGTGATTGTATTTCGCCGCTGTGAAGCGCATCGATCTCAGCGGACGGACGGTGCGCGCTGTCGCTATAAAGGGCCATATAAAATTCTCCTGGGCAAGAACGCAGTAAGTTACAGCCTAATCGTTTAGATACGGCAATCCAAGATTGCCGCTGCCGACAATTTCGGTCCCTTTAGCCAGCGAGGTCCTGCGCGTCATCGGGATGATTTTACCCGCTTGGCGCATTCGTCCCGCTTCCTTGATCGTGATACTGACCGTTTGTGCGTGTGGACGCGCGGCCAATCTGTCGAACCATTCTTGAACCTTAGGAAACTCGGCCCACTGTGAGTCCGGGATCACACAACCGGCCTCGTGTTAAACGAATTCATGGAATCCCTGGAGGTTAGCGAAACTAATGTCATTGCCGCAAACGTACGGTGTTTTGCTGAGCCAGCCTTCAAGATGTTCCATCGACTCTCGGAGGACGAATTGCCCCTTTTCGATCTCCTTAGAATAGTCGTTCGGCCCCCAAATGCATTCGGCGAAATTCGAGTAGAAAAATGCGCCGGCACCCCTTCGCAGTGTCGTGGAGTGAAAATGTAGGTACTGCTGAATGACCGCCGTTTGTTCTACCGTATCGCCAAACCAGTTCCCGGTGACGCTAAATTTTTCGTTCAGGTAAAAAGCGATAGCCGAGCTTTCCCACACGGTGAAATCGCCATCGACGAGTATCGGCACCTGGCCTGTTGGGTTGTATTGGTCCTTAAAGCCCTGCTTTTCATTAATCCCCGACATGATGTCGACGAGTTCTTCAGTAAACGGGATCTCCGTCTCTAGTAGGAATTGGTGAACCGCCCGATAAGGTTGCGAAGCGGGAGGATGCAGATAACGGACAGGTTTGCTCATTTTCGTAGCACCATATTTAATTTTCACGGCTCTGGCGAAGGACTGGGCCACCACGAGAAGTTTTATAGATCGCGTTCGTAAATCGTGCTATTTGGGCATTATTGTAGTTAGATCTGTTACGCCTCTGCGCGCGGCCAAACGTTGGAAGTGCTTCATCCCGTTCATGGCTCGAATGACGACGCCATCGACTGGAGCGGTGAGTTCCGAGCGCAGTGCAGCACCGACAGCTGCTGTTAGCTCGAATTTTTCGTGCCTCGGTGTAGAACTGCCTTCGCTATCGACGGTCTGCCAGCGCAACTCGCCAGATAGGGTGACGTCTTCTTGGCTGGCGATTTCCGAACCAGCGAGGTTTGCGTTAACGGCAAGTGGTACGCGCAGCTCGATCACGCCGTCGTGCGCCTGGATGAGTTCTCCACTTCCTTTCAGCTTGACCGGCTTACTTTCGGAGACTGACATATCGCCAACCACCACTCGCGGGTGCTTCTTGAGCAGCAAATCTACAGCAAGCTTGTCGCCTGGGGCAGGCACTTCGATACGCGCCACCAGATCGCGCAGGACACTGACGATAAGTCGCTCGCCATCGAGGGATACGTTCCACGTAGTTTCGATGGGGAGTTCGATATCCGATTGCCTATTCGCCGTCGCGTCTGGTTGTAGAGCGCGAAGCAACATTTCAGGTCCGATTCTAAGCGCGAAGTTGTTGCCGAAGAACTTTTGGCCGACCAATCCGTGTTCGTCTATCAGGTAAGTGCCCGGAAACGGGACGCCAAACCATGGGTGATCATCCTCCTTGATCAGCGTGTTTAAAACGCCTAACTCTCGGATTATCTCCGAGTCTGGATCCGAGAGCATGGTGAACGTGATTCCGTAGGCGTCCCGAAAATCTGCCAGTGCATCGGGCTCGTCATAGCTCAACGAATACACCGCAGCGCCGGCTGCGGTGAACGCATCAATTTTGGATTGCAGCTCCACGAGCTGCGTACGGCAAGGGGGTCACCACACGACCGATCGTTGTAAGATAAAAATCGCTGGTCGACCCGCACGGTCCTTGTGGAGGTCGAACGGGTTATCGAATGAATCGAGGCAATGCATATCGGGCATTGGGCTGCCAACCTCTGGACCCGTCGGAAAATCGCCTTTTGGATTGGCCCGCGGACCACCGCCTTGTCGAAACACGGTGACGAATCCGTCTTCGTCTTTCCAACCTTCAGCCACTTGTTCGGCGCGAGTTTCCAATTCAACGGTGATTAAGTAGCTCCTATTGATGCGCCGCAATTTAATTAATTAGCCTTTAGGCACGCTTTCGGTATTGTGTAGTGCGCGCATCGCGCACCCTACGTGGCCCATGTGCTATCAGGATCAACGCGTGTCTGAATCTCGTCTCAAGAACGTCGCGCTGCACGTTTCACGCCGACACTCCGCTTACGACGCTTTAAGAAAGCCTACCCGCCCCGCCCCGCGACGTCTTCGGCTTCCAGACGCCCGAGCGGCCCGTCTGAAACCGTTGATTGCACGAAGGTGCCGTCATGTCGGATGAGAAACTGAGTCGGCTGGATAAAGCCGCGCGTTTCGTTCCACCAGGCTCCGACAGCGTCGGCCAATTCTCGCGTCCCATCCTCGCCGAGGGCGTAGGGGAATGTCTGCCGCAACTTCGGCTGCCTCGGTGCCGGTATCAATGCTCGCGGCATGCACGGTGACAGCCAGTGCCTCCAAGGCTTTTTTCTTTGCTTCAAAGCCGGTCAACTGCTGGCGGTAAAAAGTTCACCAATGACCACGATAAAATAGAACAACCCCGAAATCGGAAGTTTGGTCGCCCGGCGCCGTGACGCTGGCATTGCGAACGAACCTAAAAGTAATAGTGGGCAGCTTTTTGCCGCTTCCCAGTCTCTTAACCTATTGGCATTTCCTCTTTTTACACCGATTTCCGATGGCCTTGCATCACATTATTGTACACTGATCGGTGTATATTGAAGCAACGAGTATCTGGTGGCTGTAATGACCCTTGTGTTTCATCCGAAGAATCATGCCCGCGCGACGCCGGATAAGGTCGCCTACGTTATCCCCGATGACCACGTTGTGGTGACCTATTGCGAGCTTGATGAGAAATCTAACCAATACGCGCACGTTTTCCGAAAGATCGGCCTCGGGGTCGATAGCGGTATTGCGTTTCTAATTGAGAACCGCCGAGGTTTCTTTGAAATTTGCTGGGCCGCACGGCGCTCAGGCCTCCATTACACGCCCATCAGCACGCATCTGAACGAGAATGAGATCGCGTATATCGTGACGAACTGCGAAGCCAAGGTTTTCATTGCGTCAGCAAATTTCCGCGAGCTCGCGGCCAAACTTGGAGGACTCCTACCTGATACCGCGCAGTTGCTGTCGCTGGGGGGACACATCGACGGATACCAGCCGCTCGAAGATCTTGCGGCGACGGCCCCCATCGATCCGATTAGCGATGAGACTACTGGGAGCGCCATGCTCTATTCGTCGGGAACGACGGGGTATTCGAAAGGGATTCGACATCCGTTAACGGGGAAGCCGATAGATTTCTGCGCGCCGCGCTATGAAGAATTTCGCGCCCGTTACACATTCGATGCCGATACGATCTATCTGTCCCCAGCACCGCTTTACCATGCTGCGCCGATCGGTTTTACGATGGCGACGATGGCATTCGGCGGTACGTGCATCGTGATGAAACGCTTCGACCCAGAAAGCTCACTCGCGCTGATCGAGCGCTATCAAATTACGCATAGCCAATGGGTGCCGACCATGTTCGTGCGGCTATTGCGGCTCGAAGAATCCATACAGCATAAATACCAATTGGGTAGTCACCGATTTGCCCTCCATGCCTCCGCTCCCTGTCCTATTGAAACCAAGGCTGCCATGATTGAGTGGTGGGGGCCTATCGTGCACGAGTTTTACTCGGGCTCAGAAGGAGTCGGCACGACCTTTATTACCGCGGGCGAATGGCTGTCCCGACCGGGCTCGGTTGGCCGGAGCGTCGACGGTAGTCTGCATATCCTCGACGAAGAAGGTAAGGAGTTACCGCCGGGAGACATTGGCGGGGTGTATTTTGCCGATGCGCCGCAATTCGAGTATCACAACGCCCCGGATAAAACGGGTCAAGCATTCACGACCGATGGTTGGGGCACATTGGGAGACGTTGGTTACGTCGACGAAGATGGGTATCTGTTCTTAACTGATCGTAAAGCCAATATGATCATTTCTGGCGGGGTGAACATTTACCCGCAAGAAGCCGAGAACGCCTTGCTCAGCCATCCCGCCGTCCTTGACGCTGCGGTGTTTGGGGTTCCGGATGAAGAGTTTGGGGAAGCGGTAAAAGCGGTCGTCGAACTTGCCTCGGGATACTTGCAAGATTCCCAGCTGGTTGACGAGTTGATCGAGCACTGTCGTGCGCGGATCGCGCGGATAAAATGCCCGCGTTCCGTCGACTTCGAGGCGCAGTTGCCGCGCTTGCCGAACGGCAAACTTTATAAGCGAGAACTCAAAGCGCGCTATTGGCCGACGCTTGCAAACACCCGATCGGAGCGTTGATCGATGGCTGTTTGGTGACGGCGAAATCCTTCACAGAGTTGGGGAATAGGGCATTCACTCATCTGACAGTCGTCGCAGTTACGTTCGGCACTTCTTTTGTATTTAGTTTTTCAGACTTTAAAGAAACGCAACGAGCCTCCTTAGAAAAATCGGTTAGGTCATTGTCTTAACCTAGCGTACGCGATTCGTTAGTTACAGCTTGTAAGGTCTGTGTAACAAGTCAGACAAAGAATTCTCCTTCTTTGACGTAAAAAATTAGAGTAGCTAGCAGCCTGTCGGACTTAACACGGAACTTTTCATCGTGTAGCCGATCATCATTGTTAATGAACCCGATGAGCGCATGAGCATGAGCAATTTCCGACAATGTGACCGCCAGACGCCCTACCTGCTGCCACCCTCACTCGACGATTGGTTGCCAGCGGATCACCTGGCCCGCTTCGTGGTCGATATCGTCGAGCAATTGGACCTCTCGACGTTGACGCGCCAATACCGCGGGGCGGGCTCGGCCGCCCATTACCCCTCGGTTCTGCTGGCGCTGTTGATTTACGGCTATGCCACGGGCACGTTCGGCAGCCGCCGCATTGAACAGGCCACCTATGAATCGCTGGCGTTTCGTTATATTGCCGCCAATACGCATCCCGATCACGACACCTTGTGCACCTTCCGCAAGCGTTTTCTGTCGGAGATTGAGGCGCTGTTTGTGCAGGTCTTGAGCATCGCCCGTCAGATGAAGTTGTTGAACCTTGGGACGGTCGCGCTCGATGGCACCAAAGTGCACGCCAACGCCTCGCGCCACAGCGCGCTGTCCTATGGACATGCACAGAAGCTTGAGGCCCAGTTGGAAGCTGAAGTCGAAGCATTGCTGGCGCGTGCGGAAGCAGCCGACGCCGAGCCGTTGCCACCCGGGGTGGATATCCCCGCAGAACTGGCGCGGCGAGAAGTGCGGCTGCACGCTATCCGCGCGGCGAAAGCCGAACTCGACACACGCGCCGCAGAGCGTGACACGGCCGCGCAGGCTGGCTATGAAGCTAAGTTGAAGGCACGCGAAGAAAAGACCCAGCAAACGGGCAAGAAGCCGCGCGGCAAGCCACCCGCCCCGCCGAGTACGGGCGTGCGCGCCGACGACCAAGTCAATCTGACCGATCCCGACTCGCGCATCATGCCGGTCTCTGGCGGCGGCTTCGAGCAGTGTTACAACGCGCAGGCGGCGGTCGATACCGAGACGATGCGGGTGGTGACTAACGACTTGGTCCAGGCGTCCAATGACAAACAGCAACTCACGCCGACCCTCATGGCACTGAATGCATTGCCCGAAGGACTCGGCGAAGTCACTCGAGTGCTGGCCGATGCCGGTTACTTCAGCGCGGCCAACGTCGATGCTTGTATCAAGGTCGGGATTGAGCCGATGTTGGCCTGCGCTCGCGAGGCGCATCATCTGCCTTGGCAAGAACGTTTCAGCGAGCCGCCTCACCCCGGCGGCTCCCATTGACCGCATGGCGCATCGCTTGCGCACGCGCGATGGGCGCGCGTGGTATGCCTTGCGTAAACAGACTGTCGAACCGGTGTTTGGGAACATCAAAGCGGTGATGGGCTTCCGGCAGTTTCTGCTGCGTACTCTGGAGGGCGTACGGGGCGAGTGGTCGTTGGTAACCATGGCATGGAATATCCGCACAATGGCGGCTCTGCGGAACTTGGCCGGTGGTTGAAGACCACTCGGTCTTTGTTTTTATCACGGGGACAGCCATCGTGACCGATCCATATTCCTTCTTCATCGACCTCACGAAACTGCAGCCCTCATCAAACATGCTGTGTCCGACAGGCTGCTAGGAAGTCTTAATCCTTAACGAATAAAACAAGGTGGATCAAATGAAAAAAGCAATGATAACCGGGCCAATGCCGGATTAGGTAAAGAATGCGCTAGGCAGTTGGCTTTACAAGGTGGAATTGAAACGATTTATATGGCCTGCAGAAATGAAGACAAAGCAAAAGCGGCCAAACTGGAGCTAGAAAGAACTATCGGTAAATCGATATTCGAAATTATTTTGATGGATGTCTCAAACCTCGACTCTGTTAAGCAAGCCGTTAGCTCGTTAAATGAACCCATTGATGCGCTAGTAATGAATGCAGGCGGGCTCGGTGGCAAAGACTTCTTAAAGCAAACAAACGACGGTGTATCCCAAATTACCGCCAGTAATCTATTGGGACATGTGCTGTTAACCGAGGAGCTGCTTGATCAAAAAAAACTGACCGGCGTGGCTTTGTACGCAGGCTCTGAGGGAGCAAGAGGCGCGCCGAAAATTCGTATTCCACGGCCAGAATTAAGCTCTGGATCAGTCGAGGAGTTCACGGCGATCTGTGACGGTTCTTCGTTCGGTCCAATTTCAGGATGTCTCCTTATTGCATGGTTAAGTTAATGGGTGCGCTGTGGATGTCCTCAATGGCTCGGAAACACCTAGACGTCCGGTGAGTTCTGGGCATACGGGTGGCACACAAATTGCCGAAGATATGGGTGCGTTAAAGAAGTTCTTCTTCAAAAACGTCGGTTTCACTGTGCTGCCATTTTTTGGATTGGCACATGACTTGGAAGACGGTTGTAGGCGGTATGTCGGCGGCTTGAACGACAATCAGTATAAGAGCGGCGTTTTCTATGCATGCAAAGCTCGGTCTTTGACCGGATCCGTGGTTGATCAGAGTACGATATTTGATGCTTTCAGCAATGTCGGGTTTCAGGAAAACGCATCCGTCGCCATCCATAATTTCATGAACTAGAAATCCCGAACTTTTGGGAGATAGATCGAAATTCTTAGGGCCACGGCAGATTCCTCGCGTGCTGGCGGCGCCACGCGAGCGGCAACGCACTCAGGACGGCCGCTGGTCTATGCGCCGACAGCTTGGAAGTGAAATAATGCTGAATTTTCTGGGTGGCCGACTGCGGTAATTAACTGCAGATGATTGCGGCATTGGATGAGCGCGGTGTGAGAGTAATCGCAATGGGATTCCTGCCCCGCATGCCGATCAACTCCGAATTCTCCGTATGTGGTGCGAAAAAATTAGGCGCTAGCTGGCCGAGGTGGATGCGACCATTCGTACGGACCTGGGCCAATATCGTTTTTAAGCTTTCGCGCGTTCCGCAATCATTTTGGTAATCGTCTCCTGCCATGCGCCACCGGTAATACGTTCTTTAGCGGTGCTATACGGTAGGACGGGATCAGAGAACCAGAGCATGGCCATTTTCATGGGGCCTTCACGACCGTGATGTAATGCCGCCTACTCGTCTGAATCCATCATATCAAACCAAACTCGACGGGTTGGATAGTGTACTAAAAAGACATAGTCCCAATCGCCGCAGCCACCGAAGATGAGCTCGTTCAATTTACCTGCGTAGACCGGTTCCATACCAACGTCGCCCCAACCCGTCATCACACCGAGAGCATATTCAAGGTACATATCCATATTTTCTTGAGTGTCCACCTTAAGCTTGAGCATGTTCAGTACGCAGAGTTATGGTCAAGTCTGGTGTTCAGAAACATGAATCAAGCGGCGGCCTGGTCGATCTCTGTTACCTCGATTCCATCTTTGAATTTGATCCCGATCACTAGCTTCGCCAAGTAATCAAAACCGCGTAATC
>JBLFWX010000059.1:0-31887 GCA_047611805.1 Gammaproteobacteria bacterium
TGATGCTTTACCGAAACATGGCCGAAAGCACATACAAAAATAAATTACGCCGCAGGTGATGGTCCACAAAAAGCCAGGCTGGCGTTCGGAATAACATCGCGACTCCGTGCTTGCACCTGCGTCAGTGAATTTGTCGCCACAGTGTCCCCACCGATCACCGCCGCCACCCTGTCACGCTCACTCGTCGGCGGCACCCTGTCTAATTGTATCGATGTAGGACTGCCATGTATCGTTCATCGGGTATTCGGGGATCGAGGTCCAGATCTTGTTCACTAGTCCGTCTGCTTGTTCAACACTCCACCCCAAATTCTTGATTGCATACGAAGAAACAACCGCAGAAACCCGATAATTTGCGATACAGTGGACAAGGACTTTCTTGTTCCCGACTTTCTCCATGGCAGCACAAAAGGCTGTGAATTGTTCGGGCTTCGGGTCATTCCAGACCATAGGAATATGGAAATAGTCGAGCCCGAGCGAAGCGAGTATGTCTTCCTCGCCCTCAAGCGCATTGTTCTCGTCGCTGGGCGCAAGGTTGATGACGGCCGCGTAACCTTCATCGCGCGTCGCCTCGAACTGCTCTCGCGTTGGTTGTCCGCCGGTAGAGATCCGCTCATTGATCGGCGCGAAATTAAAGATGTCGATGACGGCCATATGGTGCCACTCCTAACCCAAAGTAATGTCTTAGTGTTAGCGCCTTTGCGCAGTGATGACCCGTCATTTTTGGAGTGGCATTAGAAACCCCTCGGCAGCAATGGGTCGATTTTACGCATTCACCCACCGCACACGACCGTCCGGAATCAAATCCACGCCGACGTTCAGGGCGAAACAAGCGACTGAGTAAAATCGGCCACAAACCGACCTTCGACGCCGAAGTTGCAACCGTTTTGTTACTTCCGTTACTGCACCGGTTGATTCCGGTTGGAGCGGTTGCCGGGTGGAACGTTTACCTCCTCGGAAACGTCGCCTTGTCACGGCGCACGCCAGGAAGAGACGTTCTACGATTAAGCTAACCGTTCCTTGACAGCAACCGGGCGCAGAGACGGAAGGACGCGATCAAGGGTCAGCTCCGGCAAGTAAATTCAGAACACGCACGATGCTCCTTTCTCCCTGGTTGTCTTTGTGGTCCTGTTCCTGGAAGCATCGCTAGTAAGATTAAACGCACCGTCCGGGCCATTTTCAGGCCCGGACGCACTGATCCATCAGTTCGGAGAAACTCGTTTACTTAATCTTTCTTACCGATGTCGCTCTTTGCTGCGGCAGACACGACTGCATCCTTGTCATCTTCGCTGATGAGTCCGCTTTCAACTTGTGCGTTTGCCTCTTCAGCCACACAAGACACATAACGTCCATGGTTCCTGTAGTCACCGTCGGTTGGGCATACGAGCACAAATAGTTGGCTGCTTGAACAACCGTCCTCCACTTGCGCATCCAACGGTGTGTTGGGACAATTGTCGTCGCCATCGGCAACACCGTCATCGTCGTCATCCGTGTCACAAACGTCTCCCAAGCCGTCGTAGTCGTAATCGAACTGGTCTGAATTACTTTCGTTTGGACAGTTATCGGACTCGTTGCCGACGTCGTCGCCATCGATATCCGTATCGCATGCGTCACCGAACTCATCATCGTCTAGATTTGTTTGACCTGCATTGGCGACTAATGGACAGTTATCGTCATCATTCCCGACACTATCACCATCGACATCCGCATCGCACGCGTCACCAGCACCGTCGCTGTCTAGATCGCTTTGGTCCGAATTGGCGAACGACGGACAATTATCACCCGCATTGTCGACACCGTCGCCATCCATATCCGAATCGCAAACGTTACCAACGCCATCGCCGTCCAGGTCACCATTGTCATCAGACGCAATCAACGGACACAAATCAGTGTCATCGGGAATGCCGTCATCGTCGGTATCATCCTCGCAGGCGTCGCCGGTACCGTCCCCATCAAGATCGGATTGGTCCGTATTCGGCGCGCTCGGACAGTTATCAGACCCGTTGTCAACATTGTCGCCATCGATATCCGAATCGCACGCGTCACCGAACTCATCCCCGTCTAGATTTGCTTGGTCCGGATTAGCAATCATCGGACAATTGTCATAATCATCCGCGACCCCGTCGCCGTCGTCATCCGGCTCGCAGGCATCACCGACACCATCACCGTCCGTGTCCAACTGGTCAAAATTCGGCTCGTCTTTACAGTTGTCATCGCTATCCAGCACGTCATCGTTATCGCTGTCCAATGGCACGAATCCAGCAAATATCGAGAAACTTTCTGTTAGACCACAGATTATATTTGCCTCGGTATCCGGATAATCTGGTTTATCTGTGATGATATCCCACTGCCCGTCGCCGTCTTTGTCATGTCCCAGCTCGAGCTTGGCTTCTTGAACCTCAGACATGTCGGTATCATCGTAGTTGAGGCACACCTGTACTAACCCGTCGAATGTCGCGGTCGTGATGATGTCGTAGTAAAACTTACCTGTATTACCGTTGACACCCTGGTTCTCAAAAATCGCGAAATTCGTTGGCGCACTCGGTCCGGTCCCGACCTCGCTAATGGTCGTCGTCCCCTCGCCGGTGACATAGTCGAACGTTACGGTTGCAACGACAGATCCATCCTCGCTAAGCAAGTCCTGCGGTATGTCCATGCCCGTCGGCGTGTTCTGAGGCTCGCCTAGATTGAGCTCAAAAGACGCAGTGTAGGCCTTTCCGTCGACGTCATAAGCTGTCGCTGATAAGGCATAATTGCCTGATATACCCCTTACCAGTACCGAGATGGTCTCAAGTTGTGTCGTGTTATTTCTCGCATCCACATTGATACTGGACTGCGTAAGGAGAGCATTTGTGTCCGGATCATAAATATAAGCGGCTCCGTTCAGTGCTATACGTCTCAATAATGGGCTGGCCTGACCGGCAACGGGCGCAACCTGGAATGTCACCAAGGCCTCCGACGAATCAATGGTGACTACCCCTAAATCTAGTGCCTCACCCGCGACGGCCGCGCCTGTGGGACGATTTGACCCGTATAGATAGTGGTAAAGATACTCGGAGCGGTATTCTCCATCTACATTCGAATAAAATTGTGCTCGCTGAAATTGCGCATTAACACTACCGGCCGGAGCAGCGTAATCAAATTGGCCATCTGTCAATTGTAAATCGTAGGAATAAGTAGTCCCGTCGGTTCCACTCGTATAAATGGATGAATACCAGCTATTAACGTCGCTGAGATCCCAAGTGCCGACCGGATCGACGGCTAGATGTACCGTCCCGACCGGATAATTGAAGTCAAATATCGTTGTTTCGCCGTCGACGATTTCAAATGCAGAACTCTGGTAGGGGAAGATCGTACGGCCATATGGTGCTTGAAAGTAGCTAACAAGTCGGCTCGCATACATACCGGCGGGAAGTAACGAGAAAGCGTATGACCCATCTAGGGGATCCGCCCACATACTTTTACTCGAGTTCTCACCATACACAGAAACCTGATTTCCATATGTCTCGCGGAGAATGACACCGGATGTAAGCAGCCCCGGCAGATCGACGATTCCCTCCAGATTACCAGTCGGGCAACCCACACCGGTGAGATCAAACGTCCAATTGACTTCCGCGACGGTGTTTTCCTCAACGTCGAAATATTTGTTCCCGAGATTGCGCGTAATACTGCAGCCGGCGGATAAACTAATCCTGACCGATCCATAAGCACGGACGTTCGAAGCTACCGGGAATGGCTGGTCCGCGCTGACCGGAGAGACTCCCGGATAAGAATTGACGGAGCCGATATAGCTCACCGGAACGCTCGCATCAGATCCGCTCGTTCTCAAGGTTATGCTTTCAACCGTGGCGCCTGCATTTACGGACACAGAGCCGGAGATAAGCCCGCCAGCGCGCTTCAGGTTGAGAGTCTTGGTTGCGTTTTCGGCGACACTAGGTTGATTGTAAACGTAGTATCTTAAATAGGCACCGTTTGTATCGGCGAAATTGTACATATAAATGTAGAAATTGATGTTTTCCTTCCCGGCTACGACCGGCACTGTATAAGAGTTGGCCGTCGGGTCGACGGTGCCATACAACCACGTCGAACCTGTGTAATGCTGGGTCGAACCATTGCCAAACACCTCGACTTCCAACCCAATGTCACCTGCCACGGTACCGGTCGGATCGAGAATAATGTCGGTCGAGGCAGGGGGCGAAACGGCGGCGAGCATCACTGTGCCGGTTAACGCAAACACGATAGATCGGAACTTGCTGAGGTGTTTTTCCTTTTCCATCATGGTCGTCTCCAAAATTTTGTCTCGGACTTGAAATGAGTCCAAGAAATAGGCATTCAATCTTTGGCAGGTGTCGCGGGTTTCACTCCACGAAAAATTTCTAATTTTTACGACGTTAGCAACGGTTTCTACATAGCGCATCCCCCAATTGGGGGGTAATTGTTGGACGCGGTAAAACACCCGGAAATCGTTGCCGGTGATATTCGATTAAGGAATATCTTTATAACTGGCGTAATTTGTTAAGGTTCACAATCCCAGACCATTAGACGTGCTATTCGCGCATAAGGAACAGCCGTGCGGAGAGAAAAAGGACTCACCGAGTGGACACAAGTGCACATTGGCAAGTCGACCAGGATCAGCGACCGCAACGGGCGATTTAGGTTGAGTAAGGCCGATGATTGATTCTGCGTCCTTAACTCACGACAATCTCATCCGTATACGCTGCGCCCGGTAGTGAAGACGGCTGGGTCTCGGCCCTTGGTGAAACTACCCAGCTCGTTGGTGGGAAGGCCGCCGCCTATATGCTGGTCGATTTAGAGTCTCTCTTGATGCAGGTGCCAGTGTTGTACGGGTACCCCAGGAACGAGATGCACGAACTTTATGAGGGTAGTGGTGCCGCTCAGAGGGACATCAGAGTCCAGTACATAGACAACTTAATCCCAGGCCAGGTCTTTCGGGAGTTTGAGTACGTTACGGACAGATATGCCTACGACTCAAACGAATGGTTAAGGCACGATCTCGAAAAGCGCGGCCTATATTGGAATATGACGGCGCGGATAAGTACAGACGGTCTTTGGAACGATTTCATCGCTATCAATCGTCTTAAAACTAAGGGCCCGTACGCTGATGATGAGAAGGCGGCGTTACAAACAATTCTGCCGCACCTTGCCCGTGCAGCCGAACTGCACCGCACCGTGTCACGCCTCGAAGACATCTACGGCGCCGTGCTGTCTGTCCTCGACAAGCTGCTGGTCGGGCTGGTGATCCTAGATACTCGAGGGCGAGTGGTACTCACCAACGCAGCGGCGAGTCGGGCGGCGGATGATTCGGGTGCGCTAAGCCTCACATCGGATGCACGTATCCACGCAACCGATACCGCGACGGACAGCGAATTGCAAAAACTGATCGCTGCGACGGCGCAAACGGTCGAGGCCGCCGGCGTAAGCGATGGCGGGCGACTCCTTTTCCCCGCACGGGCGTTAGGAAAGGATCTCTTGATCGAATTGATGCCGATCCGAGACGACGGACTACCGGATGGGGATAATATCCGCGGTGTTGCCGTGTTTATCATCGATCCGAGCCGGGCACATATATTGAATACCGATGGACTAGCGAAGATATTTTCGCTCACTCCATCTGAGAGCGTAATCGCAAAGGCGTTGGTCAATGGTGCCAAGGCGAGAGATATCGCCGAGGAACGTAGAACGTCTTATGGCACGGTTCGGGGTCAGATCAAATCGATTTTCGGTAAAACCGGCGCCGGGTCTCAAGGCGATCTGGTACGACTCGCTGCGAAAGCCGACCCGCCGATTGAGCGGGAATAGACCGAAATCTAGTCGAGCAGTTTCCGAACGACGACGCCCGTGGTAACCATTCTGTCATTTCGATCGATGACAACGATGCTCAATACTTTGCCCTGCGCACGTATATTAGCTAACGCTAAAGGACCGTTATGGGTCGTTATGCGACGGTTGGGGTGAAACTTCTTACTCCATTGAGTGACCGTTGCTGGCGTAAACCGTCAGCCGATATCGACTAATTATCACGGTCCCTTTCTATTGCAATTACGTTGATTTCCGCCTGCCCAAGCAAGCATACCGAGTGCAGATACGAACAGCCATGTTGCGCCGGGAATTGGGACAGCACGCGGTTCAAACGAATTTTCGACTGACGATACCAATCAACCCTTAAACCCGGTCAAATCGGCAATTACGACAGATAGTTGAGTACGCGAACTTCCGCGCGAACTTCGGGACACCCACAAAAATTACCGACGGTAGCGCCTACTAAACGTCAATCAATTCAGATATCACCGTGCCAGGCAGCTAACGTGAGGGCACTTTGTGTTGGGTATGCATTTCGTGGGTGTCTCGTAATCCCCTTTCTCGATATTGACTACGCGTTCGAGCTGTTCGGCGTAGTCGCGCGATTTGCGTTAGGTCGACGTCGTCGATCAGCATCTTCGATTCCTGGTCTCGCACGCGAGGTGTCGATCAGCCCCGTGTTGGCTTGTTCGTGAGCCACGCACAGCCATAAGGCTCAAGGATCAGTTCACCATGCAGCTTGTCGAGGGCAGATCCGGAGATGAGTTCCACCCAGGTCTCCGATTCAATCAGATTCAGCTCATTCAGTGCGACCGCTTGTTGCCGGTTCGTTACGTTATGCAATGCGAAGATGCTTTGATCGCGGCGCATGCTTTGCCGCCAAAAGCCGAATATCTCCCTACCGAAATGGAGGGTGTACTGGGTAGCGTTCGGGTGAAAAGCGCCGTGCAGGCGGCGAATCGCTATGCGCCGACGGATCTCGCCAAATACACGCCCGTGCAGCAAACTTTCGTCGGCGAGGGCGCTTTCGAGTTCATCGATAGCCCATTGGTGCCGGTTGATAGAGCGCAGTCTGCCAGTATTTTCTAATCGGTCGTGATCATTCGATGTGGCGAGCAGACTGTGGATGTAGAACGCTGGAACGCCCTCGAGCGCGAGCATGATTGTGTGCGCGCAAATAAACCGATCGTATTGATACTCGTCCGCGACCCCGTCGACGGTGCCGCTGAGCGCATCGATCAAGGCGATGTTAATTTCGTAAGGCTTTTGTTCGGCCCCGTCGGTACTGCGATATGTTACGTGTCCGCCGAAGCGCTGCATCGTCTCGATCAGCCGCTCGAGTTCGTCGCCGCTCAACAGGCCTTCGGCAGGACGCACGCCAATGCCATCGTGCGAGGCGATGAAATTTAGATAGGCGGTACCGTCCTGAGCCGGCGGCATGGTCATCTGCCAAGTTTTGAGATGCCTGCAATCGCCGCTGATCAGCGTGTGGATGATCAGCGGCGGCAGTGAGAAGTTGTAGATCAAGTGCGCTTCGTTGCCGTTGCCGAAGTACGTGAGGTTTTCTCGGTTCGGTACGTTCGTCTCAGACACGAGTACGCTGCCCGGTGCTTTTGCTTCCACCAGTAGCCGCAGTAGTTTCACAATCTCGTGGGTCTGCGGCAGATGGATGCACGGCGTGCCGATCTCTTTCCACAGAAATGCCACTGCATCGAGACGAAACCAGCGCGCGCCGCGCTCGAGATACAGATGCAGGATTTTGACGAACTCGATCAACACCTGCGGGTTCGCGAAATTCATATCGACCTGATCGTGGCTGAACGTACACCACACGTGGCGGGTGCCGCGAGTGGTTTCAACCGGCGCTAACAATGGTGACGTTCGGGGTCGTACAACCGCCGAGAGATCGGCGTCCAGCGACGCCTCGATGAAATAACCGCGCCCCGGATCGCGATCCTGCTTGTAATTTTCGAACCACTGGCTTCGCCTCGACATGTGATTGATGACGACGTCGGCCATGACGTCGAAATCCTCGGCCAACCCGGCGATGTCGTCCCAGTCGCCGAGTGCTTCGTTTACACTGCTGTAATCGATCACGGCGAAGCCGTCGTCGGAACTGTACGGAAAAAACGGCAGGACATGGACGACCGTGGCGAGATCACGCAATTCGCGCCGGAGGAACTGTCGCAGAATCGTGAGTGGCGGTGCGTCCCCGAGCAAGGTATCGCCGTAAGTGATGACAACGGCGTCACGTTCGTCCCAGTGATTTCGGTGCGGCTCGCCCGGCGTTTCGTCGTCTAGCCCCATCGCGTCGAACAGGTTTTCGCACAAGACGCTTGCATGGGTCTCCGGGTAAATCCGCACGAGATGCTCATGTATGCGTGCGCGCAGGTCGTCGGCGGCCATGGTCCGCGCCGCGCTACGCGCCGAACTCTGCTGCGTCTTCCTCGACCGCGCGCTGTATGTCGTCCAGTATGTGCGGTATGGCCGAGACGACCCGGTTCCAGCTTGCGATAAAGGGCGCATCCATCGGATTTTCGAGAAAATAATTGCCTGCGCGCATGATGTTCTCGGCAAACAATTCGACAGCTTTTTCCTCTTCATGTCGATCGAGCGACAGTCCATTGATCAAGGCATCGTTGTAATACGTTTCGACAAAATCGAGCGCGATCCGGTAGTACGTCGCTTTGACGCTGCGAAACGTCTCCATACTAAAAATTTGCCCGTTCGTCGCGAGTTTACGGAAAATCGCTTTCGCGATATCCGTGCTCATTTTCGACAGCCCCGCGTTAATATCGTCGGCCGACAACGACTGGTGTTTGTGATCGTAGGTATCGGCTATATCGACCTGACAGATCCGGTTCGTCGCGTAATTGCGATTCATTTCCGACAGTACGCCGATCTCGAGGCCCCAATCACTCGGGATCCGGATGTCGTTGATCACGTCCGTGCGCATGGAGAATTCGCCGGCGAGCGGATACCGAAAACTGTCGAGGAATTCAAGGTAGTCGAGCGGCCCGCAGATTTTCTTCATGGCGCGCAATAACGGCGTCACGAGCAGGCGAGAGACACGTCCGTTGATCTTGCCGTCGGCGACCCGCGCATAAAAGCCTTTGCAGAAGACGTAATTGAATCGGGGATTTGCGATCGGGTAAATCAGCCGCGCGAGCAGATCGCGCTTGTAGGTAAGGATATCGCAGTCGTGCAATGCGACCGCCTGCACGCGATTCGCGCTGAGAATGTAACCGAAGCAATACCAGACGTTACGGCCTTTGCCGAGTTCTTTTGGGGCTAGGCCCTCGGCCGCGAGCTTGTTATCGAGAGCTTGCAAACGCGGGCCATCGTTCCACAAAACTCGGTGGCGTTGCGGCAAGCGAGAAAAATAATCGAGCGCGAAACGAAACTGATCAACGTCCGCGCGATCGAGCCCGATGACGATTTCGTTCAGATATGGCACTTGGGCGAGTTCGTCGATGATGTTGCCAAGCGCCGGGCCCTCGAGTTCGGAAAACAGCGACGGCAAGACCAGCGCCATCGGACGCTGCTGGCCAAAACCCACGAGTTCGGCCTCAAGCTCATCGAGCGGCCGCCGCGACAAATTGTGCAACGTGGTGATGATGCCGTTTTGATAAAAGTCGCCCACTCGATCGTTCCTCGTACTACTTTGTTCGGTTAGTTGATGCGCGACCGGAACAGATGATCCAGCGCTTCCTGCCACCCGGCCGGCCCTACCTCACTAGTGTAAAGGGCCGCGCCATGCTCAAGCGAGGGCACTACGCTGTGCGGATTGCGCACGACCACCGCGATGTCCGCGGCGTCGAGCATTTCGGCATCGTTAGGGCTGTCGCCGAGCGCGATGGTACGCAGCGCCGCACCACCGTTTCGTGCTGCGATCCACGCCGTGTGCTGCAGGGCTATGCCCTTATCGGTCTGTCCCATCACATGCACGAATCGACCGCCGCGCGTGACCCGCAGATCAGCCTGCCCAAGTTCCGCGGAAAATGCGGCGAGCGCGCTCGCCGTGTCTCGCCACAGTAATGGTTCGCTGTACTCGCGGGTTTTCGCATTCGCTGCGGCCTCTCGGTCCAGACCGGTCGCTTTCACCACATCGTCAACCGTCATGTTCGAAAAACCCGAATACTCAAAGCGTCGAACAGCATCCATCGCGTCGAGCTTTTCGTGGATTGCTGCAAGTGGCGTGCCGAATACGACGGTTTGCTCGCTGTCGACGTCGCCGGATGGCGCGGCTTCGTGCCCAGCACACCAAGGCGCCGTCGGCGGCGTAATAAGAGCACTGCCGTTTTCGACGATAAATGGACCATCTAGGCCGAGTCGCGCGCGCCATACCCGGACTTCACGGGCCGTTTTACTGGTGTTCGGGATGACCGGAATGCCGCGCGCAGCGAGTGCCGCAAGCGCCGCGAGCGCGGGCGTATGATCGTAGGTCTCGTGATCGAGCAGTGTGCCGTCGAGATCCGTGAATATGAGGAAGCGCATCGCCGCTCAAGCACCGGACGCCGGCGCTGTTGGTGCGGTGGAACTACTGAGCGCCACAATCTGGTGCGACCGTTGCATGAAAACCTCTTGCCCCGAGGGCTTTGTGCCATGGCGGCGGAGCGTTCGCGATCTGGCCCAACTATGGCACCACACAAGGGATCTATCTGAACGCATCAGGTGAAGTCCCTGGCGCGACCGTGACAATCTGCCCATGGAGGTTTATCCAGCGCAAGCCGCGAGGCGGCCGACACAACGTATGAAAACAGCCGGCACGTTCCTGAACGTGTCGACACTGAGCTGCTGTTCTATATGAAGACTAAATCTAAGTTTTCACACGATTAAGTCCCGCACCTCTCACCTAGGCCGCGTGTTCTGCCGTCGCAAACCCTACTGGAACCCCAGCGTTCACAATCGCCCCGAAGGTAGGCTCGTCGTTTAGATGCCGAACCATGAATTCTCGCGCTTCGAGCAGTCGGTCAAGGTCGACCCCAGTTCTTAAGCCCATTGCTTCGAGCATAAAGACGAGATCATCGGTAACCACGTTGCCGCTGGCACCTGGCGCGAAGGGGCAACCGCCCAGTCCGCCTAGGGACGAATCGAAACGGCGTACGCCCACATCAAGCGCAGCATCGACATTTGCTAAGCCCAGACCGCGCGTATCGTGAAAGTGTCCCGCTACCGGGATATCGCCGGCCATCGCAAGGATCTCTCGGAAAATTGTACGGCACTGGGCCGGGTTACCGTAGCCGACGGTATCGGCGACCGCAATTTCATCGACCCCAAGCGCGATGACTTTTTCTGCTGCACGCAGTACATCCGCTAACGGCACTTGGCCAGATATCGTGCAACCGAAAGCCGTAGCAAGACCCGCAGCAATGCGTACGTGAGCGTACTCGGGATGAGCGTTGCGGTGTTCTATCACCTTTGCAAAATCGTCGATCGCGGCGCTTACCGGTTTACGTAAATTGGCTAGGCTATGCGCTTCGGAGACGGACAACGGAAAGTTGAGTTGATGCGCACCGCTCGCCATGCCTGCTTGCGCACCGCGTAGATTCGGCACGAGTACGGAGACGTACAAGCCTTTAACCATCAACGAGCCTTCCACCACCTCCGCGGTGTCAGCCATTTGTGGTATCAGTTTCGGCGGTACAAACGAGCCGACTTCTATCTCAGGAACACCAGCAAGCGCTTCTAGACGAATCCACTCGAGTTTGTCAGCTGTACTGAATTGCGTCGGAATACTTTGCAATCCATCGCGCGTCCCGACTTCACGGATCCACACATCGCGATTTGTTTTCATGGAATATTCTCCTGTCACTTTGTCTACCGACCTTTAAATTTCGGCTTACGTTTCTCGTTGAACGCGCGTACGCCCTCGATTCGATCCTCAGTTGGCACCATTCGATTGTACGCTTCGAGCTCAAACATATATCCGATATGTCGATCGACTTGGGTTGCTACGGCCATCGATTTCTTCGCTTGGCGTACCGATATGGGCGCGCTCGTGCTGATTCTCGACGCCGTTGCGATCGTTTCTTCTAGCAGCGAATCGGCAGCACATACTCTATTAACCAACCCCCACTGCAAAGCGTCATTCGCACTGAACGGCAAGCCTGTATAAATTATTTCTCGCGCGCGCCGCTCGCCAACGGCGAGAGGAAGATTCATCGTGCCACCCGCACCTGGCATGATGCCGAGGGTGATTTCTGTTAACGCAAATCGTGCATGCTCGGCCGCGTAGAGAAAATCGCAGGACAACGCGAACTCACACCCTCCGCCATACGCGGCCCCGTTAATGGCGCCGATAATCGGGATCGGACACTCGCGCATGCCGCGCACCATTTGTTCGAAAATCGCATGCTGAGATTGCCATTGCTGGTCTGTCATGCCGTCTCGGTCCTTCAAGTCCCCGCCCGCACAAAATATTTTTTCGCCGCGTCCCGTCACAACCACACTGCGAAAATCTTCGGCATCGACATATAGATCCAAAAACACTTGGCGTAGGTCGATGCCCATTTGGGTGTTCATGGCATTCGCGCGCTTGGGGCGATCCAGGGTAAGCAGTAAGACGTGCTCTGCGGGGATCTCAAGCGTAATTGTTTCATAATCTGTACGCATAATTGTGTGGCTATTCGAACGTTGAATACTTGGTTGCACCTCAATCGGGGCGCACCAGGTTGAAAAGGCAGCTGGAATGCTACTGTTACCTACCTGGCTAGTGTTTTCAAGGCGCACCCGTTTGTTGCTTGATCGCGGCGCCGAAAACCGCGAGAGTTGAACGACCTAGCAGCCTGTCGGACTTAAGTCCTATCCGTATCCCGACCACCGAGAAAGCCATATGCCCGATATCAAAGATCTACCCTTAACCGCCACTCACTGGGGCACTTACGGGGTCGAGACTCAGGACGGGATAGTGCGCGCGTTGCACGGCTTCAGCGAAGACCAAGACGTCTCGCCCATTGGGCACGGGATAGTCGATTCGCTTGATGCGCCGAGTCGCATCCGCGCGCCGATGGTACGCGAAAGTTGGCTGAACAATGGCCCCGGTTCCAATACGGCAGGCCGCGGAACGGAGGCTTTCGTGGAAGTCTCGTGGGAGACTGCCGAACGTCTTGTCGCAACCGAGCTCAATCGCGTTCGGGAGCAATTCGGCAACCAAGCGATATTCGCCGGCGCCTATGGTTGGGCAAGTGCCGGGCGATTTCATCATGCTCAAAGTCAATTACATCGATTCATGAATTGCATCGGCGGCTACACCAGTTCCGTCAACACCTATAGCTTCGCAGCAGCCGAAGTGGTCGTGCCGCACATCCTCGGCAGCTTTCGCTACTACCTCGAAACCATCACCGCGTGGACCTCGATTGTTGAACATACAAAACTGGTCGTGGCCTTCGGTGGAATTCCGCTAAAGAACGGTCAAATTAATGCTGGTGGTGTGGGCAGCCATAATCAACGTGAGAGTGTCGCAGCAGCGCGCGCGCGGGGCGTCGATTTCGTGCTGATCAGTCCGTTGAAATCGGACATGATTGTGGAAGCCGAAGCACAATGGATAGCGCCTCGGCCGAGCACCGATACGGCGCTGTTGCTCGGCATTGCACACACGTTAATCGACGAATCGCTGCACGACGTCGCGTTTCTTGATCGCCATTGCGTCGGATTCGAAAAATTCGCGCGCTACGTGTGCGGCGTCGACGACGGTATCGCCAAGAACGCCGATTGGGCGGCGGCCATCTGCGCCGTTGAAGCGAAGGATATCCGGCGACTCGCGCGGCGTATGGCGACCGAACGCACAATGATATCGGTCAGTTGGTCGCTTACTCGCCAAGATCACGGTGAACAACCCTTCTGGGCCGCGATCACTGTCGCTGCCATGCTCGGGCAGATCGGCTTACCTGGTGGTGGCATCGGCTTCGGCTACAGTGCGGTCAATAGCATCGGCGCCGATGTTACCTCGATTCCCATTAAGGCCTTACCGCAGGGTTCGAACCCGATCAAAGACTTTATTCCAGTCGCCCGCATAAGCGACATGTTGCTGAACCCGGGCACCGAGTTCGATTACAACGGCAAGCGCTATACCTATCCTGAAATCCAACTCATTTATTGGGCTGGTGGAAATCCATTCCATCACCACCAAGACTTAAATCGCATGGTCGAAGCTTGGCGACGACCGGCCACCATTATTGCGCACGAGTGGTGTTGGAACGCACACGCAAAATTCGCCGACATCGTGTTGCCGTGTACCACACCGCTAGAACGAACCGATCTAGCACTAGCACCACGCGATCCGTATTGGATATTCATGGAGCAAGCGATTGCGCCACATGGAGAAGCGCGTGACGACTACGATATCTTTCGCGGCATCGCGCGGCACCTCAAGGTCGAGGGGAAATTCACTGAAGGTCGCGATAAAGAGGATTGGTTGCGGTGGATTTACGATCACGCGCACGCGGCGAGCACGGCGCGCGGACATACGCCGCCAGATTTCGACACCTTGCGAACGCAACGTTGGTTTAAACACGATGCGCCTCAACAGCCAAAGGTGATGCTTGCGGACTTTCGTCAAGATCCGATCAAAAACGCGTTAAAAACACCCAGCGGAAAAATTGAAATCTATTCTGAGACGATAGCTCAATTCGGTTATGCCGACTGCCCAGGACACGCATGCTGGCTTGATCCAATCGAATGGCTAGGAAATTCAGACGGCGTCCATGATCTACATCTAATTTCTAATCAGCCAAAAACAAAACTCCACTCGCAACTCGATCAAGGCGCACATAGTCGATCGAGCAAAATTCAGCAACGCGAACCGGTTAGCATCCATCCAGACGACGCGGTGAAACGTGGAATTGTCGCGGGCAGCGTTGTGCGGATTTTTAATTCCCGAGGCGCCTGCTTGGCCGGCGTTCTTATCAATCCCAATGTTAGCCCTGGGGTTGTACAGCTAAGTACTGGAGCGTGGTTCGATCCCGCCGAGTCGACCCGCGAGGGGCACTTGTGCAAGCACGGAAACCCGAATGTGCTCACCATAGACAAAGGCACCTCGCGCTTAGCGCAAGGGCCGATCGCGCACAGCTGTCTTGTTGCCATTGAATGCTACGATGGTGAATTGCCGCCGCTCAGCGCGTTTGATCCGCCGCAAATCGTCACGCTAGCAAAAGATGCTAATTAAGGCACTTTCTACGTTGTCTATTACGGTTCCGATTGCGACGCGATATGGCATTCCGAATAGTGCTTCCGCGTATTAGGCAGCTATGCCATAGTTTCACCGCCCACCCGCAAGGTTTTTTTATTCACAAACAGGCGGGTTGAAGGATTACGATCAAGGCAGCGACTCACTGCCAAATCTTAGGCAATTTGCCTATCCATGTTCGCGAAGGGAGGAATTGATATGGTTGAAAGAATAGTTCCAGATTCGATGAAGGCGTTCTACAACGACTTTCATTTTGCGCCGGCAGTCATCGACGGCAATCAAGTGCGCTGTTCAGGTGTGATTGGAGTCGAAGCCGACGGCAAGTGCTCTGACGATCCAAATACCCAATTTACGACTGCGTTTGAAAGTTTAGGGCAAGTACTCTCGGCCGCTGGCGTGTCGTTCGCTGACGTGACCGAAATAACGACATTTCACGTCGGTTTGCAGAAGCACCTGGCGGCGTTTATGGCGATAAAAGATAAGTATGTGAAAGAGCCCTATCCTGCATGGACCGCTATCGGAATCACCGAGCTCGCGTTCCCAGGCGGTATCGTCGAAGTGCGAGTGACCGCTCGCAAGGATTAGGCATCAAGTAATTGAAGCGCGCCACGGCGCAGGCTCGTGCGCGCTTCCAGTTCCAACGGTCTCGGTCTGGGAGAGAAACAGCGTGTCATCAACGATTTTAAACGACATTCAAATCGCTCAGTACGAAAGGGATGGTTATGTATCGCCGATCCCGGTGCTCAGCGCAGCGCAAGCCAATGAATTGCGCGCCCGGCTAGAGAAGACGGAACAAGCACAAGGCGGCGCACTCTATCCAGGGCAACGTAGTAAATCTTATATCTTATTTAAGTGGCTGAACGACCTGGTCAGGGATGCAAGAGTTCTTGATCCCGTCGAACAACTCATCGGACCGAATATCCTGATCTGGAATACGATATTTTGGGTTAAAGAAGCGGGTTCAAAGAGTTTCGTCTCCTGGCACCAAGATACCCAGTATTGGGGATTGTCTAATGACAAAGTGGTAACCGCCTGGATTGCTTTGTCGCCAGCTCCGATCGAAGCAGGTTGTATGCGGATAATGCCCGGGACGCATCGACGAACCCTGCGCCACGAGGATCGTTATCACAACGACAACATGCTTACCCGCGGCCAGGAAATTGACGACGGCCTGGATGAAAACGACGCTGTCCATATGCCACTCGCAGCCGGCGAAATGTCGATTCACAACTATTGTCTTGCACACGCATCAGGTCCGAATGACTCGACGGATAGGCGGATCGGGATTTCGCTACATTTCCTGCCGCCGGACACTAAGCAAATAGTGGGTGATTGGGATTGCGCAACCTTGGTACGAGGCACGGATCCCCACCATCATTTCGAAGACGCTGCCGTACCCAGTTGTGACTTGGATCCCGCGGTGTTGGCTTACCACGAAAAGGCTTCACGGGCACTTAGCGAGGTGCTGTACACGGGAGCCGCTGTTAAGGACGGAAAACTCTAGGTGCCGAGCGCCTAACAACCCGCCACCCAACGCGTTGGCTTGCCGTGCGTGAAATACTGTAGCGGCGGGCGCGAACTCCCTTTTTAACTAGTTAAATCAATGCGATAAACACAGCTCGATCGAGAATCACCGCCACGTTAAGTCCCCGTAAGCGCCGAAAATTTGCTATGCTGTGCGACTTTCTCAGGCATCTGAACAACCGCGAACGCACGGCCATGGTATCTAAAATTACAACTCAGTCAGACTCGTCAGATCGAGCCATTTTTTGGCGTAGTTCGTCGAAATCCCTTCTTCTTCTCTTCTTATTGCTGAGTTCGACGGCGTTAGTCGCGAGTGCGCAAGAGGCACCGCCCCCGCCCGTCGTTTCAGTAGCGAACCCAGTTTTCAAACAAGTCACCGAGTGGGACGAGTTCACTGGCCGATTTGTAGCCCAGCAAAGAGTTGAAGTTCGGGCAAGGGTCTCGGGGTACCTAGAGTCCGTACATTTCGTCGAAGGCCAAATCGTTGAGGCCGGACAGCTTCTGTTTATCGTCGACCAGCGTCCGTTCCTTGCGGAAACAGAGGGCGCGCGAGCAGAGGTGCAAAGCGCGGCGACCGGGCTAAAACGCGCGCAACTTGAATTCGAGCGCGGTAAGCGTTTGCAATCGGCGCGCGCCATGAGTAAGGAAACCATCGAGGAACGCGGCGCGACCCGCGATGCGGCGCAAGCCATGGTGGCAGCTGCCACTGCGAAGCTTCGCACGGCGGAACTCGATCTAGGTTTCACTGAAGTCAGAGCACCTCTTACCGGTCGTAGTTCGGACATTAAAGTAGACGTCGGTAATTTGATTTCTGGTGGTGCAGCAGACTCGACGATATTGACGACGATTGTGTCACTGGACCCCATCGAACTTGAATTTGAAGGATCCGAAGCAGAGATGCTGCGTTATATGCGTACTAGCCAAGTTTATCGCTTGCCGACTTCAACCGACCATGCGAATCCAGTCGAAGCGCGCTTAATCGACGAGACCGAGTGGTTGCATAAAGGTTTTGTTAGCTTTCTTGATAACCAGCTCGATTTCGACACGGGCACGATCCGCGCACGGGCAACATTTACCAATAAAGATCTGCTGTTTC
Source organism: Gammaproteobacteria bacterium (assembly GCA_047611805.1). GTDB lineage: Bacteria > Pseudomonadota > Gammaproteobacteria > UBA11873. The sequence goes on from JBLFWX010000059.1 coordinate 17,625, forward strand.
TCCCTGGCATGTTCGCACGTATGCGGATGTTTGCGCAGGAAAAGCATGACGCCGTACTGATCCCGGATAGCGCGGTCGTTGCAGACCAAGCGCGCAAGATGGTGATGGTTGTGGACGCAAACGATACGATCGAGGCGAGAGTCGTTTCCTTAGGCCCGCTCGTCGATGGCTTGCGGGTCGTGCGAGAAGGACTCCAACCGCATGAGCGCATTGTCGTGAATGGCATTCTGCGCGCGCGACCTGGCGCAAAAGTGACGCCCCAAGTGGTAGAAATCGCCGATCCGGGAAACACTCAATAGACCAATGCGTTTCTCGCACTTTTTTATTGATCGGCCGATTTTTGCGTCGGTTGTATCAATCGCCATCGTTTTGACTGGCGCGATCTCGTATTTTTCTTTGCCGGTTGCGCAATATCCCGAAATCGTCCCGCCGACGATTCAAGTTACTGCAACCTATCCGGGCGCGAGCGCGGAAACTGTCGCCGACACGGTCGCTACCGTACTCGAGCAAGAGATCAACGGCGTCGACGGCATGTTGTTTATCAAATCTGAGTCGACTGGCGATGGTCGCTTGCAGGTTAATGTGACGTTCAATCTCGGCACCGATCTCGACATTGCCCAAGTACTAGTCCAAAACCGAGTCGCGATCGCCGAACCACGGTTACCCGAAGAAGTGCGCCGGCTCGGCGTTAACGTCGCGAAAACATCGCCGGATCTACTCCTAGTCCTGCATATCCTTTCACCTGATGGATCCCGTGACGCGACGTATCTATCGAATTTCGCTCGCACCCAATTGATCGACCGCTTGTCGCGTTTAGACGGAGTGGGTCAAGTCAATATTTTCGGCGAACGCGCCTACTCGATGCGTATTTGGATCGATCCCGAACTCGCTGCGTCATTCGATCTAACAGCACTTGAGATTGTGCGTGCGGTTCGCGCAAACAACGTTCAAGTTGCCTCCGGCACGCTGAATCAACTACCCGTGCCGAAGCCTGGCGCCTTCCAGCTCGCCGTTGAGAGTCAGGGACGCTTCATCGAGCCAGAGCAATTTGGCGAAATCGTCGTCAAGCGCACCTCCGATGGGCGGGTTGTTCGGTTGCGTGACGTCGCGCGAATCGAGCTCGGCGCGCAAGATTATTCAACGATTGGCTATGTGGACGGCAAATCCGCGCTACCAGTAGTGCTGTTTCAGCGACCCGGTACGAACGCACTCGAAACGTCTGACGAAATTAAGGCCTTGGTGAAAGAGTTAGCAAAAGACTTTCCGACCGGCGTCGGCTACGAGGTCGCGTTCAACCCGACGGAATTCATTCGCGATTCGGTCAAAGCGGTGTATGTCACCATTTTCGAAGCCATCGTGCTCGTCGTCTTAGTTATTCTATTGTTCCTGCAGTCGTGGCGGGCGACGATCATCCCCCTCATGGCAATCCCGATTGCGTTGATCGGCACTTTCGCGGTGATGGCCACGTTCGGTTTCTCAATTAACAACCTCACTTTATTCGGACTCGTTTTGTCGGTCGGGATCGCTGTCGATGACGCGATCGTTGTGGTTGAAAATATCGAACGCTACTTAGCTCAAGGCTTCTCACCGAAGGAAGCCGCGCACAAAACCATGGACGAAGTGGGCGGCGCGCTTGTCGCGATCGCGCTGGTCTTGAGCGCAGTATTCATCCCAAGCGCATTTATTGACGGGATCTCCGGCCAGTTCTACCGCCAATTTGCACTAACAGTCGCGAGCGCCACGGTCATCTCTGCCATTGTGTCGCTCACTTTGTCGCCCGCACTTGGTGCATTACTACTGAAACCGCACAATGCAAATCCTAAGCGAAACCTTCTTGCGACCACGCTGATGATGCCTTTAACCATCATCGCGCGCGTCTTTAATCGCGGGTTCGACGGATTTACTCACAGTTACGGCACGCTCACACACCGCATTTTGCGCATGGCGACAATCACCTTGGTCCTCTATGCAGCGTTGCTTGGCTTAACGTGGATCACGTTTATAACCACCCCGACGAGCTTCGTACCGCAACAGGATCAAGGTTATATCATTACGGTTTATGTGCTGCCGCCAGGCTCATCAGTGACGCGTACCGATGAGGTCGTGCGTCGCGCGACCGAGCTTATTATGGACATTCCCGAAACCCTCCATGCCTCTGGCTTTGCGGGTCTGGACGGCGCAACCCGAACAAATGCGCCGAACGCAGGTGCCATATTCGCGTCGCTGCAGCCGTATCATGATCGTGTCCAATCGGGTAAAAGTGTGCAGGACACCATGGCCGAAGCGCAGACGCGCCTCAATGGAATACAGGAAGCCATGGCTTTCGTCGTTCCGCCGCCACCGGTGCGCGGGATCGGTACGACGGGCGGCTGGAAGCTTTATGTGCAGGACCGCGGCGGTCACGGCTTGGCCGCTTTAGAAGCTGCCAGTCAGGCGTTGATCGCACGCGCTAATGCAGACCCCAAATTGTCACGCGTTTTCACATCATTCAATACGGCGACACCGAAGATCTATGCGGACATAGACCGTACTCGCGCGGAAAAATTACAAGTACCCGCCGAACGGATCCTTAGTACATTAGAAATTTACCTCGGCTCTGCCTATGTCAACGATTTCAATTTCCTTGGCCGCACGTATCGCGTAACCGCGCAGGCTGAAGGAAATTATCGCGACGATCGTGGCGATATTCTGAAGCTGCGCACCCGATCCGACCGCGGTGCAATGGTGCCCTTGGGCTCGGTAACGAGCTTTCGTGACGTGACAGGACCTTACCGGGTGCCGCGCTATAACTTATTCCCGGCCATTGAAGTTCAAGGCGGTGCGGCTCTGGGTTTCTCAAATGGCGAAGCGATTACGCGTATGGAAGAACTCGCCGCCGAAGTTTTACCTGAAGGGATCAGTTTCGAGTGGACAGATCTCGCCTTGCAAGAAAAATTATCCGGTGATTCCTCTGCGTCAGCATTCGTGCTCGGGGTGGTCTTTGTATTCTTAGTGCTAGCGGCGCTGTACGAAAGCTGGATGCTGCCGTTGTCCGTGATTCTCATCGTACCCATGTGCTTGCTCGCATCATTGTCCGGTATTGTGCTGCGCGGTCTGGAAAATAACATTTTGGTCCAGATCGGTTTTATTGTGTTAATCGGCTTGGCAGCTAAGAATGCGATTTTAATCGTCGAATTTGCGCGCCAAGGCGAAAACAACGGCGAATCAATAATCGATGCGGCCGAGAAAGCCGCACGGACTCGCTTGCGGCCGATCCTGATGACGTCTTTCGCGTTCATTATGGGTGTCATGCCGCTTGCGCTCGGCACGGGCGCCGGCGCGGAGATGCGGCAATCGCTCGGTACCGCAGTGGCGTCGGGCATGCTAGGCGTTACATTTTTTGGGCTATTATTTACGCCAGTCTTCTACATCGTCTGTCGAGGCTTGGCGAACCGGATGAGTGCGCGTCGCGACAAAAACGTCAAGTCGAAACCGGCGTCATGAACTTTCGATTTATTTTATTGGCGATTGTCATCGGAGCACTAATTGGTTGCGCTGCGGTTGGACCTAACTATAGCGGCCCACCTCCGAGTAACGCAGAGCTCATCGCAAACTGGCCATCGGCGGCCGGGGAGAACGCCGGCCCGGCGATAGTTGCCGAAGAACCCGCGCAAACCTGGTGGCATCAAATCGACGACGCTGCGTTGGATGAATTGATGTCTAGCGCCGTCACGGCGAATTACGATCTACGCATCGCTGCTGCGAATATCGAGGCCGCACGTGCAATTCTCGCCTCCGTGTCAACCCAACGCAGACCGAGCGTAGACGTCGGTGCTACGCTCGAAGAGCGGCGCAACTCGTCCGCACTAACTGTCATAACAGATTCACACGACGCACTACCAGGCACTAGCCGCGGCCTTTTCGGGGCCAACTTAAGCTGGGAAATCGATCTGTTCGGCAGAGTCCGTCGCTCTATCGAAGCCGCTTCTGCGGAACTTGGCTCACTCGAGGCCGTGCGCAATGGTGTGATGGTTTCTGTATTGGCCGCAGTGGCGCGGGCCTATGTTGATTTACGCGGATCCCAATTGAGACTCGATGTCGCGCGGCAGAATGTTGCCGTCCAAGAACAGACATTGCAACTTGTCGACGTGTTACTAGAAGAAGGCGCCGCCACCGAACTCGATGCCGCGCGCGCGCGCACCCAATTGCTCACGAGCCGGGCCCGCATACCGTCACTTGACGCACGCGCTAGGGCCGCGGTGAATCGGTTAACAACGCTAACAGGACAAGCCCCGGGCGCGCTCGACGTGACGGTCGGCGCATGGCAGCCCCTGCCCGAGCTGGCAAAATTACCCGATTTCGTCGCCGTCGGTAGTCCCGCCGATCTGATGCGTCGTCGTCCAGATATTGAAGCGGCCGAGCGCGCGCTTGCTGCTACGTCTGCACGGATCGGCGTTGCCACCGCAGATCTTTTTCCGACGGTTTCATTTGGCGCGAGCGTCGGCACCGGCGCCGCACCCTTGTCTGGATTAATTGATGCCGGTGCGCCGTTTTTCGCGCTCGGTCCGTCGATTACCTGGAATGTATTTGATCGCGCGGGCATTTACGCGAACATCGCTCAGGCTGACAGCAACGCGGCAGCTAATCTTGCGCGCTACGAAGCCACCGTCACTCGCGCCTTGGAAGAAGTGGACACCGCAATCAGCGCATATCGAAATGAAAGACTGGTGCGCCTGCAACTCTCCGAAGCCGTTGGGTCGAGTCGCTTAGCAGCGAATCTTGCCCGCCTACGGTACCGCGAAGGCGTCGAGGATTTTCTTGATGTGCTCGATGCCGAGCGCAATTTGTTGATTGTTGAAGATCAGCTCGCCGTATCTGGCATTAGAGTCGCCCAAAACCTCGTCGACATTCATCTTGCCTTAGGTGGCGGATGGCAAGCGTTAACTCCGGCTGCCCACCAACCGTACCAGTCAAATTGAGTAGGACGACAACGATACTGATGCGCGTTCGAAAGTCCGTCCCATTCAAGCAACGCTATAGCCGATCTGAACCTAGATATTTAGACGCTTGGCAAATTAAACCCGGCTCATGGGCTGCGGCGGCGAGTCACGAGCTGCGCGAACCATACTCAGGTACGAATGCGCCTGCACATGACGACCTGCGAAAAGCACGTCTCCATTTGCGCGAGCAGATACTGAAGATCTAGAAGTGTTTGCGCCGACTCTGTACCAAACCAACGCGCAGTAAACCCAAAAGGAACAATGCAGACGGCAACGGTACAACGCTAAATTGTAAATTGTCGATAGTGAGCTCACCGTCGGGTCGGGTCCACGAAAAAGACGTGATGCCTTCCCCGATGCCGGCGCCATTTACGGATACATCAAAAACCCGAGCGCGCCGACATTGAACGTCCCTCCTGCAGAACTGACTAAAACGTTATTCGCGCCTAAATCACCCGCTTCGTTAACCACCTCAAAGCCGAAGAGAATGATTGGTCGACCGAACGTTGGCGTTTGGGTGATATCGGCGTGATTATAAAGATCCGAACTCCCATTTTCATTCCAGTCGCCGAGGTGAATGTGACCGGCGGACGTTACGCTAACAACCACGCCGGCGACGGTCTCTTGATAAGGATCCGTTGCCAGTTCCATCTCAAGCGCAGGGTCGTCAAAGGTGACCGTGCCAAACGCGATCGCAGCCTGCGTCGGTATAAAAAAGTACTGAAAAGTAATCCCATCGCGGCCAGGACGGCGGTGCGCGAAGTAGACTCATGACCTCCTCCTCCTTAAGGTATTGTTGCGGGGTGTTTTTTGCGGTTCAGTTGTGCAAACTAACCGGACGAATCAAACACCCGCTCCATTACGACACTGCATCCTTAGCTAGTGCCGTTCTCTCATGACCGTCGATACTACTGTGTTCGCACGATTGTTAAAGTCTATGGAGACATCGATTTTTTGAAGTGCAATGGACTTCGAAATTCAAGAACAACGGAGCAACAGTAAGTAATTCAGGGTTGGGCCTTGCCCTTCGTTACTTCAATTGATGATCAGTGACTGCCTCGCGCCCTGCGTAGTTTTTGTGTAAGTCTAATCCCATACGATGGGATATTTTATTTGCACCTCCTGAAGTTAGGTGCGGCGGACGCTATATCTTGAAATGTCCAATCAGCTCTAAGCTTCTACAGCTCAGAAGCTGACAGGACATTGCAGCTTGCGAATTAACGAGATCTGTCAGTAATACCCGCGGGTTTCGATTGGTCTTTGGATTTTTTCGCCGCCTTTTTCTCTTTCGGAGTCAAAACCGCCTTCTTTTTGACTTCCCGGTTACTTTTCTGTTCCTTGCTCATCTGAGTTTCTCCTAGTGGTTAAGCCAGTGTACTCCCATAGCTATTCGAAGGTTGAACTTAATCTGGCGATCTAGGGGTTCAGCACTTACTGCATCTGCGCAGCTTTTGCATTCAAGTGAGCGCGCCTAGCGGAACGAGTTTCGAACCTGCATTGCTTGAAGCTACGGCGACCAAACGATGTTGTCGCAGTATCAAACATTCGTGAAACCTTCTCGTGTCTCAGACTATTTCTCTAGGACATCTGGGGCGCTGGTGGCGTACTCGGAAATTTGTCGCCCGACTATTTCCATTCCATAGAAAAAAATTCTTTTGGGCAGAACGGCATCGCATCGCTCATGTGCGCGCGACCGCCGTCAAGCGCACGCCATCGTGCGGTCCAACAGCAATGCCTCGACGCACCGGCTTAGAGTGCGCCCCGACTGGTCGCGACATTTTCAACTCGCTGAATAAAGTCGCGAGCACAACTTTCATTTCGTACAGTGCAAACGCCTGGCCAAGGCAGGCTCGATTCCCACCACCGAACGGATTCCACTCTTGCGGTAAAAATCTACGCTCCAAGTATCGCTGTGGACGAAATTGTTCCGGTTCGGGATAGAGGTCCGGCCGGCGATGGAGTAAATGAATAGACGGACAAAGCACCACGCCGGGCGGGTAAGTGAAGTCGCCGATCGTGATCTCGCGTTTAACGACCCGCACCACAAACGGCAGAATATTACGCACCCGTAAAGTTTCGCGTACAACAGCATCGAGATACGTTAGTTTGGCGATGTGTTGCGCACGCGGTAGTTGCGCGCCGCACACCTGCGACAATTCGGCTTCGATCGCAGCCACGACGTCATCGCGCGGAACGATTTGTTCGAGCGCCCAAGCCAACGACAATGCAGTCGTATCGTTACCTGCAGCCAGAATAGTGACCACCGCATCGCGGATCTCGACGTCACTCATCTGCTGGTCGTCGTCGTCGCGCATGGCAATCAGATCGTCGAGTAGGCAGCTTGTACGTGCGGCGGTGGGCGCCGCTCTGCGCGCGGCAATCAGCTCGTACAGACGCGCATCAAAACGCCGCTTCAGCCGGTAGAACGGCACCCAACGCGAGTTAGCCCATTTGTGAGGCGGCAACACATTGAATAACATCAGTACCAAAGGATTGCGGCCGGTCTCGAGCAGACGTTTCATGCTAAGTTCGAACTCATCGAAATCGGGGCCTGATTCGACGCCAAGCACGGCCCGCAAGACGACCCGTAAAGTGATTGAGAACATTGCCTCATCCGCGCGCACTTCGCCACTTTGCGCCCACGCCTGGCAGGTGCCAAGCGCCTCGCTTTGCATGGCCTCGAAGAAATGCTGCATGCGTTCACCTTTCAACGGCGGCATCAGAATGCGGCGCTGGCGGGCATGCGGATCTTCGTCCAACACCAGGACAGAAGTATCCCCGACCAGAGATGACAATACCGCGTTGCCCTCACCGGCATGGAGTACCGTAGAGTCGGCGCGAAACACCTCGCGAATATCCTCGGGGCGCGTTAACTGTACCAGGGTGCCAAAGCCGGCCAAGCGAAACGTAAATGTTTCGCCGGAGCGCGCGCAGTCTTCCAGATAGGCCAACGGCCAAAACGAGTAACGCAAAAGCTGCAACAACGGGTGCTGAGACGGGCCTGGGGGTAATGTCGCTAAAGCACTCATGGGACATAAGTTGCCCCGCACTCGCGTGTCGGTCAAGGACCTGGCATTCGAAAACGCTGTTTTAGTTTCGCTTTGTGTACCATGGTTAGTAACGATTCCCGTCCCAACACAAGACCCTTAAGTTTCTGGACCTGCTTAACGAATGAGCCCAAGCGGGCCGCAAGAATGGCGATCGCTGCGTGCAGTAATTCGTTGAGGAACAAAGAAGTGGGGGGGGGGGGGGGTACTAATGAGTGAATCGGTTCAGGCGCGCCGGACATCTTTCCAACCAAAAACTCATTGGCATCGCGATTGAGGACGGAGCGAGTCGGCACTAAAACTTGATCAATTTCCGCCTGCGACAACCATAACGCGCCGGACGCGATAGATGACGCATTATCTCAACTCCTTCGATTCGCCTAAGGCGCAACTGATTAACTTATCAGTGTCCCGTGCTTTTCCTAGGCCTTGGATATCTCGCCGCCCATCCGTGGTGGTTCGACCATAAGTGCCGCACTCCTGTGCACACACGAGAACGCATGCGGCCACCATATTTCAGCCTACTCAGTGGTGGTGAACAGCGCGTCATGAACGGTGAGATTGCCGTTCCGAGCGATCGCGATGACGTCAACGACGTATTCGGTACCGGGTTCTAGAAATCCGTCTGGCACTGCGAACTCCGTTGCATCGCCGGGCAGATCGATCTCTACAACCCCGCCAGTCTCTTCGTTCTCAACGGCAACTCTGATGGCCGCTGGCTCGCCCGATAAGGTCCAGCTCACGACTAAACCGCTGGTCGGGATATCGGTGTCGTCTTCTACCGGAAAAACATTCTCAACCGCATCCGCGAACTCATAAGACAACGTCACGACGTTGAACAAACGGGTACCTTCAACGTCCTTGCCCGAGAATCGATACCTCCGTGGTGGGTAGGCGTCCATCAGTTCCGCGAGGCTGGGTTCCGTTGTATCGAACGCGACGTCTGCTTGTCCCACTTCGTCGTCGTGCTTGTCCCACTTCGTCGTCGCGAAACTTCGAAGATAGCCGAACTTTATGATGCGGGCCTTTAATTTTCAGTTCTTTGATTCCGACCTCTGTCGCGGCCAGGATTAAAATCTGCACGTCATCATCAATCACGTTAAGTACCGCGACCATATTGGCGTGCTCGAATTCAGCCGTCCGCGATCTAGCGTTACTATCTGTAGGCGCCGCTAAGGCGCCGGCGACTAGCCTCATCGCCGCAAGTTTGGTGACCATTTGAATTTTGAATTCTCCTTACCTTGGTTTAGTAAAGCGCCGAAGATCCGGTATTGGCTTCTGTGCTTGCATGGGTATTACTCCTGCCTGGGATGCATCGACGGGATCAACAATGCGCTGAGACGATTCGTGGTGGTGCTGCATTCGTGGTTCGGAATGTAGCTGGCAGCTACGTTCGGCGCACATTAGGAGATCGTTGACGAAAGGTTAAGCCCTGTCGCCTTGGGCTCGCCCTTGGTCTAGAAGTGGAAGTGGACGAAGACGATCAAATCGACGCTCTTGTCTCGTTTCATATTTCTGTGTCGATGCCAACTGGCGGCGGCGCACCGTTATTCCCCAGTGGCGGGAGCGCAACAGTGTTTTCCTGTTCTGGTGCTGCGTCCAGTGGCGGCTCGATTTGCAAATCGTTGCTGCCAGTTACATCGAGATCGACGACCCAACGACTCCGCTAATCGACGAGAATCGCGCATCGCTGTTCGTTGGGACTGGAAATCTAGATTTCTTAAGGTTCGGCGCGTTCTTCTTCTCAAACGATGCTCACGAAACATCGCGTTGAAGCATCCCGTTCCGATGTTACTTTCAAGCTCCGAGCGACGAATTTCAAGGTGACTTACGCCTACCGGCTGGTTCCCGCTCCACAGGCATTATTACTATCTATAAATGCGGCGCCAATCTTAGGCGTTTGCAAAGTACGCGTTCGAAGCGGTTACGTGCTCACAGGGGGGATTTGTTCTCGTAAACCAGCAGCGAATTTTCAATGATTCCGACTACTAATCCTGGTTTTCTATTCGGGCGGCAATAAAAACGTTCCAGCGCTGCAGGCTCCACCGGCCCCGGATTGTTCGCCACCAATTCGCCGTCAGGTGAGAACACCAGATAGGTCGGCGTACCCAGTAGCCTTTCACCAAGTTTCATTTCGTAACGTGGGGCAAACGCTGGCATCTCAGCGATCAAATTTAGGAACATCAAAGCACTTCGATCTATAAATTTCGTCACGGCCGGCCGCTGATCGTAACCGTCAAGCGCGACGCCTAATACTGACACGTCGGTGTCTTTATGCCGCTCGTGAAAATCGACGATCTTCAGCGCAGTTTGATTACAAACTGTACAGTCGCTCGCCCAAATCATCACGATCAGCCATTTGCCGTCGCCCGTGTAGTTCTCAATAGCGGATGCCTTTCCTTCAAGATCTTTGAGATTTTGTGCGGGTTCTTTCGCATAAACCGAAAAAGATAGGACAGAAAAACAATATCGCTAAATATTTTCCCATCTAGAGAATCCTTTATTACGGATCGAAAGTCACACCGGTATCGTTCGAAGTGATAAAGAAGGTCGAAGTTCATTGTCCCTTCAAGATGCCCACCGATCTAGTGTCTGTGTTGGCGAGCTCGGAGTCGTGCGGCGTTACGTCGCGAAAGTCTGTGCTACCTGATCCCACTATAAGAAACGCACGACAGTCGGTTCTCACTTTCAGACGATACTAGTGAAGCCATGCGAACGTGCGGGAGACGTCCAGATCGAGTTGATTGGAATGTGGGGCTCTCGTTCAAGGCTTTCAGCGCGCTGCAAAACACGCTGTCGACCAACTAGAGTTTTGCTCAGGCAATTTGTGGATGCTTTCGTAGCCCCTCCCTTTAGACGAATTATTACCGCCGCACGCCGATGTGCGCCGACTTAAATGCGATTGATGATGCCCACCCTAGACCTCCGTACCAGCACCAAGCCACTCAATCCCGAGTGGCGATAATCACACGCCTGCCGGTAACGGCACGGCATTCACCGATAAACGGAATTCACTGCCCATATTCGTCAACCACCAATGGATCCCGGCGAAGCTTGGTAAGTTGATCGATCGAAACCCGACCAGACTCATCGCTCACGCCTACGTGAACGCCATCGCGTGGAAAAAACATAGGCGCATGATGCAGCTGTCCGGTTGAAAAAGCATCTCTCGTTCACCGCGAATCTGTCGGTTACTCGGGATCCGTCACAACCTGAGTTCTGTACGTTTATGTTTACGGGTACTAAAACTGACACCCGCCTGTAGGTGTTGATGGGTCCCAATTTCAATTGCCGAAACGATTTCATCCGTTCGGTACCGAACGCGTATAGTAGCCGCCCAGGGTTCGATACCCGCTTTTAAAGGACAACACATGATTTACCCAATCGTCATCTCGCAATTCAGCAAAATGCTCGGCAACCTCGCCACCATGCTGGATAAAGCAGCTGCGCATGCACAAACGAAGAAGTTCGACATGGAGGTGCTGTTACAAGCGCGCCTGTCGCCGGATCAGTTCAACCTGATCCGCCAGATACAGGTTGCCTGCGACACGGCCAAGCTGGCCGCTGCGCGACTTGCGGACAAAGAGGAAGACGCACCGAAACATGAAGATTCAGAGACGACCCTCAGTGAAATAAAAGCGCGCCTGCAAAGCGTTATCGATTATCTGCAGACGTTTAAGGCCGCCGACTTTGACAGTGCTGCCGAACGCCGAATCTCGCAACCACGCTGGAAGGGCAAATCACTATCCGGCGAAGAGTACTTAATTCAGCACGCTGTCCCCAATCTGTATTTCCACGTGACGACCACCTATGCCATCTTGCGCCACAACGGCGTAGAGGTTGGCAAAATGAATTACCTTGGCGAGTTGCCGTACAAAGAATAAGCCTTCGGATCGAACATCAACGTGATCCAATTGCATCTGGCCCAAGAAGTGAATGCTTCTCGCTCGAGCGCTGAGGTCACGGGAAAGCATCAATCGATAAGGCCAAGCTCTCACTTACCAACGATAAATTGAAGGTTCCAAACGCACAACTTGCGGACCCGTCGAATTAGTCGGAAGGTGAGAACTGGCCGAATTGCACAATAGCTATTACTTCGATTTTCGGGCAATTTTCGGGATAGTCGAATGACAAAAGCGAGCAGACTAATAGCGGACAAGGCGAAACCCCGCGGCAAATACCCGCATGCTAAAAGAGTTGGCGATTTCATATTCGTATCGGGAACTAGTTCGCGGCGTGCGGACAACACTATCGCTGGTGCAGAGGTCGACGAGATGGGCACCACCCGGCTCGATATCGCCGTGCAAACACGCGCGGTACTCGACAATATCGAAAGCATTTTGAAAGATCTAGATTGCACCCTCGCCGACGTTGCAGAAATAACGAGCTTCCTAGTCAACATGAATGACTTCGGCGGCTACAACGAAGTCTACGGCGAGTATTTCGATTACGACGGTCCAGCGAGAACAACCGTGGCAGTGCATCAATTGCCGCACCCGTACCTGTTAATCGAGATCAAGGCGATCGCTTATAAGCCCCTCGCGTGACTCGAGATGTTCGTTGTGACCGCCGCCTTATTGCATATAAGGACTGTGTCGGACTTGAGTAAAACTTCGACCTCGTGTGGCCTCGCAAGATGGGCTTAGTGTTTCGGCGCTAAAGCGTTCAGGGTTTCGCTTTTGCGCGGGTCGCCGGTCGCGGTATCGAATGGCAGCACAATGATCCGGCTAGCACCCGCCGCTTCATGCGCAGCAACCCGTTCGTTCAAATTGTCGGCGTTACCCCAAGCGACGATTTTGTCGATAAGGCGATCACTACCGCCATTGGAAAAGTCATCATCATTGAAACCTATTTTCCGCCATTCGCGATGGTAATAGTCGAGCCCCATATAGAAACTAAGTGAAGCCCTACAAATTTGACGCGCGATCTTGGGATCAGTTTCAGCAAGTAAGGGCACCACAACATTGAGTTCCGCCGTCGAGCCAATTCTCTGACGCGAATATCCCGTATGTTCCGGCGACATCAAATACGTCATGATCCCGTCACAGCGGGCCGCACTAATCCGCTGCAATACCGGGCCATGCGCGGCGATAATCACGGGGCCCAAATTGCTTACTGGAACCTCCGGTTTAATCTCGCCCATCGCGTCCAGATAAGTTGTGAGTTTCGCTGCCGGAGCGACCCACCCGTGACCACGCAAGCCATTTATTCCAACGTTAGACACACCCAGGCCCAAGACAAAACGTCCGCCGGAATTTTCCGCGAGCGTGTGTCGCGCTTGAACCATTGCATGCGGATCGCGCGCATAGATGTTTGCGATGCCACTGGCGATTAAGATCTGCTTCGTTTGAGCAAGTAGATGTGCGGCGCTGCTCATTGGTTCGCGACCAAAGAGTTCAGGTACCCAAAAGCTATCGTACCCGCTGTTCTCTAAATACTGCACGAACGCGACTAGCTCTGCACTGCTAAGCCGGTCGGTCATGGCAAGAACGCCGCGTGGGACTTGATTCGTTAAACTCACTCTACTGCTCCTATATTTTTTCGTCCCCCGTCGATGCGCTCGCTAAGTTTGTAAGATGGTGCGCGCGTTGTTCGAGAATTTATCTGCTGCTTCTAGGTCTTTTTCCATGTTCGCGAGCGCTTGCGGCACTTCTACGCCGCGCTGACACGCGGGACGTTCACGCATCGCATCGCGCCAGCGTTTCAAGTTCGGTAAGCCATCAGCCGACACACCAGACCATTTGTAAGTACGTACCCAACACCAATTCGCAATATCTGCGATCGAGTAGTCGCCGGCCAACCAGTCGCTCTCGCCAAGACGTCGATCGAGGACTTCCAAGAGCCGCCTCGATTCGTTTTGATAACGATCAATCGCGGGCTGAATTTTCTCGGGCATATAGCGATAAAACACATTGGCTTGACCCATCATCGGGCCGATTCCGCCCATTTGAAACATCAGCCATTGCATAACTAAAGAGCGACCTTTCACATCCGTAGGCAATAGCCGTCCGGCTTGCTCAGCGAGATAGACCATGATGGCGCCCGTTTCAAAAATGGCGAAATTATCGTTGTCCGTATCAACGATCACAGGTATGCGACCGTTCGGATTGAGATCGAGAAACCAAGATTCTTTTTGCGTTTGGCTACTAAGATCTATCGCATGCACTTGGTAAGGTATTTCCAGTTCCTCCAAAGTGACAGACGCTTTCCATCCGTTTGGTGTTGATGAAGTGTAAA